>NZ_JALRMO010000001.1:5515000-6115000 GCF_023276405.1 Paenibacillus hamazuiensis
ACTCCAGGCTTCCGGACGGCTTTTTAAAATATCGAGCAGCGATTTGCAGCATTTTTCCATCTTGGACATGACGGAAAATTCGCTGGCCAGCAATACAAGCTGAATCCGCTGCTTTAATGTTTCCGTGCTGAGTGTCAGCTCTTCGTAAAGCTTATAGACTCCGGGATTGATCGCTTTGACCTGCTTCCAGACCGTCACTTCCGGATGGATCCCCTCTTCGATGATGACGATTCGGGCCCAATGGCGCAGCGTCTCCAAAATATCGTTGTAAGCATCAAGCAGTTGATCCTCCAAAATATGCTCCCTGCTCTGCGTATAACAGCGCAAAAAGCTGGAAAACTCGATGAGCAATCTGAGCTCCCGCAATTCGGGCGGAAACTCGAGAAGGCGGTGACGCAAGCCCTCCAAATACGTGTTCCGGTCCAAAACGATCTCCCCTTTTAAAATCCAATGAATAAAGTTGCGGTTTTGGCCGTGCAGTATCCCATGCTCCAAAGTTTCCGGATCGATCCATCTTTCTTGTATACGCTGGTTGTCTTTTATATAATGAAAGAGCCTGCTTCCGGATTCGGCCCGGTTCGCGACGACCAGGAACAGCAAATCGTAGCCGTCTGTCAGCGTGGAATGCGAGGAAGGATTGCGAACCGCCGCAAGACTGATCACGTCATGGTTCGTCCTTGCCCTTTCTGCCATCTGTTCTATGATAGAATCCATCGCTGAAGACCTCCGTTCAAATTGACTTGCAACTATTCAATTCTACAAATTCCGTTCGTTTCCTGCCGGAAAATGTGACGAAATGCACAATTTTACTTTATGGAAAGAAGTGACCTGAAAGTGCGGTTAAAGTCGAGCAAAGTAAATGAATTCCGTTTATGGGGGCTGCTGCTGACCATGGGCGGCATGCTGCTGATGATAGTCGGCCTGGCCGGCATCGTGTTTGATTGGGGGCAGGCCGGGCGCATTATCGCCGTCATCTGCATGCTGATCGGAGCTATTAGCATGCTGGGCAGCATGGCCATATATTTTATGGCCGGCATGATGTCGACTAGCGCGGTTGTCGTGGAATGCCCGGAGTGCGGCAAACCAACCAAGATGCTCGGAAAAACGGACCGCTGCATGTTTTGCAAAACGATTTTGTCGATGGACCCGAAGCACGCTCCGTCCGGCCAAAACCAAAGCGGCACCGAAGCGCCGAATGCCCATCGTTGAGACGGACCGTCAATACATGCCTGCAATAGAAAAAGCTTACTTATCCCGCAATTCGGGAAAGTAAGCTTTTTTAACGGTTAGGGCCGTTTGCTCAAAGCATCTTCGATCAGCGGCCACATATTTGACGACTCCAATCCTCTTTTCCACGAAGCAACGCCGGCCAAATCGTATTTTTTGACGATCTCCATGCGCGCTTTCATGGATGTCTCATCCTCAATCCATATTTTCATCGTCTTGCTGCCTTCCTTGTATTGGACGTAATTTTGCCCGGTTTCTTCCTGATAGACAGGCGTGAGCTTCTTCTCTTTGATCATCCTCTGCACCGTATCCATGATCAGCGTATCGGATTTCACCGTCGTTTTACCGTCCTTGGTTTCTTCCGTCCATACGCGGGTATAATAAGGGACACCGAGGACCAGCTTGGATGGCGGAATGTCATCCTCTTTCAACAGTTGGGCTATCGATTTGTCGACCCAGGGCAGAGAGGCGACGGAGCCGGCCTTCGGGCTTGACGCCCAATGCTCGTCGTACGCCATGACCATCATATAGTCCAGCGATTCGATCAGCGCCTTGCGATCAAGAAACATCGACCAGTTCTCGTTGTTCGACTTCACCGTAACGTCCATCGAAACGACCAGGCTTTGCTCGTGTAAAAGCGGCGTCATCTCGCGGACGAATTGGACGAGCTCGTCCTTGTCGGAAAGCGAAACGTTTTCGAAATCGATGTTGATGCCCTGCAGCGAGTAAAGCTGGGCGTAGCTGAGCAGCTGCTTGATTATCTTCATCCGGCGGTCGTAGGTCGACAGAGCTTCGGTCGTGATCTTCGGATCGAAACCGTTGCTAAACAGCGCCCAAACCTGATAGTTCCGGCTGTGGGCCCATTTGACGTATGACGCGTCAGCCAGGTTTTTCAGATTCCCCTGACCGTCGATCAGATGAAACCATGTCGGGCTGATGACATTCAGCCCCGGCATCGGGCCGATTTTTTGCGTATCCGGGTTTTTGGTAATGACCTGTTCCCAAGTCAAGTTGATTTTGCCGCCGACGGGCTTCCACGGGATAAACTCGTTTTGCGGCTCCTGGCGCGGTATCGTCTCAACCCGGTCAAGCGTGACGTGGCGTTTCTCCATATAACCGGTATACCCGTTTTCGAGCTGTACGAAATACCAGCCCATTTCCTCGGACCAGATCATTACAGGGGCGTCCCGCTTCACGTCTTCGTATACCGGAGCTTTGATCGAAGGCTCTTTCCGCAGCGCCACGGTCGCGTCCGGTTTGCCGGACGGCGCTACGGCTTTGCCCCATTGAATGACATCGCCTTGCTTTTGCAAAATAACGGTGCCCGTCGATTCCGACTCTTTTAACCGAATTTGATATAATTGCTGCAGCGGCGCGATCGGCAAATAGATCTCGCCTTCCACTTTTTCCGTCGGGAATGACAAGGTAAACGGTTTCTCGTTGACGGTCGCCGTCAGCTCGCTTGTTTTCAGGCGGACGACCTTGTCCTGCGTGGTAATGATAGTCGATTCGCTGGCCTGCTCGTACCGGATGTTGGGATCGATTTCGTTTTTCACCAGCGTCAAAGGCAGCTTCAGCGTTTCTTTCTGCCCGGCGGCCGGCAGGTCGAACATTTTTCCTTGGTAAAAAATCGGCCGGGTCAAGCCGCGGAAATCGGGCTTTTCATGTTTCGTCGAAGGAACGAAGCGTATCCAGTAATAGGTGCAGCAAGCAGCTAAGAGCAGTACGGTAATGATGAGCAAAAACAGTACAAGGCCGGTTCTTCTGCGCGTTGGCCTTGCCGATGGGATCGGTTCCATAGCTTCACTCCTGGATTTATTTGCTAGATTGATAGAATAAAAGCAACAAAAAAACGTATCCGGAGCTTTCCAAACGCCCGAATACGTTCATTATACATGATTTCATGCCATGCTGCCTTAATGCCTCGTAATGTCCGCACAATCCGGGCAAATGCCGTAAATTTCAAGACGATGCCCGTGCACCGTAAACCCGGTTTGCTCGGCCGCCGCCTTCTCCGCAGCTTCCAGCGGCGGATAATCGAAGTCGACCATCTTCCCGCAGCGCTCGCAATGGGCGTGGTAGTGCTCGGACATATCGGCATCGAAACGGCTCGATTGATCGCCGTAATTCATTTCGCGGACGAGTCCCGCTTCAATAAACACCTTGAGATTGTTGTACACGGTTGCCACGCTCATGCTCGGAAAACGCGGCTCCAGCGCTTTATAGATTTCATCCGCCGTCGGATGGGACATCGTATCGATCAAATAGGCAAGTATCGCATGTCTCTGAGGGGTCATGCGTACACCGGTGCTTTTCAATTTAGTCAACGCTTGCTCCAATCGGAGTTCCATGCAAATCACCGCCACGTTATCATAAATGTTATGCTTATCCTTCTATTCTACGTTTATGGAGGCAATTTTGTCAATCCAGCTTGCGAATAACGACAGGCCCTGCCGTGTCCAGCTTAAGTTCATACGTGCCTTTGCCAATGCGGCCGCTGACGGAGTCCTTGCTGATATTCAAAGGAAAGTCGCTTCTGACATCCGTCAGCCGGCCCTCGCCGTCAACCTCCATGTCGGCGTTTGCCGGCAGCGCCAAATCGATCGCCCCATGCGATGCCTTGAGCTCCCAGTCCCCGCCGACCTTACGGCTCTGGGCCCGGATCGAACCGTTGTTGGTTTGGATCTCGAGTTGTCCCGTCGCTTCGGTGACGGTAACGGTACCGTTTGTCGTCTTTACGGTAAGACTGCCGTTCACATGATCGGCCTGCACCTCGCCGTTGGTCGTTTTCGCCTCGACGTTCCCTTGAATCTCTTTCAAGGCGACCGAGCCGTTAGTGGTTTCCAAATCTGCGTATCCTCCGATTTTGGAGGCGACGATTTGGCCGTTCGTTGTGGACAGACTGACGTTTCCCGACAAATCCGTCACTGCGATTTCGCCGTTCGTCGTCCTCACGGACAATTCCTCGCGTATGGGCAGCTGAGCCGCCTCCGCCTTGCCGTTCGTGAGCTTCAGCTCGACATCCACCTTTTGCTTCGCGGGTAAGATGACGGTCAGATTGACCCGCGGCTTTCTCCTGGAAAAAAGCCCTTTTTCCCCGTATTCCTTGCCTTGAGCTTTGATGCTTAAAACGGACCGCGACGTATCCCATTCGACGCCGGATTGCTCCGCGATGGTTGCCGCCTCGTCCTGACCGACTTTATCGACCCATACGACCGCTTCCACTTGCACCTGTTCCACCGGTCCGGCTTTGACGCTGACCGAGCCCGAAGGGTTTTCGACGAACAGCTTCTCCGTATCGGCATCAAGCGGAATGCTCACTGCGGCCTTCTCGAATTTGTAGCCGGATTCGTCCGCGTACGAGAGTACGCCGTCAAAGCTCATCCACTTTTCATAAAACTGCGTTGCCTGCGAGCCTCCCATAACGACTGCCGAAAGGATAAGCGCAAGCAGGATGCCCCCGACATCAAGCCTGAGCGGCTTATCGGCGTTGGCATGTCTAAAGTTGTACAGCACCAGCTCCACCCCGAGCAGGATCAGCAGGACCGGCCACCACTGCAGAGCCAGTTGGGTAAAATGAGAGCCGGTGCTTTTGTCCGCGATCACGGCCAACCCAACGCAGATCAGCATAACAGCCGCAGTAAATCTCCCCACTTTGTGCATGATGAATCTTGCTCCTTTGCAAGTGCCCGTTTATTTGTTTCGCGACTCCCGAAAAAATAAATAAACTCCGATGCCTATAAGCAGGATGGCTCCGACGGAGGAACCGACGAGGTCCAGCAGCTTCTCCAGCCAGGCCGGCTTGGCTCCGACAAGAAACAAAAGCACGCCGACAGCGACCAGCAAATAGCCGAGGTAGCTGCCTTTGGCCAGCCTGCCGAGCGGATCGCGCGCGTCGCCGGCCTCGCTATAAAACGGTTCGGGACCGAAGCCCAGCGGGCGATGGTTGATTTTGTCGGCCTGCTGCAGCGCATCGAAAATGTTGTAAAAATAAATAACCGGGATCAGCAGCGAAAACAGCACGATAAGCGGTATGATTTCCTTGCTGCTGGTCGAAAAAGTGACGATCGCGAAAATATCGACGATCAGGAGCAGCATGATCGTAATGCCCCGCTGCATTTGCCCGAGATAAAACTGCCCGGTTCCGGGGACGAGAAAGGACAGCAGCCCGGCGATCAGCTTGCTTTTCCGGGACCGCGTTCCCATCATTTCATAAAAAGGATCGCGGACCGGACCGTTCCATTTTCGCAGCCGTTCCCGCAAAAACTCGTCCTCCCGGTCGTCCTGAAAGTTCGCCTGTTGTTTGTCTTCTACCATAATCAGATCCTCCAGCTTCGTTGAAATTATACGTTAGATCAGCCGCGCCCATGTTTCCACGATCTTAACCAGCTCCAGGGTCCGTATATGTACGTCCGCACCGAGCTTCACGGCGTCGATCGATACGATTTTCGACCAAACTCCCGTCGATATAAACAAATATGTCGCCGCGGCGGCCACACAGCCGTTGGCGAGTTCGACTCCGAGCTTAAGCCGCGGACGCGGGGCCGCGGACGAAGATGCCGGATTCGACCGCAGCGCAGCCATCACCCGCTCCGCCGTATGTGCGGGAGCGGCCATAAGAGGCTGCGCGGCAAGCGCCCGGTTCAGCTCGGCGTAAGCCATCAGCTCGCGGCGGCAGACGTCGCAGCGGCGAAGATGCTTGCGAATGCGGGTCGCTTCCTGCGGGGTGCAGCGGCTATTCTGAAACCGTTGCAGCTGCAGATCGTTCAGGTGCTTCATCCACATTGCCGTTCACCTCCAGCCATTTTTGCTTCAGCATCGCTTTGCCCCGGTACAGCCGGGTTTCCACCGTTTTCACGGGCAATCCGGTAATTTGCGCAATTTCCCGATACGACAGCTGCTGAAAATGATACAACCCGACAATCAGCCGGTATTTCTCCGGCAGTTCGGCCACGATCCGCTGAACGGCATCGCGCTCTTCCCTGTGAAGGGACATCTGCTCCGGCTGCTCGCGCTCGTCGGAAAACCATTCCCTGACCACATCCAGAAGCGATTCGAGCGGCCTTCTTTTGCGGGCTCTGCGGTAATCCGCCACGAGATTAAGGGTGAGTCTGTAGAGCCACGTCGTAAATTTCGCGTCGCCCCGAAAATGAAACAAGGAACGGTACAGCTTGATAAATACTTCCTGCATCAAATCTTCGGCGGTTTCCCGGTGCTCCACCTGCCGGTAAATAAGCGTGAATATATAATTTTGATGACGCTCCACCAGCGCGCGATAAGCATCGTCATGGCCTTGACGGATACGGGCGACCAGCTCTTCGTCCGTGGGCCGCTCCATGGCTTCACCGCCTTTTTGTTTGTTCATCTCCTATGACGTTCCGATTCACCGCTTCCCCTTCAATTATTTTAACATTTGCTGCAGATCTGGCAAAAAAAGATTCGGGGCCTTGTCCTTTCGCAGCTTCTCGCCTAGACTAAGGGGTAGCGAAGACAAGAATGAGGAAAGGTGGCTTTTCGATGAGCAGCTTCGAAACGCGCCGCGCCGATATCCGGCGGCTCGCTGCCCGCAAAGCCGCGGAGCTTCCGCGGCGGGACAGCGGCTTCTGGTTTCATGCGGATTTAAGGGATAATTTTTATTTGGCGGTTCATTTGTTCGTACATAGTCTCGATGTCCGTCAAGAGGAAGGAACCGGGGATGAAGCGAACGCGATGGATTTGGCGGCCGGCGTCATCTCCAAGGTGATGGCGCTTCAGGATCAAAATCCGCAAAGTCCGATGTACGGCCATTGGCCGCTCAATCTGGGCGAAGATCCGGCCGCCGCAAAGCCCAATGCGCTGCCGGTGGAGCTGATGGGCTGCCTGGTCGCTTTGTTCTACTCCCGGTACGGCAGGGAACTGCCGCCCCAGCTGAAAAGCGATCTCAGCCTCGCCCTGACGCATATATACCAAAGCGAAGTGTACCGCAAGCCGCTGCAGCAGATGAACCATCATGAGGCGAAGCATACGGCGCTCAAAATGCTGCTCGGCCATCTGTTCGACGACCGGGAGCTGCTGAGCGAAGGCATCGATTGCGCCAGGCGGATGCTTGCGCACGTCCGGCGTTACGGCTTTAAGGAGTACGGCTCTCTGCCGTGGCACTGGCATTGGATCCAGGCGTTCACATGCGTATGGGAGGTCGTGGATGATACCGGAGCAAGGGCGGTCGCGGAGGAAATGCTCGTTTATTTGTGGGAGCTGCGGGCGGACTATTACCTGAAAGGCATCTGGGCGGGCCCCCATTCCCGTGAATGGCCGCACGATGCGCCGCGGGACAACAATACGCTGATGGATTACATCCAGTTCGGAGACTTTCCCGAACCCGTGGACATCCCCCGCTTGGAGGGGGCAGGGCTTTATGCATATCAAATTCCGGAATATGTTAAGAACAAAGCCGTAAACCGCAGCGGCGAAACCGAGCTCCGCCGAACGATCCTCATCACGGACGCGGAAGGCAAGGACATCGAGGAAGTCCACAGCTATACGTTCATCACTCCGTCGTATGCCGCCGGCGGCATGTATGAACGGCGCGAGGAATTCGACAACGAGCAGCACCGCTGGGATATTTCGCTCCCGCTTACGACGGTGACCTCGGGGGTCAATCAGGCTTACTTTTTCCATCCCGGCAAAAAATATAAAGAAGGCGACGACCGGCACGCCAGCGACTTCGGCGAAGTGCTGCTGCATCAAAGCACGGCGGTCGCACTGTACGCGCTGCCTTCCGAAGCCGATAACCGGATCGTCGGCTGCTTGCCGCCCGGCGAATGGGTGTTCGAGTCATCCGCAGGCTTCGGCCTGATCGGCGATGTATACATTGCCTACAGCACGATGCAGCCAGCGTGGACGGAACAGAAGCCGGACCGGGTATCCGTTCGGAGCGAAGGGGCAATCCATGGCGTGGTGATGGAGGCGCTCAGTCGGGAGGAAGCCCGGACGCTCGGGATCGCCTCGCTGCAGCAGCTCCGCGACCGTTGGATGAGCCGGGCGCCTCTATTCCATACGTTTGCTGCGGCAGACAAGCCGCTGACGGAATTGACGGTGAACCATACGACGCTTCGCGGAGCGGAACTTTTTCTCGGGCTTGCGGTGCAGCATGACAGCGACAAAGGCTGCCGATTGATTCGCCGGGAACGGACGATTCAAGGCAGCCCCGTAACGTTTGAACAATATCGTATTTAACGGCCGTTTCAAAATGGCTTAAGGGCGCTCGTCAGCCTGCCGGCGGGCGCCTCTTTCTTTGGTCAACATCGTCACCGTGATGCCCCTGGCAATAAGCACTTCGCCCTCCGGCACGTACCCGTGTTTCATATACAGCTCCATGGCCGGCACGTTCCGCGTTCCCGTCGACACTTCGATAGGCATGCCCGGCGGGATGCGCCGCTCGATCTCTTCCAAAAGCCCGGTCGCGACGCCGCGGCGGAAATGCTCCGGATGCACCATCATGCGGGTGATGGCGGCTTGTTCTGCAGAAACGTCATACGCCGCCGCTCCGATCAGCGCGCCGTCCTCGTAACAGCCGATAAACGTCTCCTTGGACTTCTGAATCGTTTGGATCGAATCCGTAAGCGGCGGAATTTCGCAGAAGCCGATCAGCTTCGCCTCCACTTCGTACGATTTGATCTGCAGCGTGAGCAGTTCCAGCACCGCAGTATGGTCGCTTACATCTATCGGCCGGATGAGCAAAAGCCTCTCCCTTTCGTGGATAAATAAAGTGGCACACCTTCTTCCAAAATGAGGAAGCGATGTACCACTCATTGTATCACATTATCGTTTCAACTTCTCCATGATCAGTTTGTTGACGAGCCCCGGGTTCGCTTTGCCTTTGGACTCCTTCATGACCTGACCGACGAGGAAGCCGATCGCTTTGTCTTTGCCCGCCTGGAAATCGGCGACGGACTGCGGGTTGTTCGCGATCACCTGATCGACGATCGCCGCGATGGCGCCTTCGTCGCTGATCTGCACGAGGCCTTGTTCTTCTACGATCTTCTGCGGCTCCTTGCCGGTTTCGAGCATCGTTTTGAACACGGTTTTGGCGATTTTGCTGCTGATCGTGCCTTTCTCGATCAGCCCGATCATCTCGCCGAGCCCTTTGCCGCTAATTTTCACTTCATCCAGCTCGAGATTGTTCGCGTTCAGGTAGCCGAGCAGGTCGCCCATGATCCAGTTGGCGGCCGCTTTCGCGTCCTTCGTATAATTCAGGCTTTCCTCAAAAAAGTTCGCCAGTTTCATCGAAGCGGTAATGACTTCGGCATCGTAGCTCGGCAGACCGAGCTCGCTCACGTAGCGGGCTTTGCGCGCATCCGGCAGCTCCGGGATGGAGGCTCGGACGCGGTCCTTCCACTCGTCGTCGATGTGCAGCCGGACGAGGTCCGGGTCCGGGAAGTAGCGGTAGTCGTGCGCCTGCTCCTTGCCGCGCATCGAGAACGTCTTGCCCTGCGCTTCGTCCCAGCGGCGTGTCTCCTGCACGACTTTGCCGCCGCTGTCCAGCACGTCGGCCTGGCGCCACTGCTCGTATTCGAGGCCGCGCTGCACGCCGCGGAACGAGTTCATGTTTTTCAGCTCGGCCTTCGTGCCGAACTCCTTCTGCCCGTACGGACGCAGGCTGATGTTGGCGTCGCAGCGCAGCGAGCCTTCCTCCATCTTGACGTCGGAGACGTCGCAGTAGAGCATGATGGCGCGCAGCTTCTCGAGGTACGCCTTCGCTTCCTCCGGCGTGCGGATGTCCGGCTCGGAGACGATTTCGATCAGCGGCGTGCCGACGCGGTTGAAATCGACGAGCGACGCGTAGCCGCCGTCGACGTGCGTCAGCTTGCCCGCGTCTTCCTCCAGATGCACGCGGGTGATGCCGATCCGCTTCGTTTCGCCGTCTACTTCGATGTCGATCCAGCCGTGCTCGCCGATCGGCTTGTCGTATTGCGAGATTTGATACGCCTTGGGCGAATCGGGGTAAAAGTAGTTTTTCCGGTCGAATTTGCTCTCTGTCGCAATTTGACAGTTAAGCGCCATCGCCGCTTTCATCGCGTACTCGACCGCCTGCCGGTTGAGCACCGGGAGCACGCCCGGGTAGCCGAGGCACACCGGGCACGTATGGGTATTCGGCGGCGCCCCGAATTCGGTCGAGCAGCCGCAAAAGATTTTCGACTTCGTGTGCAGCTCCACGTGCACCTCAAGGCCGATCACCGTTTCGTATTTCGTTTGTGTCGCTGACATGCGGAACACTCCTAACAGTTTTTTAGCGTCTTACAGCGCCGGACGCTGCTTATGGAAATCCGTGTTCTGCTCGTAGGCGTGAGCCGCGCGCAGCACGGTCGATTCATCCAAAGGTTTGCCGATGATTTGCAGACCCACCGGCATGCCGTCCGCAAAACCGCACGGTACGCTGATGGCCGGCACTCCGGCGAGGTTGACCGGAATCGTCAAAATATCGTTCAGGTACATCGTCAGCGGATCTTTCGTCTGCGAGCCGATTTTGAACGCCGGTGTCGGCGCGGTCGGACCGACGATGACGTCGTATTTGGCAAAGACATTGTCGAAATCCTGCTTGATGAGCGTGCGCACCTTTTGCGCTTTCAAGTAGTATGCGTCGTAATAGCCGGAGCTGAGCGCGTACGTGCCGAGCATGATGCGGCGCTTCACTTCCGGCCCGAAGCCCTGGCTGCGCGACTTGTGGTACAGGTCGAGCAGATTGGCCGGATTTTCCGCACGCACGCCGTATCGTACGCCGTCAAACCGCGCCAGGTTCGAGGACGCTTCCGACGAAGCGAGCAAATAATATGTCGCGACGGCGTATTCGGAATGCGGCATCGATACTTCCTCGACGATCGCGCCTTGAGCTTCCAGCACTTTCAGCGCGGTCTGCACGGCGTCCTTTACCTTCGGATCGATGCCTTGGCCGAGGTATTCCTTCGGCACGGCGACGCGAAGCCCTTTCACGTCTCCGGTCAGCGCGCTGACGTAATCCGGGATGTCCACCTTGGCCGAGGTCGAATCCATCGGATCGTAGCCGGCGATCGCCTGCAGCAAATAGGCGCAATCTTCGACGTTTTTCGTCAGCGGTCCGATCTGATCGAGCGACGACGCGAAGGCGACGAGGCCGAAGCGCGAAACGAGGCCGTACGTCGGCTTCATACCGACGATGCCGCAATACGAGGCAGGCTGGCGGATCGAGCCGCCGGTGTCGGAGCCGAGCGAGAAGTACACTTCGCCGGCCGCCACCGCCGCCGCCGAGCCGCCGCTGGAACCGCCGGGCACGTAGTCCAGGTTCCACGGGTTATGCGTCGGATGGAAGCTTGAGTTTTCGTTCGAGCCGCCCATCGCGAATTCGTCCATGTTCAGCTTCCCGATCGTGACGGCCTGCGCGTCCTTCAGCTTTTTCACCACGGTGGCGTCGTAGATGGGATTGAAATTTTTCAGGAACTGGCTCGCGCACGTGGTGGTGAGCCCTTCCGTCACGATGTTGTCCTTGATCCCGATCGGCAGGCCGAACAGCAGCCCTTTGACATCTCCGCCGGACTGCTTGTCCAGCTGCTGCGCGGCGCTGCGGGCCCGCTCCTCGTCCAAAGTCAAAAACGCCTTCACTTTGCCGTCCACCTGGCCGATTCTGCGCAGCGCTTCGTCCACAAGGTCCGTTACGGTCAATTCTTTGCCGTGAAGGCGGTTATGTATTTCTTGCAATTTCAAATCGAATAAAGACAAAACGGCGTCCTCCTTCAAGTTTTTTGCCCGGGAAATCCCCGGAAGCAAGCTTCATAAACATCCGCAACGCTATTCGCTATTCCAGCACCGCTGGCACTTTGATTTGTCCGTCCTCTTCGTCCGGGGCATTTTGCATCACTTTATCGAGCGGCAGGGAAGGCCTTACTTCGTCCTCGCGCATCACGTTGAAAAGCGGCATGACGTGGCTCGTCGGCTCTACATGATCGGTGTCCAGCTTGTTCAACTGCTCCGCATATTTCAAAATCGCATTGAGCTGCTCCGTGAACTGCTGCTTCTCGTCGTCGGTAAGCTCCAAACGGGCCAAATTGGCCACATGTTCGACATCCTTGATCGTAATACTCAAGTAAATCCCTTCCTTCCTGATACAATCATCTTTTCATTATATATTAAACCGAACGGGGAACTCAATCGCCTGGCTTTTGAACCCGCGCAAAAAAAGAGCCGTTCCTTCGCGGAACGGCGTTTTCGTGGAATGGCGATCAAATCCAAGCTTTCAAATTAACCTGCCGGATAAAATCCTGCGACGATTGCACTTCCTTGCTGCTTTCTTCGCCCGGAGCGATCTTTTCCCCGTTCATGATGCGGCGGAACAGCTCCTCGTTTTTGGTTCTCAAAGCAAAATCGATCAGCGCTTCCTTCTCAAGGCGGTCCACTTCCTGCTGGATCAGCACTTCCTCCAGCTCTATATCGGCCGCAGGCACATAAAAATGTTTGCCCGCTTTCGGCACGCGGATCACGTAATCGAATACGTTGTCGGCGTTGCGGTCGTAGGCAATGATATATCCGTAATCGCCGACAGGCAGATTTTGCTCGAAGCTGTCGGAGACGATATACACTTTCTGACCTAACTTGAGCATCCGCTCTTCCCCCTTCCCAAGATGAATCACCGCAAAGGTTGTTTCGAAACAATTCTGAATCTTAGAAATAATGGATTATGATTCATATGGTACTAAAAAAGAGATGAGGTGTCCAATGGTTCCTTTAAGTTGCACCTTCTACATAGATACGCTTCCCGCCATCATTCCGTTCCGCATGCACGCAAGGCACGTCCGCAAGCGGTTCTAACGCGACAAAAAAACGCAGCATGGCCGCGGTGCCGCGGTATGCTGCGTTTTTCTTTTTACTGCTGAGTGGTCGTCGTCGTTTTGTCCTGCTGCTTCGCGCCGCGGGACTTGCCGTCGCCGGGCTGTCCTTTGCGATCGACAAACTGGGTGATCTGCTCGGTCATGCTGTCCTTCAGCTTGCTGATCAGCTCTTCTTTGCTGATGCCTTTTTCCTGCGCGATTTCGGCGATCGATTTGCCGGCCGCAAGGCCCGTCTTCAGCTCATCCTGCGTGACGCCGAGAATCTCTTCGAGCGCTCCCGGCTTGCCGAAAAATCCGCCCGGTCCGTGTCCCTTAGGACCTCCCGGTCCACCCATGCCTTCCGCACGTTTGTTTTCGACCATTTGCTTCAGACGGTCCGCCAGGCCGGTTTTCATTTTATCGGCTTGCTCCTGCGTCAGTTTCCCTTCACTCACTGCGGTATCGATCGCCTTCGTTTCGGCAGCGGCGAGCTTTTGCACGAGATCGTCCTCGGTGATGCCTTTTTCCTGGGCGAGCTGGACCAGCGTTTTTCCGTCCTTCAAGGATGCTTTCAACGTCGCTTCATCGATCCCCAAAATCGTTGCCGCTTCCTGCATGAAGTTGATGCCGCCGCGGAAGCCCATGCGTCCGTCAGGACGCTGCGCCTTGTCCGCCTTGTAAGTCTGGTCCGATACGGACGTCGAAGCCGATGCGGAAGATGTGGATGTCGTGTCGGCGAAGGCCTGATTATGTACCACCGCTGCCCCTCCGATTAAAAAGCTTGCTGCGATCGTTCCTGCGATTATTTTTTTGCCGAACATCTTCATATCGTATTCCACCTTTTCTTGAGTAGTTTTGTCTTACACTTTGAAGTATAGGTCCGTTTCCTTAATTCACCATGAATATGCGCTGAGCGTTCCTTGAAGATTCGCTGAATGTTAGCTGAAAACAGGAAAATATAGTAAACTCGCGTTATAGCGCTTTTGGAAGAACGGATTTTGCATTGTTGAAAGGAGATCCGATATGAAACGCATCAATCCGCTTTATGTTGCCTTCGCCGGCTTATGTGCCGCGGGTTTTCTGGCGATCGGGCACAGCCTCTTTTCATCAAAAACCCCACAGCCTCCCGTCACGGCAGAAACTGAGAGCGCAGCGGCGGTGCCGACCGCAAGCCCGTCTCCCGGCAAAAGCATCAAAGATTTGGCCATGCGGTTCGGCGGCATCCCGCTCATCGACGCGCATAATCACGATGCCGGCGGCATGGGTTATCTTCGGATGGCGGGCAAATGGAAGGAGCTGTCGGTGGACCGGATTGTGCTGTTCGGGGACGTTTCGGAACCGAGTGCGGTCGATACGGATCAAAATGCAATGACGGCTTACAAAATGAACCCGCAGATGTTTATCCCGTTCTTTTCCGGATTCGACCTGCATGACCCGTCCAGCCTGGAGGTGGTCAAAGCCAATTTGGAAAGCGGTTTCTTCGGTCTGGGGGAAATTGCCGCCGCCTCGACGAATTCGCCGGTTTTGGCCAAAGTCAAATGGAAGGCCCAGCACCCGATGGACGGCTATTTGCCGCAAATTTACGACATCTGCTCCGAATACGGAGCACCCGTTCTTCTGCATATCGACCCGCCGGGCGGCATGCCGATCGTTCAGCTGGAAAAGGCGCTGGAAGCGCATCCGAACACCTCGTTTATCTTTGCTCATGCCAACGCCTATAATTCGCCGGACAATATCAGGCGTCTGCTGGAGAAACACCCGAATCTGTACGCCGATTTCTTCGCCGGCTTTACGTCTTTAAACAAGGATAGCGCAAACAAGCTGGAGGATTTCATCCCCGTGATGAAACAATTTCCCGACCGCTTTATGCTCAGCACCGACTCGGGGTTCGGGCTGGAAAGCGAGGAAGCGGCGATCGGAGCGATGTATCAGGTCGTCGATTTGTTGGAGGATAAGGAGCTGATCCGCAAAATTGCCCACGATAATCTGTTCGGGCTTATCGCACGCCAGCGCGCCACCGAGACGCAGATTGCCACATTGCGGGAGAAGCTCCCGAAAGACGGCCCTGCCGTCGACTGGAAAAACTTGACCAAATGGGAGGCAGGCCAGCTGCTGTACGGGAAATAAAAAAAGCCGACCCAAAGGGCCGGCACATACTGCTACCATTTCGTCATCGGGATGGAGATGGAAAACTCGGTCGTACCGTCCTCGCTTTTCACCTGAATCGTCCCTTTGTACTTTTTCACCAGCTCGTGCACGATGTGCAGGCCGAGGCCGGAGTTTTTGCCGTTATGCTTGGAAGTAAACCCTCGCTGGAACAGCTTCTGGCGCACGTCCTCGGGAATCGGATTGCCGTCGTTGGCGACCTTCAGCTGCAGCTGGTTGCCCACAATGTCGCCTTCCACCGTGACGAACCGGTGATCGGGATCGAGCTCCATCGAGGCGTCGAACGCGTTATCGATCAGATTGCTGAGCATTTTGACGATATCGGTCGCTTTCACGGCGCTCAGCTTCAGCTTGTCCATCTGCCCGAACACGTGCTCGAAGCTGATCTGCAGCCGTTCCGCCTGAGCGATTTTGGCTTGAAGGAGCGCGATGAGCGGCGGGTTGTTGATGTTCACCAAATCGTTGACGACGCGAATTTCGCCGACCAGCGCCTCCGTGTACGCCTGCAGCTCATCGTAATGCTTCATGGTCAAAAAGCCGTGAATCGTCTGCAGATGATTGATGAAGTCGTGACGCTGCTCGCGAATCGATTGGAACAGCGTTTCGATATTCCCTGCATAGGTTTCCTGCACCTCCTGAACGGCCTCTTCCTTTTTCCGTTGGGTTAGCATGAACATGACGCCCATCAGCGCAAGGCTCAGGCAGGTGCACACGAACATGAAAAACAACGTTTGGTTGAGCTGCTCGCTCAGCTTTTCCTGGATGGGGTCCGCATGGATGGAAATTTCGATGAGCGGAGGAGCTCCCGCCGGATTGTACTTCAAATAGTCGGCGCGGATCGGCGTAAAGCTTTTCAGGATTTCTTTTCCGTCCGAGGTGGCCACATAATATACCGACGTATCCGAATCGATTGCGAGCTGTGCGTACTTTTTCTCCTCGGCATCCCGGTATTTGTAATCCCCGAACAGCACGAGCCTTTCCGAAAAAAAGCTGTCCGGAGTCGGGTTAACCGACGGAATTTTCTTCTCCAGCAGCGTGTTCGCGTTCAGCACGGAGATTTCCAGCCCCATCGATTCGTTATCTTTCTTCAGCCTTTGAATGGTGGCGTCAATGCCGGCCATTTTCTGGTACTGGCGCAAACTCGTATCGTGCACGAACGGGTTGATCAAATACCCCGTCGTGCCGTCGTAATAATATCCCCATTTATCGATGCTGGCCGGATTGGACGAGGACGTATTGAACGGTTCGGACCAATAATGGGGCAGCGCCTGCCCGATCCCGACATGAACGTTCTCACCGTTAAAAAGCTGCTTGAACGCATCGTACGTCACATCCCATCCTCTCGCGTTGACGCCGACGTCCTTCGGGTCGGAGGACCTTACGCCGATGATGTCGTCCTGTTGTTTTTCGAATAACGTGATATGATCGACGCCGAGCTGTTCGCTTAATTCCACGAGCTCCTCGTTACTCACCTTGCCGATGTCCGGATTCAGCTTGAATTTGGCGGCTACGGCCGCCGTCCGCAAATTTTTGCCGATCTGCTCCTCGACAAACAGCTCACCCGCCGAGGTTTGCTCGATATTCGCGAGCAGGCTGCTGTACAGCAGCTGTATTTTTTCTTTTTGACTGTCCAAAATCAAGTCCTTGGTATGATGATAATATGCCAAATTAAGCGCTGCCAGCACAATCAGAAACAACAGAGTTGTTTTCAGAGGGATTTTTCTCAAGAAAGACAATGACATCACCTCGGATGATCAGATAGGCTTCGGCCCATTCTAATAAGCCCTAGAAGTAGATTATAGCGTTTTTTGCCGCATCTTGTCGAATGTTATGAGAGATTTCCAAATAGTTTGGAAAAAACAAAAAAGGTGCACTAAACCGGAGCCGGACCCCTTCTTTAGCACACCTTGTTTATTAGCTTTATGTCGGACCGTGCCGGTCAGCGGGCTTCCCGCTGCCTGCTTTTTTGCCCCTTCACCAGGTGACGAAGCTGGTCCACGGTTCGGACGCCCAAATTGTGCAGCGCCAGATTGACGTCCATATCGACGCCCGCGAGCAGCCACATGCTCGAGTTCGGAACAAGCGATTTGCGGAAATCGTAAAACAGTACCGAGTTGTAGTAGCGCAGCACCGTCAAAAATTCGACCGTTGGCGGCACATAGTCGCGGATTTCCGATACTTTCCAAAAAAATTCCCGGACATAGATGCCGTCCATCGCGGTCCGGTTCAATTTTCTGACCATAGAGAAAAATTCGTTGATGAGATCTTGTTTTTCCAAACGAATCGAATGCATCGCTGCAACCTCCTGTAAATGCCGAACGATTGCCTTAATCCAAGTTAAAGCCAGGCAAAAAGTTTGTCGAACCGTGTCGTTATCTATTATTTTACTAACAATTCGCCGGCAATAACACTAAAATTTATTTAAAAAATAAATCAACGAGGTTAAGCCAACGTGCTCGTAGAAGCCCCAGGAGCTTCACTGCAGCCATCCCAGCACAAGCTCGCGCCGCTGCTCGTCCTCCAGGGCGGCGGCACGATCCCGTGGAGAGACGCCCTGAGCGTTGGGCGCTGCGGGATCCGCCCCTGCGCCGATCAGCAGACGGATTACTTCCCTGCAATTCTCCAGATTTTCCGGTATCACGCTGCCGGCCCTATCTACGGCGTAGGCGAGCGGGGTATTGCCCTCCTTGTCCTTGCCGTCGGCGGGGGCGCCGAGTCGAATCATCATGGCGATCAGCTCCGGGGAGCCGCCGCCCTTAGCGCTGCGGTGCAGCGCGGTTCTGCCCTCGCTGTCCGCAAGCTTCACATCGGCGCCGTGATCGAGGAGCAGTCGGACGACAGGCTCGGACATTTCGCCAAATTCGCTTGCAACGAGCAGCGGTGTCGTTCCGTCGGCGTCGACGACGTTGACTTTCGCCCCGGCTGCGAGCAGCAGAGCGACGGTTTCCGCCGTCTCCTTACGATAATTCGTAAACATCGGCAAAGCGGCGGCGCGGAGCGGCGTATAGCCTCCCAGCACCTGTGCATTAGGGTCTGCGCCTTTTTGCAGCATGGCGCGGACAAGCTCCGGCATTCCCTTACCGGCAATACGCATAAGTGCCGTATCTCCTCTTACGCCCGCCGCGTTCACATTGGCTCCGGCATCCAGTAAAACCGGGATATAAGCCGGAGATCGCTCTGCTAAAAAAAGAAGCGGCGTATAGCCGGATTTATCATCGCGTACCTCCAGATTGACCTTCCTGTCCGCAAACAACTGCAGCAGCTCCGCCATGTGCGGCTTATCGGCGTATTGGAACATCGTTTTCGCGACCTCGAGAAAAAGCCGATCCCTCTCTTCCCCGCTGTAGGAATCGATAAGCCGCGCAGCCGGCTCAAGCCGCTCCCCGCTCGCCAGCTCCATCAGCACCTTCGCCTGCTGCTGCCAATCCGCGCGATCCGGCAGCTTCGGGTCGACGATCGACAGCTTCCGCTCCTGCTCGTCATAAAATACTTGCCCGCCGAGCGTCTCCACCACAAACCGCGCCGGCAAATAGACATGACCATCGTAATTCAGCACGCGATATTCGTCGCCCAGCCGCTTGGCTTCCCCGTTCACACTCACCCGCAGCGGAACCAGCAGCGCCTCTACGACATCATCCGCATAAACGGCCGTACATGCGGAAAGCAGCACTCCGCAGACAAAACCCAGCATCACTTTTTTCAATCGAATCATCCCGCTTCCCACAAATTTGTAATTATTATGTTTAGACGCAGGTATTGGAAATTAGTTCCCGCAGGTGAAATGGATTAGCTGCGGCAAATTTGCTAAAATAAAACATGGCGATATTTTAATCAGCGCTTGACAAACGAATGTCTTTTAGATAATAATTATAACTAAATTAGAATTATTATAGTTTAGCAAAGGACATATGAATCCTGAGCTGGCTATTGATAATATCTTAAACCACTCTAAGGAGGAAATTTAATCATGTCCCTGATTGGAACTGAAGTAAAACCGTTCAAAGCATCCGCTTTCCACAATGGCAAGTTCATCGATGTTACCGAAGCTGACTTTAAAGGCAAATGGAGCGTCGTTTGCTTCTATCCGGCAGACTTTACGTTCGTTTGCCCGACCGAGCTCGAAGATCTGCAAAACCAATACGAGACCCTCAAGGGACTTGGCGTTGAAGTTTACTCCGTTTCGACGGACACCCATTTTACACATAAAGCATGGCATGACAGCTCCGAAACGATCGGAAAAATCACTTACATCATGATCGGCGATCCTTCCCACACGATCTCCCGCAACTTTGACGTGCTGATCGAAGCCGACGGCCTTGCCGACCGCGGTACGTTTATCATCGATCCGGACGGCGTTATCCAAGCCATCGAAATTAATGCAGGCGGTATCGGACGCGATGCCAGCATCTTGGTTAACAAGATCAAAGCGGCTCAATACGTCCGCAACAACCCGGGTGAAGTTTGCCCTGCTAAATGGCAGGAAGGCGCTGCAACCCTTAAACCGAGCCTTGATCTCGTAGGCAAAATTTAAGGAGCGTTGGCCATGGCACTGGACGCGGATATAAAAGCACAATTAACCCAATATCTTGGGCTCATGGAAGGCGATGTGCTGCTGAAGGTCAGTGCCGGTTCCGATGCCGTATCTCAAGACATGCTGGCTTTGATTGATGAATTAGCCAGCATGTCTCCTTATATAAAGGTGGAGAAAACGCAATTGCCCAGAACGCCGAGTTTCAGCGTAAATCGTATGGGCGAGGACACCGGAGTCACTTTTGCAGGCATTCCTTTGGGCCACGAATTTACTTCATTGGTGCTGGCTCTGCTGCAGGTTAGCGGAAGACCTCCGAAGGTTGAGCAGAACATCATTGATCAAATCAAGAGCATTCGCGGCGAATATCATTTCGAATCTTTCATCAGCCTGAGCTGCCACAATTGTCCGGATGTGGTGCAGGCGCTGAACCTGATGAGCATTCTCAATCCGGGCATCACGCATACGATGATCGACGGTGCGGCGTTCAAAGAGGAAGCCGAAAGCAGGAACGTCATGGCCGTGCCGACCGTTTTCTTAAACGGCGAGATGTTCGGAAGCGGCCGTATGTCGGTGGAAGAAATTCTCGCCAAGCTCGGCAATGGTCCGGACGCATCGGAATTTGCGAATAAAGAACCGTACGATGTGCTTGTTGTCGGGGGCGGACCGGCCGGCGCGAGCGCAGCGATTTATGCGGCGCGCAAAGGCATCCGCACGGGCATTGTGGCCGAGCGTTTCGGCGGTCAAGTCATGGATACCTTGGGCATTGAGAACTTTATCAGCGTAAAATATACCGAAGGCCCCAAGCTCGTTGCGAGCCTGGAAGAGCACGTCAAAGAGTACGGCATCGATGTGATGAAGCAGCAGCGCGCCAAACGTTTGGAAAAGAAAGATTTCGTCGAAATCGAACTTGAAAACGGCGCTGTTCTGAAAAGCAAAACCGTCATTATTTCGACGGGCGCCCGTTGGCGCAATATTGGCGTCCCCGGCGAAGCCGAGTTCAAAAACAAAGGCGTTGCCTACTGCCCTCATTGCGACGGTCCTTTGTTTACAGGAAAAGACGTAGCGGTGATCGGCGGCGGCAACTCCGGCATCGAAGCGGCGATCGACCTGGCCGGCATTGTGAAGCATGTGACCGTTCTGGAGTTCATGCCGGAACTGAAAGCCGATGCCGTACTGCAGAAGCGGCTTTACAGCCTGCCTAACGTAACCGTCTTAAAGAACGTGCAAACCAAGGAAATTACCGGAACCGACAAGGTGAACGGGATCACTTATATAGAACGCGATTCGGGGGCCGAACAGCATATCGAATTGCAGGGCGTGTTTGTGCAGATCGGTCTTGTCCCCAACACCGATTGGCTCGGCGACACGGTGGAACGCACCCGCTTCGGCGAAATCGTCGTCGACCGGCACGGCGCCACGAGCGTACCGGGAGTTTTTGCCGCAGGAGATTGCACCAACAGTCCGTATAAGCAGATCATCATCTCCATGGGATCGGGTGCCACTGCAGCTTTGGGCGCATTCGATTATTTAATCCGCAATTAATCCCATTTTAAAAAAAGCCCGGAACTTGAGGTTCCGGGTTTTGCTTTTGCCTCTCTTTTTTTCCGGCTGACGAAAAATCTCCCGCTCCGCATGGCACCAGGCCATACCGACATCCCCCGGTTGAATATTGTAATGGAATAACTGATTGCATATTCTGAAACCAGGGGGGGACCGGCTTGTACACCAAAGCCCATGTCGGCAAGCTGACGCGCCGTTTCGGCATCATTCCGTTAAAATTCCGCTGGCGGCCTTCCGTTTATCAAAAAAAAGCGGTCATCCGGATACAAACGAAAACAAGGTCCTATGCATTGAAACCTTATTATCGAAGTCCGTTAATCCCGTCGGGCACGATTCAACAAATGAAAGAAGCCGCCGGCCGCATCCAATATTTAATACGCCGCGGCTACGGCCATATGCCTCGCTGGCTCTACGCGGATAACGGCAAATTGTGGGTTATTTATAAAGGGAAACCTTTTTACATGACGGAATGGATTCGCGGCCGGGGGCTGCGGGAAGCTGCGGACTATGAACAATTGGGACGGGTTACCGCCGCGATTCACCAGCCTTCGAACGATTTGCCGGGCATTCATGAATCCGATTTCTTTACCCTGAAGCAGGTCGCCGTATGGATGGCGCAGGACTCCCGTTTTCTTGGCGATAAGGATGGAGCCACGCGAAAAAGCGCAGCGTACCGGAGATGGTTCAGAACATACGAAGCCGACTGCCGGAGCCTGTCCGAAAGGACGTGGGCCGAAATGAAGGATCCGGAAATTGCGGCTTTGCTGGAGCAAGAAATCTCACGTCCGGCGTTGATCCATGGCGACATCACTTCCAGCAACGTCATTATTGCGGAGGACGGCCGGCTGTACATCATCGATTGGGATCGCGTCAGGCTCGGCTCCGTCTATGCAGAGCTGGCGAAAGCTCTGGCGAATACAACCCAATTCCGCCCGGAATTCATCCGATCTTTCTTGCAAGGATATGAGGAAGCGAGGCCGCTGGAACGGGCTGAAAGAAGGCTGATCGCCTCGCTCTTCCGCCTGCCCCGCGAAGCCTGGACGGCAGCCCGCTTTCCCAACCGAAAGGGGAGCGGCGAATTGATCGGCAAAATGGTCGAAACGTGGCCGGACCGGCTCAAAGCGGCAGCGTTTCTCGATGAATGGGCTGCTCAGTAGCCCGGTGACAGGCCCCTGGGCACGATAAAGCCCGGAACCATCCCGTTCCGGGCTCGCCCAGTCTATTGCTCCGCTTTCTCGAGCTGCTCCTCCTTTTCCCAGCTGACGAAAAAATCTTCCCACGCCACATGGCACCAGCCGCGAACCACCTCCACAATGATGCCTCTCGCGCCGTCCAGCACTACCAGGTCCCCGATTTCGAACAAACCGATTCACCCCAGTCTAAAGACGATTCCGTGCCCGCCTTTCGGGTATTCCCATTTAATATTTTGATGAGGACAGCCGATGCGGCAGCTTCCGCATTCATGGCAGCCCTCGTACCCGACGTGCATGCGGATGTCCTCCCATTTGTACACTTCCGCAGGGCAAAAGATCGTGCATATTTTATCGGGACATTTGGTTAGGCAGATGTCGGCGTCGAGGACGGTCAGATGGGATTTCGTATCGGCGTTAAAGCGCAGCAAATATTGCTTCTCTTCGATCGTTTGGGCTTTAGGAGCTTCGCTCATCACTTCATCACCTTCCAGGCCCGGTACATATCCCGAACGATTTTGGCCTTGTCCTTGAAGGATCCCAGATCATCCCAAATTTTTTTCTGCTTCTCGCGTTTGGAGGAGCCGTCGACCGTGAACATTTGGCTGGCCGCACGGTTCATCATCGGAATGTATTGATCGAAATATTGCGGGAACTTATCGAAATGATGCGTGGCATCCTTGTATTTCACCAAATCTTTGCCGACGAAGCTCTCCATCAGCCGGATGCGGTATTGATCCAGCACCGCTTCGGAAAAATCGCCGAGCTGCTTTGCCATGACGACCGTCTCCGCCGCCAAGCGGCCCGACGTCATCGCCATGTTGGAGCCTTCGCGGTGTATGGCGTTGACGAGCTGCGCGGCGTCGCCGACGACGAGCACGCCGCTGCCGACGACCTTCGGCATCGAATAATAGCCGCCCTCGGGGATCAGGTGGGCCAAATATTCCTGCGGCTCGCCGCCCTGCAGGTAGGGGCGGACCATCGGGTGATTTTTCACATATTCCAGCAGCTCGTAAGGCTTGATCTTATGTTTGATCAAGCCGGACAGCAGAGTGCCGACGCCGATGCTGAGCGTGTCTTTGTTCGTGTACAGGAAGCCGGTGCCGAGGATGCCCTTGGTCGCATCGCCGAACAGCTCGATCGTGCAGCCCTGATCGCCTTCCAGTCCGAACCGGTCCT
This sequence comes from Paenibacillus hamazuiensis, assembly GCF_023276405.1. NCBI lineage: Bacteria > Bacillati > Bacillota > Bacilli > Caryophanales > Paenibacillaceae > Paenibacillus > Paenibacillus hamazuiensis. Next base: position 5,538,670 of record NZ_JALRMO010000001.1, read on the forward strand.
CGATGACTTTGCGGTCGAGCTTCACGATCTCCATCGTTGCCAGCGCCACCTCGTCGGGCTTGAACTCCTTGTGAAAGCCGAGCGATTTGGCGAGCAGCGAATTCACTCCGTCCGCCAGCACGACTACGTCGGCATACAGGTCGCCGTCCGGACGGTCGGTGCGGACGCCGACGACGCGGCCGTTCTCCACGATGCATTCGAGCGCCACCGTTTCGCAGACGAGCAGCGCTCCCTGCTCGACGGCTTTCTGCGCGAACCATTGGTCGAATTTGGCGCGCAGCACCGTAAAATTGTTGTACGGCTCCTGCGCCCACTCCAGCCCTTTGTAGCCGATAGTGACCGCCGACTCCTTATCGAGCATCATGAAGCGCTGCTCGACGATGTGCCGCTCGAGCGGCGCCTCCTTGTAAAACTCCGGGATGACGTCCTCCATCATTTTGCGGTACAGAACGCCGCCCATCACGTTTTTCGAGCCCGGGTATTCCCCGCGTTCGAGCAGCAGCACGTTCACTCCCGCCTTGCCCAGCTCATAAGCGCAAGCGATGCCGGCCGGGCCGGCTCCGACGACGATACAATCGAATTTTTCAGGCATGCTGCACGTCTTCCTTTCCGAGCGCCTTTTTGAACTGCTCGATCATCAGCGGTACGATTTCAAACGCGTCTCCGACGATTCCATAGTGGCACGACTGAAAAATCGGCGCAGCCGGGTCCTTGTTGATCGCTATGATCAGCCCGGAATTTTGCATGCCGACGATATGCTGGATGGCGCCGGAGATGCCGATCGCGAAGTAAATCTTCGGCGTCACGGTCACCCCGGTCTGGCCGACCTGATGGTGATGGCCGATCCAGCCGGCCTCGACCACGTCCCGGCTTGCGCCGACCGCGGCTCCGAGCACTCCGGCCAGCTGATGGAGGAGCTGGAAGCCGGCCGCACTGCCGAGCCCTTTGCCGCCGGCGACGATCACGTCCGCCTCGTCGATGCGCACGCGCGGCGCGGTGGAGCGGACGATGTCCAGCACCTTCGTGCGCACATCCTCTTCGCGCAGCGGAATAGCCTCCGGGATAAGCTTTCCTTGGCGGCCCGGCTCGGGTGCCAGAGATTTCATCACCTTCGGCCGGACCGTCGCCATTTGCGGCCGGTACTTTTTGCACAGAATCGTCGCCATGATGTTGCCGCCGAACGCCGGACGACTCGCGAGCAGCAGCCCGGTGTCCTCCTCGACGTCGAGGATCGTCGTATCGGCGGTCAGTCCCGTCGGCAGGTCGGTCGCCACCGCGCTGGCCAAATCTTTGCCTGTCGAGGTTGCGCCGAACAGCACGATCTCCGGCTTGTATTTTTCGATGCAGGCAAACAGCGCCTTCATGTACGTCTCCGTACGGTAATGCTTGTATATGGGAGCGTCGTAAGCGTACACCGTATCGGCTCCGTATTCGAATGCCGTACCTGCAAGCGCAGTGACACCGTCACCGATCAGCACGCCGGCAAGCTCGGTTTTCCGCTTATCGGCAAGACGCCTGCCGGCTCCAAGCAATTCCAGGGAAACCGGCGCAATCCGCCCGTCCTTCGCCTCCAAAAACACCCACACGCCGCGGTAATCGCTAAAATCGCCGCTCATCCCGCACCTCCCCGCGCCTCGAACAGCTCCTTCTTCTCCAGCACGACGCCGAGCAGCTGCTTCACCTGCTCGGCGGGGCTGCCGGCGAACATTTGTCCGCCCTTCGGCTTCTCCGGCGCCCAGACGGACGATACGATGGTAGGCGAGCCCTTGAGGCCAAGCTGGGAGCGGTCGACATCGTCCAGATCGGCGACCGACCATATATGCGGCTGGTAGCGAGCCGCCTTCAGCACGTTCGGCAGCGGCGAATACGGAACCTCGTTGATTTCCTTTTCCACGGAAAAAAGGCACGGCAGCGTCGAGCGGACGACCTCATAACCGTCCTCCAGCTTGCGATGGACGACCGCGTAGCCCTCCTCCCGGTTCACCTCGACGACCTTGTTCACCGACGTGAGCGGCGGGATGTCCAGCCTGCGCGCGATGCCCGGCCCTACCTGGCCCGTATCTCCGTCAATCGTCATTTTGCCGCAAATGATCAGGTCGACGGGCAGGATGCCGCCGATTTTTTGAAGCGCTTTCGTAAGCGCATAGCTGGTCGCCAGCGTATCCGCACCGGCGAAGGCGCGGTCCGAGATCATGTATCCTTCGTCCGCACCGATTTCGATGCATTTCTTGATCGCCTTGACGGCAGGCGGCGGGCCCATCGTAAGCACGGACACCGTGCCTCCGTACCTTTTCTTCAGCCGGACGGCCTCTTCCACCGCATGCGCGTCGTAAGGATTCAAAATCGCCGGCGCGCTCGACCGGTCCATCGTGTTCGTTTTCGGGTTCATCTTGATGATCTTCGTATCCGGTACCTGCTTGATGCAGGCCACAATATGAAGCATCCGCAGCACCTCTTCGCATGGTCAAATATACTCGAATACTTATGTATATAAAACCTGCGCGCATAAAATGCCTAAACGGCGGGCAGCTTCACCGTAAATACGGTTCCGTCGCCCGGCTTGCTGTCCAGCCCGATCGTGCCGCGGTGAATTTCAACGATTTTTTTCACGATGGCAAGGCCGAGGCCGCTTCCTTCCCGGGAAGCGTCGCGCGATTTGTCCGCTTTGTAAAACCGGTCGAACACATGCTCGATATCCTCCGGCGGAATGCCGATGCCCGTGTCCCGCACCTGCACTTCGGCAAAGCCGCCGCCCTGCGAAACCCGAACCGATATGCATCCGCCTTCGGGCGTAAACTTAATGCTGTTTTGCAGCAGGTTGACCCATACCTGGTACAGCTGGTCTTTATCCGCGACGATTTTCGTCTTCGGCAAATCGAGCTCGAGCGCGAGCCGCTTCTGCTCCAGCAGCGGGGTGCTCGTCAGTAACGCCATGCGCAGCTGCTCGGCCAAATCAAAACGCACAGGCTTAAACGGATGATGCTCGGACTCGAGCGAAGCGAGCCGCAGCAAATTTTCCACCAGCCGCGACAGCCGGTCACATTCCTCCTGAATGATGCCGAGGCAGCGGTCCTTATCCTCGCCTTCGACAAGCCCTTCGCGGATCGCCTTGGAAAATCCCCGAATCGAGGTGAGCGGGGTTTGGATTTCGTGGGACACGTTGGCGACGAAATCCTGCCGCATCTGCTCGAGCTGCCGCAGCTCCTCGGCCATATGGTTGAAGCTGTCGGCCAGAAAGCCGATCTCGTCCTTGCGCTTCAGCTTGACCTGCACGTTGAAGTCGCCGGTGGCAAGCTTGCGCGTCGCCTCGGTCAGCTTGGTCAGCGGACGCACCAAATAACGGGAAGCGATCAGGATCATAAGGCCGCCCAGCGCGAGAGTATTCAGAAGCACGCTCATGACCATTTTGTCGATCTGCTGCTTCTGCCCTTTGAAGTTAAGCTGGATGATCATCGCGCGGTTCTCCCCGTTCATTTGAAAAGGCAGGCCGATAAGCAGATTGCCGGGATCGTCCGGTTTTTTCTTCGGCCGTTGGTACGTCTCTCCTTTCAAAACGGAGGAAAGCTCGTCCGGAGTGATCTCGTCCTCCCGGTTCGAATCCGGCACGTTGCCGTACCGGCGCAGCTCTCCCTTGTCGTTGTATACGGTGATGATGAAATGCTGCAAGGTCGCGAACCGTTCGATGTAGGAATCGGGATTTTTCACATTCGTTTCCTTCATCAATTGAATCGCGTAATACCCGGCGATCAGCATGTCTCCTTCCGGCTGCGGCGGAGCGTCCCTCTGAATGAGCAGCCCCGAAATGAAAAAGGAAAGCACGGCGCTCAGCACGACGACGATAATGAAAATGCCGACCGTCCGGACGTACAGCGATCTAATCATGGCAAACCTCGAGCCGGTATCCGAGCCCCCGCACGGTCGTGATTTTGACCGAATCGGTTTTTCTCGCCAGCCTTTCCCGCAGCCGCTTGATATGCACGTCGACGGTGCGCTCGTCCCCCTCGTAGTCGGGCCCCCATATTTGCTCGATCAGCTGCTCTCTGGTGAAAATATGACCGGCATAACTCGCCAGCCGGAACAGCAGTTCGAACTCCTTGAGCGGCAGCGCAAAACGTTCGCTTCCGAGCGTCACATCGTACGTGCTCCGGTTCATGTACAGATCGGCGACCATGACCGTTTGGGCCGAAGCGATCTTGTACCGCTTCAGCAGCGCTTTGACCCGCAGAACCAGCTCCTGCGGATCGAACGGCTTGACCAAATAGTCGTCGGCCCCGAGCTGAAGGCCTTTGATTTTATGCGCCTGCTCTCCCTTGGCCGTCACCACCAGCACAGGAAAGTCGTACTTTCTCTTTAGTTCCCTGCACAAATCCCAGCCGTCCAGCTGAGGCATCATAATGTCCAAAATGACAAGATCGATCGGCTCTTTTTCCATAATGGACAGAGCTTCCTCTCCGTTAGCCGCCTCGACGACGGAGTACATCTGGTTTTTCAAATAAATCCGGATCAGCTCGCGAATGTTTCGGTCGTCATCGACGACCAGAATTTTCGCCATGGTTTCTTCCTCCTCCACCGATATTTCCCATCCATCTATATATCGAACAAAATTGAAATAAAGCTGAACTTTTACTTAAAAAAAATGCGTTTGTCTTCAGCTTAAGCTGAAGCAAACGCATCGCTTGATCGAATCACCGCCGTTTGATCGTCCACCGAAGACGGTTTACCGTCTATCCGCTCGATTTGTCTATTTCCCGATGACGACAATGGAAACGGTCTTGCCGCCATACTTGGCTGTAATCGACGCGGTGCCTTTACCATAGACGGTAATAAGTCCATCCTTGACGTCAGCTACCTTATCGTTCGTGCTCTTCCATGCAGCCTGAGAATTCACTTCGGCTTCGCTGCCGTCCTTGTAGGTTGCGGTCAGCTTCACCTGCTTCGTGTCATTAACGCTCAGCGTCAGCTTTTTGTCGCTCGCCTTCAAATATTTCAGCTCGTCCACCGTCACCTGCAGGAAGGCCCGCTTGCCGCCGTACTTGGCCGAGACCGTCGCTTTGCCGTATTGAACCCCGGATACAGTGCCCTGGTTCACGTCCACCGTCGTGTAATTGGACGATGTCCATTCCGCCGCGCTCGTCACGTCTTTGGTGGTGCCGTCAGCGAACGTAGCCGTCAACGTCAGCGTTTCTTCGCTTCCCGATTTGAGATACACGATGCGTTTATTAAACGCAAGCTTCTGTGCAACTTCAACCTCCACCGGCACGGTGACGGATTTGCCGCCGTACGAAGCCGTGATTGTCGCTTTGCCGCTGCCGTAAGCTGTGACCATGCCGAGGGTTACATCGGCCACCTTGTCGTTGTTCGTTTTCCACTGCGCCTTCTCGGTGACATCTTCCGACTCGAGGCTGGAATTCATCGCCGTCACCACGAGCTGGAACTGGCCGTTCTTTTCCAAAACAAGCAGTTTCGTATTCGCGGACAGCTTGCTTGCCATATCGACTTCCACTTCAACGGTTTCCGAACGGTCTCCGTAACGGGCCGTAATGGTCGCCTTGCCGCTGCCGTAAGCTTTGATAGTGCCGCTCGTAACTTTGGCGATCTTGTCCGACGAGGTGCCCCATTCAGCCTCATCCGTTACGTTTTTCTGCTTGCCGTCCTTAAAGGCGGCTGTCAGCGTAACGGTGGCCGATTGCCCCTCCTGCAGCACCAGCTTGCTTTCGCTTATGGTAAGACCGGAAACTTCGCCGACCGTTACCGTGACGGTCGCGGTTTTATCGCCGTATTTGGCGGTAATTGTCGCGGAGCCTCTGTCCAGCGCACTGATCAAACCTTTTTTCACATCCGCAACCGAAGCTGCCTTGGAGGACCATTCCGCTTTCTGCGTCACGTCTTCGGTCGTACCGTCGGGGTAAGTGACCGTTACGGTCACCTGCTCGGTATCCCCGGCCTGCAGATTCAGCTTCGTCTTGCTGGCCGCAATCGTCGTCGCTTGGTCGACTTCGACCTGAACCGCAGCCGTTCTGGAGCCGTACGCCGCCGTTACGACGGCCTTGCCCGACTTGTAGCCCGTGACCTTGCCTTTGCTGGCAAGAGCGATATCTTCATTGTCCACGCTCCAGGCCGCCTTGTCGGTCACGTCCGCGGTCGTACCGTCCGCATACAGTGCGGTCACCGTCAACTGCTCGGTTCCTCCGGCACGCAGGTCGAGCGACGTTTTGCTTACGGTCAGCTTGCGCGGGGTAGCCACATCGACCGTCACGGTAACGGTCTTGTCTCCGTATTTGGCGGTAACGACCGCCTGGCCCATTTTATTGCCCGTGATCTGGCCCTTGTTTACGGAAGCGACATTGCCGTTGTCCGTCGACCAGTCCGCTTTGCCCGTTACATCCTCCGCCGTTCCGTCCTCGAAGGTCGCGGTCAGCTTCAGCTGCTTCGAGCCGTTTTCCTTCAAGTACACATCCGTCGCATCGAGCTCCAGCTTGCGCGCAAGCTCCACGACAACGGTCGCTACCGCCGATTTCTCGCCGTATTTGGCCGTCACGGTGGCTTGACCGCTGCCATAAGTCGTAATTTTGCCGTTCGTGACGGAAGCGACGTCTTCTTGATCGACGGACCATTCGGCCTCAGCCGTCACGTCCTGCTTGCTTCCGTCGGCCAAAATCGCCGTGAGGGTAAGCTGCTCCGACTGCCCGCTGCGCAAGCTCACGCTTTTTTTGTTCAAGGTCAAGCTGCGCGCCACATCGACATCGACGACCGCCTGCACCGACGCCGTGCCGAATTTCGCCGTGATCGTCGCTTCGCCCGCTTTGTAGGCGGTGACCGTGCCTTTGTTCGCATAGGCGACCGCTTCGTTGTCGGAAGTCCAGGATGCCCGCTGGGTCACATCCTCCTTCGTTCCGTCGGCGTACGTCGCCGTCAGCTTGATTTTCGCGGTATTCCCCGTTTTCAGTTGAATCGAAGTCACGTCCATCTCCAGCTTGCGCGGCGTTTCCACATCGACGTTGATCGTCGTCGACTTGCCACCGTAGCTGGCGGTGACGGTCGCTTTGCCGCTGGAGTAACCGGTCACCTTGCCTTCATCCACACCGGCCACGTCTTCGTTGTCCGACGACCATGTAGCCTTAGCGGTTACATCGTCCGACGTACCGTCGGCATACACCGCTGTCAGCTTGATTTGCTGGGAGTCGTTCGTCCGCAAAAACAAGTCCGACTGATCCGCGTCAAGCCGCTTCGCCACATCGACGCTGACGACGATGGAAGCGGTTTTGCTGCCGTATTGCGCCGTAATCGTCGCTTCACCCGTTCCATAAGCGGTAATGAGGCCTTTAAACGCGTCGGCGATGTTTTCCTTATTGGACGACCATTCGGCTTTGTCGGCGATGTCCTCGTAGTCCCCGTTGTCGAACAAAGCCATCAGCTTGATTTGCTGCGTCCCTCCGACCTTCAGGATGAGATCGGTCTTATCCGGATCGAGGCGCCGCACCGGATCGACCTCAACCGCCACGGTGACGACCTGGCTGCCGTATTTGGCCGTAACCGTCGCCGTACCGCTGCTTACGCCGGTAATGAGGCCGTCGCTCACCGTCGCGACGCCGTCGTTCGACGTCGACCAATCCGCCTTGCTCGTCACGTTGGCGGTCGTCCCGTCCGTATACGTGGCCATCAGCGTGATCTGATCCGACGCGCCGGCGCGGAGCGAGCTCGCCGTTTTATTTTTCGTCAGGCTGCGCACTTTCTTGTCGACGGTCACATTGACCACTACCGTTTTGCCGGAATAGGTCGCCGTAATAATCGCCGTGCCTTCGGCTTTGGCGGTGATCACTCCCGCGTACGCCCCCGCCACGGTCGGAGTACTCGACTGCCAGTCCGTCTTGATCGTTACATTCTCCGTCGCGCCGCTCACATAAATGGCGGTCGCGCTGAGCTGATACGTATCGCCGATTTCCAGCGACAGGTCATTTTTCGACAGCACCAGACGGGAAATTTCATCGGCCGCCCAAGCTTGTCCGCACAAGCCGAAGAGCATCGCGATAATGGTAACGACGCTTCCCCATCTGCGATATAATCTGTTTTTCAAAAAGCGCACTCCTTCCTGTTCGTTCAAGATCATAAACTGTATGTACATGAATAAAAATACCAAAGTTGTATGAACTCTATATGAACTGAACATGAACAGGAAGCGACGAAACCGGGCGGGAAACGGCAGGCAATACGCTCTTGGAGACTGGCTTCCGCCCGAAGAAGAGCCGCCGTTTGTTCACACGGACAATGGCTCCGTTATTTTTTCGCGAATAAACGTTAGCGACGACCGATCGGACATACGTTCCGTTATTTGAGCTTGCACGAACCGTTTTGCGCACAATTTCGGCCGATAGCGGATTCTCTGTCCGCGAGATCAGGATAACCGGCCGGCCAGAACAAATAACGGATCCTATGTCCTCAGCAGCATTTGCGTAAACGCCGGAGCTGCGTGCATCACTTTAGGGAATTCAAATGCTCGAGCGTTGAGGAGCATAATCAAGCCGGACTCTCCTGCTCCATTTCACGCAGCAGCCGGTGGTCGGCCTTTCTGCGTTTCCTCGACTTTGCCTGGGCCCGCAGCGTTTGTATCGACAAGACGATGCCGCTCACGGTTAAAAAGATCAGTCCGATCGCGGTCAGATCGGCCAATATCTTTACGTTGGTCCCGCCGACCCTGCCCTCGTGCAGCCCTTTAATCATGCCGTACAGGCTGGAGACGGCTTTTGCGCCAACTCCCGCTCCTTCGCCGTTTTGACGCGCAGCCGGGGCTGCGCTACCCTCGGCGGCCGCGGATGGCGAGCCTGCCGCGAACTGTGAACTCTGCGCCTGTCCTTCCGCTTGGCCCTGCGTTTGTCCGGACGAACCGTTCGCGGACAAAGCGGCTCCGCCCGGCGCGGCCTGCGACTGAACCGCCATCTGCGGACGCATGCCTCCGCCTTCTCCTTTTCCGGCTCCGACGAGCCACGGCTCCGATAAAATAAGCCCGGTCACCGATTCGACCAAAATAAATACCGAGCAGATGAAACCAATCCATAAATGCAGCTGTCTGTTCTTTTTCATTGTGTATGCCTCCCAGTGTTGTTTGGATAATGTCATTATGCTGCATCATCCTGAATTGAACTTGACGATGGGCTGAAATGTCGCTGAACGGCGGGCTCAGGTACGTTCAGCGTTCATTCAGGGAGCTTTAAGAATGAAGAAGCCGCCCCAGCGGGACGGCTTCATTTTTTAGATGGCGGCTCTTTTCTTCGGCGCACTTCGGGCCTTCTCCTGCGAAAGCTGACGGATCAGCTCCAGCAGCTGCGGGCGCAAATCGCTGCGCGTCAGGCCCATTTCGAGGATCGCTTTGACGCAGCCGAACTTGTCGCCCACATCGTAACGCTCTCCCCGCATGTCCAGCGCCATCAACCCTTCGGCCCGGCAGGCGATGCGCAGGGCGTCGGTCAGCTGGTACTCGCCTCCCGTTCCCCGCTCCATCGTCTCCAGCACGGTGAGAATCGACGGCTTCAGGATGTACCGCCCCATGATCGCGACGTTCGAAGGCGCCTCGACAGGACGTCTTTTGTTTATTGCCTTATTGCTTCAAAGTTGCGACCAAACGTTTGGCCGAACCGCCAGCTGTAGGGATATCTTCGTAAATCCGGATCGTCACCGGGAATTCGAACTGCTCGGACTTGATGCTGCCGAAATCGATCGTCTGCATGCCGCTGATCAGCTTGTTTGCGCCCTGCAGCGTTTGCGTCGTGCTGCCGAGCACGCGGCCGAGCGAATCGACCACCTCAAACTCGAGCGTCGAGAACGAGTCGTCGGTGATGACCTCATCCGTTTTCTGTACATCGAGGTTCAGCTTCAGCTTGTAATAATAGCTTCCGCTGTTATACTGCTCGGACAAAATCCAGTCTTCGATTTTCACGTTGAACGGATAAACGGAAAGCACTTTCTGCGGCGCGGTCGGATCTTCCTCTCCGGTTTGGCTCACCGCCACCTGGTATTCGGAGATCGGCACCTTGATCTTGGATGAGTTCGACGGATCCAAAATGCTCAGCTTGAACGTACCTGTTGCGGAAGGTGGAAGCAGATACGAATAGCTGTAGACGTAAGCCGTATTCGGAATCAGCTGAGTCAGCGTCGTCGTTTGCTTCGTGCCCGGATACGAGGTGCCCGACGCGTCAGTCAAGGACGTATCGAACGAAGGCAATGCCAGCGTATCGCTGCTCTTGTTCAAAAGCTTGAATTTGGCGACAACCGTCTGGAACCCGTTTTCCGCATTCGTATGAGCGTTCAGCTCGACGACCGACATCTCCAAATTCGAATCAATCAGATGGCTGCCTGCGTTAAACACGAAAGGCTGGCCCAATGTGTACTGCGGAAGCTGCCCCATATCCGTGACGGAGGCCAGACCTCCGGACAAGCTGACGGCGATGATCGGAATCGCACCGGACGTGCTGCCCGCGGATGATGAAGACCCGCTTGCTTGACTCGACGAGCCGGAAGACGTCGACGACTGGGACGAGCTGGAGCTGCTTGAGCCGCTTGAGCCGGAACTGGAGTTTGAATTCGCATTCGAGGAACCCGAAGAGCTTCGCGACTCGGAAATGACAAACTGCAGCTGATCCGGGGAAGCGCCGTCCGGCAGCTCTGCAGCGAACTTATAGACGCCGGCTTCCCCTGCCACGATGTACGTTTCCGGTGTCATGACCGTTGTGGCATTCACGGCGAGCGTATCGGCTTTCGAAATGAGCGTACCCTGCAAAGTCGGCGACTGCAGCGTCGTTTTGCCGTCGTTATGCAGCACCGCTGTAATCACGGCTTGTTTTTTCCCGGAAACCTCCTGCTGCTCGGCCTTCTGAACCTCCAGGGAAATGCCCTGCCGGTCCTGGAACGCATAACTCACCTTCTCGCCCGGCTGATTCAGCTGGAACAATGATGCCAAAGCCAGCTTGCCGAACGCGGAGACTACGGAATTGTCGCGGGACAAGACCAGTGCGAGCGCACTTGCGTCAGGCTGCGTTTCCATGGTGGCCGTCAGCAGAATATGCTTGGTTTGCCCGACACCTACAGTGGTTCCGTCAACCGCATTGGCGGTCATCAGAAACGTTCTGCCCTGCCCGTCCTGAAGCAAATATTTGAGCCCGGCAGGAATCGTTACGCTCTCCGAACCGGTAGGGGACGCCGTAACGTCGACCGAAATATCCCACTTGCCGTCCTTCGGAACCGCAATCGCCTTAACCGCCTGGAAGGCGACGAAAGAGCTGCCGGTCAGCGTCGTGTCCACATCGGCCAGATTGACGACGAGCTGATGAGCCTGCTCGCGCAGCGATTGCGCATTGGCTACGCTGAGGGATCCGATGTCAGTGAGCTGCGAGCCGTTCCGTTCAAAAATCGTGACCTTCAGGTCGGAGGAAGCCAGCCCGCCCGGAACGGTGGCCACGTAATAGAAGTTTGCGCCCGTATGCGCGGCAACCAGAGCGTCGGTTTTTTGGCTCAGCTCCGCGTAGTAGCTGCCGCCGGCGGCGGACGTCACTTTAACGCCGTAGTGGTTAAAATCTACAGTGGATTCGCCGTCGTTATTCAGTTTGACGTTAAATCTCATCATCTGGGTATCGGTGCCTTGGGAAAGCGTCACATCCTCCAGGGTAAAATAAACCGAGCTGTTGATGAATACCCCTTCCTTGCCCGCATATGTCGTGTTCGGCGGACAAACCGCAAAAGCCAGGCACAGCAGCGTAAAAACAAGAAATGCGGTAAGGACGATACGCGCCGTTTTCCAAAGATCGGGTCGATGTATGTTCATGGGAGTACCTCCTGAATTTTTAAAATGAGGATCAGTCCGTGCGCAGAGCGTCGATAGGCCGCAGCTTGGAGGCTTTGTTCGCCGGATACAATCCGAATATGATGCCGACAAGGACGGAAAACAAAAAGGCGTACATACAAATATCAAGAGAAATGATGGTCATTTGCTTCGGGTTGATCAGCGGCCATAACTTGGCCAGCCCGACCCCGAGCACGAGGCCGATCAGCCCGCCGAAGCCGCTGATGACGACCGCCTCGACGAGAAATTGCATCAGGATGTTGCGCCGCTTGGCGCCGATCGATTTGCGGATCCCGATTTCCCGCGTCCGCTCGCTGACCGTCACGAGCATGATGTTCATAATGCCGATGCCGCCGACAAGCAGCGAGATGCAGGCAACGCTGACGAGCTGGCTGGTGAGCGTGCTCGCCGCTTCGGTCCGCGCCGTCAGCAGCTGGTCCTGGTTGAGAATGCGGAAGCCGTTCGAGCTTTTGAATTTATAGGTTAAAAAAGAGGTGATCGTGTTTTGCGCCGTTGTAATATCGTCCTTCGACGTGGCCTCGACATATGCGGTGCGAATGCTGCCGATGCCAAGCTGGCGCTGTGCAGTCGTCAGCGGAACGATGACCATGTCGTCGGCCGACGTGCCGCCGAGGCTGGAGCCCTTCTTGTTCAGCGTGCCGACCACCGTAAACTGGATACCGTTCACGTTGATCGTCTTGTCGATCGGATTCACACTGCCGAACAGCGCATCCACCACATTGGCACCGAGAACGGCCACATTCGTCCGCAGATCAAGGTCCGCCTCCGTAACAAACCGCCCTGCCTTGAGCGTCGACTTCAAAATCGACAAATACCGCTCGTTGGTCCCCATCACCGTATATTTCGAATCGTCCTCCGTATCGTATTTCACGCTCGATTTGACGTTCAGGCTGGAGGACACCGACGGGGCGATGCCGTTAATTTCCGGAAATCCTTCGAATTTCATAATTTCATTGTAGTCGAGCTGTGTGGCGCGCCCCTGGTTCATCACGTTGACGACAAGCAGGTTCGTTCCCATGTTTTCATACTGCTGCTCGATTTGCGCCGACGTGCCTCTGCCGATCGATACGAGCGTAACGACCGAGCTTACGCCGATGATGACGCCGAGCATCGTAAGCAGCGTCCGCATCCAGCTGGCCGTAACGGTTCTGAGCGCCATCTGGATCAATTCGGTGATTTTCATACCGTCGCCTCCATTGCCTCTTTGCCCGGCGACTGCCGTTCATTGATCATATCTCCGACGATGAGGCCGTCCCGGATCGTTACAATTCTTTTGGCATGCTCCGCAATGTGCAGGTCATGCGTAATCAGCACGATCGTATTGCCCGATTCGTTGAGCTGAAGCATCAGCTCCAGCACCTCTTGCCCGGTCTTCGAATCGAGCGCCCCGGTCGGTTCGTCGGCCAGCAGCAGCGACGGACCTACGGCGAGCGCTCTGGCAATCGCCACGCGCTGCTGCTGCCCCCCCGACAGCTGGCTGGGGCGGTGATCGGAACGGGCCCCCATGCCGAGGTTCTCCAGCATCTGCTGCGCGCGCTCTCTTCGCTCCTTCTTCGGAACGCCGGAATAAATCATCGGCAGCTCCACATTTTCCAGTGCGGTCAGCCGCGGCAGCAAATTGAACTGCTGAAAAATAAAGCCGATTTTCCGGTTGCGCAGCTCCGCGAGCGCATCGTCGGACATTTTTTCGGTAGCGACGCCGTCCAGCGTGTAGGATCCGGAGGTCGGCACGTCGAGCAGGCCGATCGTATTCATCAGCGTCGATTTTCCCGACCCGCTCGGACCGACGATTGCGACGAATTCCCCGGTATCTACGGAAAGCGAGATGCTCTTCAAAATCGGCAGCTCCTCGGAGCCCCGGTAATACGTTTTACGGATGTCCTTAAGCTCAATCATGCTCATATGGGGTTCCCCTCCCTTCGGCCATTAGAATCCCGGCGGCGGACCTCCGAAACCTCCTGCGCCTGCTCCGCCCGTATTGCTCGATCTGTTATTGCCGCCCGTGCTGCCGCTGTTCCGGTTGCCCTGCTGGAACTGGTTGCGCATTTGCTGGATTTCCTGCTCGGACAGCTTTCCTCTTTGCGTTGCGCCCTGGATGACGATCGTATCGCCTTCCTTGAGACCGTCGGTAATCTCGATCAGCGTGCTCGTGTTCGCGCCGATCTTCACTTCGTGATCCGCTTCGATCGTACCGTCGGCTTTTTTCAAAGCAACAACCCGCTTGCCGTTCCGCTGCTTGACCGCTTCCACGGGGACGACAAGCACATCCTTTTTATCCTGGATCAAAATATCCGCCGTCGCCGTCATCGTGTACTTGAGCTCCGACGTGTTTTTCAAGGTCACGACCGCGGTATAAGTCGTTACTCCGTTGCTGACCGTACCGACGGTCGATACTTGCGTAACCTCCCCTTGGAACGTTTTGCCCGGAACCGCATCAACCTTCACTTCGGCTTTTTGCCCGACCTGGATTTTCGGCAAATCCAGCTCGTCGACCTTGATCGGTAATTGCAGGTAGTCGAGGCTCGCTACCGCGCCGAGCGCGACATTGTTTTCAATCGTCGTTCCGACCGGATAAGAAGCGAGCACGTTTTTCTTCTGATCGGCAAAGTCGGTGGAGAAGATGCCGTCGAACGGAGCGTAAACCTTCAGCTTCTCCATTTGATCCTCGAGATCCTTCACCGTTTTCGTCTGCTGGGTAATCTGGTTTTGCTTGTTCGTAATATCTTTCTGCAGCGTATCGCTGACGATCGTGCCGATAAGTTCGCCTTTGTTCACTATTCGGTTTTCCTTGATCGCCAGGTGATCGATCGTGCCGGAAACGCCGGCGAGAACGTTCACCGTTGTTTTATATTGAAGTGTCCCTTGGGCTTTGGAGTCCACCTTCAAGCCGCCGATGGTTACGGTTCCTTTAACGGTTTGCCCCGCGTCCATCGACCCGTCGTTGTCGACGCGGACGAACACGTCCACAAGCCGGTTCCCCTTCGCATCGGACTTGACCCCCGAAGATACGGAGCTCACAATGCCGGTTTTCGTCAGCATATAGCCGTCGATGGTGAGCTGTACCGTATCGCCTTCATGGATTTGCGAAGCTTCTTCCTGAAGGAAAGGGAGCGTGACCGTCAAGTTTTGGCTGTCGGCGATGGTCGCGATTTTCGTTGTTTTGGAGACGCTGGCTCCTTCGCTGATATTGGTGGACAGGATCAGCTTGCCGCCGACCGGAGCTATGGTCTTGAGCGCCGCGGCTTGCGCCTGCAGATCCTGCATGTCCGATTCGTATTGGCTGAGCGTCAGCTTCGCTTGATCAAGCCTTGCCTCCAGATCGGAATCGTAAATCTCAAGCAGCAAATCGCCTTTTTTCACGGTTTGGTTGCGCGACAGGTTGATCGTTTTGATCATCCCTTCTTTCGGAGCGACGATGCTTTGCTGTTCCTGCGGTTCCAGCTGAGCAGTGCCGGAAATCGTCGCGCGGATGCTGCCTTTTCTCACCGTGTAGGTCGTTTCCTGCACAGCCGTTTGTTGTTTGCTTTTCAAAGGGTTTTTATACAAATAAGCGTAAGTACCGCCACCGCACGCCAGCACAGCGACCAAGGTGATGATGACTCCTTTTTTGCCGATTTTCATGGACATTTGCCTCCCGACATAAACTGAACTTTCTCTATTTCGCCGTGCTTTCTGGATAAATCCTGCTCATGGTTTTCATTATGAAGGGGTTATCTGAATCCAGCTTGATCGTTAGCTGAAAGATTTCTTAATGCGATAAACCCGCATGATTGCTGGATTTTCTTATAAAAAGCGCAAACCGGCACAGATGCCGCCTTCAACCATTATTCAGCAAACTTTCAGCAAACTTTCAGCTTGATTCGAATAAGCACCGGTTTTCCGGGGAAAAGTACATGTAATCCAAAATATGTGGGTTGAACGATATAAGGCCGTCTCCTATAATCGACACAGAAAGGAGACGATGAACCATGAAATATTGGAAAGCACTCGCCTTCCTGACTGCCATTTTGCTTACGGGAACCGTCGTTCCGCACAGCGCGCACGCCCAGACGCCGACCCAAGTATCGTACGGCAGCCAAAACGGGGACGTTTGGGACCTGCAATTCCGTTTGAAAGCGATGGGTTATTATAAAGAGCCGCTGGATGGAAAATTCGGCGCAGCCACCGCTGCCGCCGTTCGCAAGTTTCAGCAAAGCTACGGACTTCCCGCCGACGGCGTCGCCGGAAGTTCGACTTGGAAGGCTCTAAAGAAATACAGCTTGAACCGGCAAGAAATGGATATAATGGCACATATCATATACAGTGAGGCCAGAGGGGAACCGTACAAAGGACAAGTCGCCGTCGGCGCAGTCGTAATGAACCGGATTCAATCCGGCAAGTTTCCCGGCAACATCCGCGACGTTGTATTTCAACCTGGCGCCTTTACAGCAGTAGACGACGGCCAATATTGGCTGACACCGAACAGCACCGCCTATTTGGCCGCCCAGGATGCCGTCCGCGGCTGGGATCCGACTTACGGATCGCTTTATTATTTCAATCCGGATACGGCGACAAGCGCCTGGATCTGGTCGCGCCCGCAAACCGTCAAAATCGGCAAACATATATTTGCGAAGTAACTGTTTCGAAAGAAAAAGGCACCTCCCTGAGCGGAAAGGTGCCTTTTTTAACTCCTGTCTATACACAAATGGGTTATTTCCCCGATGCAACAGCTGCGATTGCGATGCGAAGACTAGTACCGACACAGCTGCGTAAATTGTTCGGGGATTGTGATACCATCTTGGAAATTTACATTATCCGGTATACATGTTCTGATCCTGCAATTGAATCAGCACTTTGCCGAAGCGCCCGCCCTGCCGGATTTCCACTCTGTCGGTCGGATAAGTCCGCTCCAAATACTCGGCGACGATTTTCCGGTTCCGGTCGTCCGAAGGCAGTCCGAAAATTTTCAGCCAGTCCATAACCTCCTGAAGCGCCGCTTCCTTGGACACCACCGTGGTTTTCATTTCCCGGGTTACGAGCGACTGATAGGAATAGCCTTTCAGAAACAATAAATGAAACAAATAAGCCATTTCCAGGTGCTCGGTTGATTTCTTGGGCCGATCCGCGACCAGCGGCCAAATTTCATCTACCAGACTGTGCTCCCTGGAGCCGGCGGACAGACTGATATAGCAAAACTGCCGTGCGCAGCTCATCACCTTCTCCACACTTTCCCAATCGGCAATAACCGGGCACATGGAGACGAATACCAAATCGAAGGATTTCCTCCACCCCTTCGCTTCAATATCGATATTTTCGAACGGCTCGGCCACAACTTCAACGTTCCCATTGGCTATTCCCGTTATATTTTCTTTCAGCAGCCCGACCAAAGGAAGATTAGGCTCCACAGAAGTAACGCTGGCCCCTCTCTCCGCAAACGGCACTGTAAATCCGCCCGAGGCCGCTCCAATGTCTAAAATGGACCTATCCTTGAATGTTACTCCCTGTCCCTCCAGCCAATTCATAATCCGTTTTGTTCTTTGCCGGCCTTCCTCGTTAAACGCTTGCTCGTTAAATGCCTTTGCCTTATGGTCAAAGGTGTGCACCGGATCAATTCCGGCTTGTTTCATCTTGTTCACTGCCGTATGCCTATCTTCCTTCCAAGCTTTTTCCCAAACGTTTTCATTAAACAACTCGTTTGTCATCATTCATATCCCCTTTCAGGATTATATGGATTTTAAGGATTCTTTATATCTGTAATAATTTTTAAAAAAAAAAGCCGTTCGTCATAAAACAACGGTTATTTTTTTGGCAAGCTCAGACATTTTCTGCTTTCTCAGATAGTCCTCCATTTCCTCTTCCGCCGATACCATCACCTTCTGAATCAAACATTCGGTTCCATGGTTCAAATCGCAATCGAATAAGGAGGCTGTGCCTTCAATCACATGAATGATATCAAGGAACGAAATTTCTTCCCAATTCCGCTTTAACCTGTATCCGCCGTTGGCACCCGAAGTGGATTCGATCATTCCTGCCTTGACCAGCTTGGTAAGTATTTTGGATAAATAAGTAGGCGAAACTCCTTGCCGATCCGCCAACTGCTGTACGCCGATAAGCTTATTCGGGGTGGCTGCGGCAAGAAAGAGCATGGTGTGAAGGGCATAGTTCGTCGCTTTCGAAAACTTCATTGCGCAGTGTTCACCTCGATCGTAGACTTTATTTATCCATGATAACTTTTGCAATGGACAATGTCAAGTCTTAGCGGCTTTCATTGAGATTAACACGAGTATTTTCAATAATCATTATTTTCTCCGAGCCGCTTAGAGTTGAATCGATTTCAAATTTTTTCTCGATATATTCTATCCCACGACGTGTGATAGACACGTAGGATAATATTTGCGAGTCATTCATCGGATATCTTAGTTCGAATATCATTAATTCTTCATTTTCAAGTTTGCCCAACGCCGTTATAAAAAGATCGCGGCTTACACCGATATATTCATGATTTATTTTCAATAAATTTGACAAATCCTTTTGATACTCCATATAAAAAGCCAGTAAAACTTTCTGCTTTAAATCCACTTCCATTTAAATACCCTCCGAAAACCGAACATTTATCCCAGTTTACCATATACAACCATATGGTTGTATAAATATTACTTAATCTAACGATTCACCGATAGTAATTTGACGGATGAGGGGAAAGCGATCCGGATGAAAACCTTCAGTACCATAAGTCCGGCACATCCTCCAAGCGTATTTAATATCAGATCGTCCACGTCAAACGCTCCGATTTCCATCAAGAGCTGTCCCGTTTCGATCAGCAAGCTGTAGCCGAAGCTTATGGCGGCAATCGACCATAGCGAAGATTTTCGTTTGGCACTAAGGAGCGGAATCAGAAACCCGATCGGCATAAAAGCCGCCACATTGCCGCCCAAGTTGACGATGGACGTCCAAGCATGGCTGGAATCGAAAAGATAATATCCGATCGTCCGGAAAGGGACCAGATTGCATTTTTCCGAGTCCAGATACGTCCACACCGCCGCTGTGCGGACATTCATCAGCTGAGCATACATAAATGAAACGCTCTCCCTCAGCCATGTATACTTTAGCGTTATCACGATATCCAGCATCAGCATGAGCCAGGCTCCGAGCTTCCATTGCTTTTTCATAAGCATTCTCCTTCCGGATCTTGTTCGTTGCCTGAAATGATAATGCTGCCGCATGAATGTAACCTGAGTCCGGGCTGAACCGATGCTGAAAATATTCCAGCTTTCCTGCTGATCTGCGGAAAATTCAGGAAATCATCAGCTTTCTCTCAATCATTATTCAGACGATCCTCAGCGCGCATTCAGACAGGGAGTTTATGATGCTTCATGTAACTACTAATTCCAAGAGGTGACCTTGTATATGAAAAAAATGCTTGTTTGCACCATCCTGAGTTCCTGCATCTTCAGCTTCGGAGGACTCATACATAACGAGGCGTACGCTGCAGCCGGCGCTTTCGCCAATCAAACGGACGCGCTGCCGGCCGGAATCCGGACTCCCGTTAAACCGCCCGGCGATCAAACCCGACCGGAAAGCG
Organism: Paenibacillus hamazuiensis; assembly: GCF_023276405.1. Classification (NCBI taxonomy): domain Bacteria; kingdom Bacillati; phylum Bacillota; class Bacilli; order Caryophanales; family Paenibacillaceae; genus Paenibacillus; species Paenibacillus hamazuiensis. Next base: position 5,558,082 of record NZ_JALRMO010000001.1, read on the forward strand.
GGATGGCGGACCGGATGAATCGGCAGCTGGAGGACGGCAAGCTCTCCCAGGGCAACGAAGATCGCACGGGCGTTTCTCAAGACAAGAGCGCTCCGCAAAATGCGAGCGGTCGCCCGAACATGAATGGCTCCGGAAACGCGAACATCGTTAAGCTTGCCGCCGCTGTGCTCGGTCTGGATGAAAGCACAGTGACGGATTCGCTGCAAGCCGGCAAAACCTTGCTGCAGATCGCTGCAGACCAAGGCGTGGATGCGGACGAGTTTTTGCAGAAGCTGACGGACGCCGAAAGCGCCTCGATCGATGCCGAAGTCTCTGCCGGAAAAATCGCCCAAGATCAAGCGGATCGGCAAAAATCGGGACTTTCCGACCGGTTGAAGCGGCTGCTGGAAGGCGCCGCAGGTTCGGCAAGCCTCCCTTCCGGCCCGGATCGGACGGATCGCCCGGCGCCCTCCGCCTTGGGCGGGGATAAGCAGCAGGACCATCGATTCGGCGGGGGCGATACGGTGACGGCCAGAGTTTACGGACAGGATGGCGAAGGTCTGATCGATATTAAAGGCCATTGGGCTGCAGCTTATTTGAAAAATCTTGCGGCGAAAGGCGTTCTCCAAGGCGATCAAGACAAACGGATTCATCCCGATACCACCGTCACCCGCGAAGAAATCGCCGCGATGATTACCCGCAGCTTTAAATTAACGTCTGAGCCGCAGGATGCCGATGACTACTCCGATGTTCCTAAATCGCGATGGTCCTACGACAGCATAAAGGCAACCAAGGAATTCTTTGACACCAAGTCGGATGAAAAAGGGGAACGCTCCTTCAACCCCGGCGAGGGGATGAAGAGAGAGGATGTCGCGGTCGTTCTGGTTAAAGCGCTGCTGAGGCAAAATCCGGAGCTCAGCCTGATGGACGAAGCATCGGCCGGTCAGTTGCTCAGCGGCACGTTCGCCGATGCAAGCAGCATCCCGGAGTCTATGCGCGTGTATGTGGCGACAGCGGTAAACAACGGATGGATTCAAGGCGATGACCAGGGCAATTTTTCGCCGGAGAAAACGGTCACCCGCGCCGAAGCCGCGGCTTTGCTGGATCGTTTGCCGAGTGGCGGGTCCGGCAGCTGAACAGAAACCCGATGAGGCATACCGTTTCGGTATGCCTTTGTGTTCGCAAATAATATGCTCAAGTCTCAATTTTATCTTGTTACGCACTCTTTACTCTTGTTCCTGCAGATAATTTCGCGGTACAATGCAAATAACATATGGAAGCAGGAGGATTCATCCGAGCGTGAAAGAAAAGAACGACATTGAAGCGGAAAAATACACGGGCAACCACCAACCGAAATGGTTTGGACTGGCGGTTCAAGCTCTTATTATTTTATCAAGGGAACAAATGCTCATGTGTCCGAGCGTTGATATCGCAGCTTATCTGCAGTCGGAGGCAACTCTGCTGCGGCGGGTTCTCGCCGTTCTCTCACGAGAAGGACTGCTCGAAACGCGGGAGGGACGGGACGGCGGCTACCGACTGAAAAAGAACCCGGAATCGATTACGTTGGTGGAAGTATACGACGCTTTTCAGGTAAGCAGCCCGTTATGCTTTGGAATCGTCGATAAAACAGGAACGCATCCGCTAGGTATCCAAATGAAAACGGTCCTTAGCGATATTACGGAGGAATTGGACCTGAGCATGCGCGAAGTACTCAAGAATTATACGATCGCCGATTTGGCGAGGAGGCTCGACAAGTTAGAGCATCGGAATTGACAGTTTTTAACGTGGGCGCTATACTGTGAAATATCTTTAACAGTTAGCATTTTTTTGCATCTAACTGTGCGGAATTTTCCACAGTAATGATTCGCCATTTTCATTTTCCAAGGAGGAGAGAACCATGTCCGTCTCACAACGGTCTCAAACGCTAGAGCAACAACTTTTTTTCGATGTCATTAAAGGACGTCGATCTGTCCGCAGCTATGATCCCGAAGTCAAGATCTCGCGTGAGGAATTAAGCGAAATATTGCGGAATGCCGCGCTGGCCCCTTCAGGAGCCAACCTTCAGCCATGGCGGTTTCTCGTCATTGATTCGCAGGAACTGAAGCAAAAGCTGCTTCCGATCGCGTTCAACCAACAGCAAGTGGTTGAAGCTTCGGCTGTCATTGCCGTTCTCGGGGACTTGGAGTGCTATAAGCTGGCTGAGAAAATTTACGGTCAAACGGTTGAGGCCGGCTACATGCCTGCGGAAACGGCTAAATCGTTCGTTGAACGATATACCGCTATGTTCACGAACATGCCGACTGATGCCGTCCGCCAAATCGTTGTTACCGATGGCGGATTGGTGTCGATGCAGCTGATGCTCGTCGCCCGCGCCAAAGGTTATGATACAGTCCCGATGGGCGGCTACGACAAAGAAAAGTTCATGGAAGCATTCGGTATTTCAGAGCGGTATGTTCCGATTATGCTGATCGCCCTGGGTAAGGCGGCGAAGCCCGGACATCCGACGACAAGGCTGCCAATTGAAGACGTGACGTTCTTTAACGAAATGCCCAAGGCATAAAGAAAATGAAAAAGACTGCGAGTGCCCGACCGGATCCGGTGGTCAGGTGCCTGACGCCAAGGCGGGGCAGGCTCGAATCGCCCTGCTTCGCGACGCAAAAACGCCTTTCGTTTTGCCAATAGGCAATCGAAAGGCGTTCTTTTTGTCAGCTTGTTTAGACTATTCCCGGGTCTCTCCCGTCCGTTTCTCCACACCGTTTTCCGTGATGTATTGATGGTCGACAGAAGCTTCCTCGATGTCGGCGAAGGCCCAATGGCTCGGGTTCACATCCGCCCATGTCGGAACCGTAATTCCCGTGAGCGGACCGCGTTCCATGATCCGGTTCATGATCGTCACCGTCTCCGCACGGGTCGTATTGTCTTTCGGGCGGAAAGATCCGTCCGGATAGCCATTCATCACGTTTGCCGCTTCTACGGCAGCAATCTCATTTCTTGCCCAGCTGTCCGCCGTATCGGTAAATGAATCCTTCCCGCTGCTCTTCAAACCTTTTACACGAGCCGCTACACTGGCCAGCTCTTCTCTCGTAATCGGTTGATCGGGGCGGAACGTTCCGTCCGGATAGCCGAGCATGATTCCTTGCTTCGTAACGGCTGCAATGAACCGGAGGCCCCAATCGGACTCCGTTACGTCGGAATAGCCGGATTCCTCCGAAGCGGGTGCGGCCAAGTGTAAAATTCTGCTCAGGATCGCCGCAATTTCCCTTCGGCTGATATCCCGGTCAGGTTTAAACGTACCGTCCGGGTAACCCTCGATATATTTTTCATGCTTACCTTGCTTGGATTTGTCGGCTTCCTCCGGCATCGTTACTTTTACTGCGTCCGATGGCGCGGATTCAACGCCATTGATGATGGCCGTCACCGTGAAGCTGTGGCTCGTCCCGGCGGCAAGCCCCTCCGCCTTGTAACTTGTCCCCGCAATGCCGGAAGCAATCAGCTTCCCGTTGTCGTAAACGTTATACGTGGCATTTTCCGCTGCTGCATCCCATGTCAATGTAACCCCTGTCTGGGTCACGCTGCCCGAGGACAAATTGGCCGGAGCCGAAGCGGAATTGCCTCCGGACGCGGAGGACGAACCTGACGAGCCGGACGAGCCGGATTTTTTCGGCTTCATGCTGAAGTTGAGCGATACCAAACTTTGTCCCACGTGAATAATGCCGTCTTGAATGTAGCTGTCTGATCCGGCTTCGGCCGGCACCGTCGGTCTTGCTTCCAGTGTGCTGTAAGTGGAATAACCGCCCTTGGAAGCGACAATGTAATAGTCGGCATCCCCGTAAACCATCCACGCATAAGCCCCGCTGGCATCCGTCATTTGCGGATTGTGATTTTGGTTGGGAGCAAATTTAGGAAGCTCCGGCAGATTGACGAGCGTATGCGGTGTACGTTTGTTCTGTCTGTTGAGCTCGGTATCCGCCCAATACAATCTCATGTCAATATCGCTGATCGGCCGGCCGTTAGACGAATCGGTTACGATTCCGTACGGGTCGATCAAGGAATATACGATGCTGACTTCCCCGTTTTGGTTAATGGTTACCGTTGCCGCCGGACCCGCGAGCAGGCTTCCGTCCGGCGCCTTGATCCGGTACGCGAGAACATATTGTCCTTGCGGCACACCGTCTACATTGAAGCTTCCATCCGAATTGATCGTAACCTGCCGATCGAAGCCGCTGCCGTCCTTGCTCTTCACGGCTACGCTGACATTTCCCGCTCCAAACAAGTTTTCAACCGTAGTCGCGCCGTTCGAGCCGGCGGAAGCGACGGACAGCTTCCCGCTGATTTTGTTCTCCGAAGCGATCTCATCGCCTACTCCATTTAATGCGCCGACATGTGCGGTTTGCGTCGTATTCATCCATACCGTTTGACCGCCGATTTGTACGGGAGTTTGGATATTCAGCGTATAGTTCCAATTGCCGCGCGGCACGTTGATCTGATACGAACCGTCCGCTCCGGTAACGACCTCCTGGGAGAAATCCGCCGTTCCGTCTCCGTCAAAATCCGCCAGTACCGATACGATGGCGCCGGCAATCGGCTTGCCCGTCACCTTGTCGATGAGTACGCCTTTCACGGAGGCCGGCATGAAATTCACCGAGATGCTTCGCTGCGCGAGCAAACCCGTTGCCGGGTCGGTGGCAGTGGCCGTGACCATCTGATGTACGGGAACGATGCTCTCGATGGCGGGTGCGGTAAATACAGCTTCGGCAATACCGTTCGCATCCGTCACTGCCGACTTCGCCGAATTTCCGATTCCCTGAAATGCGATCGTAACGCCGGCCACCGGGCTGCCGCTTAACGAGGCGACGCTCGCCTTCAGCTTCAGCTGCGATTTTCCGTCCCCTACAACGGATTCCGGAGTTGCCTCAAGCTGAAGCGTAATTTGCGGCTCCCCGCTTTGAACGGTGATGGTTACGGAATACGACTTACCGCCAAACGAAACCGTGATGGTGACCGTCCCGGGCGCTTTTGCCGTGATAACGCCGTTCGAATCGACCGTTGCGACGGATGGATCCGATGAGCTGTAAGTGACGCCGTCATCGACCTTCCGGATGCTTTGATCCGAATAGACGGCTTTCGCTGTCAACTGCAGCGTATCCCCTACCGACAGCACCTGGTCTCCCTGGTCGGAAAGCAGACCTTCGACAGCGAGTCCCGTCGTGGTCACGTTAACTGCCTGCGACTTCGCAGACTCGCCGTCCGCATTCGCCGCGCTCACCGTAAAGCTGTATGCGGTCGCCGGCGACAGGTTCGTTACGGTGTAGCTTGTTCCCGACGTTACCTTCGCTATAAACGTTCCGTTCATGTATACGTTATAATAAGTTGCTCCGGTGACCGTGTCCCAGGTAAGGGTCGTCCCCGTCTCCGTCGTATTGCTTGCAATCAAGTTGGCCGGAACGGATGGCGCCGCTTTCGGGGCCAACGTCGTCACATTAACAGGCGTCGACTTCGCAGACTCGCCGTCCGCATTCGCCGCGCTCACCGTAAAGTTATATGCGGTCGCCGACGACAGGTTCGTTACGCTGTAGCTTGTCCCCGACGTTACCTTCGCTATAAACGTTCCGTTCATATATACGTTATAATAAGTTGCTCCGGTGACTGTGTCCCAGGTCAGGGTCGTCCCCGTCTCCGTCGTATTGCTTGCACTCAAGTTGGTCGGAACGGATGGCGGCGTTGCTGCCGCATTAATCGGTTGCGTTACGTTCGCATCCGCGTATCCGGCCGCTTTCACGATAATATTGTGATTACCGACACCGAGCACTCCCGCATTGATGGTAATCTTGCCTGCACTCAAGGTGTATTGCGACGAAGCGAGCGGTGTACCGCCGTCATATACGGCGGAAACCACTCCTCGCCAAGCCGGTATATCTGTAAACGTAATATCGATGGCATGTGCCGTATCGTTGTTTGATGCGTCCGCCGTTAGCGCCGGTGGGGTTGATAACAACGTCGTTACACTCACCGGCGTTGACGGAGCCGATTGTACGTTATTGGCGACCGCCGTCACCGTATAATCGCGACTTATATCTGGAGTCAAGCCCGTTAAGCCGTACGTTGTACCGGTGACCGTTGTAAGCAGAGTTCCGTTTTCATAAAGCTTGTACGAGGTTGCTCCGCTCACCGCAGTCCAGATCAGGGTAGCCCCGGTATCCGTCACATTGCTTCTCGTCAGCGACGTGGGGGATGAAGGGATCGCCACCGTGCCGTACGATCCCCCCTCGCTGATCGCGTTTACATTGCCTGGGGATGATACCGGCGTAGACCCCATGTTCAAGATAACCGTCGCCTCTCCGTTAGCATCCGTAACAACTGGCAACGTAACCGGATTTCCACTAACGTCTTCAATCGTCCCACTATCCGGCTTAAAGGTAACCGGTACGCCGGCAACCGGATTTCCGCCGGCATCCCTCGCCGTCGCCGTCAATTGCGTTTTGCCGTTTTGCGTGAGAGCGGTTGTTGAAACAGTTGTTGTCGCGGGAGCTTGCATGTACGTATACGTATCGGTATCAATTGAATCCAGCTTGTTGGTAAAATACCAATTCAGGATATCATGATTTTCCCAAGCGCCACCGGTCGAAGCCGTAAATCCGGCATAGACGGATGGTTGATTCGTAAAAATCGTTCCCAGATTAATGTTGTTCACGTCCAAAACTTTCGTAGCGGCAGTGCGGTCGTTCGAGTTTTTATTCATATATACTTTTATGTTCTTGCTGGTGCCGTCATAATCAATCCAGACGTCGTAAACCGATCCGTCTTTGAGCTTATAGCCCAAGGTCGAGAGCAGATTATTATATCGGCCTGATGTGTTCGTCAGACTGCCGTTTTGGGCAAGTCCGACATAGCTGTCACTAGGATCGCTCAATTCCGGATTTTTGTAGGTGTCAAACTTCACCGCAAAGCTGGGCGTAATGCCATAGTACCCCATCCCACCTCCGGGTGAGCCCACATTGCTTTGTACCGTTTGAATGGTAAATGTAATGCCGTCCGCGCCGGCCAGCAAGGAAGGATTATAGGTCGGGTTATTAAAACCTGTTGCGAATCCTTGACCCGTAAATCGGAAGGAAAAATAGGTGCTGAAAGAATAGTTATTCTGATTGTAAATTCTCTGCTTGCTAAATACGCTTCCGTAAGATCCCGGGGATCCCGGGGTGTTATAGAAGCCGTCATATCCGTTTTGCGTTGATGTCAGCCGAAGCACCGGTCCGCTGCTGACAAGCGGGTCGGTGACAACGCTGGCGGATCCATTTAAAGCCAAGACATTGCCTAGATTGGGGTCGCCAAAATCATCGTACTTGAACGTCGCCCATTTGGTTGTTGTCGCCGCTTGAGCAGCTTGTTTGGAGACAAACGGAGCGATCATTCCAAAAATCATAAAAAACAACATTGCACAAGAAATCAATCTCTTGCTTGTACTCGCCATATCGATTTTATGCCTCTCTTTCCTTAGTACCATAATGTCTACGGTTGCCCGAAAAATCCTTTCCTTTCCGCAAATGAACTCCTTTCTCGTCGAAAATAGTCATATTTTCCCGATGATGCATGACTTTTTAACCATATCACGCCGATCTGAGCAAATTCTGAGCAAAGCCGAGGCACAAAAAAAGCGACACACGCCTACGACTCCTCGTCGGCGCTGCCGCTGCACAACCGGGTATACAACTGCACCGTCGACTTAAGCGGTGCAATCCCGAGCTCCTCTTGCAATAGCTTTGTAAAATGGTTGTAATGCCTCACCATGGACAACCGATCGCCCATGTCCGCATACACCTTGAGCAAAGTTTCGTTGACATCGTCCAAAAACGGATTTTTCTCGAGCGCGCTGCGCAAGCAGTCAGCTGCGGCACGCGGCGCTTTCATCGACAAATAGCACTCCGCCATCCGTTTCATCAGCCCGATATAGGCGTCCTTGAACCTTACCTGCGCCTCATACGCCCAGACGAATCCGTCCTCTTCCATGTAATCGCCTGTATACAGGGTCGCAACCCGCTCGAATTCGCCGATGGAGACAGGGGAAACCGATCCGCCACCGCCGGCGATCCGCTCGAATTCGTCCGCATCGCACAGCAGCCCGCGAGTCTCCAAGCGGTAGCTGTTGTTCTTAAATTCCAGCAAGTGCTTGCAGCCGATGCCGCCCAGCCTTTTCCTGATGCCGTAAATGCAAGTATGCAGAAAAACAGCCGCCTGCTCCGTATTCGAACTGTCCCAAACGTCCTCTAAAATTTTCTCTTTCGCGACAAATGTATTTCTGTGATGGACCAGATACGCCATAAGCTCGCGTTCCTTGGACGTCCTCCACTTTACTGCGGCCGACGAGTCCGGATCGCAAATCCATTCGAACCGGCGAAAGCAGCGAAAGTGGGACTTAACCGCAGGTACCGCCGACGTATATTCGCCTCCAGCCGGCGTCCCCCGCCTCGATACGATCCGTTCAACCGTCTTGCCCAGCCGCCCCGCCGTTATCGGCTTCAGCACGTAATCGACCGCATTTATCTCAAAAGCGTCGATAGCGTACTGGTTATATGCCGTCACGAATACGATCTCGATTCCGGGATCGATCGCCGTCATGTGCTCGGCCGCTTCAATCCCATTCATGCCGGGCATATCGATATCCAGAAACACGATGTCGACAGTCTCCCTCTTGAGCCATTTCACCGCTTCGTCCGGCTTCGTAAACATCCCGGAAATTCCGATATGTCCGCTTGCGGACAGAAGTTTTTCGAGCAAGTCCAGCGCAGGCTGCTCATCATCGACCAAAATTGCGCGCAGCAATCGCGTTCACCTCACTTGACTGAATTCGGAATGCGGAACGTCACTTTCGTACCTTGACCCGGCGTGCTGTCGACCTCAAGACCGGTTCCGTAAAGCGTCCGCAAACGCCGCTCGATATTGGCAAGCCCGACTCCTCCTGTACGCGCTTTCGTTTCCGCCGAAAAACCAAGCCCATTATCTTCCACGGCAACCACGATGCCGTCTTGCCCGGATTTCGCGGCAATACGCACGGTTCCTCCTTCCGGACGCTTCGTAACCCCGTGCCGCACCGCGTTTTCCACGATCGGTTGGATAACCAGCGGGGGGATCGGCACGCCGATCTGTTCCTCGATATCGTAGACGACATGCAGTCTCGGGCCGAAACGGGCCTGCTCGATGGTCAGATAGGACTCAACCAGCTCCAGCTCCTTGCGGATCGGCACCAGCTGTTCGCGATTTTGGAAGTCGAAGCTGTTTCTCAAATATTGCCCCAATTCGGCCAGCAAATCCTGCGCTTTGCCGACATCGGTGTGACTGATCGATATGACCGTATTCAGCGTGTTAAACAGGAAATGCGGTTTGATCTGAGCCTGCAGGAAAGCCATCTCGGCATTGATCAATTCGCTGACCGACCTTTTCATCTCCAGCAGCGTACGGATTCGCGCTTTTAATTCGCCGGCCTCGACCGGCTTGCTGAGAAAATCGTTGACTCCCGCGTCGAACGCCGCCATAATATCCTCCGGACGGCTTCTTGCCGTTAGCAGCAAAACCGGAAGCTCAGACAGAGAGTGCCGGCTGCGGATCTCCCGGCATACTTCGTAACCGGACAAGCCGGGCATCATCAAATCGAGCACCACCAAATCGATACGTCTGCCCGAATCAAGCTGCAGCAGCACCTCTTTGCCGTCGGCAACCGCAATGACCGAATATTTCTCGACCGATAACAAATTCAGCAGCACCTTACGGTTGGCGGCATCGTCGTCGGCAACGAGAATCGTAAACGCTTTGCCTCCTTCCAGCCGTACCGTATCCGCAGCAGCGGGCACCCGATCGACCGTCACCGGAAGCACGTTTGCCCCTGGCATTCCCGCCCCGGCCGGGCGATCATCCGCTTCACGAGCAAGCGGTGCTGTAAATGTAAACACCGCGCCTTTGCCGGGCTCCGATTCCGCCCAAATGACGCCGCCATGCAGCTCCACGAGCCGTCTCGCGATGCTGAGCCCGAGCCCCGTGCCCCCGTATTCCCGCGCAACCGCACCTCCCGCTTGCTCGAACGCTTCGAAGATAACCTCCAGCTTGCCGGGCGGGATTCCGATACCGGTATCGGCTACGGAAATCGCCAGCCAGCCGTTTTCCTCGCGTGCGGAAACGGTAATCTCGCCGGCGGCCGTAAACTTGAGCGCGTTGCCGATCAGGTTGTTCAAGATTTGCGCCAGTCTGTCTTCGTCCATAAAAACGAACTGCCTGTCGTTTAAAAGCTCGATGAAACGTACCGGTTTATCACCGGATAAATGGCGGAACATCTCGAAGATAACCCGCACGACCGGACGCAAGGCGACGGACCGCCGCTTAAGATGGATCTCCCCGTTTTTCAGCTTGGAGAAGTCGAGAAGATCTCCCACCAAATTGGACATTCGCTTGCCGGTAGACGCGATCATCGCCACATTCTCCTCCTGCTGCGGCGTCAGCTTGCCTGCGGCGCCCTCAATCAGCGACTGGGCGATATTAATGATGCCGTGCAGCGGCGTTTTCATTTCATGGGACGTGTTGGCCAAAAATTCGTCCTTGAGCCGGTCGAGCGAATGCAGTCGTTTTGAAAGCTGCTCCACCGCGCTGAACGCTTGGATGAACCTTTTGGACAAAAACAGCACCTGCGCCAAAGCGAAGCTTATCCAGGCGGCCACCTGAATGGAATAAACGGACACGGTAAGCACAACGTCCAAAATCGAAACGACATCGAGGGTCAGCAGCGAAAGCGCTCCGATCAGCATATAACCCGCGCCTTCCATTCTCCGTGCCGCCCCGGCGGCCATCACATAGACGACATAAAGGATGTCGGCTAACGATAAGGCGAAAACGAGGATTTCGGCCTGTGAGTAGACGGTTGCGGGAGTCAGCAAGGTAAACATGATCCGCACGGCCAGAATGATCCCGAACCCTTGTATCGCGATTTTCTTGAACAGATTCGGAAAGGAGCGCCTCGTGTACAGCAGCAAAAACAATTCGGCGAATGCGCCCGAGAGCGTTTGGATTTTTATCGTCAGTTCGTAATACATGTCCGGAAAAAAGATAGTGACGATCTTCTCGCCGTGCGTCGCCACGTACACGCTGACTGCCATACAGCACAAGCCGAAATAGAGCCAGGCCCGTTCGCGCCTCCTCATCCGGTACAGTACAAGGAAATATGCGCCGATCAGCAGGAATCCGGAGACTGCGATCAAATCGATGGAGACCGCGGTCTCTCTGGAAAACTCGATGTCGTCCTGATAGCCGAGAAAAACAGGGTGCGTAATTCCGCCGTCGGCATACCGGTAGTTGGCGACCTGCACAATAATCTCGGCGCTGCTGCCGTTCACCGTAAAAAAACGGACGTAAGGCGCGTTGACCGACACCGTTTCCGGCGAGTTCGCTCCGGGTTTGCCGCGTTTTCCGATTTCCTGTCCATTCACGTACAAGGTGTGCGCCGTTTTAATATTGGTCGGGCGGATTCCGAAGGTCCGCGCGTTCCCTTCCCCCAGCTTTACGCGCAGGCGAAACGTTGCATAGCCGTTCGGAGAGCCTTCTTGCTCCGGGTACAGGTCCCATTTTTCCGGCACATGCACGTAAGTCGTCATTTTCGGCGGATCGCCGTCCTGTCTTGCCGGATCAAAGTCGTCAGGAGTCAGCAGTTGGTTTCTGTAATATTCCCATTCCCCATCGAGGCGCACGATGCCGTCAGCTGCAAAGTCCCAGCCCGTTAAATCCATGATCCCCTTTACCGCCTCAGGGCGGTTTGCGTCGGCCCCTCCGGGCGATACCGACCCGAACGCCAAAAATATAATAAACAGAATGCATATCGTCGTTAATGCGGCCGCTGCGTTTTTGCGCATTTATGCACCTCTTGTTCCAGTAGCGCCATTCTAATAATTATAAATAATTCGACATAAACCTCCAATTTCCTATAAAGATGATGCAGAAAAAAAGGACCGCTCCCCGGGCCATGTTTTGCGCCTGAGAGCAGTCCCTATTCTGTTTGCTTTAGCGAAGGGCGGCCAGATCGAACTCCGGCACCAGGCCTTCGCGCATCGCGCGGCCGAGCAGCGCGGCAATCGCTCCGTAGCCGCTCTCTCCAAGATCGGCCGTAAACTCGTTCACGTACAAATTGATGTGCGCTTCGGCCACTTCCGGCGCCATCTCCTGGGCGTGGCTGAGCACGTAGGAGCGGGATGCCTCCGGATGCGCCCACGCGTATTCGACCGAGGCGCGCGTCCAGGCCTCGATCGCCTTAAGGTCGAGCGAACGGCGGGCGATGATCGCCCCGAGCGGAATCGGCAGTCCGGTATCCGTCTCCCACCAGCTGCCGAGATCGACGAGCTGGCTTAAGCCGTATGCCGTATACGTGAAGCGCGCCTCGTGAATGACAAGGCCGGCGTCCAACCGGCCGTCGCGCACCGCCGGCATGATCTCGTGAAACGGCATGACGACGATTTCGCCTACGCCGCCGGGCACATGCTGCGCCGCCCACAGCCGGAACAGAAGATACGCGGTGGATCTCTCGCTCGGCACCGCCACCCGTTTGCCCGACAGCGCCGCCGGGTCCGCCCCGGCTTCTTTCGTCAGCAGCAGCGGCCCGCAGCCTCTGCCAAGCGCCCCGCCGCACGGCAGCAGCGCGTATTCCTTCAGCACCCAAGGCAGCGCCGCATACGAAATTTTCATCACGTCCAAGCCGGTTCCGCTAGCAGCCAAATGATTGGTAATATCGATATCCGCGTAAGTCACATCCAGCTTCGGCGCGGCGGGGATGAGCCCGTGCACCCAGGCGTGAAACACGAACGTATCGTTGGGACAAGGTGAAAAAGCGATTTTCATGTAAGCACCTCCGCGAGTATTTTGCTTGCCGCCTCCAAAGCCTGCAGCGCGTCTCCGATGCGCCAGGCCGACCGGTCGCGCGGCCCGACCCGGTTCGAGATCGCACGGATCTCCAGCAACGGTACTCCGCGCTGCCGGGCGGCGACGGCGACGCCGTAGCCTTCCATCGCTTCCGCGGCCGCTCCCGGCACCCGGGCGGCCAGCTCATCGGCGGTGGCCGCCGTTCCCGTTGCGGTCGATACCGTAAGCACCGGGCCGAGGACGGCCGGCAAGCCTGCCGCTTGCAGCGCCGCCGTCAGCCGGCCGGCCAGCTCGGCGTCGACATCGCACCGGGCCGAGCCGAATCCGAGCTCGTCCACGCTGCGGAAGCCTTCCGGCGTCTCGGCGCCGAGATCGGCCGCGACGATCCCGCTCGCGACGACGAGCGAGCCGATGTCCGCCCGGCCGGCGAATCCGCCGGCGATGCCGGCGCTGATCGCGAGCCGGTAGTCCCCGGCGGCGAGCGCCGATGCCGTGCTGGCGGCCGCCGATGCCGGGCCGACGCCGCCGGCCACGACGTCGAAGCCGCTCGCGCCGCGCAAACCGCGCAGCACCGCGTCGCGTTCGGCGTCCACCGCGGTGACGATCAGCACGCGCTTTTCTGCAGGCTGACTGTCCGTATCTTGCCCTGCCGCAGGCGTGCTTTTTTTCGAATCCGAATGCATAAGCCGTACTCCCCTTTGAACCTTTAAAAAATCATTACTTACCATTATAGTGAATCCGTCCGCTTTATCCAACCGAGTCCGTGCAGGAGACGGCCAGCCCGGAAGCTTGTCCCGATTGTCATTCGGATGAGGTATCGCGACGGGCCGACCGAACTAATAACGAACATCCGTGCCGCTTTCGCCGAAATAAACGGGACATCCGCAACTTAAAGGAACTGCGGTGCGCTAATTCGGCGAATATCGGCACTTCCGCAACTTAGAGGAACTGTGGTGCGTTAATTCGGCGAATATGGATAAATCCGGAGCTTAGAGGAACTGTGGTGCGCTAATTCGGCGAATATAGGCACTTCCGCAACTTAGAGGAACTGTGGTGCGTTAATTCGGCGAAAATCGGCACTTCGGCCCGTAAAACTTACAAATAGAGAACCACAGTTCCTCTAATTTTAACAAATCCCCCGAATTGGCCGTTTTAGCGAACGCCAGTTCCTCTATTTTGACCGCTGAACCGCTGCCGACCACCGATAACCGCCCCCCGTTCGTTCGGCCCTTTTCGGGTTACCTACACGCGAAGCACGCCCTCCCGGGATAAGGTCAGCTTCTCGAGGCCGTCCGGCGTAATGGCGTAGCTGTTTTCGATGCCGACGACGCCACGCCCGGGAAACGTAAACTTCGGCTCGATCGCGATGACCATGCCCGGCTCCAGCGGATAGGCGAAGCCTTTGGCGAGCACGGGCAGCTCGTCGATTTCGAGGCCGATGCCGTGCCCGAGAAATTTCACCTGGTCGTCGGCATAGCCCATGAAGTGCTCGCTTAGTCCGGCCTCCGCCGCCTGCTCCAGCGCGGCCGCGTACAGGCTTTCGCTGACGGTGCCGGGCCGGAGCCGCTCCTCCGCGCTGCGCAAAATGCGCTCGGACACCGCGTAAGCCCGGGCGAGCTCCTCCGGCAGCTCGCCGATCACGGCGGTGCGCGTCTGGTCGATCACGTAGCCGTCGATGCAGCAGCCGATATCGAGCAGGATCGGCTCATCGCGCCTGAAGCTGCGGCGCCCGGCGCTTTGCGGGCTCGCCGGGCTCAAGCCCTGGCCGCCGGCCGGGCCGTCGAAGTAGGTCGGCATCGCCGCCGCCGCGCCGCCGCCCACCATGCCGGTTACAATCTCCTGATTGTAACCGCGCATCCGCATGAGGCCGAGATGGCCTCTTCGGCGTATAAAATATTCGATCTCGCTCATCAGCTCGAACTCGGCCATCCCTTCGCGCAGCACGCCGAGAGCATGCTCCAGCGCTTCGTCGATCAGCCGCGCCGCTTCGCGGATGCGGTCGAGCTCGTACGCGCTTTTGATCATCCGCGTCTCGCGGATCAGCATCGAGCCGTCGGCCCACATTACGCCGGGAAGCAGCTGCTGCAGCCGCTGAAACTGCTGCACCGGCAGCACGTCGTATTCGGTGGCGACGATCGGCTGCGGCCCGTCCGCGCCGCCCGCAAGCAGCTGCGGGAACTGCGCCTTAAGCCGTTCCCCCCACGTGCGCATCGAGCCGACCGGCCGGACCGCGACCGCCGCTTCCTCCTCCGCCCGCACGACGCTGCGGCGCACATAAAACATCGGCTCGCCCTCGGCCGGCACGAACAAATAACCGGTTTGCATCGAGCCGGTCAAATAGTAAATATCCACGTTTTGCGTAACGAGGAAACCGCTCAGCTCCTTGGCCTGCAGTTTTTGCTGAAAACGGCTTATCCTCTCCAAAAATTCGGCCTTTTCCATACCGCTCGCTCTCCCCCTCAAGCTTTCGCATCAATTCTCTCGCCGCTTAGCCGGTTTCGGAACAACCACGGTCCCGCCGCCCGTTAACCCTTCATCCTGCGCACAAGCCGCTCCATCGCTGCCGCCATCTCGCTTCGCGGCAGACGCACGCGCTCTCCGTGACCCGGCAGCACCCACTCGAACGATTCGCCGGCGAGCCGCTCCATCGACGCCGTCTGCTCCGGCCAGGAATACCAGCAATAATCGTCAAAAGCTTCCAGCTCCTGCGTATGCCGGTCCCACGCGAGATGATCGCCGGTAAACAAATAAGTCTCCCGGTACAGCAGCACGATATGCCCCTTCGTATGTCCCGGGACCGGCACGATGCGAAAATCCCCGTCCCAATCGATCGGGTCCGTACCTTGAACAAAATGCTCCGCATCCGGCTGCGCGGACCGTTCCGCTTCGTGAATGATCCGCTTCGCGCCAAAGCGCTCCGCATACTGTGCCGCATCGGCAATATCGTCGCGGTGGGTGAGAAAAATCGTATCGATGCCGCCCATCTCCTCGAACTTGCGCACCAACGCCGGAATCCATCTCGGCGCATCGATCAGCCAATTGCCTTCCGGCCGCTGAATAAAATAGCTGCTGCCGCCGAACGATTTTGCAGAGGTGAAGCCGCAGTAGTAGACGTTCTCATGCAGCCGCAGCGGAAAATCGTCCATCGCCGCGGCAAGCCCTTCCTTGCGTTCGCTGCCGATCGCCGCCGTCGGACAAGCGAGCAGCGCCTGAAACGCCCGCCGCACCTCGTCTTCGCTTTCCGGCTGGCGGGTTACCGCCGAATAACCGCCGATTTCGCTGAAGCTGCCGGGAGCCAGCTGCCGGCATGTGTCGCAATCGATACAGGCCGAGTTTACGTAGAAATCGCCCGGCACGTTGGTGCTGAGCCGCCTTTTTTCCGTCATCCGCCAATCCCTCCCCGGTGACCTTCGCTTTAAAAATAACAATACCCCTTCGACGCCCAAAATGCAAAACGCGAAAAAAAGACTGCCCCAGCCATTTGATGACTTGGGACAGTACTTTCGGTTAATTGATAAATTGCATGAATTGCAGCATCCGTTTCAGCATAACCGCCGCTTGCGCGCGAGTGGCATCCGCTTTTGCCGAGAACAAGTTCTCATTGGTGCCTTGAATCACGCCTGCGGCCAAAGCCTGGGCAACCGCATCTCTCGACCAGTCCGCAATGTCCGCGCGGTCTGCGAACTTGCCCAGCGCGGCTTGATCGGCAGCGACTTCTTTGCCGCCCGCCTTCATGGCTCTGGCGATCATCGCCGCCATCTGCTCTCTTGTTATGCCGGCATCCGGCCGGAACGTTCCGTCCTCGAAGCCGGAAACAAGACCCGCCTTGACGGCAGCGGCTGTCGAACCGGCAAACCAGTCGGTGCGCTTGACATCTTTAAATTCGCCGGCGGCACCGTTCGCATCCGCAAGACCGAGCGCCCGAACGAGCAGTGCTGCAAATTCGGCCCGGGTAATGCGGTCATCCGGCGAGAACAGCTTATCGCTTGTGCCGTTTACAATGAGCTTGCCCGCGAGCAGCTCGACTTCCGTTTTGGCCCAATGTCCCTGAAGGTCTTCGAACGTCTTTCCGGTACGGACAACCGTATAAATGCTGTTGTGCGGCGAACGTATCGTCGCTTCCGCTCCGTTCACGAGCGCAGGCACGAAGTGCAGCTGCCCGTTCGCGCCGAACCAGACCGCCGTCACCTTGTCGGGATCGTCCGCAGGCGTATGCAGGGTCAAAATACGATCCACATAAACCCCGCCAAAATCGGTCACCTCTTCGCCGCCCGCCGTCAGGCTGAACTGGGCGGGGGTTGCGAGCTGTACGGCTCCCGTAATGCGGGCCGCCGCTTCGATAGCTTCGCCGGCTTTGCCCGATACCCTGGAGATGGTCAAACTGACGGCTCCGTTTTTCGTCAAATTTTTAAGGAGCCCGACCGGCAATATATATGCCGTGCCGTCCGCTTTGATCTGCAGCTTGGCCGCAAAGGCGCTTTCGGCAGACCCGCTCAGCGAGCTTGCAGGCAAATCTACCTGGACGACAGGATCCGTGCTCTTGATTTCCAAAGTGATGACGGAGCTTCCTTGAACGGAAGACAGCACTTTGTTCAATTTATCCGCATCCACGGCAACTCTCGTTACCGCTCTGCCGTCAGCGGTCGTTTCCCGGGTTACCTTCGCATCGTCAGCCGGGTCAAGTATTACGTTGGCGGAGGAGGAAGTCCCGTTCCCGTTATTGCCGTTAATTCCGTTAGTTCCGGTATTTCCGGGGTTAGCCGGATTTCCACCCGTCGAGCTTGAGCTTCTGCCGGAGCCGCTATCCTCCGTCCTGGCTGAAGCCTGGTTGGAGTAGGCGCTCTCTCCGGCAGCATTCACCGCGGTTACGACATAATAATACGTCGTATCCTTGGATAAACCCGTCACGGTGTAAATCGGACTCGTGACATTGGAGGCTATTTTCGCATACGGCCCGTTGTTGGCCCGGCTTTGGTACACGTTATAGGAAGCGGCGCCGGTCACTGCGCCCCAGTTTAAGCTTATTTGCCGGTTTCCTTTTACCGCCGTCAACCCGCTTGGGGATGCCGGAGCTTGCAGCGGCGCGGTCGGCGTCGCGCTCGCTTCAGCGGAATTCGCGCTTTCTCCCGCCTCATTCGCCGCTGTCACGACGTAGTAGTAGGTCGTGCCGTTTTTCACGCCCGTGTCCGTGTAGCCGTTAGCATTCAACTGACTCGCAATCACGGTATACGCTCCGCCGCTGGTCGTGCTTCTCTTCACGTTGTAGGACGCCGCTCCCGGTACTGCGTTCCAGCTCAAGCTCACCTCCGCGTTGCCGCCCGCAGCCTTCAACCCATCCGGTGCGGCCGGAGGCGTCTGCGTCGGGATCTCAGGCAGCGTGTTTTCCGCGCCCGCCTGCGTTTTGACGATACCCGGAACATCCGCCGTCGCATCCATCCTGGTGAACAGCGTCGGCGTCCAGCTAACCGGGCTCAGGCCTCCCTTGCTTTGCGTAATATTGACCTCGGTCCCATTCAGGATCGATCCCGCATCGGTAAATGTCGTTCCACCCAGCACTTGAATGAGCGCTGCCGGAGAAGTGCCCTCATCCATTGCAAAATAGTTGTTTTCCGCGTAGACCTGCGACTCGTATCCGACACCGATTGTATACAGGAACGGATAGCTCGGATCGTTCAACGTTCCTTCGTAGTAGTTGTTGTACACGTGCACCTGACCGTAACGCACGCGCGGCGCACGCTGGGATACGTTGCGGTAATAGTTGTGATGGAACGTAATCCGCTCCTTGCCGCTGTCCGCCGAATAGCCGTCGCTTCCGCCGACGAGCGTCAGCTTGTCGTGATCGTGGAAGTAGTTGTACGATACCGTAATCAAATCCGACGCATTCGTCATATCGAGCGCCCCGTCGTGCTGCTGGTACTGGCGTCCGAAATAGTTCACCCCGTAATCGTCCCGGTTGTCCCCGTCGCTGAACGTGTTGTGATCGATCCACACATGCGTGGCGCCCTTCACCGTAATGCTGTCAAAAGCGGAGTTCCAGTTGCCCGATTCTCCGTCGGTCGGGTCCCATTGCGGGAAGTAATCGAACGTGTCTTGGAACTCGATATTTCGGATGATGACGTTGTCCACGTTTTGAATCATCAGGTTGCCGCCGAGAATTTTCGCGCCCGAACCCGGCAAGCCGACGATTGTCGTATTGGACCCGATATTAATTTTAATTCTATTGCCCTGATTCGCTTCCGAGTTGGCGCGTGCGGTTTCCAGCGGTCCCGAAGGTACCGATGCGGTGCCCCATACTTTCGGATCGTAAGCGGCCAGGTAAGCATTGAAATCGTATGCCGGGTCTTTGTAGTAATCGATGCCGACCGGATTGTCGTTATCATCCACATTCATGTCGATCGTTCCTTTGATGTAGATGATTTTCGGCGTGGCGTTGGCGGCGTTCGTGCCGTTGTTGCCGCCGAGCGCCTGGATCAGCTCGCTGCGCTTCGTCACGGTATAAATATGTGCGGCATCCGCGGCGGAACCGCCCTTCGTTCCGGTAGTGAAGGATCCCCAGCCGTCGTTTGCGGCAAGCACCTGCTTGCCGATGTCCGAAGCGTCGGTATTGATCACATTGACCGTCAAAGGTACGGAAACGGAGTCGAAGTTAAATGCCAGCTTCGTCGTTCCTTCCGGCAGTCCGGCCAGGTAAGATTTTTTGAGCGACACCACATTTCCCGTGATGCTGTAATCCGACGAGCCCAGCGTATTCGCACCGCTCGTGATGCTCTTGAACAATTGGCCGTTATTTTGCAGCATCACCTGTATTTCCGATTGGTTCGCCGCATTTTTATCAAAATTGGACGATGTCGTTGTAACCGCCGGTAAATAATTCATCTTCGGCATCATGACGGGAACCGTCGGATCCCATCCTTTAAACATTTGCGGAATCGTCAGGCTCGCTTCCTGGCCTGTCATCATTGAAGCGATTTGCCGTGCCGACGGATTGGCCCCCGACCCGTAGCTGTTGTATTCTTTGTAGCTGTAACCTTTGCAATCGCCTGCGCACGCGGAAATCCATCCGGCGCCAAGGAATTTTTTCGAATCGATCAGCGTGTTGATAAAGCGGACATTGGCATATTCCTTCCAAGGACGTCCCAAGTCATAGGTGCCTTGGGCGGACGTATCGTCGACGATTTGCGAATTCAGGAACACATACCCGATATCGTCTGCATTCTGCGCCCCCGCCGTAATGTGTCCTCCTGCGGAAGTGCCGCCGGAGGCATTGCTGACAAGCACCAGCTTCACATTGTCCATCACGACCGTCGGCGCTTCTCCGAAAATAAAATCGACGTCGCCCTGTATGATGCTGTTGCGGAAATAATGCCTGCCCTGCTTGGACGCGTTCAAACCGGTATACAACGTGTCCTGATACCCCGTCAGTTTGACCGATTCGAAAGCGGCCTTATCGCTTTTGAGCGACAAAGCGACCGCTTGCGCAACCGCGGAACGCGGACCGGCGCTGTTGGCAATCGTCAGATTGGCCGCCGTAAAATGATCGGCATTGACGGCGACCGTCTGGCTTGAAAACGTACTGCCGGTGTGACCGGGCTGGCCGACCGTCGACGACGTTCCGGCATAATCGCCGTAGACGATGGTGGTGACATCGATTCCCGCACCGATCAGGCTGACGTACGGGCTGCCTACGGTCAATTTCTCGGTGTAAGTTCCCGGCTTGATATAAATCACCGTTCTGGCCGTATTGTTCGTCGGGACCGTATCCACGGCGCTTTGAATGGTGCTGAAAAGCGTCGTGCCGAAACCGTCTGCATGCGGATCCGCGTTTTGGTCCACGGTAAGCACTTTGGCCGGCAGCGCGGCGATTTCATCCGTCGGCGGGCTTTCCCCGCTTGCGTTCACCGCCGAGACCTTGTAATAATACGCAGTTCCGTTCGTTACGCTTTTATCCGTATAAGTCGCTTGACTGACTGTGGCGATCGGATCGTACGTTCCATCGCTTGCTGCAGCCCTGAGCACCTTATAAGCGGTCGCTCCATCCGCCGGGTTCCAGTAAAGCGTCACACTGCCCTCGTCCGCAGCCGCTTTAAAGCCTGCCGGGCTGCCCGGCGTACCGGCTTTCCGTTCGTACGGAACGGACCTCAACTGACCCGAAATCATGCTTTCCTGGGATTGATTGGCCGCCGTCACAACGTAATAATACGGCTTGCCGTTTTCCAGTCCCGTATCCGAATAACTCGTTCCGTTCACATTGGATGCGATCGTCGTATAAGGACCGCCGTTTACGGTGCTTCTTTTGACGTTATAGTAGGTCGCCTTCGTAACCGAAGTCCAGTTCAAATCGACCTTACCGCTGCCGGGTGTGGCTCCGAGAAGCGCCGGAGTGCCTAGTGGCGCGGCCGGCGACGCTTTCACAAGCTCGGAGCCCGGACTGGAACCGCCCATATTGCCGGCAAACAGTTGATAATAATACACGGTGCCGTTGGTTAAGCCCGTATCGAGATAGGTCGTTTTCGTCAGCTTCGTCTGTCCGTTTTGCAAAAGCGGCACAAACGGGCCGTTTGGCGTCGTGCTTCGCTGCAGCGTATAGAAGACGGCACTCTCTACCGGGCTCCAGCTCAAGCCAATTTGGCTGTCTCTGACATCGGCAGTAATCGCCGCCGCCGCAGGCGCTGCAGGAGGCTTCACATCGTTCGGTATGCCTTCCGCCATATTGGAGTAATCGCTCTCTCCGTTCGCCTTGACCGCTGTTACTTTATAGTAATATGTAATGCCGTTAGTGAGTCCCGTATCGGTATAGCTGTTCGCCGAAACGCTGCCGGCTATCTTCGTATACGTGCCGCCGGAAGCGTCGCTCCGGTATACGTTGTAAGAATCCGCGCCGCTGGCCGCATTCCAGGTGAGTTCGACCTTCCGGTCAGCCCCGCCGGCCGTCAAGTTTTGCGGCGTAGCAACGCCCAGCTTATAAGCTTTCACATTGTCCACGTACATGCTGCCCGTGGACGTGCCTGCCGTTCTTGCCTGAATTTTCGATATATTCGTATCGAGAGTGCTGAACTTGTTGTTCCCGTAATACTCTCCGTTAATGAACACATCCGCCGAATTCGTTCCCGTATCGGCGACGAATTTCAATTTGTACCACGTGTTTGCCTCGATCTTTGCCCCTTGAATCTTGGCTGCGAGGAGCGCACTGAGATTGGTCACGCTGAACGAAAGCACCGTTTTGCCGGAGCTGTCGACCAGCTCCAAAGGATAGGAGTCCCCGATCACCTTCGGCTGCATGAAATCAAGTTCGGCGGTAAGACCGGCTTTGCCCGATACCGCAGCGAAGGCATTGGTGAAGCCCCCTCTCCGGCTGGCGTTCGCATTGTCGTTAATCCACAGCACATTGGTCGAGTTGCCCGGAATCGCCGCCGATTTATTGTTGGCCGGCGCCGTTTCCGTGGGGGAATAATATTTATTGGTCAAATTGTTATTGTTAATCACGGTTACGTTGTTAATCAAAACGTCCGCCGCATTGGCAATCGAAACGTATCCGGCCGGCGTATCGCCCAAGGTGCTCGTTTCAAAATCGTCGTTGATCAGGAAAACGCCCGGTTTGCCCACTGTCTGGGCGGAGTCGGCGCTTTCCACGGCCCCTTTCACCGCGCTTACGACATAAAAATACGACGTGTTATTCACAACCGAATTATCTATGTAGGAAGTCGCGTCGCTGACCTTGGCCAGATTGGTATAGGGTCCGCCGCTTATCGTGCTGCGCTTGACGTTATAGTAGGCTGCCCCGGTCACGCTGTTCCAGCTGAGGGAAACCGTTCCGTCGCCCGAAACAGCCGTCAGCCCTGTCGGCGCAAGCACCGTCGTCGGCGCTGCCGGCGTGGCGCTCGCTTCGGCGGAATCGGCGCTTTCGCCCGAAGCGTCGGAAGCGGTAACGACGTAGTAATACGTATTGCCGTTCGATACGGCGGTATCGGAATAAGACGCTGCCGCTGCACCGCCGGAAGCCGTCACGCTGGGGGCGATCGTCGCGTAAGGCCCGCCGCTCGCCGTACCCCGCTTGACGCTGTAGTAAGTCGCGCCGGTTACCGTATTCCAGGTTAAATCAACCTTCGCATCTCCCGCCGCTGCGACGAGGTCGGCCGGAGCGCTTGGCGCGGGATTTTTTTTGTAAACGAGGATGTTGTCGACGGATAAAGTCCACGGAGTACCGTTTCCGCCTCTTGTTGCAATCAGGACCGTTTTCAACGCCGTAGAGCCGGTGGCATTCTTAAAAGGTTGATTGAGCAATTGACCGATGACTGCCGATGGAGCAGCCGTTGTGCTCAAATAATAACTTCCCTTCTGATTATCGAGATCCAATACCGCCTTCAGATAATACCATGTGCTGTTGGAAATGGTCATCGTACCGCCGCCGGGAGCGCTGAACGGACAAAATGTATTGCTTTCGCTATACCAACTGATGGTGGTGCCCGAACCGCTGCAGCCGCTGCTAAGAATCGAGGATGGATTGTTCTTGTTTTGAATGTCGGCGATAACTTTGTCGTTTGTATCCAAAACCTGCAGCAAATAGCTGTTTTTTGTCACATTGGACAAATTAAAATCGTACTCTACGGTAATTTGCCCGGCGGAAATACCCGTTCCGGAAAAAGCTTTCTTAACTCCGACCAACGCCGAAGACGAAGCGTTATTTTCCGTGAATTTCAGCACCTTGGAATTCAGCGTCGCATCGGTGGTCATCGCAATCGTATCGGCGCTCGTATTGATGCCCGACAGCAGCGAAGTAAACCCCGCGATTGTTTCAGCCCCGCTCCCCGGACCCGCCAAAGCGGCCGAATCCGCATACGCACCCTCAAAATCCTCGCCGAACAGCAGCGTAGAGCCTGCCGGCGCCGTCAACGCCGCGCGTGCCGTATCACTGTACAGCGGCACGGAGGTGATCACGAGCAGCGCGGCCATGGCGGTGCTGATCCATTTTTTCATTCTTGTCATGCGTTTCATTGCCGTACGTTTCCTCCCAATCGTCATTTTGCGAAGCAGACTCATTGAAAGCGCTTTATAACAATTCCCTATACATCCCTCCCATACTTGACGCAGTCCGGACCGCGCGGCATACTTGAACGGGCTTGACCGTATTCCTAAGTATGCAGGCAGCTCCCGCCATCCGCTATAATCATTTCCGCTGAAGTTCCATGATTACCCAACAGCCCGGCAGCGCTGGAGTAACGAACTTTATTTAACCTGCAGTCATGCAAGGCTAAAAGAAGTACATCCGCCTCAATAACACCCGATCGGCTTCTCTTTCCGCGATCAGCTTAATTTAACCCGCAGCACAAAAACCCCTTATCGGCTCTTTACCAGCCAAACAAGGGGTTCTCACTCGTCCATTTCCAGCGGTCTATTCACTTGTTCAATTCGGCATATTGCCTGTTCATCTCCTCGATGATCAGGTCGCCGCCTTCTTTGCGCCACTTCTCCAGCTCCCGGCGGAACCCGGCTTCATCCAGCCTGCCCAAAATAAAATCGTACGTCGCATTGGTGACGATGTCCGCAAGGCCGGTCCCTTTTTCCGCTTGCGTCCGGGAAACGAAGGCAGCGGTCGGGTCGCCGACGACAATGCTGTCGTTGTCCTTGATGATGCCGATTATTTTCTCCTGCAGAGCCCCGATCTGCCCCTGACGCAAATACTGAATATCGAACGTTCTAAGCGCATTGGCGTAGCTCTCCACTTCCTGCTCGCGCAGGCGTTTCGTTCCGGGCAGCACGGAAATGGTGTCCGCATCCAACTGCTTGTAGTGGCGGTCCCTAATCCCGTAGGTGATTAAATTGTTCACGTCCTTCGACAGCGTTTTTTCGAAAAAAGCGAGCACCTGCTTCAGTTCGGACTCCGTTTTAACGCTCGCTTTCGGAAAAAGAAGCAGTCCCCCGATGCCGGTGCCGCCCCATGCCCGCTCCCCCTTCGGGCCGCGAATACGGTTTTGGATTTCGACCTTCGCGTCAGGGTTCGTCTCCTGCAGGCGGCTCTGGATGGAAGCGGCGAGCACGTTGCTGATCATCATTCCGGCCTCTCCGGCAATGAAGCGGTTTTCCTGCTGCGTTTTGCTCGTGACGGTAAAATCGGGATTCATCAGCTTCTCGTCGTACAGCTTCTTCATAAATTTCATCGCATTCATATACTCTGCGCTCATAAAGTCCGGAGTCAGCTTGCCGTCTTTCATCCCCCATCCGTTAGGAGTCCCGAAGTAAGTGGCGATGTTTTTGAATGCGCCGTACACCGGATCGTTGCGGTCAATCAGTCCGTAGGTGTCCTGTTCGCCGTTGCCGTCAGGATCGTTATAAGTGAACGCTTTAAGCACGGTATATACATCTTCCAGGGTCTTCGGCTCCGGCAGACCGAGGCGGTCAAGCCAATCCTTCCGGTACTGTATGCCTTGACGGGAAAGGGGACGCTCCAGATAAAGACCGTACATTTTGCCGAAATAGGTGCTGTTCGCCGCAATCGCCTTGTTCATATACCGGTTGATGAGCGGATATTCCCCCAGCAGCGGGCCGATCTCCCAAAACAGCCCGGCCTGCACGCCGTTAACGACCGCAGGGTGCTTCAGATCGGCCGCTCTCACCTGGATGACTTTGGGGACCGCTCCCGTTGCGATGGCCGACACCATTTTATCGGTGTAAATGTTGTCCGGAACCCAGTTGAAGGCAAGCCGGGTTTGCGTCAATACCTCCAGCGGCCGGATCAGCGTATCCTTCGGCGGTTCTCTGTCCGTTAAATCGAGCATCATGCTGATCGACGGACGGGCATTCAGGTCGCCTGTATTCATGCTGCCCCCAGGGCCGCTTGCGCCGCCGGATCCGAACGTACAGCCGGTCAGCATGGCGCAGGCGATGGCTGCCGCGCAAGCTTTTTTTCCGGGTCCCGGCCATTGATGCTTGGTCATCCGGCTCCCCCTTTCGAAGCAAGTCCGTCGTCGGCACTTTGCCGTATTTCGAGTTCGCGGAATTTGCCCGGGCTTACTCCTTGCGTTTTTTTGAACGAGCGGATAAAGTTTTGCGGGTTGTTGTAACGAAGCTTTTCCGCGATCTCCTTGATCGTCATATCCGTTTCCCGGAGCCACCGGAGGGCGAGCTGATGGCGGTGCTGAGCGAGATAGGCGCTGAACGGAATACCCATGCTTTTCTTGAAAATCGAACTGAGATAGCCGGGATTGTAGTGGAGCCGGTCGGCGCACGATTCGATGGTCAAATCCGTATCGTATTCCTCGTGAACGATTTTGACGAGCTCCTTGGCAATCGCCAGATAACGCGCTTCCGACTGCTCGTCGATAAGTGCCATCAGCGGCGCGATCAGCTTGGTCCGGAACCACTCCGCGCCTTCCGAGGCAATGTCGAGTTTGAACAGTTGATCGAACAGCGATTGCTGCTCGATCGGTGTATAAAGCTGGATGGAGAAAACGCCGGCAAGCCCGAGCAGGTTCATCAAGAGCCGCAATGCGTTGAACTGCACATCGTACGGATGGGCATTGCCACGCACAATTTCCTGCACCAGCCGCTCCAAAAGCGGCTCCGCCTGCAGCTTGTCCTGCAGCTTCACTGCGTCAAACAGCTCCTCCTGCAGCGCATATGGATAACTGAAACGCAGCGCTTCAGTCCCGCCCAAATCGGAAAACCGCACGATGTCGGCTTCCCCAAGCGCAGAGCCCCGTTTCAGCGAATCAAGCGCTTCCTCATAAGCTTCCGGGAGCTCCGACCAACGGGCGCCGGTACGGCTGATGCCGATTTTAACGTCCACATCGAGCATGTCCTTGATTTGATTCCGAATGGTACGGGCAGCCGCAAGCGCATCTCCGTCCAACTGCCCGCTGCCGTTCAGCACCGTCAACTGGAACCGGCCGAGCACGATCGGCTGAAGTCTGACGTTCTCCGGCAGCAGTTCTTCGACTATGTTATTGATGGAAAATAACAGCAAATCGCAGTCTTTTTCCTGAAAACGCGTGCCGGACAAGCTGCCGATTTGCAGCGCCAGCACGCAAAACGCCGGAAAATCGCTGCGCATGCCGAAGCTCTCCAGCCGCTCCGCGATTTCCTCCTCTTTCATCCCGCCCAGAAACAGCTTGGCCATGAAGAAGGCGCGAAGCGTTTCCGTGTGGCTGCGCAGCTTGCTTTCCAGCTCCTGTTTCGTGTCAAACAGCGCATGAACCTGCTCCCCGATGAACTGAATTTCGTCCACCAGCTTCTCCGTGCCGGTCCTTTGGCGCGAGACGACACTTCTGTAAATATCGTAAATCGGGCGGTACAGCCTCCTCGACCCGTACCAGGACAAGACGATAAATACGATCAGAAGTCCCAGGCATATGTAAAATGTAAACCAGCGGATTTCGCGCACCGGCGCGGTCAAACGGTCTGCGGTGATGACGGAAAAATAACTCCATCCGTTGTAGTCCGACTTCCGGTATGTCACGACGAGCCGGCTGTCGCCGACGTTCAAGTCGAACCCCCCGGAACTTCCCGGCGAAAAAAGGGCCGACGACCGCTTCAGCGATGGTTCCAGCCCTTCGGAGATGAAGCCCGTGCGAAAAACACCCGCGCCATTCTCATCCAGAATGACCAAGGCCTCCTGATCGCTGCCGGCCGAAAATAAACGGCCGAGGCGGCACGCCGGAATTTGCACGACGGCCATGCCGCTGCTTTTATAGGCGGTTAGCGGCAGCTTTTTCACCAGATTCACAATCGTCGCGCAGTCCTCCGCACTTGGGGAAGGCAAATCGCCTCCTGTCACCCAAGCGGACGGAAGCGGGAGGTCCGGCCATTTGACCACAGGGTTGGCCGCAGACCAGGCATCGAGCCGGAATAGCCCCTCGTTGTGAATGAGCCAGTTGCCGGCCGTGCTGATCAGATACATGTCGCCAATTCCGCTGTCCAGCCGCTGAAGGCTGTTCATTTCGGTTTTCAGCTCGTTGAACATTTGATATTGATCCGGTTGCAGCGGTTCGTTCAAAGCGTCTCCTACGAGTCCCGAACCGAGAAAATGAGTTACCGCCTGGTCGACCACCTTCAGCGTATGCTCCACATTAAGCTGCGTCTGCTGAAGATTGAGCGCCTTCTCCTCGGCCACCTTCTGCAATACGATGCCCGACGATTTGGCATATGAAAAAAAACCGAGCAAAATGACGGGCAGCGAGGAAACGATAAAGCACCATACAACCAATTTGATATAATAGCGGGCCGGCCGTTTCATCAAGTGGCTTCGTTCCTTCCGTTCGAGTCGGAATGAAATCGATTTCCGTTATGTGCTCATATTGTATCACAACTGCCAACCGGCCGACAGAGGAAGAACGGGAACCGCTGCACACGGACAACACGTCTTGCTAATTAGACCCTCCGCCACCACGCCTTGCCTTATACGCCCGCAGACGCGATACGTCGGTCCAATGTGGCGAAAGGCTCCATTACTTCATCCGCTCCTCCAGCGATTGCTCCAGTGCGTGACGAATAGCCGGATACTTCCCGGTTAACTCGAGCAGCTGCTCCCGCTGCAGCGAGAGCAGCACCGTCGGCTTGATCGTGGTGATGCCCGCCGTCCGCGGGATATTGCGCAGCAGCGCAATCTCGCCGAAATGATCGCCGTCCTCCAGCACGGCCACGCGTTCCGTTCCTTTCGTTACGGCTACGCTGCCCCGGACAATGATGTAAAATTTATCCCCGGCCTCCTGCTCGCGGATGACTGTCCGTCCGGCATCGTATCTTTCGGTGACGAACAACGAGGAAACAGGCGCCAACTGCTCCGCTGGAATGCCGGCGAAAAAGGGCAGCATCGACAGCCGCCCGCTCTCCACCTTGGCCGAAAAGCCGTCGCCGGACAGCTGGAAGCCGTGCTGCTTGTCCCACATCGACCGGTACACGCCGTTCAGCCGCATAAGCTCCTCATGCGTACCGATCTCGGCCGCATGCCCATTCCGGAAAACGACAATTCGATCCGCAGTCGTTACCGATGACAGCCGGTGCGTAACCGTAACGATCGTTCTTTTGCCTCGAAAACTGTCGATAAGCGCGTTGATCTCCGCCTCCGTGGCGGGATCGAGAGCCGAAGTAACCTCGTCAAGCACGAGCAGCTGCGGGTTTTTCACCAGCGCCCTCGCTATGGCGATGCGCTGCCGTTGTCCTCCGGACAAGTTCGCCCCGAAATCTTTAATGGCCGTATCGTAGCCCTCGGGCATTCCGGCAATGAAATCGTGAATTTGCGCCGCTTTGGCCGCCTCCTCGATTTCCTCGGGCGTTGCCCCGGCGCTGGCTAACCCTATATTTTCACGAATGGACGTATTAAAAAGAAACGAATCCTGGAACACCACTCCGGTAAGCCTGCGAAAATCGTCTTCGTTAATGCTTCGAATGTCGCTGCCGTCCACCGTCACCGCGCCTCGGACCGGATCGTAAAACCGGAGCAGCAGTTGAAGCGCCGTGCTTTTTCCCGAGCCGCTCGGACCGACAAATGCCGTAAGACCGCCCGCCGGAACCTGAAGCGAAAGATTGCGAATCACCGAAGCCTGATCGTCGTAACCGAACTCCACTTCCTTAAAGGCGATCGCTTCCCGTATTGCATGAAGCCCGATCTTCCCGTCGGCAGCGATCATTTTGCTCTCGTAACGCAGAACCTCGTCGATCCGTCTGAAGCTGATCTCCGCCTGAATCAGACTGGGAACCAGCTGCGAAAAGGAAGCGACGGATTGACCGACTTGAAGAAAAATGGTATAGAACGCAATAAACGCCCCTATGGACAGCTTGTCCTGAAAAATGAGATAGCCGCCGAACGTGATGACACCTGCATTCAGCATCATAAATGCGGTCAGCGGAATCCGATGGAGCAGCGAGAATGCAAAGGTGACTCTGAAGCCTGCCGCAAGCATGGAACGCATATGCCGGTCCAATCTTGCGAGTATGTAGTCTTTCAAATGAAGCCCCTTGATGACGCGGTGGCCTTTGAGAACCTCATCAACGGCGCCGATATAAGCGTCCTGCACCGACCTGTAGGCGGCGGAGCTGTCCGAGGCCCGTTTGCGGAGCAGGTTGGGGCTTAGAAACAGCAGGATAAACCCGCTGGCCATGGCTAAAGCGAGCTGCCAATTCAGCTCCGTGAGCAAATAAAGCCCGATCGCAAGGCCGAGAAGTTCCCTCATCGTTCTCGGTGCCGTGCCCGAAACGGCGCCATCCACCGTCATCAGATCCGAGGTAACCCGGCTCATCAGCGAGCCCTGCTCGAAATTCGCATAAAAGTCGAGGGATTGCTTTGTCATATGCGTAAACAATCGGGTTCTCAGGTCGTATAAAATGTTCTCGCTCATTTTGGATAAGAGATAGTCGCTCACCACACCCGAGGCGATGAAGAGCACGCCGCCGCCCAGCAGCAATCCGAGCACGAGCAGGAACATATCGATATTTTTGGGGAGAAAAGCATCGTCAATCAAATATTTAAAGCTAAGCGGCGACAGCGCCCCGTAAGCCGTTTCCAGTCCTATGCAGATCAGCAGTATGGCAAGCACCCCGTAATACGGACGGCACAGCCGGACAATGGACTTAAGAACGAACATGAGTCTCACCTCCCGGATGCTCTCGTTCTATATTCCTATCGGTCGTCCCTTCTATCATAGTAGTTTTTGACGCTTCCGTACATATGGATTTCCTATTAATCTGCAAGGAATGGATTAAGCATGGAAACGCCAGCCAATTTATTTCTTAAATGTTAATTCTGAACAAAAATGTGTCAGTTCTTTCTATGCAAAATATAATACAGATTTAATATAATTTAGTAATCATTTACATGTTCTTTAAAATAACAGTTTGTATCGTATGGTTCACTATCGTGAAAGGGGTGAGAGCACGAAAACGTTAATTTTTCGGAAATATACATCCGAAATCTATTCGAAATGAAAAGGAGCGAATTAACGTATGAAAAATCAAACCATCATCCTTGCTTTATGTCTGTGCCTGATTTCCATTATGCTTCCGGTAACAGCGGCCGCCGCAACTGTAAACGTTTCCACAACCAGTCAGCTGATCACCGCGATTTCAAACGCGGCGCCCGGAACGACGATCGTGCTCGACGACGGCACTTACACAAACGGCAGCGCTATATCGATCAATGGCAAAAACGGAACGTCGGCAAATCTAATAACCATTAAAGCGGCAAACAGAGGCAAAGCGGTCATTTCCGGAGGAGCTTCCTTTAACATCACAAATTCCTCCTACATCACGATTGACGGACTTGCGTTTACAAATACGGGAAAATCGGCTGTCGTCATTAACAGTTCAAATAACATCCGGATTACCCGCAGCAAATTTGCGCTGAAAGAAGACGGTACGACGCTAAAATGGCTCGTGCTGACCGGAACCGCTCATCATAACCAGATCGACCGCAACGAATTCGGTCCGCGCCGCGATCTGGGGCAGATGATTTCCATGGACGGCACGAATGGCCAAGTCGTTCAGAACAATACCATTCAGCTCAACTATTTCCACGACTCCGCTCCGCAGGCAGAGAACGGCGGCGAAACGATCCGCGTCGGATTATCGGGTCTTTCCATGTCGGACGGTAACAACATCATTCAGCGCAACCTTTTCGTCAACTGCGACGCCGAGAACGAAATTATATCCGTAAAGAGCGGTCATAACACCGTACGATACAACACTTTCCGCAATAACCACGGACAGGTGACGGCGCGCCACGGCAATAATAACAGCTTTTACGGCAACTTCTTCTTTGGGGACGGATCGAAAGCGGGCGTTGGCGGCTTTCGCATTTACGGAACCGACCATAAAATTTACAACAATTACATGGAGAAACTGACTGACAATGCGATCCAACTGGACAGCGGCGATTTCGACGGCGGGCCGGACAGCACGGAATATACGAGCTCGGATCTTACGAAGCACTGGAGGGAATACCGGGTACAGGTCACCAACAATACGATTGTGAACAGCACGACCGGTGTCATCATCGGCGGCACCCATCCGTATGCGCCGGTTGACAACCGGGTAGCCAACAATATCGTTAAGAATACGACAGGTACGTTGTACAACGAGAAAATGACGACCAACACTGTTCTTGAGGGCAACATCGGTTACGGGTCCACCATTGATAACGTTTCGAGATCCTCCTCCGAAATCCGCAATATCGACCCTAAGTTTACAACTGTGAGCGGCCTGCAAAAGCTGGCCTCGTCAAGCCCGGCGATCGACGGCTCCAAAGGAAGCTACGCATTCGTCACGGATGACATGGACGGCCAAGCCCGTTCCAATAACGACGTAGGGGCAGACGAATATTCAACGGCATCGATCGTGCGGGCTCCGCTTACAACTTCGGATGTTGGTGTGAACGCGCCATAAGCAGCGGCCTGGTGTATTTTATTTGTAAATGTGAATCCAATAAATGAACCGGCGGCGGACCAAGACGTGGAATAGAAATCTTGGTCTGCCGCTGCTGTACTGCTGTAACGCTCGGATTGCGAAACGATCGCGCCATCCTCGATTTGATGCGCTTTGGCGGCTTAACTGCCGCCCTGGAAAGCAGAAGCAGATCTCCCGTCCAGGCGAAGCAGCCGCTCGATGACGGCGACCGCCTGAGCTCGGGTAACGGCCTGGCCCGGCGCCATACCTCCGTTTGCTGAGGTTTCCTCCAAAATGCCGAGCCGGACGGAGGCGCGTATCCATTCATCCGCGGCATTGTCTTCCGCCGTATCCGCGGTTTTGCTGAGGCTTAGGGGGGCTGCCGCACCATGTTCATTCAAGGCTCCCGCTGCAGTCGGCGTCTCCGCCCCTTCCGCTGCAACATATGTCTCCGCCGCCGCACCGGGGCCGTTCGCAGCCGCACCTCCGAGGCGGGCGGCTCTAACCGCAAGACGCGCCATCTCCACCCGGGACATGCTGTCCGTCCAGCTTTGTTCGTCCACTTCGCCGGGCAGGTACAAACCCAGATCGGCCAACGAACGGATGTAAGGCCGAAACCATGCGCCGTCCTCCCCGTCTTCGTCCGTCCGCACGACCGGAATATACAGCGCTTGGACGAGCATCGCCGCGAATTCGGCCTTGCTGGCGGCGCGATCGGGGGCGAAGGTGCCGTCCGGATAACCGGAGGCGTAGCCCTGCCGGACAGCCTGCATGATCAGCGGTTCGGCCCAGTGGCCGCTTATGTCGGACAGCTCCGGTTTGGCGAAAACGGTACGCGTTATAAGCAGCAAGATCGGCAAAAGAGCGAAACAGGCGGCGATCTTCAAATACCATGTGGCGATGTTCGGCTTCATGGTTATCCTCCTTTATTCCGCCGGGTACGCCTTCATCACCCGGGTACTCTCCAGGTTGTCTGCGGACTGCACCGTAATATAGACGGCCCCGCCGGACGAGTCAAGCTGGAGCGAGCCGATCGCAACGCTCGTCC
This sequence comes from Paenibacillus hamazuiensis, assembly GCF_023276405.1. Taxonomy (NCBI): domain Bacteria; kingdom Bacillati; phylum Bacillota; class Bacilli; order Caryophanales; family Paenibacillaceae; genus Paenibacillus; species Paenibacillus hamazuiensis. Next base: position 5,591,365 of record NZ_JALRMO010000001.1, read on the forward strand.
GCCCGGAAGGAACGACAGCGGAAGCATCCTGATTCAGCGTTGTTTTCATGATTTGGGAGGCCGCTTCGTCCGCATATATCCGCACCGTATCGCCCGGCTGCAATCCGTACACGGTTATTTCATCCAGGGCGCCGCCGGCATTGTTGGCCACCTCGACGGCCAAAGCGGATATAGCCTGGGTGACCGGCTCAGGCGCGAATATTTTCGGGATGCGGCCGCTCTCCTTGCGACCGGGGCTCGTCACGGTGACGTAAACGGCGCCGTAACCCGTTCCGAGCTGGCCGACTGCAGCTTCGGCGGTCGTTGCGCCGGAAGGCACGGTTGCTGAGGCCAGCGCACTGACCGCGGATTCGTCGGCATAAAGCCGGATCGTATCCCCGGGAGCGAGACCGCTGACGGTGACCGTGTCGGAAATGCCTGCGGCATTGTTTTTAACGACGATGGCGCTGCGGTCCGGTGCGGTGCTGATGTCTTCGGCGGCGAACGTTTTGACGGTGCGGCGGCTCTCCGTTTTGCCGGGCGACGTGACGGTGACGTACACTTGTCCTCCGCCCGCGCCAAGCTGCGTTACCGACATCGCCGTACTGGCGCCTCCCGAAGCAACTGTGCCGCGGACCCGTTCTGCCGTCGCCACCGCCGAATCGTACACCTTGACCACATCGCCGGGCGATAGACCGTTAACGGTGACGGTATCGGGCGAACCACCCCAATGATTGACGATGCGGATTTGAAAAGGCTGCGGCGGAGCAGACTGCCGCTCATTCGCGAACGATTTGGCGGTACGGCGGCTTTCCGCTTTGGGCGAGCGTGTGACGGTGACATAAACGACTCCTTCCGTCCCGCCAAGCTGCGATAAGCTGACCGACGCCTGCGTGCTGCCGGAGCCGACCGCCGCGCTGCCGAGCGGGCCAGCCGCCGCCATGTCGGCGTACACGCGGACGATGTCTCCGGCCGTCAGCCCGTTCACCTGAACGGTATCGGCCGTGCCGGAGCCGTTGTTGACGATGCGGATATTCGCCGCATCCGGGGCCGGCGTCGCCTCTTCGGCGTCAAGCGGCTTTTTCACGCGGGCGCTCTCATGCTGCCCCGGCTTCGTAACGCTGACGTAAATATAGCCGCCGCTGCCGCTGAGCTGGGAGGTTCGAGCGACCGCTACCGTCTCGCCGGAGCCGACCGCTGCCGACGCTTGCTCGAAAGCCGTCGTTTCGTCGGCGTACACGCGGACCGTATCCCCGGGCGTCAGTCCGCTCACGGTCACCGTGTCGTCCGTACCGGCCGGATTGTTGGTGACCGCGATGAGCGGCGCCGCCGGAGGCGGACTGACCGGCTCCGTCGCGAACAGCTTGGCGACGCGGCGGCTTTCCGGCTTCGGGGCGCTCGTCACCGTGACGTAGACGCGCCCGGCGTTCGCGCCGAGCTGCGCCAGCGGCACGGAAGCGCCGGAGGCGCCGGAGCCGACCGTCGCGCTGCCAAGCGGGGTCGCCGCTGCTTCGTCGGCGTACACTTTCACCACGTCGCCCGGCGCCAGCCCGCTGACCGTCACCGCATCGGCGGTGCCGCCGATCCGGTTGACGACGTCGATCGCGGACAGCGGCGGAGGCGGCGTCTGCTCCTCGCCGTCGTAGCCCTTCTGAACCTTGGCGCTCTCACGTTTGCCCGTCTCGGTGACGGTGACAAACAGCACGCCCGCACCGCTGCCGAGCTGCGCGATGCTCACTTCCGCCGCACCCGTGCTGCCGGCGGAAGCGGCCCCAAGCGGCGCCGCCGCGAGCTTGTCGCGGTACACCCTCACGGTGTCGCCGCTGCGCAGCCGCTTCACGATCACCTTGTCCGCCGTCCCGAGCGGCGAGTTGACGACCGTGATCGCCGCTGCCGAAGGCGCAACCGACACCGGCTCGGCGTCGTACGATTTGACGGTGCGCCGGCTCTCCGAGGACGCCGGGCTCGTCACCGTCACGTAGACGTGCCCGGCGTCCGCCCCAAGCTGCGCGACGCTGACTGCGGCGCTCGCGGCTCCTCCGGGCACGGTGCTGCTGCCGAGCAGCACCGTGCCCGCTTCGTCGGCGTACACGCGGATCGTGTCGCCGGCAGACAGCCGGGTGACCGTCACCGTGTCCGAGGTGCCGGTCAGCCGGTTGTCGATCTTGATCGCGCCGGGTGGCGGCGGAGCCGTCTGCGCGGCCCGCACCGGCTGCGGCGATGCCGCCAGCCATAACGCCGCAGCGGCCAAACAGAGCGCAAAATGAGCTCCGCGGACACTCCGCGGCCGATGCCGGCTCCACATCCGCTTCAGGCGGACTATTTTCATTGGAACCTCACCTCGCATGGAGAACGTTAATAAAACGGATATTCGTATATGACGGTCTTATACACGTAGCCGTTATAGGAAAAACGGTTCGTTCCGGGCAGCATCACCCGCACCCGGTATATGACCGCCGGACCCTTGATCACCTGATAAATGTTTTGCTCCGGCCGCACATAGCTGAACGGAAATCGAACGCCGGGCGTCGCATCGTCCACGTAATCCTCGTACACGATTTCAGGCGGCTTGCCCAACATCGTCCCCGCCCGGGGGAAGAGGTTATCCTGCAGCTCCAGATTTGCGCGGAGGCCCGCTTCAAAAGCGTGCCGTGCACCCGAGCGGACGAACACGATCCGCCCCTCGGTCAGCGCCAGCTTGTCGACCTGCAGCGAGGCGTCGTGCGCCGAACGGTTCAAAGAAAATTTCAGCCGGTTGTGCACCGCCTCCGTGATATACCGGTCCGCCTCAAATCCCATCGCATATATGAAAATGCCGGCCATCAGCATAACAAGCAGTACCCTGTGCATAACGCGCTACCGAACCGGCGCTTCGCTCATCTGCTTCGCGTAGCGCACGATCGTCCCGGAATCCCGATCGGCCGCCCCGAACATGTTTCGAAACAGCCAACGCGGCGTGCTGACCACGGTCAGCTTGCCTTCAATGTATTCTCCCCGCGGCGTCAGCACGGTCGTTCCTTCAAAGGCGATGCCGGCCGGATCGATCAGAAATGTATGAGCGAGCGTTTCCTTCATGCCATCGATAATTTCCGGCGTAAACCTCCCGTTTTCCGCGTTCGCCGCTTTTTGAATGGCGCTGTCCAGCACCATTTCCACTGCGTTCGCCCGGGTGGAGTAGATGTCGTGCAGCACCGGCTGAAACAAAAACAGCAGCAGCGAATACACTGTCAGCATTTCGACCAGCGCCGCTTTCATAACCGCAGCATCCCCTCACCGGCGATCGCCGGCTCCGGGACGGCGGGACAGCCGTTATACCTCGTTTTCAAGTGCCCACCCCCGTTCTTTTAACCCGAAAGCTCCCCGCCGGACGAACGGATATGCGGCAGTCCGACAATCAGCCGGACATTCCCGCCATCCGCCCCGGGGCCGCTGCCGTAAAAGTAAGACGTGGGCACGTTGGTATTGTTGAACAAGTCGTCCATCTGCGTTTTCTTTTCCTTCATCGAGTTCCAGAGCGCGACAAAAATAAACAGCCCGATCGCTGCCAGCGTCGCCGCAATGATCAAAAATTTTTCCAATGCCGGTTTCATCGGTATCCCTCCCGAAAAATTCGTCATCCTTGCCTTATCCGAGCTGATTCGTCGTCCTCGCCAAATCGGTTACATACTGCTGTGCCATGTACAGCGCGTTCCACAAATAAATAAGCAGCGGCATAAATGCGATCGCATAAGCGATATGGCCAAAAAATTTACGGCGGCGCCGGCGGTTTTCCCGCAGCAAATTCGTGTAGCTTTCCTCGCGCGCTTCGACCAGGGCGGCCGCATCGTCCGATTCGGTCAGCTCCAGGTCGGCCAGCAGCTTGCAGAGCTCGTGCGCCTCCTTTGTACCGATCTCGTCGGCCATCGCCTGCATCGCCGGCTGCAGCCCTTCGTCAAAGCGGCGCAGCCCGCAGTTGATCGCTGGTTTGATGCGCACCGTATAGTCGCGCAGCTTCGTCAGCATCGACAGCAAATTCAGCTTGCGCTGTCTCTGCTCTTTCATCTCATCGACGATCATGTTGTACACCATGAACAGCTCGCGGTTTTTTTCGCCGTCGTAAATTTCCTTCCATTTGCCCGCAAAATAGGTGATGACCGACGATTTCGTGTTGGTCAGCAGCAGAAACAGGACGGGTCCACCCGCTTTGAGCAAAATGATCGGAATGACGGGCTCCCCCATTTGCCATAAATCAATCGCATTGTTAACGATCCATACGGCTGCGATGCCGTAACGGATGAGCTGGTAACGGTATGCGGACAGCTTGAGCGGATAGCCGGAATCTTCAAACATCGCATCCACCCTCGGCGAAACGAGCCATTTTTTCAGGCTCATGTTTTGCAATCTCGCCCATCTCGCCTTCGGCCGCGATTTTTTTCCGCTCCGGTAAACGAGCAGCGCCGCCAAAAAATAAAACAAACAAACGGTAAAACCGGTAAGCAGCTCGCCGAGCTTATACGGATCCAACCCGGAAGCCCCCCTCTGGCTTAAGTCTAGTAATCGTTCGGCGGCTTTTTAAACCAAACCGCCATGAGCAGCGAAGCGAAAATAACGAGCAGCGTGACCGCCAGCCAATATCTTCCCGATTCCGTTTCGAACTGATAATGAAGCGTGCTTTGGAGCCCCATAAACATGACCATAAATACGATCAGAAGAGGAAATAAAATCAGATGAAGCCAGCTCAGCTGCAGCACCTCGCTGCTCGAATCGCCTTCGTCCCGCAGCACGTCGATGTTTTTGTGAATGTTTTTGTCGATGTTGCTCAAGGTGCTCTCCACGAATTCGCCGCGAACGAGTCCTTTCAAAATCGTCAGCCCCAATTGTTTGGCAAACGAAGTATCGATGGCATAAACAAATTCCTCCACCGCCCGCTGCATTTCGGCCGGGCTTGTGTAGCTCATCTCCTCCCGCACCATGTGAATAAAATGGTACCGGATGAGCGGCGAGCTCACCTCTTGGCTCGCCGCCCTCAGCGCACTGCGCATGTTGCCCCGGCTTACCTTGTATTTGCTCGTAAGAATGCCGACCGCCTCGGCCAGATCGTACCCTCCCTGGATTTGAATTTTGCGCAGCTTCAGGCGGTACCCGGCCCAAAGGCAGAAGACGGAAAACACGGCCATAAACGCACTGAAACGCAAGCTTCCCGAGGCGAAAAAGGCAAGCAAAAACGCTGTCGCCACTAGCGAGAAAGCCATGAACAGGAAGCTCTGCACGGAACCTGCGGCGTACTTGTCCCCCTGCGTCGTCCTGAGCATGAGCTCGAGCTCGCGCTCCGCTTTCGCAAACCAGGCTGCGGCCGAACCGCGGGCGCCGGCATTCTGCCGTTTCCGCTCGAGCAAATGCTTCATCCGGGCCCTGTGGCGGCGGTCGGTACCAAGCCGGGTTTTCAGTCGGTGCAGCAGGGGCCGAGCCGCCAGAAACATGCCCCGGCACGTCAGCAGCGCCGCTGCAAGAAGTATCGCGTACTGCGTGATGATGAACAGCAACCGTCAGCCCTCCCTCCGATTGCCCAATGTCATGTCGTCACTTTAAACGGGACCTTAGCGGAACTATCGTTCGCTAAACCGGTCAATTTCGGGTATTTTCGAAAATTAGCGGAACTCAAGTGATCTATTTGTCTGTTCGTTCCGTACGCATGCCATTTCCAACCGGTTTAACGCATCTCAGTTCCTCTATTTTTCCGATGTGCCCATTTTTCCGAGGATAGAGAACGTGTTATCCGCTCCCCTGTTCCGCCCGTTCCGGCCGCATCAGCCGTTCGAGACGCTCCAGCGACCGGGCGATCCGGTACTGCGGATCGGCCTCCGCGGGATTGTACACGATCACGCCTTCCTCCGGCGGAATCGGCGACATCGCCTCAAGCCGCTCCAGCGTGCTGACGGCGATATCGGCCCAATAGCGGTCGATGTCGCGCATCTCCCGCAGCAAACCGCCGCTCAAATCGGCCCGGTAGCTCCATGTGTCCGTATCCGCGTTCCAGCGCATCAGCTCATGCGTGCTGATCTCCCCGGTCAGCCGGTTATACCGCATTTCCCGCACGCTCTTGAACCTTTTTTTCGTCCGCGTCGCGTCCTGGCTCTGCTCGATGACGATGTCGATATTTTCCGCGACCCGTTTCTCCTCCTCTTCGAACCGGGCACCCGGGTTTTGGCTTACGATCATCCTCGCGAACTGGGACGGAATCGTCTCCGGCTTCCACGTATGAAACGTGCTGCCGAACCCTTTCATCAGCCGCTCGCAGGCAAGCATCGCGCCCTCCGCTTCGACCCGCCGCACTTCCCCGATAATCGCATAATCGACGTCAAAGCGAAGCACCTGATCCATCGCATGGTGAAACGTGCTTTCGCGGGTCACCCGCTCGATCAGCTTTTTCTCGGGAAAATCGCGGCTTGCCGCCAGCTCGTAATGCTTTTCGACGATCGCTCCGGTGTAATGGTCCGCCCGCTCCGCCAGCAGCGCCTTCAGGCTCGTGGATTTGCCGGTTCCCGGCGGGCCGACAATGATCACATTGCAATGGGTCTTCGACAGCGCCTTGATCAGCGGCACCGCCTCCTGAGGAATCGTGCGCCGCCGCTCGTCGCCCAGATCGTCCACGGTAACGCGGCCGATCAGAAACCGCCGCAGCGTCACGACATCGTGCCTCACGTCGGGACGCACGGTCAGCGTCACCCGCTCCCCGGTGTACAAATCGATCTCGAGCACCGTGTTGTACAGGTTGACGATCGCATCCTCCTTCTGCCGCGTGAGGGAGCGAATCATTTTTTCCACCTCCTGCACGGAGGAAAAAGCGAACGGCATCCGTACATGGCGCCCGCCGGTATGAATCCAGATCGCCGTGCCGATGATTTGCGCGGCGTAGCTGTCAGGGTATTTTTGCCAGCAGGCCAGCGCCTTGAAGCCGTATATTTCATGAAAAATCGCATGCGTGATATTGAGATACGACCGCTGCTCCTCCCGCGCGAACAGATGCAAATCCCGGTAATGCTCGGGAAAATCGGCGTCCTGGTATCCGTGGTTATCGACGAATGTTTGGATCTGCTCCATGATCGTCGTCACCGTCTCCGGCACGCCGATGATCGCGCGGTTTTCCAACTCCACGAACGCGTCCGCCTCGTCGACGGCGGGTTTGCCCGCATCTCCTCCCGCCATGCGCTTCTGTGCCTGAGCGCGCCGGGCAAATTCGCGGTCGCTGTTTTCTTTGAATATGCGGCAAATGTCCGCAAAGGACGGCTTCCCCGCCTCAGCGGAGACGTACCTTGCAGGAACGGCGGCAGTAGACCTTACCGCAGACGAGGCGTTTCCGGCTGCGGTAAGGTCCGCAGCGCCGGATTCGGCCATGACTTCGGCTGCCGCCCTTTCCTGCCTCATCTCCTCCTTTGTCCCATGAAACTGGGCGATATGAAATTTGCCGCTCATTTGAACGCTGTTCCTCCTTCCGCACGAAGCCACCGGGGCAGACGAAGCCACGCCGCCTCCTTCCTCCTCTCCATGCTCTTGGACGAAGGCTCGCGGCGGGGCAAGCCGTAAAACTGCATGAGCGCCCGGCACGCTTTGCCGATCTCGGCTGTGTAGCCTTCATCCGCCAGCTCCAGCAGCTTTTGTTCAGCTTCGCTTCGGTAAAAATCCGGGACGTACGGCAGGCTTGCCATATACGGCAGCCCCCATTGCTTCGCAAGCTGACGCGCGTTTTCCAGCTCCGGACCGGCGAGCATTTTGTTAAAAACCAGCATGCTTTTATCCTCCGCATAATGGAATACGGGCCGCAAAATTTGCTCCCTGACCCGGCTCCACTGCTCCCCGGCCTGCCTGCTCTGGTTCAGCTGCACGAGCAGCAGATCGCTTTCATATATGCTCTGAGCGGCTAGCGCGTGGTCGAGGTATGCGCCCGCATCGATCAGCACCATATCGAACTGCTGCTTCGCTGCGGATATGAGCCAGGACACGCCTTCCGTTTGGTAGTAATACAGCTTTTTCAAATCGCGGTTTCCGGCCAAATAATGCACCTCGGGCGAAATACGCTGCATATGCCGCAGCAAATCGTCGGGGCGCAGCTGCTTTCCCTGAAGGGAACCCCAAATTTCGTCGAAGTATTTGCCGTTATAGGGAATCCCGCTGTCGCCCGGATTCCAGCCGTTCAGACCGAGAATGCCGACGCGGATGCCCGTCAGCGCGCCGAGCCGGACTCCCAGGAGCAGCAGGCTCGAAGTCAGCCCGGTTTGCGGCAGCGCGGCAACGCCGGCAATGACGCGGGAGGTGTCCGCTGTCCTGCCCAAGCAGGCGGCGGACACCTCCCGGGCCACCTGCTCCGCTGCCAGCAGCGGCGGAACAAAATCGATCCGGTGCGCCGCGCACAGGCTTTGCACCCGCATCAGCTCACGACTGTCGCTGCGATTGCTCAGCAAGTAGACGAGCTTCGCCCGCTCGTGCCGGCTTCGCAGCTCCATCATCGCCTGAATGTCCATTATCGCATCGCTGACGACCATCGCGTCGCCGTCCTCATAACCGGCGGTCTGCGCGGTTACCGCCAGCACGGCGGCGAAATCGCCGCTTTTTTCCAGCATCTCCGCCAAACGCGGATCGTTCGCAAGCAGCCACAGCTTCATCCCATCCAACCTCTTTTTCCGTTATCGGTATACTATAAGAAAACGGTATCCCTTCATGCCGTACCGGCGAATGATCTCCTTCTGCTCGTCGGTGGCGATGACCTCGATCGAGCTGACGGCGCCGGACGGCTTTTTCCGATCCTCCGAAGGGGCGATCTCCTGATTGTTCGTTCCTTTCGCATAACTGACCGTCATGTTTTGCAGCTTGGCCTCCGCCTCCAGCGGAATGTTCGTCCGCTCCAGCTTGTCCGGAGAAACGTCGGCTCTTCCTTCCGCTTTCCCGGCATCCTCCTTGTCGATCAGCAGCAGCGAAATCCGGTCCCCGCGCAGCAGGCTGCCCGGCGGCTTGCCAAATATCCAGTCCGCCGGCAGCGGCATATTCCATTCGTCTTTGCCCGGCACCAGATGCTTCGTATTGATCATCTCGGGAGTTAACTGCTCGCCGGCGCGAATCGATCTTGTCGTCTCTTTCCCAAGCGCCTCGGACAACCTTGTCACCGCTCCGTCCACGCGTGTTTCCTTGCGGATTTTCATCAGCTTGACATCCGTTTCCGCCAGCCTGGCGCCGCGTTCCACCGCCTTCAGCGCAACAACCGCATCCGCCGTCCCCCAATTGGGCTCGACAAACCATTTCCAGGCGGCCAACACCGCCGGACCGGACAAGCAGAGGAGCAAAATAAGCATGTAATAGGCGGCTTGTCTCAACCGGTAAACCATCTGCCTCCTCCCTCCCAAGTTCCTATTCGCTTTTTACGTTCGGCTTCGCACCATTTTCCCGTACAGCCGGGGAATGCCCGCCCAGCGCGGCCAGATCGGCTTTCCTCCCGAATTGGGCGTCAGCCAGAGCGCCGTCAAGGGCCGCAGGGCTGCAGCCAGCCGGCGGCTTATTTCCGGCTTGTCGTGAACAAGCTCACCCTGCCAGCAAGCCTCGACGACCGCGGCAAAATCGATCGCCGGCAGCACGCACGAAGCAGGCTCCGGCATGAGCGAAAGCCATTCGCTTCGCCCGCCGGTGCGAACCGCTTTGTTGGCGATGTAATGCACCGGCTTCCCCGCCTCGCGCAGGCTGCGGATTTCGCTCAGCCGCAATGCGGCTTCGGGCGACTCGAGCTTGTACACAAGCGGGTCGAACACCGCCAGCGCCGCATCCGCCTCTTCGATCAGCTCTTTGGCTTCCGGAGACAGCCAGTCCGTGCCGATGTCGGCCACGATGAACGGCTTCTTCATCCGGTAAAACAGCCGCAAACGCCGCTCCGCGCCCCACTCCGGTCGCTCTCCCGCATCAGGACGAGCCGGATACCAGGCGATGCCGTCCTCCTCCCACACCGGCCCCGCGCCTCCGTCTTCGTCGGTATAAAAGCTGTAGCCGCCAGGGGCGCGTTTCTCCCCGAACAGCTGCGCAAACAGCTCGGGCTCGCCGGCGCTCCGCTCGATTACCGCGCAGCCGCCGGTCCCCGCCGCCAGCGCCTTGGACAGCGCGACGGCGGTGAACGTCGCCCCCGCGCCTGCGTACAATGCGCCGACGACGATCAGCTTCGGCGCCGCCGCAGCCTCCGCGGGTGCGGCGCGGCTCGCCGGATCGCTTCCGCCAGGTCCCGGCCGCCAACGCTCCAGCGCCCGCTTCGCTTCGCGCGCGCTCTGAAACCGCTCGGCCGGATCCTCGCGCAGCAGCTTGTCCACGGCGGCGCACAGCGCTTCCGGCAGCGAAGGCTTCAGATGCCTCAAGCTCTTGCGCGCCGTGTAATAGTGCTGTCCGCCGCTGAGCAGGAAGTACATCATCGCCCCAAGCGAATACAGATCCGATCGCGCATCCGTCTGCGCGCCCTTGAACTGCTCGGGAGCGGCGAAGCCGATCGTCCCGATCTGCATCGTGTCGGCGGCGGAGTCCGCCTTGTAGCTGCGGGCAATGCCGAAATCGACCAGCTTGACGTGGCCGCTGCCGTCAATCATGACGTTGGACGGCTTCAAATCGCGATATACGATCGCTTCGCGCCGCCCTTCATGCAAGTAATGCAGCAGCTCACACAGCTGCAAAGCATAAGCGGCGACCTGCTCCGCCGGCGCTTGCCTCCCGCAGCGCTCAAACCATTCCAGCAGCGTCATGCCCTCGATATAGTCCATCACCAGGTAGCTGCATCCGTCCGCATCCGGCGGAAAAAAGTCGACAATATGCGGCAGATGAACATGATCGAGGCGGACCAGCATCTCCGCTTCGGCCTTGATGCGGCCGAGATCCCTCGCGTCATGCCGCTGCTCCTTCACGGCCCAGCGCTTGCCCTTCAGTTTCAGGTCGTCCGCCAAATATACCGTGCTCATGCCGCCGACGCCGAGCACGCGAACCATTCGATACCGCCCGGCCAGCACGGCACCCGGCTGCAATCGCGGCATAGTCTCCTCCCCCCAATCATCGGCATCGATACAATTTCCCGAGCAAAAAACAAAAAACCGCCCAAACACGTTTATCACGTGAATGGGCGGTTCTTCCGCTCCTGGATGTATTTGTAATATTACGCTACCATATTTTTCAGACCGTTTCAACAAAAATCGTTCGACAAAACCAAACTTTGTTTCTGCAAATACGAAACCAACGTCTCAAACGATTCCCTGAGACCGAGCAGCTCCTCCCGGGATAACCGCTGCAAGCCGTAAACAAGCTCGCTGGCGACTTCCTCGCCCAGACACTCCTGAAGCTCCTGCTGCAGCTGCGCTGTGTCGTGATTCATCCTTAAACGCCTCCATGATTCGAATAAATGTTTTTCCCCGGCAAAAACCAAAAGAGAGGCGTATCCTCATCTTTCGGCAGCTGGCTGACATAGTTTTCACCGTAGTCCCTGTAGCTTTGCGCCCCAAACTTTCGTCCGGTTTGCCATTATCGAGATAGGCCTGTTGCACTATTTTATTATACCATAAGGCTTAACTGAAATCGAGCGGCCTATTTCGCAGCGGCTTCGCCACAAATCAATTATTTATTTTTTTTTGGAACAATCTGGCGGATTTATTGTTTTTTTATTAAACTAAGTTTAAATGATCTGTTGTTATTTTTGTAAAAGGAGCCTTCGCTCATGAGATCGTTTTGGAAGCGGGTGCCAGTTTTGCCGGCTGCCTTTTGCGGCATCGGCATCGTTTTGGCCGTAACGGACCTCTTCGTATTGCTCCTGAAGCGTAGTTCCACTGCCGTACATCCTCTCGAACCGGCCATCGCACTTTTGCTGATCGCCATATTCGGCGCGCTGCCGTATGTTTGTTTTCGGCTTAACGAGCGGAGCGATCGCACGGTCTGCCGGCTGCGCACGGAAAATTTAATGCTGCTTCATTCCATCGCCGACGGAGCATGCGGAATCGATGCGAAGCGGAATGCGATTTTTTGGAATGAAGCTGCCGAAAACATGACCGGCTACAGCACGGAAGATGTGCTCGGCAGGCCGATTCACGAATTGCTCCAGCCTACGAAAGCGGACAATCCCCCCCGTCCCGCAGAGGAAAATGGGCTGTACCGCGCTATTTGCAGCGAGGACTACCGCGTTTTGCCAAAAGAGCTGTTTTTGCGTAAGGACGGCACTCTGGTTCCCGTCGAATGCAGGGTCATTCCCGTGACAGAGCCGCACACCCGCCAAATTCTCGGCACCGTCGTTACGTTCCGGGATATTACCGACAAAAAGAAAACCGAAGAGCTGCTCGCCAAGGCGGAACGACTCTCCGTCGTCGGTCAGCTCGCCGCTGGCGTCGCCCACGAAATCCGCAACCCGCTCACGGCGTTAAAAGGATTTTCCCAGCTGCTGCGCACCAAAAAAGAAACACCCCCGGATTACGTCGATATTATGCTGGGGGAGCTGGAAAGAATCGAGTTTATCGTGAACGAATTTTTATTCGTGGCCAACCCGCGAATCGTCGATTTTCGCCCGAAAAGATTGGCCGCCGTTCTGGAGAGCACACTTGTGCTGATGGAGCCGGAAGCGCTGCTTTATAACGTGGAGTTTCGTTTTTTTCCGGCCGCGGAACTGCCTGACATTTGGATGGATGAAGGACGTTTGAAGCAGGTGTTCGTTCATGTTTTGAAAAATGCGATCGAGGCGATGCCTTCCGGCGGGGTCGTTACGGTTGCGCTGCAGAAGGATGCCAAGGAGGAGGCGATTAAAATCCGTTTTCAGGACGAGGGCGTCGGGATGGACAAGAGCAGAATCGAGAAGCTGGGAGAGCCTGTCTATACGACCAAGGAGAAAGGAACGGGCCTCGGCTTGATGGTCAGCATCAAAATCATCGAAGCCCACCGCGGCCATCTCTTGATCCACAGCAAACCCGGCATCGGGACGACGGTAGAGATCACGCTGCCGGCGGAGGCTCCGCCGGAGCTTACGCAGCGATTTAATCGAGCCTGAATCCCATCTCTTCGATAAACGAGCGCATATGGGCCCGTACCGCCTTTTCGTATTTGGCGGCCATCTCCTGAGTCCAGGTCGTACTCTTTTTACCTCCCGTTCGCTCCAAGTAATACTGCTTCATCGTTTCGTCGTAGACGTCCAGCGCTTCACCGTACCGCTCATCGTTATACGTATTTTCGTGATATACCGCAGCCATCGGCAGACGGGGCCTCACGGACGGCTCCTGATCCGGGTAACCGACGCACATGCCGAACACCGGGTACACCAGCTCGGGCAGCTTCAGCAGACGGCTAACCTCAAGGGGCTTGTTGCGAAGGCTGCCGATGTACACGATGCCGAGGCCCATCGATTCCGCGGCAATTGCAGCGTTTTGCGAAGCCAGCGCCGCATCGACCGTGGCGACGATAAAGTTTTCCAGCAGCCCGTGCACCATCTCCGTTTGCTGCTTTTCGCAGGCGAGCCGCAGCCGGTGCAGATCCGCGCACCATACCAAAAACAGCGGACAACTTGCAACATACGCCATTCCGCTGAGCGCGGCCAGCTCGTCTTTCATCGCCTGATCCGTCACGCCGATGATGCTGTAGGCCTGGACGTTGCTCGAGGTGGAAGCCATCTGCGCCGAACGGACGATAGCCTCAATCTGCTCTCGATCTATGTTTTGCTGCGTAAACTTGCGAATGGAACGGTGGCCCTGCAGCAGCTGAACGACCGGATTCATGATTGTTCCTCCTCGGTAGGTATTTGTAATGCCTTGGAAATGACCTGCCAAATCAGATCGGGATATTGCTCGATCAGCTTGTCCCGATCCTGCAGCAACGAAGCGATGCCATTTATTTTTTTGTGTGACAATGCCACGCCCATCATGATCACAAGCGCTCCGTCAAGCGACTCGAACCGAAACAAGCCTTGCTCCCTTCCCTTCTCCAAAAGATCCCTCACCTTTTTCCACAGCGGCAGCGTGTAGATCTTCATATACTCCGCCCGGGAGGAATTCGACAGATGGGCCCGCTCTATAATTGTGCTGATTTCGGGATCCTTGAGGCTAAATAAAACCACCTCGCCCAGCAGCAGCTTAAGTCCGGCCACCGGTTCGTCCGGCACCTCGCTGAGCCGGTCGATCGTGTTCTCCTTGAAAAATCGCTCCAGTACTGCTTGATACACCTTTTCCTTACCGCCGAAATGATAGGAAACCAGAGCGACATTCGCTCCGGCTTCCTCGCAAATTTGCCTGACGCTCGTTCCGTCAAAGCCATGCTCCGCAAACAGCTTCTTCGCGGCCAGCAAAATCCGTTGTTTGATGTCTGACTCGTTCAGTGCCATAACAATCCCCTTACTTTCGCGCTTATTCCTTAACGGTAGCCGGTATCGTTACATCCATTATGCTTGTTCGCCGGAACGTATGCAAGCGGATTCAGCCCCTACGCTTTGGCCGGCTGCACAGCAGGCACCGCCTGACGCTGCCTGCGCAGTCCGGTTGCCGCCGCCGCAACGGCGATCGCCGTCAGCATGATAACAATGAGCGCCCATACGCTGCTTTGCACGGAAGGGCCGCCGAAGAGCAGATTCATCAGTCCCTCCACCGCATAAGTCGCGGGCAAATATTCGCTGATTCCTCTGTAAAATCCGGAAAGCAGCTCGCGGGGGACCATCGCGCCAGAGGATACAAGCTGAACCGACAGCATCGTAATGTTAAACAGCATGCCGGCGTTGCCGAAGATCATCAGAAACATTTGCGAGAAAAACATAAACGTCAGCAAAAACAGCGATTCGAACAGCCACAGCGAAAGAAATCCGGTGACGGTTTGGCCGCCGAGAGCAAGCACGAACGCAGATCCGACGAGCGCAATCGCGAAGGCGGATACGATGTTAATGACCGCACGGGCTGCGAACTTCTGCCATTTGCCGACGGAGCCACCCAGCATGATCGACGATTGATGCACGTTCATGCCCATGATCATCGCGCCCACAAAAGATGCGAGCACAAGCATCATCGGGATCATCTGGTTGGCCGTCCCCTTAACGGTATTCGAAAATTGGAAATCCGAAACGACCTTTTCCGCCAAACCTTGCGCCATGCCCTGAGCCTGCTGGGCCGGAACGTTCGCCTGCGTCAAAACCGCCTGAGCGCCCTGCGCGACCGCCTCTTTGTTGACCGTTGCCGTAACGCCGCTTGCTACGCTTTGCATGATGCTTTTGATCAGCGACGGGTTCGATTCGTTGATCGCATATTCGATCGGGGCTTTCTCGCCCGGCGTTTGCAGCGCTTTGGAGAAGTTTTGCGGAATATGCATAACCATCTGCACCTCACGGGCTTCCAGTTTCGCCTTCGCCTGCTCCAGGCTGCTTTCCGGCTGCACGGCAAACGGCAGGCTCGCGGCCAGGTTATCCGCCACCTTCTTGCCCATGCCCGCATCCTCGTTTACGACGGCGATGCGAAGCTGATTCGTGCGGTCGCTCACTCCGGCGTAACCGGTCATCCAGATGACGCTGAAAATAATCTGGAACATCAGCGCGGTCACGATGCCGATGATTGTCGTCGGTTTTTTCAAAAAAGCTTGAATCGTTTGTTGCATGGTTTCTCCACTCCTCTTTCTTTAAATAAACATTTGTTTTAATTAAACGTTTGTTTAAAATATAACAGCTCATTTGAAAGTTGTCAACTATTGCCACAAATTATTATAAAGATATGAGTGCAAGATTCGTCGTCCGTCGTCACCCCCATGGACGAAGCGCTTGCCGCGCGCAAGCCGGTGCTGAACTGCTCCTGCGGATAATCCGAGCAAATGAAAAAACCACCGTTACTACAGTTAGTATAAAAACTGCTGCAACGGTGGTTTTGCTTTTTCGCAACTGCCCGGGCAGGAACAAACTCAAACTTCATGGTACGAGTGTGAAGTCTCCTCTCAATTTTCCAGTATACCGATCACCCGGATGGGGCCTATGAGTCCGCTTGGTTCCTGCTGCGCAAAAGCCGACAGGAAGTCCCGCTGATCTTTCGCGAGCGTATTCGTCACTTCAATGACAAGCTTGTTTTTGCCCTTCCGTATAAGGCCGTTGATTTCCAAGCGGTAAGGAGGACAGATGCGTACCCCTGCATGTTCACCGTTCATCCATACTTCCGCCGTTTCATACACTTCACCTAAATCAAGATGAGCTTGGTTCGCCGGTCCGTTCCATTCAAATTCCGTTTCATAACGGAAAGTTCCTGTAAATCGTGGCAAATAATCAGGGCCGCTCATATTCGTTAAATTCGTCAGCTTTCCCCATTCTTCGAATTGAGGATAATGTTCGGCATCGGCGGTCGAAACCGTCCATTCGCCTTTCAGCTCAATATCCGAAGAAATCGTATACCTCGGCGGCGCGGTATAACCTTCGAGATCGGGGCCATGGAGCAGGACGACGGATTCGTACGGATGGAGATCAAGCTGCACCTTGTTCGCGCCGTTCACCTTTTTTACATTCAATCCGATCAACCGATTCAGAAAGGCGTCATATGCATATACATCACCTTCGATAGGCAAAACAATCTCCGTATGAATGGTTTGATGCGGATGTTCATTAAAGAACATAAAAACATCCAAATTTTTATGAGCATAATGATAATTCCGAAGATACGGTTCGTATTTTTCGACTCTAATATCGTAATGTCCGTCTGCAATAAGCTCTTGCGCCAGCTTGTCCAAGGCTGCAAGTTTAACATTCCGGTGATTGGCAAGACTGGACAGTTCGGCAGAAATATCATCGCCCTCGCTCGACCGCAGCGGCAGCCCGTCAACAAAGCGAACGGCTATTCCTTGTTCGGCAAAGTGGAGCAAACGCCGAACCATCGCCGCCGGAAGCGCTTCTGCATAAGGCACGATCAGGCACTCGTAATCCTCGCGATTGACGTGCAGCTTGCCGGCTTTCACGCTCGCCGTTTCCACAAGAACATCGACGGGAAGAACGTCGCAGTCGATCTGATGCTGCATCAATTTTTTCACGGGCTTGTGAAAATACATCGATTCCCCGGACCATTCGGCTTCGGCATGATATAGAACGGCTGCGGTCGCCACATGCCTTCCGCCCGAAATCAGGTGGCTGATCCGATTCATATATCGATTTAAATGCTTATAGTGGCGGTACTGCGGATTTTTCCCGCTCGCATACATATGCGGCGGACAATCCGGATCCGGAAATGCTTTCTGAGTAAAGGCATGCGGGACAAAATAATTGACCCCGCGAACGAGCATATGGTCGGTGATCCATTTCATCAGCTTGAGGCCTTCCGCCCAGCCATACGCCCCATATACTTCACACATCGTCCGGCCCCGTTTTTTCGGATCGATGTGTCCAAGAGACACGCCAAGCTTGGCGAGGCCATAGTGGTAAAATTCACTATCCGTCTCACCACTCGTCGGTTGGCGGAAAGACATTTCATCGAAGCCGGGAACGATTTGCCACAGCACCACATCGATGCCCGACATGTCTTGTCCCCAGAGCGAGCGGAAGAAGTGTCCGGTCCCGGGGCCAAGCCTGGCGTGAACGTTGTTATCTTCAAGTACGTGTCCGATGTATTCTACTCCACGGGCTCGGCACCATGCTCCGATTTGGCTGCAGAAGTTTTCCGCGTAGAGCTTGCTGACGATATTCATATAGGCGTACCGGACGATATTCGACTGTTCTCCCGCATCATGCCAGAGGAGATACAGCTGCTTCCGGTAGTCTTCACCGAGCGCCTGCTCAAGCAAGTCCGGCATTTCCCTGCTCCAGGGAAGCGGCACTCCCTGTTTTCCAGGCTTCGAATTGAAATCAAAGGTCGTCTTATCATTGTAAAATCCGGGTTCATCCGAGAAAAATCCGGCAAACGTCTTTCCGAAATCGGCCTTATATCGTTCATAAACCGTCTCATAAACCGTATCGATCAGAATACGTACGGAATCCCGATCCAGCGGGTTCAAATAATCTTCCTGCTGCTGGCTGCCGCCATCCTTATTTTCCGAAATAATAAAGACTCGCCAATACCCTTCAGGGATATCCCAATAAAGGATGCCGTCATGCACAAGTTCGGTGATGTCGATACTGTCACCCGTCAACGATCCATCAGCCGGATTTCGGCGGACCGCGACAACGGAAATCAGCTTATTTTTGCCGCTCGCTTTTTGCGGATGAGAGATGGTCGGCCGAAGCCCGCTCATCAGCAAAGTATCCAGCAGCAGAGATGTCCCTTGCGCAGGACCGACGGTATCGATATAACGTTCGCCCAAAAACTTGCGATGAAGCTCTTCCGGAGCCTCCTTCACCTTGCCTGCCGCATGTCCCGTTGGAAAATGATCGTCATCCAGCAGCCAAACCTTCATGCCGCGCTTTCGGGCTTCATCCATAATGATGTCCATATCCGTCCACCATTTCGGCCCGAGAAAATCCGGATGAGGCCGGGCTTCGATGCAAACGGCTCCAATCCCGGCTTCATGAACGCGGGCCATCTCTTCCCGAATCACCTGCTCTTCTTCTCCATGCTGCCACAGAAAAGGCAGGATATAGTTATGTTCCTGCCCTTCCAGCACTTCCTTTAGACGATTGCTCACGGTATCATCCTTCCTTGTAATAACGGACAAGAGCCCCAGTTTTATAGGGCTCCGTCCTATTTCTTATTTCTTCTTCTTTGCATACCACTCGCGCGCTCGCTTCGTTACTTCGTCTCCGCCGCTGCTTTTCCATTTTTGAACGAATTCGTCAAATTTCTCGATCGGCCAGTCACCGACAATAATCTTCGACATATATTCTTGGTAAAGCTTATGCGCCTGGATATCGGGGTAACCGTCATAGATCGAAGTAGGAATTCCATTGCCTGCGATCGTCTTCCCGTCTTTTTCCGCAACCGTCATCGCGTCAATCATCATCTGGGCAATCTTAGGTTCGTATGAATCCTGAATTGTTTTCGTGATCTGCTCTTTTGTAATAATCGGGTATAATTCGCTTCCGATCAAATAGGTCATATCCGGACTTACCGGCAACAGTTTTTTCTTGCCATCCTTTACTTCATGATGCTCGCCTTCGATTCCGAAAAGAACAAAGTCACGATTCTCGGGTTTCGCATAAAACTCCAGGAGCTTCATCGCTTCCACAGCGTTTTTGGACGATTTTGGAATAGCCCATTGCATACTGTTGATTTGCCAATTCGGAGTAAAGCCTTGGAACCCGTCCACCTTGGGCACGGCCATACCGACAATATTGGCATTCGGATTCACTTTAGACAAATTTTCGTTGAAGAATTTTTGGATACCATCCGTGACATGGTACCAGCTTCCGATCTTGTCTTGCTGGACCTTTGCTTTCCAAGTCTGTTCTTTATTCAAGAACGTTTCATTATCCAGCAATTTTTCTTTGTAAAGCTCGTGGGCAAATTTAATGGCTTCTTTCATATTCGAAGTTACTGCCGAATAGGTCAGTTCATTGTTGTATACATCCCAAACCGGGTAACCTTCGATCGTTGCAACGCCATACATCAGAAACAATTGATCCATCCAACGCCCAAGTTCCCTTCCGCTGGTCGGAATCTCGTCCGCTTTGCCGTTGCCATTGGGATCTTGATCGCGGAATGCCTTCAGGACGGCAACATATTCGTCCTTCGTTGTCGGAACCTTCAGGTTTACCTTGTCCAACCAATCTTTGCGAATCAGTGAAGTGTACCTTGGGTACAAATTGACTCTAGGTATGAAATAGATTTTTCCATCCGGAGAGTTAGCACGTATGGAATCCCATACATCCTTGGGGATGGTCTGATACAAAGTAGGCGCATACTTTGGCAGCAGATCATCCAGGGCAAGCAAAGCGCCTTGCTTCAGCAGCGTATCTTCAACTCCCTTAGGCAGGAACAAATCCGGAAGTTCATTTGCCGCCATCTTGACGTTTAATCCTTTCGTAAAGTCGGTACCGCCATTCCATGGCAGCGTTTCCGCTTTGATTGAAATCCCTGTTTTCTCCGTAACGTATTGAATCTGTTTATCGCTTGGCCCGGGCATTTTCCCATAATCGCTATACATGAGGATGCTGACTGTCTTGATTCCCTTGTTCTGTTCAGTCTCGGAAGCATTTCCAGCTGCTTTGTCACTTTCACCTGAACTTGTGGTTGTACAGCCTGCCGCTGTTAAGGCTAGCAATGATCCTGCCGTTAACATTGCGACCATACGTTTCGTTGTTGATTGTATTGCCATGTTTCCGACCCCTTTCGTTTCGCATTAATTTATATATTAAGCTTTAAGCCTAATATCATTCCTTCACTGAGCCGAGCGTTGCGCCTTTAACAAAATATTTTTGAATGAACGGATACACCAGAATGATGGGAATTGTAGCAACGATAATCGCAGCAGACTCGATCGTCTGCGTGTTATACTCAAGCGTCCCTGCAACCCGGATGTCGACAAGACCTTCCGATTCCGTGATGAACTCCCTCAGCTTTAATTGCAAGGGATACAACTTTTTATCCGTAATGAAGAGAACCGCATGGTAAAATAGATTCCAGTAAGAGACAGCCATAAATAATCCAACCGTTGCCAGTACAGGTTTGGATAACGGCATAACAACTTGCAGCAGAATCTGATAGGCATGTGCACCGTCCATATGTGCCGCTTCCTCAAGCTCGTGGGGCAATTGTCTGAAGAAAGTTACGACAAGCATTAAATTAAACACATGAATAAGACTCGGGATGATCAAAGCAAGCATGCTGTTATAAAATCCGTAACTCTTCAAGACAAGAAAGTAAGGTATCATCGGTGGCTTGAAGATCATCGTTAAAATGACAGCTAATAATACAATTTTCCGAATCACGAATGCTTTCTTCGTCAGAGGATAAGCCAATAGACAAGTTAGAAACAATCCAACAACAGTTCCGACAATGGTAACAAATACATTAACACCAAACGATTGCCACAAATCAGTGCGAGTTAAGATATGCTTCCATGCCGAAATATTAAAGTCAACTGGCCATAAAAATACTTGTCTTCCCTCTGCCGCAACTTTAGAGCTAAGAGAAATTGCAGCTACATGGACAATCGGAAATAGCATCGTCAATGATAACAAAGCTAGTATGATGTAGTTTGCACTTGAGAAGACACGCTCCCCAAAACTCGTCTTCATTTACCACAACCCCTGTCCTGTTGTTTTGTTGGATAACTTGTTGAAGGACCATAGCAAGATGAAACCAATGACCGACTGGAATAATCCGATTGCGGTTGTAATGCTGTATTGTCCGCCTAATGCCCCCACCCGGTATACATACGTATCGATAATGTCCCCGGTCGAATTCGTCATTGGAGTGAGAAACACATACACTTGCTCAAATCCGAGCTCAAGGAATGATCCGATCTTTAAAAGAAATAAAACCATAATCGTCGGGATCAAGGAGGGCAGTGTGATGCTTACGATTTGTCTTATCTTGCCGGCTCCATCCATGGTTGCCGCTTCATACAAGCTGGGATTGATGCCTGCGATAGCTGCCAGATAAATAATGGCGCTCCATCCGGTCTCCCGCCAAATCGCAGAAGCGACAACGATTCCTTTGAAATACTCGGATTTCTGCATGTACAAAATAGGCTCGGCGCCTAACAGATGCCTTATGCTGTTTACGATGCCATGGAGCGAGAGTAATTCGAAAACCAATCCGGCTATGATGACCCAAGACAAGAAGTGCGGGAGGTAAAAGAAAGTTTGCAGAAAACGTTTAAAGACCATGAGTCGAATTTCGTTTAACAGAACGGCAAGAATAATGGGAGCCGGAAATCCGAACAACAATTGATAAGTACTTATTAGGATTGTGTTCTTTAGCACATTCAGGAAATCCGGGTAACGAAAGATGTACTCAAAATTTGCCCAACCCACCCAGGGACTCTTGAATATGCCATTGAGGATCTGATAATCCTGAAACGCAATGACAGATCCGAGCAAAGGGATATACCGGAACATAATAAAGAAGACGATTCCCGGCAGTGCCATCGAATAAAGCATCCAATGCTTTCTTAGATGGTCTAATACGCCGGAGGACTTTTTCGCAACAAGCGCTTCTTGATGGTTAGATAATGTGACTGGTTTCATCTCTATCTGACTCCTCCACTTCTGTTTGACTCAAGAATAACGGGCATCTATAGCCGGTTTCAACACCCTAGTTCTCCAATCCACCGCTTAATGCAACAAATTGACGAATAAAAAGAGGATTTAGATATATATTGTTGGATTTGTCGATAAAAAAAATAGAAACGGAGAGCTTTATCCGCTCTACCGCTTCAATATGAAATCGTTCTATTTACGACATTGATAACTATATCTTTGCAATAATGAGCAATTACAGGAAAAATTAAACGGCCTCGATCCGATGGATTCAGGACCAAGGCCGCAATACCTATTTGTTTAATCCCAGTGCCTTCACAATAATCGTCACTGCCTCTGCTCTCGTTGCATTTGCCTGAGGTTTGAAGCTTCCGTCGGAATATCCTTCAATGATTCCGTTCTTCTTGGCTGCTTCTACGGCTGCTTTGGCCCAGGAGGAGAGAGCGGATTCATCGGAAAACTGCGAATCACTGCTTACCCCGGAAGGCTTCACAACATAGTAGATCATGACGGCCATCTGCTCACGGGTAATAAGGTCATCGGGGCCAAAAGTGGAATCGTTATAACCGCCTGCAATACCGTTAGCGGTCGCTATGGATATGTAATCCTTCGCCCAGTGGTTAGCGGTATCTGTAAAGGTCTTCCCTGCTTTATCTTCCAGTTTGAATGCTTTTACCAGTATGGTGATAAACTCCGCTCGGGTGATGTTGTTATTTGGTTTGAAGCTTCCATCTCCATATCCGCTAACGGCTCCCAAGGTTACCAATTTGTTGATAGCAGCCTCCGCCCAATGGCTCTTTACATCACCTAAGTTAGACGAAGATTGTGCCGGTGTTGCTGTTGGTGCGGGTGTTGCTGTTGCTGTTGGTGCAGGTGTTTCAGTGGGCACCGGTGCAGTTGCGGAGCTGCTCGCAGATGATGTATTTGAGTGGCGCGATCTGCCAGAACTTGATGGAGCCCTGATAACATCGATATTGTACGTCTTTTGGCTGCCGTCCTGTGCTGTTACCACTATCGGAATGGCAGTGTGTCCAACACCTAATGCTATGGCCTCAGATGCAACTTCGGTGGCTGCAGGATTATCGTTAATTTTAACACTTGCACCGCCGTCGTATACGCTGGCCGTTACTGTGGTTCTGGAAACATTGTTGCTAACACGCAAAGTATAGGAGGTTACGTTCGGGTCAAAATTAGGTGTCAACGAACCTGCACTTAAAATAAGTCCTTTGAGGTTATTGCTGGCCCAAATCACCCGTACATCGTCTATAAACATTGAGTTCTGGTTGGCCGCCCCTGTCTGGAAGCTAACATTGTCCAGGCTGGTTACCGGTGTTGTAAATGCTATCCCTGACGCCATTAAAATTTGGTTAACATATATGTCATACTTATCTATATCAGGATTTGCTGCCAGCTTTATATTATACCATGTATTCGGGGATACCTTCTGAATTGCTGTACCGTCTGCCATCAAATTACCGGATCCATTCATATATACAGATGCCGCTACTGTATTTCCGCTCCTCAATTGGAACCTGTCACCGGCCACATCACTGCCATCCTTGAAATTCCATTGAGCAATGACCGCTCCCGTTTGACTGGCAAATGTCTTGGAAACCTGAGCATAGTTGATCGTTGAATTGTCCTTCAAATACACACTCCTGAGGACACTAACGGTACAACCGCCGCATCCAGGAGCTGTCGGCGCATTTTCATTCGCTATGGAAACAGCCGTACCGGAAGGCTGGCTTACGGTCCAACTGGGAGCTGCTCCCACAGCCTCGTTATCAAAGGTATCGTCCAGCAGCGCCTTAATTGAATCTTTCAGATCGTCCATATATAGTGTAACACCGTTATATGTGGAATATCCGTAAGTTTTTGGTTTTCCATCTGAAGCCATATCATACAGAAACCGATTAGGCTGATTTCCTTGACGTGGACCAAATGTTGCCCTTAAATTCATTTCACCTGGCTTCGGACCGGTTAATTTAATGTTAGCTTCAAAAACGCTTTCTGCAGTCGAAGTCATACCCATTTTCAGGGTTACATATCCGTTATAGAAATTCACGCCATCGTCACTAAAGTTATCGTAAGTTTTTGTATTTCCGCTAATGCTGATGTATCCTGAGTTTTTCCCATCAATTCTCGTTGTACCTGAGGTTGTTTCTGTCGAAGTTAAAGCACCCGGAATAATATCAGGAAGTGTTACAGCCGGCACAGGTGTTTTTGGTGTATAATCAAGCAGTTTCACGATCCGAATACGCAGTATTCCGGTGCCTCTTAGCACTTCCATAAACATGGCACGTTTCCCGTCCGGATGCCAGGACATAGGGGAATAGTAAATCCAATTAGGATCCATGTTGAGATTTATTCCCATGTACCCATCTTCGTTCATAGAACGATCAATGTCTACCAATACCGGACCGATGCTGCCATCCCTCACAGCGCGTACCGATTTTACAGCATTACCATACAAAACTGCAGCTAAACCCGGCACGTTGGGGATGGGAAACAGTCCAAATATTGCCGTAGTTGTATTTCTAGAAAACCGGTCACCAAATTCCAGGCCTAAACGTTCATCGGGTGACATAATCGTTGTTTCATCATAACCAGGTGTTATTGTGATGGGTGTGACAACTCCGGTCATCAAATCCGTCGCAACGGAATCGGTATTCACATTATCAGATCTGCCTCCAGCACTGCTTATTGCTTGTCCGCCATGTATAAACTGTTTCACTTCCCCCGCACTCACACGTTGCATGTTTTCGATAGTATATTTATCCGTTCCACGTGTCAGGGTACCATAGTATGAATTTGCACTCGCTAAGGAGGTGAGTGTCGTCCAACTCATATGATTATTGTCAGGCGCTATGATTATTTCTGACCAAAGACGAATTGCACTACTTACGATGCTCGCCGGATATTCTACCGGAACCAGTTGTGAGCTTGTGCAGGCGTCAATATTGGGCGTGCATTCAAGGACATAATCTCCTAGCAGTACCCGTTTATTGTCCTGATATGGCATCAGCCGAAAACCGGAAACTCCCTTTCCAATGGGCGTTATTAATCCCGAGAAAATATTCTTAAACTCCGTACCATCATCGTTGACAACAGCAATGTTCCAATAATTGGCCGTATCGATATCGTTCGCTGTTTTATACGCAACAAGTACTTTCCCAGAGTATGTATAAGTACCAACTTCTATTTGTGCCACAGTACTAGGCAGTGACATAGTACTTACTCGCACCCTTCCAATTTCACCAACAGAAGCAGGTGCGCCTAAAACAGATGCCGGTACCATCGACAATAAAATACTTAGCATAACCAGGGCTGATATGATTCTTTTCTTCAACACATTAACCTCCAGCTTCATAATTGAGATTTGGATCGCAATTGCGACAAGGTCATTCAGTGCCTTCTGCTCATTTGGAAGACGAAGAATCGAAAGTTCAATCAGTTTGTAAGCGATTTCTCAAATCTGTACAATGTGTTACTTTGACTCATCCCATTTCACCTCCCAAATTTGGTATCAGGTATGTCTAAATTTGTACGCGCTTACACAAAACACTGTATTATTTAGGGGAAGGCTAGCAGAAAACGTTTAAATACCTTAACTCGAATTTCGTTTAACAGAATGGCATGAATCTCCACTTCGGTTTGACCTAAGAATACAAGCATCTCAAGCCAGACTCAACATCGAAGATCTCTAATCCACCGCTAAATGCAACAATGTGCCTAATGTTTAGAGGAAATAGATATAGATTGTTGGATTTGTAGATAAAAAATAGAAGCGGAGAGCCTTTTCCGCTCCTCCGCTTCAACAAGAAATCGTTCTACCCTTTATATTTGCCGGGCGTAACCCCTTTGATTTTTTTAAAATTGCGAATAAAGCTGTTTTCGCTTGCGTATCCGACTTTCTCCGAAACCTCGGTTACTTTCAAATTCGTATTCTTAAGCAATTGTTCCGCTTTCTCAATGCGTACTCGAGTTATATAATCATAGACAGCATTTCCGGTCTCTTGATTAAAGATACTATTGGCCTGGGACGGACTGATGCCTGCCGCCTCAGCTACATGCGCCACACCGATATTTTCCGGATAGTGCTCTTGAATAAAATCAATCATTTTCCTCAGGTAGTTATCGTGTTTCGTTGGCTTTCTTTTCTTGACCTCTTCTGCCAATTTTGCGGCTTCATCCGAAGCCATAAGATGCAAATCCGCAAACGATAATGTATGAAGGGAATCAAGTGATTCCATCATTTCCTGAAATTGATCATCGTCATGATCCCTGAATTCTTTTATCATTTCCTTCATCAGGCTGGAATACCACCGAAAGACGAATGGGGGCTTAGCCATAGCCGTTTCCCAATCGATTCGTATTTTCTCTAAGATGCTGTTGACATATTCCGGTTTTCCTTCTTTAATTCCTTGCACGATTTCGTGGATTGTTTCGCTTTTCGAGCCACCGCCCGACGCTTCTGAGTATGGTAAGGCTTGCTCCGGGACATGGAGTTTCTGATAGCCGGCATACAAGCGGTCCAACAACAACCCTTCTACTTGCTTGTAACGAATGCTTAGCTGGCTGCTGATAGGATTAAGCGGCTCGCCAACACCGATGGAAATCGAAATTTTTAATAACTTGTTCGTCACTTCGATCCCGTATTGAAGCTTATCATAGAACATCTGTATTTCGATATCTGGGGATAGAGGCTGTACAATGAAAGCGCTGCGGTCCTGAGTTAAATCCTCAAACTGCACTCGAAAACCTTCACCAAGAACCTCCTCGAAAATATTGCCTATTGCAAACTTAAGCACTAGCTGGTCATCTTGTTTGTATTCATTCAGCCACTTGTAATAGGCATCAACCGAAACGATAACAGCGTAAACGGGCAGGTCGGAACGCCAATCCGAATATAACAATCGCCACTTTCGATCAAATTCCTTGCGGCTTAGCTTTCCGTAAACCGTATCTTGAAGAAATTTGGCTTTTAATTCTTTGTTGCTGGTGTGCAGGACGGTAAGCTGAGTAAGGAGTCTGCCGACATAGGATTCCAATTGAATCAGGTCCACCTCCATGGCCTCATTCCGATGGTTCTGAACCATTTTGATAATTCGTTCAATCGGTCTGAAGGTGATACGATGAATTTGGAAGATGATCATCATTCCGATCAACATGGTGATGGCTGACACCACGAAGGTCATGGTTCGAATCCATTTCACCTTCCCAAGAATTTGCTCTTGGGGTACTGCATAAATGTAATTCCATCCGGTTGATGTTGAGGTCATCTGGGTTATAAAAAATCGGCTTGGGTTCAAAATATCTTTATTGGGTTCGCCAACCGAAAACAAGATCTCTCCATTCGAGTCTTGAATGATTCGAATGGCTTCGCTCACATTGGACTCGGCAGGAATCATTTGGGAAAACAACTTTGAAGATTTAAGGTTTATCACCAGAAACCCCGATATTTTATTGTCCTCGTATATTCTTCTAATCAAGCTTATAACTTCGCCTTGATCCTTCTTTCTTTTAACGAATGTCAACTTATTAGTGTCTTTGTCGACTCGAGCTAATTGCGGGAGCCAGCTTTTATCACCGAATGTTTCAATACTGGAATTAAATCCGTAAGGTGAACTGCCGACAACATGCTGATTATTCCCGTCATAGATATATATACTGTCGATTATCGAACTGTTTCGAGTTAACGTATCCAGCATAGATACGAGCCCAAGTATGGTGTCCATGTTTTTATGGTTATCATAATGCATAAAATCAATGGTTTTCGGATCGAGTACCGCATAAATAGAGGTTGTAATGATATCCGCCATCTTACTGTCAACATCGTCCCTGGCGAATGTGAGCATCTGTTGGTGAGGAACCTTGATCTCCTGTAGAAGCGAATATTTAGCAAGACTATACATCACAATTCCAACCATGGAGATGGCAAGGCCAATGACGAGTGTCAGTATGAGAATCAGCCTCGTCTTGATATTCGAATAAATCCATTTCGCTTTGAGCCTATGCAAGTTCATGCCATACTTTCCCCTTTAAAATTCATGTTCCCTTTATCCGTCTTTTCATTCACCGGGAAGCAAACAATGTAACTTCTTAATGATAGTAAACCATCCCTTGCAGATTTGCCAGTGGTTTCAATATCCATTGGCCGACTCAAATTAGCGGAGCACCCGCCTTTCATACTGAACGTACATACAAGCACCCCGAATTTTTTTCGGGGTGCTTTTGAGCGAACGATGTAAAGTGAAGTATTGTATATTATTCCAACAGATCTTCGATATTTAATGTGATACCATTGTATGTAGCATATCCGTAGCTCTTGGGCTTACCGTCTGCATCTGTATCAAACAAAAGCTTTGCAGGGGTGGCTCCTCCGAGTGCCGAAAACGTTGCCCTGAATTTCGTCTCACCCTGCTTAGCGCCCGTCAATTGAACATTAGCTTCATAACGGCTTTCACCGGCAGCATTAATAGTTGTCTTCTCATATCCATTATAGAAATTCACGCCATCATCGCTAAAGTTCACATACTGTACTTCCGACTGTCCTGAGAAAATGGAAGATCCACTTCTTTTATAGATGAGGTAACCCGAGGATTTACCTGCAATTTTCCCGTCCACATTCGGATTAACGGAACTGAGTACGGTCAAGTCTTTTATACCATACGGGATATTATCGGTAGTTGGTTTAATCGGAACAGGTTTGTGAGGTTTATAATCAAGCAGGTCTACTTTCTGAATCCGCATTTGCGAGCCGCCGCTGCCCCTATACACTTCCAGCCACATAGCACGTTTGCCTTCCGGATGCCAGGACATAGGTGAATAATAAACCCAGTTCGTATCGGTAGTGAGTTGAACCCCTTTATATCCTGCTTGGGTTTTGGAACGATTGATGTCGATCAATACCGGACCGATGTTGCCATCCCTGAAATTGCGTACCCCGGTTATTGCATACGTATACAGCGGCCACATCATATCCGTGAAGGTATATATGCCATAGGGTCTGGGCATGAGTCCGAATATGGCCGGGTCCGTATGTTCTGAGAATCGGGTGCTCATCACCATTCCCAACCGCTCGTCAGGGGAGAAGATGGTTGTTTCATCATATCCGGGAGTATAGGTGATTTGCGTAGTATTTTCGGAATTCAAATCCTGTACGACGGAATCGGGAGTACTGAATGCCTTCCCCCCAACAACGGATATTGCATTTCCTCCTTTTACAAACTGCTTTACTTCTCCTCCTCTCAAGGGGTTGGGAATCATAAAACCTGGCCTATTCGGGTCATTTTTAAAGGTCGGTATTGTACTAATGAGCTGCACCTTTTCGAGAACATAGCTATCCGTTTTACGATCCAAGACGCCGATAGCTGCCGCTCCGCCAATATCCGAGCGGAGAATTGTCCAACTCATATGCTTATTGTCAGGTGCTATGATTATTTCTGACCAGTGTCTGGTTATGCGTGCATCATCTACTAAGCTCGACGGAAATACGACAGGAACTATTTTTGCGCTAGTGCTGTTGTCGATGCTCGGCGCGCATTCCAGCACATAATCCCCCAGTAGCACTCGCTTATTATCCTGGAATGGCATAATCCGGATACCGGGCGACTTTGGCTTTGTTGGTATGACTCCGGAATAGATGACCTTAAAATTTGTTCCATCATCGTTTAGAACAGCGATGTTCCAAAAATCGGCCGTATTGATATCGTTTTCAGTTTTATAAATAATGAGCACTTTCCCTGAGTAAGTGTAAGTACTGCTCTCCAATTTCTTCACAGAAGACGGCAATGGAACAGTGCTTATAGCCACTCTTCCAATTCCATTTTTGTTGGCTTCTACGCTGTTGCTGTCTGAAGATACGTTTGAAGCGAATGCCGGCGTTGCTGCGGAAAATAAAAGACTCATCGTAACTAGGACTGGAATCATTATTTTTTTCATCATACTCGCCTCCGACTTTAAATAATACAGATTCAACTCAACATTAAAGTCAAGCACATTATTATACTGTCATCGTGCGGAAGATTATTTGCGTCACTAGCCCAGTTCCATATTAACTCTTGCAAACGGTTCCAAATGCAGTTCAACGACTTCGGCCAATTTTTCCGAATCGAATATTATCTCATTCCAATCACCTCCCATAGAGTTTTGGATGTCATGTACTCTTCTGTTTGACTCAAGAATACGGGCATGTATACCCGGACTCAATATCGAAGATCTCCAATCCACCGCTAAATGCAACAAGTTGCCGAATAAAAAGAGGATTTAGATATATATTGTTGGATTAGTAGATAAAAAAATATAAGCGGAGAGCCCTTTTCGCTCTCCGCTTCAACATGAGCAGTAAGAAGAAACCGCCCGGTTTGGCGACAAGAAAATCGATGGTCGGGCGCGGCGCAAAAGGGCCGCGTTATTTGCCCGCCTTGCTCATATACTCTACGTATTCCTTCTCGGCGTCTGCCGTTGCTGGATACCATTCCTTTTCCAGGAAGTCCTTGAACTCCGCAGGGTAATCGTGGAGGGGGGACCGGGGCAAGTGATCCTGAACTAAATTTTTCCTCGAGCTGCTTTAAATAACTTTCACCGTTACGAAAAATATACTCACTCCATATTACCCGCCCGCTCGCGTTTACTCCTGGCGGTACAAGCTGTCGTAATCGTCCGGATCCAGGCTGTACGGCTGCGTATCGGGCCCGCCCGACACGATATCGGCCGCCTTGGCGTACCGGAACACGCAGCTCCGCGCCGCGAGCACGGCGGTTTCCCGCCCGGTTTCCTTCAGCAGCTGCATGTACTCGAAATCGCGGATGCCGCGCTGCAGCCACTTGTACCGGAGCGATAGCAGCGGAGAACCCCGGCGTCCGGGATAAACGAAGTTCGTATCCCCCGCCGGCCAAACGGAAGGGCGGTAGCGTACGCTGCGCATCGGTTCGTCCGGCCAAACGGTATAATTCCAGCGCAGCATTCCGTCGTATCCGAGTTCCTCGGCCAGCCAAGGCAGCAGCCGCGATTCGAGCGCCGGGGAGCGGAGAAACGTATTCGGCTTGTCGGGATAGCAGCAGACGTAAAACAATCGTCTGCCCGGAACGGTTGGCGGGCCTCCTGTATATTCGAGGGCGCAATGCAGGATCGGCACCGCATCATGCATCCCTTCGAGCGGCTCATGCAGGAATTCCTGATGATTGATCGCCACCTTCAGGCGGAAGGAGGGCGCCAGCCGGCGAAGCCGCTCTGTCCGCAGCCGAAACAACTCGATGTCGGACGGTTCGTCGGCGAGAATGCGCACGCGCTGCACCCAACCTTTGACCGCGAAATGCGCCTCCAGCGAAACGATATAACGCTCAAGCGGCTCCCGCTCGCGAATGAACTTGTAGCTTCGGTCCGCTTCATCAAAGTAGCGGATGCGGATGCCGTCGGGATACCCGTCGACGATCGCGCCGTACATGTCCTTTTGCCAAATGTTCAGCAAGCCGAACACCTCGATCTCGCTCGAAATGCCGTGACGCTCTCCCAATTCGATATACCGGTCCAGCGCTGAGTAATCGTACGAAAACGTCCCGTCCTTCCGGCGAACCGTCCGTACGATGCTGTATTCAAACAAGTCGGACGGCTCCCCGTCCATATGTGAAAACTGCCCGGACCACGGAATTTCCGATACGACGACGGACAGCGCTTTTTGCCCGAGGGCCGCCAGGCTCGCCAGGTAGCGGTCGAGAATGGCGAAGTGCTCCTCCGACCAAAGCTCGGCGTCGTATTTGCGGGCGATGTTCGAAGGATGCTGCCACAGATCGAGGTAAAACCGGTAGTCTTTCGGTTCGGGCAGCATATCCTCGCGCACGCTCACGGTAAAGATCAGCTCTTCCATAAGACGCTCATCCTCGAACATCGTATGCCGGTACAAGCGAATCTTTCCCTCGTACATCGCCGGCGGAACGCCCGCCCCGGCTTCCAGCTCGATCCATACCTGCTGCACCTGCCGCGCCGCGACATAAAGGCTGCTCTGTTCCAGCAGCACATCGGATTTATGAAGTCCGTCGTCATCCGGGGTGAGCCCAATCAAATGGACCTTAATCCCGAGCGGACCGTCCATTTCGACCTCCAGGCGGACAATCGGCAGCGGACCGCCTTTCCAAAACAAGGTGTCTTCCGATACCGTGAGCAAAAAAGGTTCGTCCGCGCTCACGACGGCTTGAAGCGCCGCGCTGTCCCTACGCAAACAAACCAGTTCCTTGTGCTTACAAGCAGCGGCTTGGCGATGTTCCTCCCATCCGCCATAACCATTCGCGTATTTGTAAAACATCGACTGCAGTCCGGCGTACAAACGTATTCACGCTCCTTATGTTTATTGGGCCGCCGGATCTCCGGCGGCCCGTGTTCCGTTCCACATGCGGGCACAGCGCCGCGCGCGTATTCCGGCCGGCGGTGCCGCTCAGAGCCTTCGGCCGGCCGGAAAGCCCCTTCACCGGCACGCAGCCGGCTGCTTACTGATAGTTCGGGTTCATGATGCGCGCCTTATAAAACACGGCGCCGGTACGGGTTCGGGTCGCATCAGGCAGGAACATATCCACCGTGTCCGTACACCAGTTATTGACCGTACTGCATGCGCCGGGAGGAGATTTCGCCGTATCGGTCACCGTTTCCACCACCTGGCCCGACACCTGGTTGCCGACGGATTTAACGCCGACACGGCTGATGCTGCTCGCCCCTGCATACGTCAGGTCCAGTGAATTCGTCGATTTGACATATTGATATACCTTCCCTCCGGAAGCGACCCACAACCGATCGGTATCGCCGTATACCGGCTGGATATCGTGACCGTTCAGCTTCGTTACGTCTAACCGCACCTGTTCCGTAAGGGTCGGTGCCGCAGCGGTGCCGCCGACCTTAAGTCCGACGATCGCCGCGTTGCCGATCGTCCACAGCAGCTCGCCGGCAGGGTCCCACAGTACGCCGTGTGCGGAAGGCAGCGAGTACTCGGCGTAGGTCGCCGACGTGCTGCTTTGCGACGACGTATACACCCGGACCCAGCCGCCCGTGCTGGCGGCAATCGCCACGTTGCCGTTCGGCAGCAGCTCGGCCGCATGCGGGTTGCCCCCCACATTCGCCGCCCAAAGCTTCGCGTTGCCGGCCGGATAAGGAATGATGCCGGCCAGCCCCTTGGAGTCGGTCACGAGCATCACTTGCCCGCCGAAAAAGCTGCTGTTTCTAAGCCTCGCTTCGGTCGGAGTTCCCCAGTAAGCCGTAAGGCCGGAGAAGCCGTTCGAAGTTGTCGGCGCCCACGACCATTTCACCGCGCTGCTGCTGTTCCAATCGGCGGCGTTCGGGTCCATCACGAGGATTTTATCCGTGCTTTGCTCGCTCATCGCGATATCGTAATCGCCCGTTCCGGCTTTCGCCGGGTTCGGTCCGATTCCTTGCAGCAGCGCCGACAGCGTAACGGCGGCGGTCAGCACGACCGCAAGCCATAATCCCAGCCTCGATGTTCCGATCCATTTCAATCACGATTACCTCCTTCATTTGTCTTCCTAAAGTGACAACATCCCAAGCGGCATTTCGTAAATACAAACAAGAGAGCTTCACAACCGAGGTCCTGCAGCTCTCTTGGGATGCCAAGTTTATGGATCGGCTTTCCGCAGGCCGTCAGGCGCCGAGCGGCATCGGCCTTTCGGAATACGCGCGCGGCGCTCCGGCCGCAGAAGTATTTTCGGTCAATCGGATGCGGAACGCATTGCACCCGCCTCAATGCAGGTTCCTGCCTGGCGTTGGACCTTCACCTTTCATCCACGCTGCCGTCAGCCGGAAGTTCCATCC
The DNA here is from genome assembly GCF_023276405.1 of Paenibacillus hamazuiensis. Lineage (NCBI taxonomy): Bacteria > Bacillati > Bacillota > Bacilli > Caryophanales > Paenibacillaceae > Paenibacillus > Paenibacillus hamazuiensis. The sequence goes on from NZ_JALRMO010000001.1 coordinate 5,625,257, forward strand.
TGCGCTTGCTTGTAGTCATGAAGCAGCCGGCTCCAGCAGTCCGCTACCTCGTCCGGATCGGGATTTCGCACCTCGAACAGAAACGGCCCGGAGTAGCCTTGCTCGGACAGCGAGCCGATCACTTCGTTCCAGCGGATGATCCCTTTGCCCGGCAGCCAATGCCGCTCATCCGTGCCGTCGTAATCGGACATATGCACTGTGATGATGCGCCCGGAAAGCTGCCGGATAAAATGCTCGGGCGTCTCCTGCAGCAGATGGTTCACGTCGACGCATACGCCAAGCCGCCCGTCGCAGCTGACTAGCTCAAGCATCTCCCCGCTTGTGCGGCCGAGACACGTTCGCGGCAAGCATTCCACGGCGATGCGGACGCCAAGGCGCTCCGCCTCTCCGGCTAAAACCGGCAGCGCCAGTTTGCATGCCGCGATGCGCGCGGCCCGTTCCTCCGCCGCGATCGGCTCCCAGCTCGGATGCAGCACAGCCCTGCCGATGCCCCACCGCCCCGCAAGCTGCAGCAGCCGGGCATGCAGGGCGATCGCTGCGCTGCGCTGCGCTTCGTCCATGGCGGAGACGTCCCACGCCGTCCCGTAGGGCAGATGCATCGTCCATACCTCGATGCCGAGCTGCCTCGCACGGACGATCAGCTCGAAGCAGCAGCGCTCGTTCTCGGGCTCGAACATATCGAAGGCGGCGCTGCGCCAAGCCAGCTCGATACGGCGAATGCCGGCGGCGGAGAAGCGGCCGAGGTCAATGCCGCCTTGCTTCCACGCTTCGAGCGACAAAGAAACGCCTATCGGCCATTGCGCCGGGTCCGACTTCTCCGGGAACCGTCCGGCCCCTTGGTTGCCCGCCATTGGTAAGCCCCCTTCACTCATAGATCGGGTTCAAAATCCGCGCCTTGTAGAAGGCCGCTCCTTCCCGTACCCTCTGCGCTTCCGGCAAAGCAAACTGCACCGTGTCCGTCGTCCAGTCGTACAGGCTGCCTTTCTTCGGTACGGTGGAAACCACCGTTCCGGACAACAAATTGCCTACGCTTTTGACGCCGGGCCGGCTGATCGCACCATGGCCCGGATAGGACGAATCGAACGCATCCGCCGACTTGACATATTGATATACGCAGGTGCCCGTGCTGATCCACAGCCGGTCCGGATCGCCGTGCACCGGCTGAAGATCGTGGCCGTGCCGGGTCGGAAGCGCCGTCTTTCGCGCTTCGCGAAGCACCGGCCTGGCGGCGGTGCCTTCCGCCGCCAGGGCGACGAGCTCGTCGTCGCCAAGCGCCCAGAGCAGCTGCAGGCGCGCATCCCAATGCACACCGTGCGCGCCCGGGAAGCGATATTCGGCGTATGCGGAGGCGGACGGCCCTTGCGACGAAGCGTACAGCCGCACGAAGCCGCCCGTGCTGGAGGCGACGGCAAGGTTGCCGTCCGGCAGCAGCTCGGCCGAATGTGGGTTGCCGCCGACGCAGTGCGCCCATCGCCTGCCGTCTCCCTCCGGGTAAGAAACGATGGCCGCAAGCCCCTTCGAATCGGTGACGACCATCCACTGGCCGCCCCACTTCTCGCTCGTTCGCACCTTCGCGTCGGTCGGCAGCCCCCACGCAGCCACCAGATCGTCGTCAAACCCGTTCGAGCGGCTTGGCGACCACGCCCATTTCACCGCCCGCTCTCCGTTCCAATCGGAGTCCGCCGGATCGAATATGAGAATTCGGCTTGAAGCCTGATCGCACCCGGCGATAAGACCGTCTTTGGCACGCAGCATAACGTTTGTCCCTCTCTCTAAGGATAGTTTGGATTCCCTACTCTCTAATCGGTTACGGCGATAACATTATTTGTCGAGTCCTTGCTGCTGTACGGCATCGTTCACTTCCTTGATCGCCTGCTGCAGCCCCTTGCTGTCGTAGCCTTTCACGATGTTGTCCCACATCGTTACCGGATCGTCCTTGCCGAGCATCACCTTGATCACGTCTTCCGTCGCATTGATCGCGCTCAGCTTCGATTTGGCCGGGGTGTACAGCAGCTCCACCTTGAAATTGGTCGGCACCGGCTTCAGCTTTTCGACATTGTATTTTAACGCGTCATGCGATAGCGTCCACAACTGCTCGCCGTAATTGATCCGGGCCGTCTCGGTGTCCTCCAGCTCGAGCTGCTGACCCCATGCCGCGAGCGCTCCGAACAAACCGCCGTATGACGGATACATCGAGCCGAGCGACTTGTATTGGCCGTTTTCGTTTTTTTCGCGAGTGATCGTAAATTTGTCGCCATCTTTTTTATAATCCTTGCCTTCCATCCCGTACCGCTTAAACGTCATGAACTCGTCTGAGAGCAAGTAATCGTAGATTTGCAAAATCCGGTCCATCTTCTCGTCGCTCACCTTGGAGCTGAAATAGCTCTCCGACCAGAACGTCACCGCATTGTACCGGTACCGGGATCCGTCTTCCGCCGCCCACGACACGGGCAAAATTTTCACCGATTCCTCGAACTTCTTATCCTTGACGTATTTGTCCCACGAAGCTCTCAGCGCGGAGAGGGCGTTCGGAGTCGCTTGTACGGAAATGGCTCCCACCTTGCCTTGGCCGAATTTTTCGTAGCCGTCATTCGGCTTCATGATCGCGAAGTCGGGATCGATCGCGCCTTCCGCATACATTTGCCGCAGCTGCTTGACGACGGTTTTCATTTGACCGGATGCATAATACGGGATGTATTTGCCGTTTTCCTTCACCCACGAGCCGTTGATCACATGGGGGAACGAGCCTCCCGCTACAGGCAGCAGCATGCTGGAGGTCGAGCGGAACGTGAGGCCGATCGTGTCGTTTTTCCCGTTGCCGTCCGGGTCCTTCTGCGCGAACGACTTGTACATGTTCAAATAATCGTCGTACGTGACCGGGTCCTTGAGCCCGAGCTTATCCAGCCAATCTTTACGCACCACGACGGCGCGCTCGATCGCCCATTGATCCGGCTCGAGGTAAGTTTGGCGCGGGATCATATAATACTTGCCGTCCACGTTCAGCGGCTTCGTGTCGTTTAAGCTCAGCACCTTCTGCACGTTCGGATATTTGCTCAAATCGGACGGCAGCGGCCGGATGATGCCTTGCTTGATCCAGGAATAATATCCTTCCGAGTTGATGTTGTCGTCGCTGAACACGTCCGGCAGGTCCCCGGAAGCAGCCCACAGCTGATACTTCTCCTTATAGTCGGCGTAACTGATCACCTTGTCGACGATGTTGACGTTGAACCGGCTTTCGATCATTTTCAGGAACGGATCGGAATTCCGGTCGGGAAACGCTTTGCCGATATTGAAAAACGAGATGGAAATATCGAGTTTCTTCGCATTTTTTGAAGCCCCTTCCCCGGTTTGCCCCGCGGAGGGTGCCGGTTGATTCGCTTCGCCGCATCCTGCGATCAGAGCGGCCGGCAAAGCAAGCGCCATCATGGCAGCTGCATAACGTTTCGTTCTGTTCATCGTGTGCCTCCCCTTTTTAACCGTGCCTGGTGGATAGTGGTCATTCCTTTACCGCACCGAGCGTGACCCCGGCGGCAAAATACTTTTGCAAAAACGGGTAAACAAGCATGATCGGCACCATCGTAATAATGACGCTGGCCATCTTAAGCCCGTCGGGGTACGTCTGGCTCAGCTCCGCCAGCATGGCGCTGCCCATGTCGTCCCGCCTCATCTTGGTGACGTCCTGCAGCATATTGCGCAAAAACAGCTGCATCGGATGCATTTTCGGATCGTTCACGAACAGCATCGCGAGATACCATTCGTTCCAGCGGGATACCGCGTAAAACAGCGTGATCGCCGCCAGCGTCGGCTTCGAAATCGGCAGGACGATGCGGAACAGGATGAAGATGTCGTTCGCTCCGTCCATTTTGGCCGACTCTTCCAGCTCGGGGGGGATGGAACGGAAATGGTTGATCAGAATGAGCAGGAAAAACGTATTGACCGCGACCGGCAAAATCATCGCGCTGTAGCTGTTGATCAAATGCAGGCTTTTGATCGTCAAGTAATACGGAATAAGTCCCCCGCCGAACAGCATCGTGAACACGATGCCGGCCATAATGGCGCCGCGGCCGGGCATGGTTTTCTTGGACAAGGCGTAAGCGCCGCATGCGGTGACCAGCATATTGACCAGCGTGCCGGCCACGGTCACGATGACCGAGTTGGCCAGCGCCTTGCCGACATAGCTGCCGCTGAGCAGCAGCTTGTAGGAGACCAGGCTGAAGCTGGTCGGCAGCAGGTAAAACTGCTGTTTGACGACGGCCGCCGGGTCCGCGAACGAGGTGATGAACACGTTGTAAAACGGCAGCACCGTGATCACCGCAAGCAGCATCAAAAACGAATTGATCGCGTAATCGCCCCAGGTGCGGTACTTCATCCGGGCACCTCCTTTGTCATTGGCATTAGGCTTAGTAAAGGCCGTCCTGACCCAAACGTTTGGCCGCCTTATTGGCGGCATAGAGCAGGACGAAGTTGATCACCGACTTGAACAGGCCGACCGCGGTCGAGGTTCCGTAGCTGGAGCCGACGGCGAACGTGCGCCGGTAAATGTACGTGTCGAGAATGTCCGCCTTTTCGTAAACCGCAGCGTTGTACAGGTTGAAAATTTGGTCGAACCCCCCGCCGCCCGAGCTCATCGTCCGTCCGATTTGCAATATCAGCAAAATGACGACGGTGCTCTTGAGCGATGGCCATGTAATGTGCAGCATTTGCTGGAACCGATTCGCCCCGTCGATGGAGGCCGCCTCGTACAAAGCCGGATTGATGCCGGCGATCGCCGCCAAATAAATGATCGTGCCCCAGCCCATGTCCTTCCACAGGCTGCTGCCGTAAATGAGTCCGCGGAAGTATTCCGGATCGACCAGCAGGTTGACTTTTTCGAGCCCGACCAGCACGAGCAGCTGGTTCAGCACGCCGAATGCGCCGAGAAAGTTGACCATAATGCCGCTGACGATAACCCATGACAAAAAATGCGGGAACGTGTAAACGACTTGGTAAAACTGCTTCAGCCTCGTGCGGCGCACTTCGTTGATCAGCAGCGCGACCGCGATCGGAACCGGAAACTCGAATACAAGCCGGCCCAGCGAGATGATGAGCGTATTGCGGAACGCCACCCAAAAATCCTGCAGCCCGAAAATTTCCCGGAAGTTCGCGAGTCCGACCCATTCGCTGCCCCAAATGCCCTTCGCGAAGTTGAACTCCTTGAACGCGAGGATAATGCCGTAAAGCGGGATATAATCGAACACGATGTAATACGCAAGCAGCGGCAAGGCAAGAAGGTACAAATATTTGTGAGCGGCCATCTGCTTCCATAAGCTTCTTCCTGTCGCCAAGAGGGCACCCCTTTCTCTTTGAAACCGTATTCACATCTGCTTTCAGTATAGTCGCCCTTCTTGCGCCGCCATATGTATATTTCTAAGCGGCTCTATGTATTTTTCTCATCAGTTTGTCTCCGGACAACAAATACGCCCGTCCGGCACCGGCGGCCGATGGGGATCGGCTCGGTTCCAAAGCGGGCGCAAGGCGCACGGCGCTGCAGCCGTCAGCCGCCGCTTCGGTACACCGTGGGGGTTTTCCCCGTTTGCTTCTTGAACATTTTGGCAAAGTAAAAATAATCGTTATACCCGACCTGCTCGGCAATCTCGCTGACGGTAAGAGAGGTGCCGCGCAGCAGCTCGCAGGCGCGCTCCATGCGGATCCCGGTCAAATACTTCGTAAAATTGACCTGCAGCTCCTTCTTGAACAGGTGGCTCACGTAATTGGGGTGAATGTAAAATTGTTTGGAAATGTCCCGGATGGACACGTCGCTTTGGAAATGCTCGTTTACGTACCGCAAAATTTGCCGGAACGTCTCCTCTCCGCGCGAATCGGCCGTCTCCGCCCCGGCGGGAACGAAGCTGCTCCCGATCAGCCCGTACAGTTCATCGCACATCTCCGACACGTTCCCGAAGACGCCCGCCAATTGGTCGTAATCGGACATATACTGCTCCGTATAATCGCCCGCCGTCCGATAGGCGAACGATAACATCACGTTATACAGCCGCAGCGCGTGGCGGATCGTATATTGCCCCGACCGGAACTGCGGCAGCAGCCGGTCCAGCCCTTGGCGAACGAGTGCCTTGTCCATCCGCTGCGTCCCTTCGTCCAGAAGGCGCATCGCTTCCGGATCCAGCTCGGCCCTCCGGGGCGGAACCGGTGCGGCTTCTCCAATCTTCCGCCCCTCTGCGGTAAAATAGCGATACGACGCTTCGCTTGCCGCCTCCATCCGCTCGCGCAAAAGCGAAACGTCATGAAAGACGCCGCCGATGCCGGCTCCCCGGGTTTGCGGCGGCAGGCCGTTCTCCAGCAGACTGCGCACTTCCGGCCGGTCGCGCTCTTTCAGCAAATACGCGGTCTTGCCCCTGCCGATCCGCAGCGGGATCGCGGCCGGACCTTGCGCAAACGGATGGCCGCCGCCTTGTACGACGACCGCGAACAGCCCTTCTTCCCGCTCTCCGGCCCGGCCCGGAAGGAAATTCAGCTTCTCCAGCAGCCGCTCGATTTCCGCAGCGGATGCGGAATCCTCCGCTTCCTGCTCATAAATGGCCTGAAGCAGCTCGTGGCGGAGCGCATAATCGGCCTGCACGATTTTCTTTTTCGCCGCCGTAAGCAGCTCCATGATCTCATCCCGCTTGAACGGCTTCAGGCAGTAGCCCGCCGCCCCGTACTGCATCGCCTGCTTGGCGTATTCGAACTCCGCATAACCGCTTGCGACGATGCAGTGCACCGGAATTTCCGCTTCCTGCAGCCGGCGGATCAGCTCGATGCCGTTCATGCCGGGCATCCGGACGTCGACGAAGGCGATATCCGGCCGGACCCGCGAGATGAGCTCGAACGCTTCGATGCCGTTATACGCCTCCCCCGCGATCCGAAAGCCGTGACCACCCCAATCAACCGTTCCTTTCAAGCTTTCCACTATCCATTTTTCGTCGTCTACCAGTACGATCTTAAACAAACCTGCCACTCCTTACGGGAATTTGGAGGATGACTTCCGTCCCCTTGTCCGGGGCGCTGCTGACGGACACAATCCCATACTCCGGTCCGTAGGCGAATTTCATCCGGTTGTTTACGTTCATCATACCAATATGCCGCTGCCCAGCGGCGTTAAGATGATTCGAAGTTGGCTGCTCCGTCAAGCTGCCGCGAATCTGCTCCAGCGTTTCCGGATCCATTCCGACGCCGTCGTCCTTCACCCACAGCAGCAAATTCTCTCCTTCCCTCCTGCAGCCGATGTGCAAGCGGCATTTGTGAAGGCTCGGTTCGATGCCGTGGAACACGGCGTTTTCCACGAGCGGCTGCATGATCATTTTGATCACCTCAAGCTCCCGGCACGAATCGTCGAATTCATAAATCACATCAAACCGGTCCGCAAAGCGGATTTGCTGAATCGACACGTACGCCTCGACCGTCTCCATCTCCTCCTTCAGCAGCACAACCTCGCCGCCCTTCACGCTGTAGCGGAAAATGAGACTGAGCGCATCCGTCATGTCGCGGATCTCATGCACGCCTTTCACATAAGCGATACCTTTGATCGTCTCCAGCGTGTTGTACAAAAAATGCGGGTTGATCTGGCTTTTCAAAAATTGCAGCTCCGCCTGCTTCTTCAGCAAGTTCAGCTCGAAAATGTGCGTCTTTGAATCGATCAGCTTGGTGGCCAGATCGTCGATTTCGTCCAGCAGCGAATTGAACTGCCTCGCCATGATGCTGATTTCCGCATATCCCTCCAGCGCCACGCGTTTTTTCATATGATCCAGCCCTTTGGCCCTTAGGCCGTAGACAAACGTCATAAACGAGCTGATCGGGTGCAAAATGTTGCGGCTGATCGCGATGTAGAACGCATACATCACGGCAATCAGCAGCACGAACATGCCGAGCATCAGCCGTTTCACCTCTTCGAGCCCGTGGAACAGCTCTTCCACCGGGAACACGCTGACGATCATGCCGCCGATTTCCGGAAGCGCTTCCTTCTGGATGACGAATTCCTCGCCGTTTCGGCGAAACGATGCCGAACTCCCGCCATCTTCGATCCGCTTCTCCAAATCCGACGGCAGCCGCTGGCCGATCATCGACGGGTCGTTTCCGGAGCTGATGACGCGATGGCGATCCAGCACGTAGAAGCTTCCCGCCACCGTCGTCGGCATATTGTCGATTTTCGGGGCGACGGCCCGCAAATCGAGCACCATGACGGCATAGCCAATCTTTTTCTCCGAGGATGACGGATTGCGGATATCGTAAACGGGCACGCCTACGTACATGACTTGGCTTTTATAATAAGGGGAGTAATGGACCCCCGTGTAATAAGCGTTCGTGCGCTCGGGGAACTCGGAAAACGGGATCATCTCCCGGCAGCCTACGCAGTTATAGGTGCTGATCCCTTCACCGAGCAAAACGACCCCCAGAATGCCCTGCTTCATCGACTGCAGGTTGACAAACAGCTTCTCGATTTTGTTGTTCAGCTCGTACTGCTTGAGCCGGTCCTCCTCCAGCAAGTACTCCTGAACCAGTTCATTGTACGCAATGTTGGGCAAAATCCGGTTGATCGTATCGACGTTGGAGGCAATGCTTTGTTTGACCGCGGAGATGATTTCGGCCGTATACTCATTGTTGCGTTTATACGTGATATTCGAAATTTGTCCGTAGCCCCAGGCCGCCGTCGCCGACAAAATGAGCAAAATCATGATTCCCAGGCAAAGCAGCTGCAGCCGAATCGAATATTTTCTGAGCAAACCGAACATGCGCTTCCCCCTCGCCGTGCATAACCGCCGACTTTCTGTTTTGAACGTATTCTCGCAAGGCATCCCGCTTTCCTCTTTTGCCTCGCCATATCGGGAAACAAAAAAACCGGCGGGAATTCCCGTCGGTCTGTTTTTTAGTTCTGATTAGGCGAACGAATAGGGACAATAAAAGCCACATCTACGTCATTAGCGAAAAAACAAAAAGAAGGCGGCCAAAGAAAATGCAAGGGCAATAATCGTTCCCAGTATCGCCCCCGCCATCCACGATTCCTTATCATTCGTTTCACATTGCCGGCGGTCATAAGCTGAAGGATGAGAAACACGGCAAACAGGATATTAAAAACGGCCCAAAGCTTCATGACGAATGTTCAGCCTCCAATGAATGTTGCTTTCCTAAATTCTCCCCGTAAAGGAGAAGGTAGCCACCTCCCCATTTATCGGTTCCAATCGTTTACATACAGCGGAATCCCAAAATGAAAGTCATCAACGCAACAACTATAACTGAAATGATCAATGATGCTAAGGAAAAGAGCTGAACTTGAGGTGCACTCTGTGGATCAATGAGTTGACTCAGGCGATAATTGATCCCGAGACTTATAATGACCCTGTTGGTACCGGACTATGTGAATTCATGGATCGTTCCATATGGGCAAGCATTGCTGTTCAAGCATCTATTGATTATTCCGCTGCTGATTTTCTCCTTTATTAACGGGTTTTAGCAAGAAAAAGGCTGTCTGCGAATCCGGACTACAATCCTATCCCGTGGGTCAGAGCGGAAAGCATCGCGGCTTTGTTGGTGTTCGGGGCAATGGCTGTCATGGGACAACAATCGCCAAGCGAAAACAGGAACACGACGGCCGCGCCCTCTGACCACTCCCCGGATCCATGCCTTCGATACGAAAAACCGCTCTGTTTGGCTCCGCAGCGGCCGGCTCATTTACGTCATGTTCGCGCCCCTCATGACTGCACGTTCCATTGTGATGATGATGTCCGTGATCATGGTTACAACAAGATTTATTCGAACACATCTTTATCACCACTTTCAATATATGAATAATTATTCATATATTGATGATATGATTATCGGTTCTGTTTTGTCAATCGGATAGCCGTATATTTTCTTGAAAAATAAAAGAACCGTGCTTCAAGTATAGGAACACGGTTTTTGGGGCCATATTTACTTGTCTGAAAGCTCGCTCTCTGTAACCCATTTATGGTTTTTAACCGGGGCTCCTCCGGTTGACGGCGTATAATCAACTACATAAACGGTCGTTTTTTCCGCAGAATCAATCGTTGCCTTTGCCCCATTCATGCCCTTCATATGATCGGCCATAAGCGTTACTTCCATGCCCTTGGAAAACGGCTTATCGCCCGCATTCATTATTTCCTCATGGATGACCCATTTATGATTCACGACCTTTTCTCCGCCTGTCGTCGGAACGTACGAAACGGTGTAAACCGTAGTATCATAAGCACCGACAACGGTCGCAGCGGCACCATTCATACCGGACATATGATCGGCATGAATAATGGCTTGACTCCCGACTTTAAACTTCGGATTTTTTGCCTCTTTAAGCCCCGGAGGAAGTTTCTCCGATGATGAATGGTTCATTTCCGAATGATTCATTTCTTGTTGGCTTTTGTTTTCTGCCTGATTTTGCTTCAAACTCTGTCCACTGCCACAGGCACTTAAAGCAAAAGCCAGTATCACAGAAGCGCTAAGATTAACTATTTTTCTTTTCATATCATGCTCACCTGCCACATATTGTTTTTTTTCAATTTCAACCCTATTGTAAAAAACAATTGTGTAGATGTTGTGAGGAACGTCACCTTGTCTTGGGCAATCGAAATTCAAATGTTGTCCCTTCTCCTACGCGACTTTGGATGTCTATCGCTCCTCCATGTGCCTCGACCAGCTTTTTCACAATCGTAAGTCCTATACCGCTTCCGCCGGATTTACGGTCGCGGGACTTATCCGCGCGATAGAAACGTTCAAAGATAAAGGGAAGTTCTTTCTCATCAATTCCTATCCCGGAGTCCGATACCGAGATACTGAACGTTTCGCTTTGTTCCTTTATTTCAACAGCGACCTTCTCACCCTGCGGGGTGAATTTCAAGGCATTGCTGAGCAAATTGGCAATGATTTGACCGAAGCGCAGTTTATCGATTGACGCTTGAATGTTTGCTTCATTTCGGAATGAAAGTCGAACTCCCTTTCTCTCATAAGCGGCTTGGATAGCTTCGATGTGATGTTGAACGACGGCTCCAATGTTCTCTTCTTTCAGCTTCAATTTAAAATTCGGCGACTCCACTTCGGTCAACTGCTCCAGATCCCCCACCAAAAACCGCAGCCGTTCAATTTCTTCATAACATGACTCCAGGCGCCTGGGAGTGGGGTCCCAGACGCCTTCGATCATTGCCGCCATATGGCTTTTAAGCGTGGCGATCGGCGTTCTTAATTCATGAGCTACGTCGGCCGTCATTGTTTTGCGAAGCTGCTCCTGAAGCATCAGCTGCTCGGCTAAATAGTTAAGAGAATTGCCAAGGTCGGCTATTTCATCTCGCCCGGTTACTTCCGTGCGGGATGTAAGCTCGCCTTTCGCCATGCGTTCTGCGACAGCTTTCATTTCAATAAGCGGCGACGTTATACGTTTTGCCACGAAAAGACTGATCACAATTGCAAGCACAATGCCCAGTATCGCTGTCCAAAAAACCGACTGCACGAGCGCTTGCTCTAAATGCGTATCAAATGCCGGTGAAGTTATGTTCATATCCTGCGCTTGCTGCTGATACATAGTCAGGTGATAATGGGTTCCAATAATAAATGTAACCGCTGAAATGATTAATACACCCGAGGCGATGCCGATACAAGCTATCGCAATTCGTGCATACAGCCCTTTCATGCGAATTCGCCTCCGGAAAACCGATACCCTACCCCGAAGACCGTTATGACATACAGAGGGTTTTTCGGATTGGATTCTATCTTGTGCCGTAGATTTTTGACGTGTTGATCGATGGCTCGCGCATCGCCATCGAAGTCGAATCCAAGCACCTTTTCTACGAGCTCCTCTCGAGTAAAAGTCCTTTGCGGATGCCGGGCGAATGTGATCAGTAATTTATATTCGTTTGGAGTTAATCTCACAGGCCTTCCCGCTTTAAAAACCTCGTGTTTGGAAGGATGAATGACCAAATCTCCTCCTTGAAAAGAAATGGTTTCAGCCAGCAAACGGTCATCAAACGCGCGGCGCAAATTTGCCTTTACTCTCGCGATTAATTCACGCGGGCTGAAAGGTTTTAAAACGTAATCATCCGCACCGAGAGACAATCCCTGTACACGGTCGTCTTCCGATATTTTGGCGGTCAGCATAATCACAGGAACCGGCGAAAACTGCCGAATTGCTCTGCATACTTCCTCTCCCGACAAATCCGGAAGCATTAAATCTAAAATAACGAGATCAATATTTCCTCCGTGTACAAGCTCAAGCGCATTTTTTCCCGTACCCGCTTCAATGGTAAGAAATCCGTCTTTTTGTAAATAAGAAACCACGACTTCGCGAATTTTTTCTTCGTCGTCGACTATTAAAATTGTCTTCATAAAGCCCCTCAATTCCTTTTACATTTCGATATGTTATAATGTACCTTAGTTTTACAATAAATTAATATTAAGAAATTGCGGTGATTTTTATGCAATTGCAGGCTTTTATACGTCATCATAGCACCCGGGTGGTAAAACGAACACCTTTGTTTATATTGTCTGTATGGGTCGTATTTGTAGTAGAGCTGATGAGCAGAGGTCAATGGGGCGAAACATTCGGGTGGACATTTCACGCTTTACCCGAACTGTTTTTCAATGCTGCTTTGGTTTTGAGCTTTTTATTGCTCTTTACCGCTTTGACAGGCAGCGTTCGCTTGTCGTTTTGGCTGGTCGCCACCTTCTTTGCATCAATGGGGCTTATAAACGGGATCAAATTAAACATCCTCGGAATCCCCTTTCTGCCATGGGACTTGCTGCTTACAAGCGAGTCCAAGGACATGTCGCAATACATTAGAGGTATTATAAACCTGACCGTAATAACAGGGATGATCTCTTTCGTCGGAATCAGTCTGCTGCTGCTTTACAAAATGCCGTCGGTCCAGTTCCTTCTGAACTGGAAGCGTCGCCTTCTCCTGGGCCTCTTTTCCGTTTCTCTTCTATCTTTGATTTATTCCGATGGAACCGTTTCCTTGAAAAAAATCGCAAATATCCAAAATCTTGCCTGGGATCAAACGGAAAATGTGAAAACTAACGGCTTTCTTTTATCCACTATCATGAATTTAAAGCTGCTTTCATTCAAACAACCCGATGAATATAACAAAAACACCATTCAGACTATGTTATCTTCGGTTCCTCCGACCGTTCCGATTTCCGGAGAGATCATCCCTAATATTATTTTGGTGTTAAGCGAGTCTTTCTGGGATGCGACGCAGATCAAAAACGTTTCGTTTAGCCGCGACCCGCTTCCTTTTTACCATGAGCTTATTCAAAAATATACAAGCGGCACCCTGTTATCGCCACAGTATGGGGGCGGAACGGCAAATGTCGAGTTCGAGGTGTTGACGGGCAATTCCATGCGATTTTTGCCGCAAGGCTCCGTACCATACAATCAGTACATGAGCAAGAGCATGGACTCTCTGGCAAGCATATTGACCCGCCAAGGATATACTTCCGTCGCAATAAATCCGTTCCACAGTTGGTTTTATAATAGCAAGAAAGTGTATGAAAATCTCGGCTTCTCCAAGTTTATAAGCCAAGAGTTTTTTAAGCCCGAATACGAGGGCCCTTATTTGGCGGACCGGGAAGTTGCCAATATGATTATCGACTCGAGCAGGAAAAGTCCGGGTCCGGATTTTATCTTTGCAAATACAATGCAAAATCATTACCACTATTATCCGAATAAATTTAAAGAAAATACAATTGAAGTGACCGGGATCAATCCGGAATCGAAAGGACTTCTCGAAACATACGCGCAAGGGCTTGTCGGTGTCGACGATATGCTGAAACGGCTGGTGACTCATTACGAAAATATCGATGAACCTACAATGATCGTTTTTTTCGGAGATCATCTGCCCAGTCTCGGCGACAATTACAAAGTATATAAGGACGCCGGCTATTTGAAGGAAAACGATCCGGATTTTTTAAATAAAATGTACCGCGTCCCTGTTCTTATTTGGAACAATTACTTGCCGGGGCATAAGGAAAATATTCATTTAAGTCCTTCTTTTCTCGGGCCTTATATGTTAAAACTTGCGCAAAAACCGGGTAATTCCTACATGGATTATTTGTATCAGCTTTCGCTAAGAAGTCCGATCATTCCTCCCAAAGAACATATGGAGAAGATGGGTATAGATAAAGATGACCTTAAAGTTTATGAAAGTCTGCAGTATGATGTTATGTTCGGAGAGCAATATGCTTTTGAACAGTTAAAAGATCAAATTAAAAACCCCGATTATATTATCGGATTAGGCCAAATGATTATCGATACGGCTTCCGAGCAGACAACGGACAACGAAACGGAGCTGCATATCAACGGCTCCAACTTACCTTATAACAGCATAGTGCTTATTAACGGCGAATCGGTGAAAGCGGAGTGGATCGATACAAGTCATATCAAGGCCAAGGTGACAACGAATTCGATGAGTCAATCCGTTTGGAACATCTCCGTCATCGTGAAAGATTCAAAAGAAACCGTCATTGCCAAATCTAATCAGATCAGTTACTCGCGATAGTCCGATTTTCATAGGATTAAAATAAAAAAGCTTCCGAGACCGACAGGTACGGAAGCTTTCGATTTTTTTGTTATGTGGAGGCCCGGCTCCGCATCAACCAATGACCCATTGATTTTTCGGCATGGACTGGTACTTCAGTTCCACTTGGACGACAGTGCGCTGCTCCCGGTCTGTTCCGGTTTCATTCACCGCCCATTGCCGCGAGATCAGTCCCCGCAATTCCCCTACTTCCTCCGCGGTCAACGCTAAATGACGGATAATCAGTCCATCCACTTCATAATCCTGATGCTCCAGTTTACGAAAACGAAAGTTCAATAACTTTCGCAAACCGTTGATCGAAATGAAGCTGAATTCGTAACCATATCGAATCGCGTTCTCCCAATCGTCACCGATTTCCGCGGCGGTATCGAGTAATTTTGCGAAGTCGATATCGCCGTCGCCGGCGTGCCGGATCGCCGTGAAATCGCGACGAAGCAGGCTCTCTATAAGCAAATCGTCGGAAATGCCCGAAGCCCGGCAATTCTCGATCATAAAAGCGACGGGCATCGATAATTTGATTCCCGGTTTCGTCATTTCCCGGCATCCCCTTCGTACAAATGATCATGAAACCAGCCGGCGATTCGCTCCAAACGCGCCAAGCGAAGCGAAGGCTTTCCGTTTTTCAGGAACGTATGGTTCGAATCCGGGAAACGAACGAGCTGCGTCCGTTTGCCCAGCCTCCGCAGTGCAACATAGAGCTGATCGGCCTGTTCGATCGGGCAGCGCAAATCCTGCTCTCCATGCAAAATGAGCAGCGGTGTTTGAATATTTTTCACGTACGCAAGCGGCGAGTGCGCCCATAACTTCTCCGGGTCGTCCCATGGATTTCCTTGGATGACGCCTTCCGTGTAAGAGATGCCGATATCGCTCATCCCGTAAAAAGAAAGCCAATTGGAAATCGAACGCTCGGTGACCGCTGCGCGAAAACGGTCCGAATGCCCGACAATCCAGTTCGTCAGAAACCCGCCGTAACTGCCGCCGGTTACTCCAAGCCTGCTCTCATCCACATCGTCGCGAATTTTTGTCACATAATCGACGGCTTCCATCACATCGCGGTAATCCCCGCCGCCGAAATCGCCGCGGCAAGCTTGGGCGAACGGCTGCCCGTAACCGAAGCTGCCTCGGGGGTTCGTATACAAAACCATGTATCCGCTCGAGGCCATCATTTGAAAATCATGGCTGTATGTATTGGCGTACATGGCGTGAGGACCGCCATGAATTTGCAAAATGAGCGGAACTTTGTTTCCGTGCGCGCTGCCCTCCGGTTTCATGATCCAACCATGCACTTGCCCGCCGTCGGACGTCTCGAACCGGATCGATTCCGGAATACATAGCGAAAGCTGTTCCAGCAGCTCATCGTTGCTTCGCGTTATTCTTTGTTCCTCCCGGGTTTGCAGGTCGATAAGGTACAAGTCGCAGGGAAGCAGCGGATTGGAAGAGGCCGTCAGCAGCTTCGTTCCGTCGGCGGAAACAACAAACTGAAACACATCGCGCTCTCCGCGGGTCACTGCTTCCGCTTCGCCATCCGTCGTAAAACGGTATACGTGCACATCGCCGCGAAAGGAACCCAGAACATAAAGGGATCGTCCGTCCGGACTGTACCATGGCGATCGCGGCGGTGCAGCTGCTTTCATATCGCTCAGTGCAAAGTTGCCGATCTGAATGTCCGTTTCACCGTTAATCCGAACCGGGTCTCCCCCTTCCGCAGAAACGCGATACAAATTGTTTTGCGTCGCGCTTCCGAATTGACGGTCGTTTCCTATGAAGGCGATCGATTTCCCGTCCGGAGAAAACGATGCTTGGCTTATCGCGAGTGTCGAATCTGTTATCCGGACCAAAGGGCCCCCGGACAGTCCTACCGTGAAAACATCTGCGAATGTTTGCAGGTCTGCATCGACGGAACCATCCCGGGTGATTTTGGCGATAAACCCGATTTTGCGGCTGTCAGGCGACCAGAACGGCTGGTTTATATCGAAAAAACCTTCCGTCAACCGGTTCACCTTCCCGCTGGCAAGCTCCAGCACAAAAAGATGGGCGTTTAACCCATCCGACAATCCGGACCCTTCTTCTTTCGGACAGGTGCGTGTAATCAGCATCGGTTTGGCATGTTTACTTTTGCGGTCTTCCTCCATCGATAAAGCATCTGTTCCCTCGTCCGGGTTGACCCGCGTGGTGAAGGCGATATATTGGCCGTTCGGCGACCAGGCGAAAGAAGCGATTCCGCGCTTTGCATTTGTTAGCTGCGCAGCCTCCCCGCCTGCAGCGGGAATCGCCCACAGCTGCCGTCCTTTGTCATTTACCCGGAGAAAAGCCAATAGCGAGCCATCCGGCGACCAGGCAGGCGTTACATCCTTCTCCCCGTGGGTGAACGGAACATCAAGGCCGTCTTTCAAGGACACGACGCGAATATGCGATCGATAGTCGTTTTGGGCTTCATCAATCGTTCTGCACACATAGGCGGCTTTGCTGGCGGACGGACATATGGCAGGATCAACGATCCAGGTGTATCGGTATAAATCTTCGGCGGTAACCGGTCGCTTCGATGTCATCCGAATTTCCTCCTGACATCGGAGCATAGCGATAACGCTTGGTCGAGATCCGCAATAATATCCGAGACGTCTTCCAGTCCTACGGACAAACGAATCAATCCGTCCGATATGCCGAATTGCTGTCTTTCCTCGCAGGGGATCGAGAAATGGGTCATCGTTGCCGGGTGCTGAACCAGCGTTTCCGGGTCGCCAAGGCTGAAGGAAATCATGGCAAGACGAAGGCCGTTGATGAATCTTCTGCCCGCCTCCAAGCCGCCGATGATCTCGAAAGAAACGATTCCTCCCATCCCTCTCATTTGCCGTTTAGCGAGTTCATGCTGCGGATGCGTCGGCAAACCGGGATAATAGACGCACTTCACCAGAGGATGGCCTTGCAAAAATGCAGCCACCTTCATCGCGTTTTCGCAATGAGCGCGCACTCTGAGCCCCATCGTCTTTAATCCGCGAAGAATAAGGAACGATTCCCAGGCATTCAAATTTTGCCCGAGATCGCCGGCGATTCGCTTGCGAATAAAGCTCACCACATCTTTGGAGCCGACGACAAAACCGGCCAGCACGTCCCCATGGCCGTTCATATATTTGGTTGCGCTGTGCACGACGACATCCGCACCCAGTTCCAGCGGACGCTGCAAATACGGCGTCATGAACGTATTGTCAACGATTAAGGGAATCCTATGTTCCTTGGCTACGGCCGCAATCATGCGCAAGTCAAGCACCGTTAACTTCGGATTTGAGGGGGTTTCCACATACAGAGCTTTTGTGTTCGGCTTGATTGCCGCACGGATTTTCACAGGATCCGTACAATCGACGAAATGGGCTTCAATGCCGAAGCGCGGCGCCAACTGGGTTATAAAATTATAAGTCCCCCCATAAACGTCCTTGGTCACGATCACATGATCGCCGTGCTGGAGAAAAGCAAGCAATGCCGAACTGATCGCAGCCATACCGCTGCTTAGACCGATGCTGTCCTCCCCGCCTTCCAGCTCCGCGACTTTTTGCTCCAACGTACGTGTGGTCGGATTTCCGTATCGGCCGTAGTAGGTGCCTTCCTTGTCCCCTGACACGACATCTGCCGCCGTTTCCACATCCGGAAAGGCATAGGCAACGGCCGGAATGACCGGCTGCGAAATGGCTCCCGTATGCGCATCCGGATGCTGCGCAGCATGTACGGCCAGCGTATCGAATCCCCACTTTTGTTTCATGCAAACCCCTCCTCACTAAAACGTACTGTCACAGCCCTTCAGCCCTATACACCGGATATTCTGGATATTCCCCATTGGTGTTCCAAGAACTGCACAATGCGTTCAACCGACCGATCCACCAAAAGCTTTCCTTTCTCCGCACTCGCGATCGTGGAATCCCCGACCGTTCCCCATTCGGAGTTAGCGGAGAGCTTGCCGTATTTCATAATATCGGGAAAAGAATCTTTAAGCTTTCGCTCTACCTTCATCGTTTTGCTCGTATCAACCAGTTCCGGATGCAGGTACATCATCACCGACGTGCCGGCTTCCCCTGCATGGGAATGTGCGGTTTCCCCGCTTTCCAGAACCCCTTGGTCAACCGACTTAAGGAACCGCCAATAATCAATCTGCGCTTTGCGAATATCGCTGCGTTCCCGGAGCGAATACGAAAGCTGAGCGATGATCGGAACGTTGCCGGCGTGTGCGTTCACAAAAAGGAAATCTTTGAACCCCCATTTGAGCAAGCTGTCGATCACATCGTTTAAATACGCTTTGAAGCTTTCAGGACGGATCGTAATCGTACCCGGAAATTCATCCAGCATGGACGAGTCCCCCACTTCCAGCGTCGGTCCGATAATCGCATTGACCTGATCGGCAACCCGTTTGGCGATCTGAACGGCAACGAAGCTGTCGGAGCCGAGCGGCAGATGAGGACCGTATACTTCGCACGCCCCGGCGGGGATAATGACCAAATCGGTATGCTTCTTCCGCTCGGCAAACGTCGTCCAGCTCATCTCTTTCAGGAATGAGGCGGACATCACGCTTCAAGCTCCTTTGCGCGGCAAGCAGCCAATGCCTCGTCCAAAAAAGCTTCAATCTCCTCGCGCGTTTTGCGCAGCTTGCTGACGAACCGGTGGCGCTCGATTCCTTGCTCGATCACAACGAAGCTCGGAATGCCGAGAATGTTGTATTGCTCGCACAGCTCCGGCAGCTCGTCGCGGTCAATTTCGAAGAACGTGAGCCGGTCGGCATAAGCCTGCTCCACTTCAGGCATAAACGGATCGATATAATGGCAGTCTTTGCACCATGTCGTCTTGAACACGGCTACGGTAGGTTTGGCGCTCATAATCGCCTCTTGAAATTGCGGGACCGAACTGATTTTGTTCACAGCTTCCGACCTCCTGGTATTCTTTTATGATAACGCCGGGCCGTACAGCTCCGGTCTGCGATGCACGTAAGACGGCAGCTTGGCGCGCACCTCTTCGACCCGCCCAAGGTCAATCCGGCAAGGAATAAGCGCTTCGGTTTCCGGTCCGGCCACCATCGTGACACCCATCGGATCGACAACCATGCTTTGCCCGATGTAAAAGTTGTCGCTCACTTTGCCGCAAGCGACGACAAACACCGTATTTTCGATCGCCCGGGTCGTTACCAGATTGGACCAATGAAGTTCCTTCAGAGGGCCGCGCACCCAGCCGGACGGTACGATAAGGATGTCGGCTCCATGCATCGCCTGGTGCCGCGCGATTTCCGGAAAACGCAGCTCGTAGCAGACGAACAGACCGATCTTCCCAAATGGCGTTTCGATCGGCTCGAACAGAGCGTCTCCGGGCTTGATATTTCTCGACTCGTTGTACCCGAACGCGTCGAACAGGTGTGTTTTCCGATAGGCGCTGACGGTATGTCCTTCCGAGTTGATCACGACAGTTGTGTTATATACGCGCTGCTCTTCAGGATCCTCCACCGCTTCCCGCATGCCGAAAATAAGCCAAACGCCGTAGCGGCGCGCGAGCTCGGCCATCCCCCGGACGAACGGTCCGTCGACCGGCTCCGCATCCCTTAAGGAAACGTCCTTCGGCGTTCCTATCGGGAAATGACTCATGAATACTTCGGGAAACACGACAAGAGACGCCCCATGGATATGAACCGAGTCTTCAACCGCCTTCTCCGCTTTTTGCAGGTTGATATGCTTGTCGTCGGTCGAGGTTAATTGAGCCATTACCAATTGAAATGAAGACATGTTGGGTCACTTCTCCTTTATGCGGTCTGATCGCTCTGCAGCGGAAAATGGCATGCTGCCGCATGGCCTGCGCCGTATTCCTGCAGCGCCGGCGTCTTTTGGCGGCAAACCTCCTGGGCGTAGGGACAACGGGGGTGGAATGCGCAGCCTTCGGGCGGCCGCGCCGGATTCGGCAGGTCGCCGGCAAGCAGATTGCGTTTTTTGCGCTGAGTCGGGTCCGGTACCGGCACAGCGGACAACAGCGCTTCCGTATACGGATGCTTGGGTCCGGCAAACAATTCGTCCCTGCCGGCGATTTCGACGATTTTCCCCAAGTACATAACGGCAATCCGATCGCTGATATGTTTGACGGAGGGAAGGCCGTGCCCGATAAAAATATAAGTAAGCTGAAAGTCTAGTTGCAGCTGCTTCAGCAAATTCAAAATTTGCGCCTGGATGGAAACGTCAAGAGCGGACACCGGCTCATCGCAAATGACGAGCTTCGGCTTCAAGGCAAGCGCCCGTGCGATTCCGATGCGCTGCCGCTGTCCTCCGCTGAATTCATGCGGAAAACGTTCCATATGATGGCCCCCGAGGCCGACGGTCCCAAGCAGCTCGGCCACCTGGCCTCTTAGCTCGGCTCCTTGCGCCACCCCATGAATGCGCAGCGGCTCGGCAATGATGTCCGAAACCCTCATTCGCGGGTTAAGCGAAGCGAACGGGTCTTGAAACACGATTTGCAAATCGCGTCTTACCCGTCGTATCTCTTCCCCGGCAAGCTTCGTTAAATCCCGGCCTTCGAACCAAATCTCGCCTTCCGTCGGCTCAAGCAGCTGGGCGATCATTTGGCCCGTTGTCGATTTGCCGCAGCCCGATTCACCGACGATTCCGAGCGTTTCGCCTTGCTTAACGTGGAAGCTTACATCGTCCACCGCCCGAACAAACTCTTTGCGCCTGGAAAATAACCCGCCGCCAAGCGGAAAATGTTTTTTTAAACCTTTCACTTGCAATAATAGTTCACTCGGTTCTTTACTCACGCTGAGACCTCCTCGGCACGCAGACATCTGACCCGGTGGCCTTCCGTATGTTTAACCGGAGCCAGCTCCGGGTTCATTTTAGCGCACTCGCTTGCCGCGAACGGACATCTCGGATGGAACGAGCAGCCGCTCGGCATGTCCAGCAAATGAGGCACCATGCCGGGGATCGAAGCGAGCTCGTCTTTTTGCTCATCCAGCTTGGGAAGCGAGCCAAGCAGACCGATCGTATAAGGATGACGGGGATGGGCGAACAAGTCGTAAACGCTCGCCTCTTCGACGATTTGGCCGGCATACATGACGACCACCCGGTCGGCCATTTCGGCAACAACACCCAAATCGTGTGTAATCAAAATGACGCCGGTATTTTGCTCCTTGGCGAGCGTATCGATCAACTCGAGAATTTGCGCCTGAATGGTCACATCCAAGGCCGTGGTCGGCTCGTCGGCGATAAGCAGCTTCGGCCTGCACGCAAGCGCCATCGCGATCATGACTCTTTGACGCATGCCGCCGGACAGCTGATGCGGGAAGCTGTCGACCACTTTCCCGGCGTTTGGGATGCCCACCTTCTCCAGCATTTCCATGCTTTTCTGTCTGGCCGCCGGTTTATCGAGTCCTTGGTGCACCCGAAAAACTTCACTAATTTGAAAACCAACAGTGAACACCGGATTAAGCGAGGTCATCGGCTCCTGGAAGATCATCGATATTTCGTTACCCCGAAGCTTTCGCAGCTCTTTTCGGTTAAGCTTGAGCAGATCTCTGCCTTCGAAACGAATTTCTCCGCCCACGATTTCGCCGGGGGAAGCGACGAGACCCATGATGGATAAAGACGTCACGCTTTTCCCGCAGCCGGATTCCCCTACGATCGCCAGCGTTTCGCCGCGATTGACGGAGAAGCTGACGCCGTTAACGGACGGAGCCGTGCCTTGATCGGTTTTGAAATAGGTTTTCAGCTGTTGGACTTCCAAGAGCGTTGAGGTCATCCCGTTTCCCCGCTTTCCCGTTTCTTATTCCTTTGTTTTCATCCGGGGGTCCAGCATATCGCGCAGCCAGTCTCCCAAAAATATGACGCCCAGCACCGTTATCGTAATCGCAAGACCCGGAAACGTCGCCACCCACCAGCTGGTGGCCAAATATTGCCTTCCGTCGCTCAGCATTCCTCCCCAGGAGACATCCGGCGGTTTAATGCCCAACCCCAGAAAGCTGAGGGATGCTTCCAAAATGATCGTTGTCGCCACGCTCATCGTCGAAATGACGATAAAAGAAGATAGCACGTTAGGAAGAATATGGATGAAAATGATGCGAAGATCACTGGCGCCGACCGCTCTTGCTCCCTTTACAAAATCACGCTCTTTTACGCTTAATACTTCCCCGCGGACGACGCGGGCGTAGGAAACCCAGTTGGTGATGCCGATGACAAAAATCAGCGTGCCTAGCCCCGGCCCTACCACCGCGAGCAAGACGAGCATAAATAAAATCGTAGGAATAGCCAAAAACGCATCGGCCACCCTCATAATAACGGCATTCAGCCATTTGCCGTAATATCCCGCCAACAGGCCGAGCACGGCCCCGATGGCGCCCGAAACGAAAACGGCGCAAATGCCTACGATCAACGAGACCCGCGATCCGTAAACGATCCGGCTCCATATATCCCTTCCGAGGTTGTCCGTTCCAAGAATATGCTGCGGGGTTCCTCTATCGAGCCAAACCGGCGGAAGCAATCTTTGCGTCGGATTAATTTTTGCCGGATCCTGCGTAGCAATGAAGGGAGCGAATAGGGCGACTAAACAGACCAGAATAACAAGCACGGCTCCGACGGTTCCCGTTTTGCTTTTGAGCAGAAGCTTGAATGCGCGTTTCAGACGATGCCGGTTCGCTTCGTCTTTATCGCGTTCCGCCAGCAAGCTTTCGGCTTGCGGTTCAATTGGCAAAGCCATATCTCTCCCCTTCCTCCCCTAACTGTACTTGATTCGTGGATCCAGTATCCGATAGATCAGATCCGTCAGAAGATTGCTTAGAATGACCAAAATGGCAATAATGAAAACGGCAGCCTGCACGATCGCCATATCGTGGGTGTTTACGGCAGTCACGAGCAATTGCCCCAGGCCCGGCCAGGAAAACACCGTTTCCGTAATCAGTGTCCCTCCGATCAAGCTCGTAAATTGCAGACTCATTATCGTTACGACCGGAATCAGTCCGTTGCGAAAAGCATGCGTGAAGATGACGACGCGTTCGAGAAGTCCTTTGCTTCTGGCGGTTCTAATATAATCCTGATTTAAAATCTCCAGCATGCTGGAGCGGATCAAACGCGTCATCTGCGCCATCACGGCTGTCCCCAACGTGACGGCGGGCAGCACCAGGTGCTCTGCTCCCCCTCTTCCCGAGACAGGAAAAACGCCAAGCATAACGGAAAACAGCAAAATCAGCATAATACCCGTCCAAAAGTTAGGCATCGCTTTGCCGAGAACCGAAATTCCGGAGATGAACAAATCCAAAAAGGAATTGCGCTTGACAGCCGAAATAATGCCCAGCGGAACCGCGAGTACGGTGGCCACCACCATCGCGGCAAAGGCCAGTTCGAAGCTGGCCGGCAGCCTTTCGAGCACCAGCGGCAGAGCAGACTGTCCATAATGAAACGATCTGCCGAAATCACCGTGCAATACGTTGCCCAGAAACACTAAAAACTGAATATATAACGGCTTGTCGAGCCCGAGTGCTTGAGACAAGGCGGCCCGGTCCGCCTCCGTCGCCGTTTCCGGCAGCATAAGCGCCACTGGATCCCCAGTTACATGTACAAGAATGAAGACGATGGTGGAGATCAGAAACAAAACGGGTATCATTTGCAACAACGATTTTACAATGTACTTACCCAATGATCCCCTCTCCTTAAAACAAGGTAGGAAAAAGGGGAAACATCCATGTTTCCCGTCTTTTTCACGAAACAAGCAATCAATTTTGCGGAGTAATCTCCTCGGCGAAGTACATCTCGTCCAGTCTTGGCTTATAATTTACTTTTGCACCGACGCCGTAAACACCCTTCAATTGGTATAAATAAATGGTCGGACGATCGACCGCCAAAATTTGCTGCACCTTCTGGTACTGCTTCTCTCTCTCTTCCGGATTCATGTTTTTATCCGCCGCCTGAAGCAGTTGTTCGACCTCGGGATTGTTGTAATCCGTCTCGCCCTTTGCATTTTCAAATTTAAACCGATTGTAGTTGTTCGAAGCATCAAATAAGGAGTTGCCTACGCCCAGCAAAAACAATTCATTGAACTTCTTCGAATTCAGCTTTTCGCTGAATTTAGTGGCCTCCAGAATTTCAAGATTTACCTGGAACCCTACTTCCGTAAGCATGGCAGCAGCCACTTCGGCGATTTCTTTGTATTGAACCTGCGAGGAGAAAGTAACTTTCGGCCCGCCGCTCGCATAACCCGCTTCTTTTAACAGCGCTTTTGCTTTTTCCTTATCAAACAAATATTGATTGTATAAGCTGGGATCGGCACCGAAGTTGCCAGGCGTGACAGAGGTGCGTGTCGGTGTACCGGCCCCTCCGGCAATACTATCGACAATTTCCTTGTCGTTGATCGCCAAATCAATCGCTTCGCGTACCTTCGGATCGGCAGTGACGGAGCCGGGAGTCATCCGCATAATAAGGTGAAGCACCCTTTGAATGGTAGCCTGCTCCACTTTCATATCGTTAACGCCTTGGATGCGTTTGACATCCGTCGTAGGCACGCCCGCCGCTATATCTACACCGCCTGTAATGAGCTCCGAAACCCTGGTTGAAGCTTCCGGAATGACGCGGAATGTGACCTTGTCCCATTTCGGCGAACCGCCGAAATATTCGGCATTTTTCACCAGTTCGACACGGTTGTCCTTTTGCCATTGACTGAATTTGTAAGGGCCCGTTCCGACAGGCTCTTTCAAGAATGCATCCATCCCCTTCTCTTGAATGTATTTGGAAGGAAGAATGTCCGCACCCATTCTGGACAATTTATTGAGCATCAGCGGATCCGGTCCGTTGGTGACAATTTCCACCGTATAGTCGTCGATGATGTTGACCTCTTTGAAGTTTTTGTAATAGGTGTTTTGCTTCAGCTTCGCATCTTTGGCCAAACGTTCGAACGTAAACTTGACGTCCGCTGCGGTAAAAGGATCGCCGTTATGGAATTTGACTCCTTGACGAAGCTTGAAACGCCACGTGGTGTCGTTTACTTTTTCCCACGATGTTGCCAAACCGGGCACCTTTTTCTGGGAGCTGTCATTTCTCAAAAGATAATCAAACATGTTAACCAGTACCGCTTCGCTTTGCGTATTGTTGTTATTTTGAGGGTCAAAGCTCTCGATATCCGTCGCGTTGGCTATCGTTAAGACCTTCTCGCCGCCGGACGCCGCCGGTTTGTTCGGCTGAGCCGCCGAATTCGGCTGATCGCTTTTGCCGCCGCTGCAGCCTGCGAGCGCGATGAAGGTAGCCAATACAAGAAGAGATCCTTTGGTTTTCCAATGTTTCATTCACATGTGCCCCCTTATTTTATATAGATGAATGTATAGATGATGAATCCGACAAATAATTTAAAGCCACGGCCGAAAGCATAGCTACTCCATAGGGCAGCGCTTCTTCATCGAGGTCGAACATCGGATGATGAAGCGGATATCCGGTATATTCCTGCCCGTTGTGCACTCCAAGCCGGAAAAAGACGCTCGGTACGGAAAGCGAATAAAACGCGAAGTCTTCCCCGCCCATCGATGGTTTGGCGTACTTCCAACGTTTATCGCCGAACAACCGTTCACTTGTTTTCGTTAAAAAATCCACCATATCCTCGTTATTAACAACGGGAGGGTAGCCCATATTGTACTTGAATTCATACGATGCTCCGAAGGAATCCGTCACTCCCCGGATAATTCGTTCCAGCAGCCCGGGCATCCGTTCCCGCAATTCCGGCGTTAACGCCCTCACGGTTCCCACCATTTCCACTTCGGGAGCGATTGCAGTCCCCATATATCCGCCTTGGATTTTGCCGATCGTTACAACAACAGGTTCCAGAGGATCGACCAACCGGCTGGCTATATGCTGAATGGCATCAATGACTTTCGCCGCTACGGTAATCGCATCAACCGCTTCATGAGGTCTTGCGGCATGTCCGCCTTTACCGATTATTTTGATCGAGATGCTATCCGCAGAAGCGAAAGCAACCCCTTTGGTCACGGATATCGTTCCGGTGTTTAAAGACGGAAACACGTGCAGTCCGGCCATGGCGTCAACCTTTGGATTTTCCAGCACGCCGTCGTCCATCATGGCCTTCGCTCCGGCCAGCCCTTCCTCTGCCGGTTGGAAAACGAATTTGATGTTTCCGCGCTTCGGTCGGCCCAAACCGGTTAACAGCTGGGCCGCCCCCATCAACATGCTCGTATGGGCATCATGACCGCAGAGGTGCGCCTTGCCCGGAACAAGCGAACAATATTCGACGGATTTCCGATCCTGAATCGGCAAAGCATCCATATCGGCCCTGAGGCCGAACGTAGGTCCGGGCTCCTCTCCCCTCAGCAATCCGACTACGCCGGTTTTCCCGACATTGCAAGTCACTTCAAGCCCCAGAGCTCTTAAATGATCCGCGACAATACTTGACGTGCGGAATTCTTCGTACCCTGTTTCCGGATGTCGGTGGAAATCCCGACGCCATGCAATCAATTGATCCTTCAGAGCTCGAGCCGTCTCGAGCAGCTTTGCATCTGGTTCCAACTTGCAGCGCCTCCCCTGGATGTATGGCATTCTATGTAGGTCATTACCTGTTCCATCTTAGTCTGCAGTATCCGTCATGACCTTCGCGAAAACCGCACTGGACGTAGAATTGATATGTTCCCGCATCAATTCTTTCGCTTTTGCGCCGTCTTTGGCGGCCAGCGCTTCCAATAGCGCCATATGCTTCTCGTAGTTGACCGTTTTATAGCTGGGTTGATACGGCATTAAATCCAGCGCAGGGTTAATTTTCGTACGGATCTGCCTTACGGCTTTTTCAAAATACGGGTTGCCGGAAGCTCGGGCAATGGCGAGATGCAGCCGTACGTCCAGCGCCCGAAACAATTCCCGGCTGCAGTCGTCCTCCATGCTTTTTTCAACAAATCCTCTGAGCTGCTCCAACTCTTCTTTTGTAATTCTTTGCGCCGCCAAGCTGGCCGCTTCCGGTTCGATGACGGAACGAAACTCAAACACGCTCTGCATATGGTCCCAATCATGGCGAATTTCGTCACGGTGCCGTCGATGGGAGTTTTTCGTGAGCGGAAGAACAAAGGTTCCTCCCTTGGCTCCGAGCCGCTTTTCAATCAGTCCCCGCCGCTCCAGTTCGGACAGCGCTTCGCGTACGGCCAAACGGCTCGCGTTGAAAATAGAAGCCAATTCCCGCTCTGTCGGCAGCTGCTCTTCGGATAGGAACTCCTTCAGAATAATCGCTTCTTCCAGCTGCTCCAGAATGAAATCGCTCATTTTCTTCGGCGATACTCTTTGGAAAGGTGATATCGCTTGAACTTGCATAGTATTCCTCCGATCGGCAATGCATTAAGGTCTAAACCTTAAACCATTTATGGAATATACACATACTATAAATCCGCCCATTTTATAAGTCAATAAAAATCTGACATGTTTTTTACATATTGCAAAATGGCAGCGCTGCCATCCAAAAAAGAGTGTCACATTAAATTACCTTATTGTTTTAGTGTGAATTGACTTTTCACCCTCACGTCCTGCATCTTTTTGGGAATTAGGCCATTTGTCTCATGCACTATTTGTGCGAACTGTATTACTCTATATACATAGAATTACATAGTAACCTATCAAGAAGGAGGATGCCCTGTGAAAAATGAGATGATCAAAGGCTACATCGACGCCATCATCCTCTCGGTTCTTCAGGACAAGGATGCCTACGGCTATGAGATTACCAAAGTCGTAAACCAGTCTTCGGACGGTGCCTTCGAACTCAAGGAAGGAACGCTCTACCCTGCGTTGAAACGGCTGGAGGCGAGCGGAATGATTGAAGGCTAT
The DNA here is from genome assembly GCF_023276405.1 of Paenibacillus hamazuiensis. Classification (NCBI taxonomy): domain Bacteria; kingdom Bacillati; phylum Bacillota; class Bacilli; order Caryophanales; family Paenibacillaceae; genus Paenibacillus; species Paenibacillus hamazuiensis. The sequence goes on from NZ_JALRMO010000001.1 coordinate 5,653,626, forward strand.
TGGGACGAACGTCCGTCCGGCCCGAGACGAAGATACTACCGGATTACGCCGGCAGGCAAGGGGAAGCTGAAGGAAAGCAAGGAAACCTGGCTGAAGAATGCGAAAGTCATCCATACCTTTTTGGGAGGTTTGAGCTATGGGGGCGGTCGAGACCTACCTGAACCGAATTCTTAAATATTCCTGTCTGACCCGCAGGGAGCAGACCGACTGGAAGGAAGAAATGCGCTCGCATATCGAATGCTCTATCGAGGAGCTTGTCTCTAAAGGCAAGGAATATACCGAAGCGGAACGCCTCACGCTCCGGAGCTTCGGCGATCCCCGCATGCTGCGAAATCATTTGACCCGGGAAACGTATGGCCTGAGTGCAGGACACATTTTTTTCTTAGCGCTCAGTCTGTTCCTGATTTTTTGCTGCAGCTATATTCCCTCCATCCTGGTGGGCCACGGCTCGCCGCTTTCCCCTTCTCTGCCCATGACCGGGTTTATCGGAACACTGCTTCTGCTGAAGACCAGGAAACGCATGGACCGCATCGGCTTGGGGGCAGCCGTGATCCCGTTTGGCCTCATCTATTTGCTCTACAAACTGCATATCCCCTGGGCGGAAGAAATGCATTTGACGATCACCTGGGTGAACTCTTCATCATTTGACAGAGCTGCCTTTCATGTTTTCATGACATTGCTCTTCCTGCTGGGACTCGGAATCTTCCTGCTGACCCGGAACGTCTGGATTTCGTCTATGCCTCTGATCCTCATGACGGTATATGCCGTACTTCCACTGATCAAACGGTTCACGCATTTTCTCTATTTTCAAGTAGTCGGCGCGGAGGATTGGGAGAGATACAATCTTTATATTGTTTTCGCTTATCTCGAATCCATTGCCATCCGTCTGTTTGTACTTGCCTGCTTTGTCGTCATCGCCCGCTTCCTGCTGCAGATGAACTTCACTAGCAGGATCAGAGCACATGGATAGAACATGCCCCAAGATCAAGCGGCTCAGGGAGCTCGAACCCCTATGCTATGGGATTGTGCTGCATCTGCTGAAGAACGAGGAGGAAGCCGTGAAGGTGTCGCAGCAAACACTTCTGGACCTGTGGCTCGGGAAAACGGGATCGCTCGGTGGCTCCCCACAGGCAGAGGTCGAGACACTGCGCAAACTGGCAATCCGCCATTCCCTGTCTGCATTGCAGCAGCGTACCCGTCAGCACCCGGCCGGCTGCTCCTTTGAACTCATATAACTGCCTGGAGGATTACCATGCAACGTACTCATTTATCAGCCGCACTCATCACCCGGCTCATCGGGCTGTACATTATACTGCAGGGCGTTCAGATCCTGCTCACGCGGGCGCGGGGAGAGAACGTCGGCATATATAAGCTGGGGATTTTCATCCCTGTGACCGACCTTCATATCCTGCTCTATGGGTCAGGGTTTGTCGCTGCAGGGGCGATCTTAACTTTTCTGATTCCCCAAGTTTTACCCAAACTTTCCGGCTCCGTGGTCAAAGGCATCCTCACACTCGTATTCTGCAGCTTCGGACTTCTGCTGGGGACCGCAGGTGTGGGCCTTTTTTTCACCAGCGATTACGCCGTTCAAGTAGAGATGTTTGGCATGATCAAGCTAACTTCCATGCGGGACCTGCTTTTCGGCGGGTCAGCCTTTCTCCTGATCGGCCTGTTGGTGTTCGCTATTCTGCCGACCGTGCTTTACGGAACCCGGGCAGGCCAGGTACGTTCCGGAAGGCTGCTGACCGGCCTCCTCACCTCGGCGCTCTATATCTGCGCCATGAGCGGATTGTTTCTCTATCTGTCCGGCAGCCATGAATTAATGTCTGCGGCAAGAGATTTGCCGAAGCCCCAACCTGGGGTCTCCGGCACCGCAAGCAGCGCTGAGACAAATAAGAACGCACATAAAGAAGGAACACTTTTAGATTCTCAGCTAAAAAAAGATGGTAAATCCGGTATTTATTCCGGGGACATTGATGCCGACATCCCGAGTGAAATACGGGATAAATGGGAAGATGCCAAAAGGAATCCGGCAATCACTACCGTATTTGAATACAATGGCGATTGGTACGTATACCCTAAAAAAGGATATTTGGTGGATACAATCGAAGTGAACGGGCAGGAAGGCACTATTATACTTGTTAAAGCTTTTGCAGCTAAAGCGGATGGCTTTTTTCCTGCCATTGCATACGGATATGACATGAAGTCGCTTAAATACAAAATTAAAGAATAACTCCCGAACGGCGACGCCGACGGCCACTTGCGGCACAGGAAGTCGATGACCTCGGCCGCTTAATCCGCCGCCCGATTCCTCCGATCTTTGCGGACAAGCCGCAGTTACAGCTCATCCCGGCTCAGAAGCTCGCTTTCCTTGATGGTCGGGGTCGGCGCCAGAACCTCGCCGGTGAACGGCTTGACAGGCTCGCCGCGCGCCGCTTTTTTCGGCCAGTCATGGTTGGAAAGCGCGATTTTCCCCAATGCGACCAGGTCGCCGCCTTTGGCCAAAGCGTTCCCGGCATCTTCGGCCGTGGTCAGACCGCCGTTGACAATCACGGGGACGCCTCCGTAAGATTTCGCCAGCTCGGCCAGCGTCGGACCGCTTTCACCGAAGGCGGGAGCGAGGGAGTTATACTCGTACGTGTGGATGTAATCGGCACCGGCTTTGGCGATGCCGCCGAAAATCGTCTTCGCATCCGCTTCCCCGCCCGGCCATTTGTACTCGAAATGGTTTACCTTCGCCTGCGATATCCTTACGCCGATAACGAAATCCGGCCCGGCCGCGGCTCTGGCTGCGCCGATCAATTCCAACAGGAAGCGAAGCCGGTTCTCCAGACTGCCGCCGTATTCGTCCGTTCGCCGGTTCGTGTAATCCGTCAGAAACTGATCGGGCAAAAAGCCGTTCGCGCTGTGAATTTCGACGCCGTCGAAGCCCGCCCGTTTCGCGCGCTCAGCCGCCGAAGCGAAGGAGCCGACGATCTCCTTGATGTCCGGAACGCTGAGTGCTTTGGCCTCCGGATACGCCCCTCCCTTGCCGTACAGCGGACTCCGTTCGCCTGCGGGCGTATAAGCGGAAGGCGCGACGGTACCGTCCGTACGGGCGTTGCCTTGCGACAACGCTCCGGCGTGCGCGAGCTGGGCGATCACCTTGCCCCCATGCTTATGGACCGCGTCCGTTACGATTTTCCACGAAGCGACGTGCGCGTCGTTCGTCAAGCCCGGCTGATTCAGCGCTCCCATGCTGTAGGTGTCGTCCGTATAGATCGACTCCGTAATGATAAGCCCGAAACCGCCTGCAGCGAATCTTGCATAATAGCGGGCCATCTCTTCCGTGGCGCGGCCGTCAGGGGTCGCGGATAAGCGAGTCATCGGCGAGAGTGCCACACGGTTCGGAAGTTCAAGACGACCGAGTGTGAAAGTGGAAAGTACGGGTAAAGTCATCGAAACCAACTCCTTATATTTTTTACTGATCAATCAAAAAGAAGATGCAAAGAGGCTGACGTTTGTTTGCGCTTGTCGCTTACATGGCTTGCACCGTAGGCCTGATCATAATCTCATTCACCGAAGTATCGTCGGGTTGATCGATAGCGTAAGCGATCGCCCTGGCGATCCGATCGGGAGAAATGCTCATGCCGCGAATCATCTCGCCCATTTGTTTCACTTCCGGGCTGGTGACGGTATTCAGCAGCTCCGTTTCGACCATCCCCGGAGAAATGATGGTGGAGCGAATGCCCGATACCGGGGATTCCTCCTGGCGCAGCCCCTCCGCAATCGCCCGGACGGCGAATTTTGTCGCGCGTAAACGGACGAGGTGGGGCTTACGACATGGCCCGCTACCGAAGAAACGTTGATGATGTGACCCGACTTTTGTTCCCGCATGGCCGGCAGCACGGCGGCGATGGCATAAAGCACGCCTTTCACATTTACGTCGATCATCCGGTCCCATTCCATGAAATATTCCCCAATTTTTTCTCCTCCTTTTGAAATGCTTCAACGTTTTTTCACAACGCGTGTTGAATATATATCTCGCGTTGATTATTATTATATTAAGCTTAGAGTGGAATTCAATCGTTAATGCACAGGAGTTTGTCGCATACTCAACAGCGGGCACGAAATTGTTTATTTTCAAGAGGAGGTTTGGAAGCATGGAGACCGCCACCAAAATCGACCGCCGCGTCATCAGGACCAAAGAGGCGATCACTAAAGCGTTTCTGGACCTTTTTGCCAAAAAAGATCTCGAACATATCACCATCAACGATATCGCAGACCGAGCCAACGTGAACCGGGGGACCGTCTATTTGCACTACAGCGACAAATACGACCTGCTCGACAAACTGATCGACGATCATTTGAACAAGCTCACTTCCTTATGCAATCCGACCGGGAACACGCCGATGGCCAGCGAACTTTTACCGGTATTCGTGTACATTCGGGATCACTTCCAGTTCTTCTCCGCCATGCTGTCTACAACCAGAGCCGCCGTATTCCGCAAACGCCTGATGGAATTCGTTGCGGTCCGTGTCGAGGAAAAGCTGGAGCGGCGCAGCCCCCATGCGGAGATCGACGTTGAATTAAACGCAGAGTTCATGGCTTCGGCGTTCGTCGGCATCGTGGAGTGGTGGATCCGGCGCCAAATGCCGCATCCGCCCGAGTATGTGGCGGAACAATTGAGGAAACTGTTCGAGAAAAACGAGGTCTACCCTGCCCACGCTTGATCTTAAAACGCTTCAACCCAAAAAGAAAAACGGGGGCCGCAACAGCGGCTCCCGCATTCCCTCATTCATTCGTCGCCGAGACCACATCATCGTGATCCGTGCCGGTTATCACGTCATACCATTCCTTAATATCCTTTTCAAAATGGTCCATTTTTTCCTTAAAGAAAGCGAGCGCGTCCTTCCCCATCGGCAGGTGCACCGGGGGATTCTCCGCATTAGCCAAAAGTATTATGGCTTTGGCTAATTTGACGGGATCGCCGGGTTGTTTTTTGTTCACCTTCGTGGCGAAATTTCTCATCTCCCCCACCGTTTCGGCATAATCGTCAATCACACGGCTGGACCGGGTCAAAGACGACGCATCCAAAAATTCCGTACGGAAGAAGCCGGGTTCGACGACGGTAGCGTGAATGCCAAGCGGAGCCAATTCTTTGGCCATCGCTTCCGTTAACCCTTCCACAGCGAATTTCGTGGAACCGTATAACCCCCAGCCGACGATACCCGTTAATCCGCCTACGGAGGAAATATTGATCACATGGCCGGAGCGCGCTTTTCTCATATGCGGCAAGGTCGCGCGAGTAACATTCAGCAGCCCGAATACATTGGCTTCAAAATTTCTTTTCACTTCGTCGTCCGTCGCTTCTTCTACCGCGCCAAGCAAACCGAATCCGGCATTATTGACAAGCACATCTATTGTGCCGAATCGTTCGGCGGCCTGCCCTGCTGCATGATAAGCCTGCCGTTCATCGGTGACATCGAGCACCGCCACCTCAAGGTTATCCGGATTCCCCAACTTGCTTGCGAGCAATTCGGGCGCATTGCGAACCGTTGCGACCACTTTGTCGCCTGAAGCGAGCGCCTCTTTGACAATCTCCAGCCCAAACCCTCTCGATGCTCCCGTAACGAACCAAACCTTATGTTTTTTCATATAAAATCCCTTACCTTTCTGTTCAGCTTGATTTGTTGTGCTGATGAGGTAAGTTTACTTCACGGGAGCCCCCTTTACTTTTCTATAAGGCTCTATCTATTTGTTCATTTCGTTCATTTGTGTGGTATGATATGAATCGTAACCGCAGACAAGGGGAATAAAAGAAGATGTCCGTGAGAAACGATGCGACTGTCAAGGTCCCTCATTCCCTGAGCAAACCTCCTTATAATCAAACCGTTTTAAAACTGAACGGATTGTCCGTCATCGAATCCTGCTTGCACACTCAAGGCACGAAAGGAACCATGTTTTTGGAAGATCATCTGCTTCTTTTCGTTCTTGGCGGAGTGTATAAAGTAAGGTTCGGAAATCAAGAGTATGCCGTATCCAAAAACCAAATGATCCTTTTGCAAAAATCGATCGTTGTCGAATATGAAAAATCGGGAGATCCCGAATCCGAATACAGATTGGATTATATGCTGTTTTTCCTGAAAGAGGATGTGCTCCGGGAGTTCATAAAGCTGGCGGACCATAAAGTTTCGTACCCGGCGCTGCTTGTTCCGGTGTGCGTTCATCCCGTAAACGATCGTCTTGTCAGTTACCTGGACTCGCTTAAGCCCTATTTCAAGGAGCCGGATCGCATCAACGACGGGCTGGTGAAGCTGAAGCTGTTGGAGCTGTTATTCGATGTCGCCGACGCGGACGACCGGTTTTTGCTTCATTTTTTACAGCTAAAACGAAAAACGAGGAAAGAGATTGCCGAGGTGATGGAGGAGAACTATATGAATCCTGTATCCATAAGCGATCTTGCTTATTTATCCGGCAGAAGCTTGTCCTCCTTTAAAAGAGAGTTCCAGGCCATGTACAACACATCGCCTCTGCAATGGATGCGCAACCGCCGGTTGGACAAAGCGAAGGAGCTGTTATCTCAATCAGATTTGTCCGTTACGGATATTTGTTTTACGATCGGCTTTGAGAACGTCGCACATTTCTCCAAAGTATTTAAAGCACGTTTCGGTTATCCGCCATCGGCGTTAAAGAAGGCTTAATTGAAAACCTTGGATCGTATGAAACCTTACGATTCGAGGTTTTTTTGCTGCATGTTTACCGATGCCGCATCGCTTTATTATTGATTTTTCCGTAAAACGATTATTTCCGCCGCTTTTTATCGGTATAATAGAGGAGGTGGCGCCGGAATACGGCGAAAAGGACTATGGAGGGGAGCAAGCGAATATGACGAAAAAAATTTTAGCATTTATCGGCTCTTATGCCGAAGCATCCGATCCGGGCGTGTACGTCTGCACATTTGACGGCCAAACGGGGGAGCTGCAGGTGACGGACAGCGTATCCGGACTGCACAATCCGACTTTCCTCGATGTCGATCCGCAAAGAAAAACAGTGTACGCCTTGGGCGAAACGGCCTCCGCTTCGGGGGAACGCGGCTGCGAGGCGGTTGCCTTCGAAGCGGATGTTCTTCAAGGAAAGCTGCGTTTCATCAACCGTGAAGCGGCCATTCAAGCTCCTGCCTGCCACCTGTCTCTAGATCGGCAGAAGGGCACCTTGTTTACCTCAAGTTATCATGGGGGGCTCATCGGAGTTTCTTCGGTTACGGAGGACGGACGGGTCGGCTCTTTGAGCCAATCTATCCGGCATGAGGGGAGCAGCGTGCTGCCGGTTCAAAGCCAGGCGCGGGTCCATTCCGTTTTCATCGACAAACAAAATCGGTACGCCGCTGTCTGCGACTTGGGATTGGATCAAATTGTCATCTACCGGTACGATGCCGAAGCGCATCAGCTTATCCGGCAAAGCGAGACCCGGACGGCGCCGGGCGCCGGGCCGCGGCATTTCGCCTTCCATCCGACGCTTGCTTACGGCTTTGTCATCAACGAGTTGAATTCCACCATTACATCGTATCATTATGACGAAGAAGCGGGAAAGCTGACGGAAATCGAGACGGTCCCTACATTACCCGATTCATTCACCGGAAACAACTCGACCGCCGATATACACGTATCGCCGGACGGCCGGTTTTTGTACGGTTCCAACCGCGGCCATGACAGCATCGTCGTGTTTGCCGTTGACGGGACCAGCGGCAAATTGACCCTCGTGGAACATGTCTCTTCCGGCGGCGGTCATCCGCGAAACTTTGCGCTTTCGCCGGACGGACGTTTCCTGCTGGCCGCCAACCGGGACAGCAATAATGTGGTTGGCTTTGAACGCAACGAGGATACCGGGAAACTGCAGCGTACCGGAACCGTTTTGGAACTGTCCAAGCCGGTGTGCATCAAGTTTATGACGGTTTAGATAAACAGACAAAGGGATAGGATTGGAGAAAAAAATGAATCATCAAGAGACAAAAGGAAACCGCTGGAGACTTGTCCTGCTGCTGGGCGCTTTCTCGGCTCTCGGGCCGCTGACCATCGACATGTATTTGCCTGCTTTTCCCGAGATAACGACCGATTTCGGAGCGGAGGCATCGCTCGTGCAATTAAGCTTGACGGCCTGCCTCATCGGTCTCGGACTGGGGCAAATCATTATGGGCCCCCTCAGCGACGTGCACGGAAGACGCAGGCCGGTTATTTTATCGCTCGCCGTTTATTTGCTTTCCTCGTTCATCTGTGCGATTTCGCCGAATATTTATTGCTTTATCGCTGCCCGTTTTATTCAGGGCTTCGCCGCTTCCGCGGGAATCGTCATAGCCCGGGCGGTCGTTCGCGATTTATACAGCGGACCGGAGCTCACCCGGTTCTTTTCCCTGCTCATGCTGGTGAACAATCTGTTTCCGCTCATCGCGCCGGTGGCGGGAAGCGGCGTCATCTCGTTTACGACTTGGGTGGGCGTATTTGTCGTGCTCGGCTTGGTAGGTATCGTGCTCGTCGTTCTGGCAACCGCCGGTCTGAAAGAGACGCTCCCTCCGGAAAATCGGATGCCGAGCAATTTCAGCCAGCTGTTTAAAGGCATTCAGACGCTGATCCGCGACCGCCAATTTCTCGGCTACGCGCTCGCTCAAGGCATCATGATCGGCGGCGTATTCGCTTATGTATCCGGGACGCCGTTTATTTACCAAAAAATTTACGGCGCATCGCCGCAGCTGTTTGCGATATTGTTCGGTTCCAACGGGATCAGCCTGATTATCGGCTCCCAGCTTGTCGGCCGCTTCAATCATGTCTTTTCGGAGCGCCGCTTCCTTCTGTTCGGGCTGCTGCTCGCGGCTGCGTCCAGCCTGACGGCCCTGGCCGTCATTCTGCTGCACGGGCCGCTGCCGGCACTTGTCGCGCCGCTGTTCTGTTTTGTGGCGTCGATCGGGATGACGTCCACCGCCGCATTTTCGCTGGCCATGGAATCCCAAAGCCATATGGCGGGAAGCGCGTCGGCCCTGCTTGGGCTGCTTCCGTTCCTGCTCGGCGCGGTAACGTCTCCGCTCGTCGGCATTGCCGGCGAATATTCGGCCGTTCCCATGGGCGCGATCATCGTCTCCACCAGTCTGCTCGCCCTGCTCGCCTACTTCGGATTGGCGCAGCAAACCCGGAACGTCAAGCTCGCCGTGCGGGAGGAAATGGGTACGTAAAAACATGCGGAACAAAGACGCAGCCCCGGTTCTCACCTTGAGAATCGGGGCTGCTTTGCCATCCCGTCATTCTTGACATTCGCCATCCAGCACTGTCAATTGTCCGCTCTCCCGTTCCCGAACCGACTCTATGCTTGGAGCCGCTTCACCCGCTTCCGTCATGCGGCGGACAAGCCGTTCCCGCATGACCTTCCTCACTTCCCGGTGAGCGGCGCTGGCGATCAGGTTATTCAGCTCCCACGGATCGGCTTGCAGGTCATAAAGGAATTCCTCGACGTAAACATCGCTGCAGCTATCCTTTATCGCATCCCGCTGCGGCGCGCTCACGCTGTATTTCCAGCGTTTCGTGCGAACGGCGCGGCCCACCTGCGACTCGCTGATCTGAACGAATACTTCGCTCGGCCATTCCACCTCCTGCCGCCTTACAAGCGGCATCACGGAACGTCCCTGCATCTCCTCCGGCACGTCAAGCCCCGCTGCATCCAGCAAAGTCGGCGGCAAATCGACCAGGCTGACGAGCTCGCGGATACGCCCTCCGCCTTGAAAGCCGGGCCCCCAAATAGCCCCCGGAATGCGGATGGAGCTGTCATGGCAGGAGCGTTTGTATTCTCCGTTGCGAGTTTTGAAATGGCACCCGTGATCGGAGGTGAACATAACGATGGTAGAGTCCGCCAAATCCAGGCTCATCAGCGCGTCCATCAAGCGTCCGAGCGCTTCGTCCAGCCGTTTGACCATGCCGTAATACCCGGGCAGGTGCCGCTGCGACGTCCCTCCCAGCTCCGCCAAATCGGGCGGCGTCCAGGCCGATATATAAGAGGCCTCATGGCCGGAAGGTGCCGGATAGTCGTCTCTTCGATTTTGATGATGCGGTTCCAAAAACGAAAGGAACAAGAAAAACGGCTCGGCCTGATGATCGTTCACATAACGGATGGCGGCGTCCGTCAGCGCGTCGACCCGGTAGCCGGGAAGCTTGACCCGCTCATTGTCATTGTTATACACCACGGTGTCATAAGCGTCGGACGTGTGCTCGAGCGAATCGGCCGCAAGCCAATATTCATAGCCGCCGCGGAGCGATTCCGGCACGGGATCGGTTCGGGTGGACGCCAAATGCCATTTGCCGATATAACCGGTCTTATACCCGGCAGCGCGAAACTCCCGGGCCAGCGTACGGGTATGCCCCGGCAGCGGAATTCCATTGCGGTAACACCCGGTTGTCGTTGCGTAAAGCCCGGTTTGCAGGCACGCCCTTGCCGGCCCGCATACGGGCTGACACGTAAAGGTGTTGTATAAATGGGTTCCTTCCGCGGCCCACCGGTCGAAATTAGGGGTAAGCCCCAAAGGATTGCCGTGCAGTCCGGTCGTATCCCAGCGCTGCTGATCCGTAAAAAAGACGATGACGTTAGGTTTTCGGTCCTGCTTTCCCCGCAGCTCCATAACATAACCCCTTCCTGTCTCGATTACCGCAATTTTAACCTTTAATCCCCGTCGTGGCGATACCTTCGACAAAATAACGCTGGAACATGAAAAAGATGAGCAGCGGCGGAAGAATCGCCAAAACGGACATCGACATGATCTGATTCCAGGCGACGGTGCCCCCGGTCGAATCGATGGTCATCCGCAGCGCCAAGGATACCGTATATTTCTTCACGCTATTGATGAATATGAGCGAATTGAAGAAATCGTTCCATGTCCAGATGAATTGAAAGATGGCTGCCGAGAACAGCGCCGGTTTGCAGAGCGGCAGCAAAATTCGGAACAAAATCGTGACCGGGTTGCATCCGTCCATGACCGCCGATTCGTCCAGCTCCCGCGGCAGCCCGCGAAAAAATTGAATCAGCATGAAGATAAAAAACGGATAACACGCAAAAATAGCCGGCACGATAAAAGGCCAATACCCGTCAAGCCATCCGAGGTTGCGGAAGATCAAGTATCTGGGAATAATAATGACCGCTTGCGGCAGCATCAGCGTCGAAATCATAAGAGCGAACAGCGCACCCTTGAGCGGAAATTGAAACCGCGCGAAGCCGTAAGCCACGATCGCGCTGGATACCACGGTAAAAAATACCGTCGGCACGACAAGCATGAGCGTATTCAAAAAGAACGTGCCGTAAGTAAACTGCCCCGTTCCGCGCCAGCCTTTGCTGTAGGCGTCCCAAACGAATGTTTTGGGAAACAGCGACAGCGAGCCGAATAAGTCGGTGTTGGTCTTGAAGGACCCGAAGAACAACCAGATCAAGGGATAAATCATGAGCAGACCGAGCGCCAGCAGCAATATATTTTTGACGAGTCTGCCCGTGAGTGCAGGTTCCTTTCCGTATCGCAGCACAGTCAGTTCTTCCCCCCGTCTTCATAATGCACCCAGGATCTGGATGAACGGAATATAAGCAAGGTCAGTATCAGGATAATGGCGAAAAGCACCCAGGACAATGCGGAGGCATAACCCATATGCAGCAGCTTAAAGCCGTCGTCGTATATTTTCATGCCGATCAAATAAGTGGATTTCATCGGCCCTCCGTTCGTCACCACGAAAGCGGCCGTAAATTCCTGCAGTGCGCCGATCGTTTGCATAACCAGATTAAACAAAATAATAGGCGTCAGCAGCGGTACGGTAATGGAACCGAACATCCTTATTCTGCTCGCGCCGTCCACCATCCCGGCTTCATACAGATCGGCCGGAATTTGCTTAAGACCGGCAAGGAACAAGACCATGGAGGAGCCGAATTGCCACACCACCAGGAAGCTGATGGTCCATAAGGCCACATTCGGGCTGCCCAGCCAATCGACCGCCGGGATATGCGCAAACGATAACACTTGGTTTACAATGCCTTCGCGCATAAACAAGAACCGCCACAAAATCGAGATGGCCACGCTTCCGCCCAAAATGGAGGGCAAATAGTACATCGTCCTATATACGTTAATGAATCTCCCTTTGGAATTCAGAATGATCGCCACAAGTAAAGCGAATGCCAGCTTGAGCGGCACCGCTATCACGGTGTACAGGAAGGTAACGCGCAAAGACGGCAAGAAGTCCTTATCTTCCTTGAACATCGTCACGTAATTTTGCAAACCGATAAAATGAGTCGCCTTCACGATCGAATAATCGGTGAAGGAATAGTAAAGCGACAACAGCAGTGGATAAAACTGGAACCATGCAAATCCAATGATCCACGGAGAAATGAACAACAGTCCCCAAGCGGCATTCGTGAACCTCATTGACTGCTTCAATACGCCAACTCCCTTCTTTACTCCAACATGCCGGTCCATGCAATAGAGAGAATGCCGCCCTGTCAAGGCGGCTCTTCTCCCGGATGACCTATATTCCTTAACTCCAAAATCTTATTTCTTTAATGCCGCCAGCTTGGGAGCGTAAGCCTTCAAAATTTCGTCCGCAGCCTGCTCCGGCGTCTCCTTTTGGTAAATCAGCTTCTGCAGCGAGTCTTTGGCGATCTGCGCCAGATCGGCATTGATGCTGATGACGTTAGGAGCGATCGTCTTCTGTTTCGCGGCGAGATCGAGCCCTTTCGTGATGTTCGAATCGAGCTGCTTCGCGTCCTCCAGCGCCTTTCTGGCCGTGCTCGTTGCCGGAATACCGCGCTGTGCGCCAAGGATGAGCGCCGCATCTTTATCGTTAACCATCCAGTTGATGAATTTCACCGCTTCCTCCGCATTCGGCGAAGTTTTATTTACGGCAAAACCGGTTCCCGCAGCGATCGGATTGCCAGATTGCGGCGCATTCGGAGCCATCGGATAAGCGGCTACGCCCAACTGGCCGCCCGGTACCGACTGCTTATACTTATCGAAGGCCGAGATATAATCGAACAGGATGCCGATCTGACCTTTAATCCACTTCGGATTTTGCTCCATTTTCCCGACAAACGCCGAGCTGTCCCCGAACGGCTCCAGAACTCCGTTTTTGTACAATTCGGAAAGATACGTAAGCCCCTTCGTCAAAGCGGCGTTGTCAAACGCAGGGGTGTAATCGTCATTGATCCAGTTCTTCCCCGTCATCTGGGCCACATAAGGCTGCAAAATCAATTTGTAAATAACGTCGATGTCGGCCGTCAGCAGGTATGCATTCGGATCCTGCGCATGCACCTTCTTCCCGATTTCCATCAGGTTGTCCCAAGTCCATTCCGTGTTTTCCGGAATTCCATACTTCTGGAAGAAAGCTTGATTGTAGAATAACGAAACGCTCGTTGCGCCGGCCGGAGCCATGATCATCTTGTCCTTATAATTGGCGAAGTTTTTGAGTACGGAAGGGTCGTAACCGCTCGTATCCAGCGATTTGGACTGCTTTAAATCGAGCAGAAAATCATACATGTCGTTATCCCATTCGTAAGTGAACTGAAACAAATCGGGAGCGGTGCCGCCTGCGAACTGGGTCAGCAATTTGTTATAGAAGCCGTCAAAGCCGGTGTATTCCGCTTCGATTTTCACATTCGGATGGAGCTTGGTATAAGCGTCGATCGCCTTCAGCGTCGCCTGGTGACGGGTATCGTTCCCCCACCAGCTGAATCTGAGCGTTACGGGTTTGGTGCTGTCTCCGCCCGCGGCGCTTCCGTTCTGCGCTTGCGGAGCGTTGGCTGAATTTCCGCCGCAAGCCGCGAGCGATATTCCCATGACCGAACAAATAACGAGACCGGCAATTCCTTTGAACGTTCTTTTCAACTCGATTCCCCCAAGTCTGTATTATTGTTTACGCTTTCATGATAGCCTCAAAACACAGATGAAAAAAGGCACCCGACTTTTGATTGCGTTTACATTTTTTTGTTTCATTGGGGAAAGGTATCATTATTTTGGATTTTCCATATCGTGGGGCACTGATTAATTTCGATTTTCTGCTATAATGAATGTGAGGTGAACATCATGTATAAGCTTCTGGCCGCAGATGACGAAGAGGATACGCGAGATACGTTATGCAACTGCTTCCCTTGGGAATCGATAGGCTTTACCGTTGTAAAGCAAGCCGGCAACGGGTTGGAGGCGCTTTCTTACCTGCAGGCGAATCCGGTGGATGCGCTGCTGTGCGATATCAGGATGCCGGTGATGTCGGGGCTGGAGCTGTGCAAGCATATTCACGAGCGGAAAATGGGGGTTCGGGTCGTGCTGCTCAGCGCGTATCGCGATTTTGAATATGCCCGGGAGGCGATGACATACGGAGTCTCCCACTATATGCTGAAGCCGGCGAAGTATGACGATATCGTCCATGTATTTACCCAGCTTAAAAGCACGCTGGACGAGACGAACTACAGCCTTGCAGCGCAGGGAACGGAAATGGACGCTTCGCTTCCGGGCTCCGCAGACCCCGTCATTTCCAATATCGTGAAATGCGTGAACCAGGACTACCGCACCGTTACGCTGCAGCAAGTATCCGAAATGGTGGAGATGAATTCAAGCTACGTCAGCGTATACTTCAAGAAAAAGACGGGGATTCATTTTTCCGAATACATCTTGAAGGTGAGAATGGAGAAGGCCGCCGAGCTGTTAAAACACGGACATATGAAAGCGTTTGAAGTCAGCGAAGCGGTAGGTTATGCCAACCCCAAAAACTTCATCAGAGCGTTTAAGCAATTTCACGGCACAACACCGGGGCAGTTTAAAAATGGACGTTAATTTGAAGCGGCCGCATATCGGCCGGTCGTTAAAGATCAAATTTTTCATCAACAACTTGAGAAATATTTTGGCTCTTTGCTTAATTCCGCTGCTGCTGCTCGGTTCTTTATCGATTGTCATATCGCAGCGGTACACGCGCGTCGATGCCGAGCAAAATCAGGAAAAGCTGCTGAATCAATATAACGAGTTATTTCAGGTCGTCGCATCGGAGCTTGATTCCCTGAGCCTGTCCTTTAATACGAATCCCAAAATTGCCGACAAGCTCCACAGTATTCTTTCCAAACCCAATTATTCCTATGAGGATGTGGAAGCGCTATATTATCTCAGACATATTGTCGATGTGTCGGCCAATTCCAAACCGTACGTCCACTCGATTTATGTGTATTACCCGAATGATCAAATGCGGTTTCTAAGCTCGCGCGAAGGGCTGGTCAACCTGAAGTCTTATCTGGATAAAAGCTGGTTTGAGAGCTATGAGAAGCTGTCCGATACGTCGGGATTCGCCACGGAAGTACGCAGCTTGCAAAATTACGCTTTTGAAAATGTCCCCACCCAAGTCGTGAGCATTTACAAATTAATAACGGACCGGAACAATGGCGGCAAAAAGGGAGTTATTGTCTTGAATTTGTCTCCCGACTATTTTGTCAAATCGTTCCCGTCCTTAAGCGAATACCCGAACCGGAGCTTTTATATAACCGACGATCATAACCGGGTGATCATGCAATCCGGCGGCTCGGATGATGAGCGGATGCTTTCGGCTTTGGAGCTGCCGGGCCAATACGATACACTTCAGCTGGACAACGGAATTTATCATTTAACCGTCAAGAAAGCACCGCGGCTCAATTGGAATTTAATCTCTATCGTCCCGCGTAAATCGTTATACAGCCTGTCGCACACATTAATCGTCATCACTTGTCTGCTGTCGCTTGCAGCTTTGGTCTTGTGCGCGCTGGCTGCCTTATGGCTGACAGGAAAAAACTACCGTCAAGTATACGGGATTATTCACACGCTCGAATCCGCGGATGCTCCCGATCAGATCGAGCCCGTCCACAATAAAGAGCATGATATTTACGCGTTCATTATTACCCATATTCTGGAAAGCTTTCTTGAGCAAAAATATTTGAAAATACAGCTGTCCGAACGGTCTTACCGGATGCAGGCTCTTGAATTCAGAGCGCTGCAATCTCAAATTAACCCTCATTTTCTATATAATACGCTGAACTCGATATACTGGAAAACGATTCAACTGACGAATTCCACGAACGCCCCCAGCCGCATGATCGAATTGCTGACGGCTATTTTGCAGTATTCCCTCGATTCCCGGGCGAAGGTCGTCCGGCTGCGGGAGGAAATTGCTCACATCCGCAGCTATGTCGAAATTCAGCACATCCGTTATAAAGACAGGTTTCATGTCATTTGGGACAAGACCGAACCTTTTAACGATTGCGAAGTGTTGAAGCTAAGCCTGCAGCCGCTGCTGGAAAATAGCATCCAATACGGGATGGAGCATACGTCCCGCCTGCTCGTTAAGTTTAAATTCCGCATGCAGAACGGCACGCTCAAGGTGACGATTATCGACAACGGGGGCGGAATCGGCAAGGAACGCCTCGCGCAAATCCGCTCCGGGCTAGCTTCCGACGAGGAACCCGGCCGGCATATCGGACTGAGCAACACCAATAAACGAATCATGCTGCAGTATGGGGAAGCCGGCGGAATCCGGATGCTCAGCAGGAAAAGATGGGGCACGGCGGTTACCCTGCACTTTCCGCAGAATGGCTGATCATCCGGGCAATCGACTATCCCTTCGCGTATGCAGCTCATGTTTTAACGAAAGCACCGAATGCCACTCCTGAAAAAATGGTTCATGGAGTGGCTTTTTGTCATATTTCCCATCAGAGCCGGCTTGTTGGCTTGCCCGCTCCCTAACCGACCGGCGTGTATCCGAACCATCATGTTTCACTCTTGCTCCGGTCGTAAAGTCGAAATGGGAGTTTTTTCCCTGCTACAAAACCGATCCGGCATCCGTCTTATAAGCGAAAGGGGGGACGGCGGCAACATGGAGGAAGGCGCACAAGTACCCGAACTGTTCCAGCGCTTGTTCCGGGAGCATTACCCCGGGGTGGCGCGGAAGCTATATGCGTTGACCGGCGATTATGCGGCGGCGGAAGATTTGGCCCAAGAGGTGTTCCTGCGGCTATACCGAAATCCTCCGGACCGCCTGGAGGCCGTCGGTGCTTGGCTGCACCGGGTGCTGACCCGGGTGGGCTACGATTATTTGAGACAACGGTCGTCGGGCAAGACGTTATTGGAGAAAGAAACCGCCCGCGTGGCGGCTTGGTCGGAAGGCGCCGCCCCCTCGGGAGAGACGGAAGTCATCCGCGAGTGGGAAAAAGACGTGGTCCGCCGGGTGCTTCAGAAGCTCTCGGACCGGGACCGGACCGCCCTTCTGCTTCGGGAGGAAGGGTACAGCTACGAGGAAATTGCCCTCCGGCTGGAGGTCAACCCGAAAATCGTCGGCACGCTGCTGGCCCGGGCGGAGGAACGGCTGAAGAAGAAATACGGACAGGAGGAGGAGCGGCACGATGGCGGACGAAGACAAGCGGACCGGCGGGGAACCGATTTTTGATACAGACCGCGCTTGGGATCGGTTCGAGAGGCTGGCGGCCCGGGAGCCGGTTCCGGCGTTTTGGAGGCAGGCGCCCGAAAGCCGGCTTTCGGGCGAAACAAAGGTTGAGGCGCGATTGGATGGGAATCAAGATGATCATGAAAAGGATGGTGCGACCCGTATGAAACAGACGGAAGCATTGCGAGCGACGCAAGAGGCCTCGGTTGTCGGGGCGACGGGAGCTGCAAGCGCGACAAGGGGAAAAGGGCCGGACGGCGCCTGGCGGACGGAGAGACCGGCGAGGCGCCGGCTTCGGAGAATTGCCGCCGCAGCCGCCGCAGCCGTTATGGCCGTCGGCCTGATCGCCACTCCCCTGGGCGATCGGGTGCTGGCCGCCATGCTGCAAACCTTCCGCATCCAGCACATGGTCGGAGTCGGGATCTCGGCGGATGATATGACGGCCATCTCCGACCTGCTGGACCGCGGCTCACCCGATGGAGACCGGAGCTTCAACCTGGCCCAATACGGCACTTTAACCCAATCGGGCGGCGGGAAATCCGGCACCGTAACCTGGGAGGAAGCGGAGAAACGGATGGGTGCCCCCCTGCTCCGGCTCGAGAATTCCGCCGACCCAACCTACCAGCCGGACACCACGCTGATCTTCCACCTGAACGTGGAGGCGGTCAACCGGCTGCTCACCCGTTTGGGCAGCACCACCACCCTTCCTGCCGAGGCGGACGGCAAAGCCATCCGGCTGCACATCCCGGACGGTATCACCACGGAGGGGACCTTGTCAGGCAAACCGGTGCGGCTGCTCCAATTCGGCAAACCGGAGCTGACGGTGGAGGGCGGTATCGATGCGGCGACCGTCCGGGGGGCGATATTGGGGCTGCCCGTACTGCCGGACAGCCTGCGAACCAAGCTGGCCGCCATCGGCGATTGGCGGAGCACCCTGCCGGTTCCGGCCCCGGACGGCGTGACCACCACCCTTCGGATGGGCGGACATGATGCGGTCATGACCACGAACGGCCGGAAACGTTATTTGCTCTGGCTCGACGGTGAGCGGATAAACTTGCTGAGCGGCGATCCGAAGGATTTCCCTGCGGAATCCGCCTTCAAGCGGGCCGCAGAGGAGCTTGTCCGACCATGATGATGATTGATACGGAGCAATTGACCAAAACCTACAACGGCCACGGCGGCTGCCGCGGCATCACCCTGCAGGTTCCGGAGGGCTGCATCTTCGGCCTGCTGGGTCCCAACGGTGCCGGCAAAAGCACCTTCGTCAAAATGCTGGCCGGCCTCCATCGCCCCGATTCCGGGCGGGCCACCGTGCTGGGGCTGCCCCTGGGCCGGCCGGAGGCACGGCGCAAGCTCGGGTATTTGCCCGAGCTGTTCCGCTTTCAGGATTGGTTGACCCCGGCGGAGGTGCTCCGCTTCCATGGCCAGCTGGGCGGGCTGCGTCCGCAGGAAACGCGGACGCCCGCCTTCCGCAGCCGAATCCGGGACACGCTGGAGCTGGTCGGACTGTCCGAAGCCGCGGATCGCCGGGTCGGCGGCTTCTCCAAAGGGATGCAGCAGCGCCTCGGCCTGGCTGTCGCCCTGCTCCTGGATCCCGAGCTGGTGATTTTGGACGAACCCGCTTCGGCTCTGGACCCCGTCGGCCGCTACGAGGTCCGCAGCCTGCTGAAGCGGCTGCGGGGCAGAGGCGTGACGATTTTCCTCAACACTCATTTGCTCGAGGATGTGGAGGAGCTGTGCGATGAAGCCGCCTTCCTGTATGGAGGCGAGCTGCTGGCAGCGGGCCCCCTGCACAAGCTGCTCGGCGGCATCGATGGCAGCGAGGCAGGCGGTGCCAACTGGCGCTTCCGGCTCGGCGGCTGGCTCCCGGACACATGGGCGGAGCTAAGCGACGCCAGCGGCGGGACCGTCCCCTCGCTGCTGCGCCTGGTCGAGGCCGATGAGAGCGGCAACGCCCTTCTGACCGCCCGCGTAACGGACCGGGAAGAAGCCGGCTACCTGTGCCATCTGTTCATCCAAAACGGCCTGACGCTCTACGAATCCGGCCCCGAGCCGAACAGCCTGGAGGCCTGGTTCCTCCGGATGGCTGAGTCCCGCAAAGGAGGAGTCCCGCAATGACCCTGTACATCTCCGCCACCTTCAAAGAGCTGACCCGCAAGCGGGTGTTCCTGGTCACGCTGATTCTGACCTTCGTCTTTCTGGTCTTGTTCGCCTTGGGGGTTCGGGAGCTGGCCGGCATATTCGGGCAGAATCCGGCCTCCCCCGCCGAGCGATTGCTGAACAGTATGATGCTGATGGTGCTGGGGCTTTTTTTCGCTCAATTCCTGGCGGCCTTCTTCGTGTTCTTCTCGACCATGGGAACCGTCACCGGCGAGCAGGAGAACGGCCTGCTGCTGGCCGTCGCCGCCCGCCCCATCCCCCGCTGGAAGCTGTATATGGCCAAATGGCTGGGCCACGCCGTCTGGATCACCGTGTACAGCTCAGCCCTGTTCGTTTCCGTGGTATGGGCCGTCCACAGCCAGACCGGCTTTCCCGTATTGGCAGGGGACCTGCTGCGAGGGCTCGGACTTTTTCTCTGGATGCCGCTCCTTCTCCTCACGTTGACGATGCTCGGTTCCGTTTATTTGCCGATGCTGGGGAACGGGATCTGCGCCGCCCTGCTGTACGGGTTTTCCCTCTTCGTCGGGCTGATCGAAGGGATATCGAGCTATGGAGGAGCCCCTCCGGCATTGGAAAAAGTCGTCTTTCTGACCGGGCTGCTCCTTCCTACGGACTCGGTCTACCGAAGAAGCCTCTACGAGCTTATGGGAGGAGCCGATTGGGCCGGCTTGGCGACGTCCGACATGGGGCCTTTTTCCATACCGAGTGTTCCTTCGAATGCCTTCCTTCTGTATACGATGGGGTATGCGGCGGTTCTGCTGCTGCTCGGATGCCGGGCGTTCAGCCGGAAGGACTTGTAGGAGCTTAACCCTCCCGGTGGGCCATGCCCCGGAGCAGCCTGGCCCAAACCGCGGCGTTCCCGTGGAAGGGGTCGCGGACGGCAGGGACATCGTGTACCACATTAGCCGAAACCGACAGCTGCACCAAGTAGATGTTTTGTTCAACTTATGTAGATTGCAAAATTTGATCTTAAACACCGGGCGGAATAAGCAATAATGCTCATTGCTGTTCGAGCCGCAGCATAGGCTACCCGACCGGTGGCGGGGGATTTCCGAGTGCTGTATGTCCAGCGTGCATCAGTCCCCCGTCCATTGCAACTGCCCTAATTGGCGCCGCATACCGGTTTCATGAATGTAACGGTTGCAGGTGAGCTTATTAGGGCTAGATACCTGACGTCAGAACTGTAACGGTTGCCAGAGTGGTTATTTGTGAACTTTCATCGTTTTGAGGGGGACATGATGAGAAATAAGCTCTGGCATAACCGTTAGAATTCAAAAATGGTGTTTTTGAGCCGAATAAGCTCTGCCGCAACCGTTAACCTGCCCGTATATATGACGTACATGCCATCAAGGTTTCTGTAGGCATACCCTTTGCCGGATTTTTCAACGTGCAAAATTGAATTGCCGCCGTGGCAGTAGAAAAACCACGGCACTCCGGATGCCGCGGTTGGAGAATGTATGGCCGATTAACGAGTGAGGAGAAACTCTCTGGGGGATAAACCGGTAATCCGCTTGAAATGCCGGTTCATATGACTTTGATCCGCAAACCCCAGAACGGCGGAGATTTCCGCCATCGTCAAGCCGCGGCTTTGAATGAGGGATTTGGCTTTGTCGATGCGGATATTGATGAAGTACTGATGCGGACTAAGTCCGGTTGCCAGCTTGAAGAGGCGGCTCAAATAAGATTGGCTCATATTGGCCACGGCCGCCAATTCCTCCAAAGATATTTCCCGCTCCATGTTGGCGTGCATATATTCTACGACGCGCGAGACCTGCTGTTCGGTCATTTTATTGGGCAAGGCTGTCCGCTTTTTTGAGGAGGTGGCATAATTTTGCAGCAGATGGACCGTCAGCAGATTGGCCAGCGAGTCGATATAAAGCTTGCCGCTTGCTCCTTCGCTTTGAAGCTCGTCCAATAACCACTGGCTTAAATGAAACAGCTTCGGGTCGTTGAATCGCAGCTTGTGATTCAGTTCGACGTTCCCGCCGGAGGCCGCAAATTCAGAATGATCGGCAACTTGCTTCACAAATGTGGGATCAAGCTCCAGACGGAGAAAAGAAAGTTCATTCTCCCACCTGCAATAGCTCATCTCTCCCGCCGAGAAAATGTTGATATCTCCGGGGCGGGCGACCCCCTCTTCATTTAATCCGTCGCCTCGTTCAAACACCTTAACCGGCCCGGGAGTCGTATGAAGGACGATGAGATGCTTGGATAACGACGGCTCATACGCTTCCTGAGGGGCGATCCCTTGCCATTTGGAAAGGGAAATATGATCCCATCCCAGATTGTCGCTGCTTAGCAAAGGTCCGTTTCGAATCGGTTTATTTTCTACAATAACTGACGGTTTCCGCATAGCGGTTCCCCTCCACTCGTGTTCGTGCCGATAAGCGCATTATAAATGCAATGATTTTATTGTAAGTTTTAACAAGGATTCCCGTCAATCATTGTTTGAACGATAACCGATAAACGAGAAAAAGCACCCACGACCAATGATCATGGGTACCGGCAATGCACGTCTTCGTATGCTTCGTGAAGAGGGGATCAAATCCGCGCGGGGCGCTCAGAATGCGCCGCCGCCTGCGCCGATGTTCTGGCCGGTCACCCAGCGCCCGGCATCGCTTGCAAGAAACACGGCCGCATCGGCGATGTCCCCCGGTTCGCCGATCCGGTTGAACGGCGACATCGCAGCAGCCGCGTCGCGATAGCGGTCCTGCATCATGTCCGTTTCCGTCGGACCGGGTGAGACCGCGTTTACCGTTATCCCGCGTTGGCCCAGCTCCCAGGACAAGCTCCGCACGAACTGTTCCACGGCTCCTTTGCTTTACTTGAGCGCCTCCGCAACGTTGGCATCGAGGGACATCGCGGCGAACCAGTTCGGATACAGCGGTGTCGGACGCGTCAATCGATCCAGCGTCGCGAGCTGCTCCGCCGGCAAATTCAGCTCGACGGCGCGCAAGTTGTCTTCCAGCTGAGACAATTTGCTCGAGCCAACAAGCACGCTGCTGACTTGAGGCTGGGCAAGCAGCCATGCAAGCGAAATTTGCGCCGGCGTTGCACCGTGTTCGTGGGCTAATTCTCGAACCGAATCCAATACGCTAAAGCCCCACTCCTTGTCATGCGGAAAAAAATCGAAGCCGCTCAGCCGGTTGCTTGGATCGTTCAGATTATCCCGGGTATATTTGCCGCTTAAGAAACCGCCGGCCAGCGGGCTCCATACGGACAGCCCGACGCCATTGTTTTTCATGAAAGGGATCGTTTCATGCTCGATGTCGCGGCCGACCAAGGAATAGTACATTTGCCCGTTGATAAAGGAGGCCCACCCGCGTTCGCGCTGCATCTGAACGGCTTGAGCGGCCATCCATGCCGGCCAGTTGGAATAGCCGATATAGCGCACTTTGCCTTGCCGGACCAGATCGTTCAGCGCCTCGAGCGTTTCTTCGAGCGGGGTGAACGGATCGGTTTTATGAACGATGTACAAGTCGATATAATCGGTATTTAACCGGGCTAAGCTCGCCTCGCACGCAGCGAACAAATGCTTTCGCGACAGTCCGGCTTGGACCAGGCCCGGGCCGTTCCGAAAGCCCGCTTTGGTGGCGATGACAACCTCCTTCCGCCTTGCCTGAAGCAGCCGTCCGAGTATCTCCTCGCTTTGTCCGTCTGCGTAGCCGTCCGCCGTATCGAAGAAATTAATTCCCGCTTCGAGCGCCCGTTCCACCAGCTCCTGCGCATGATCTTGCCCTACCTTATATACGCTCGGAATGTTTCCCGAACCGAACGTCATGGCCCCGAAAGCCAGCTTCGATACGATCAAACCGGATTTGCCCAATTGCACATATTTCATTTTTCTCTGCCTCCATGGAATAGGATTATTTTTCTTGACTTAAGTGTATCGCTTGGCAGTAGCTCTTTTCTTGAATAAAACAACCGGGAATTTGTATAAAATGCTCATTTCGTTATTGGATTTACATGTTTTGGATTCATCTATTTTGGAATAATATTTATATTTAAATGCCCGGAAACAATGGAGGTACAAGTGGTACATTTCATTCAACAACTTTTGAATCAATACGGATATTTCATTCTGGCTGCAGCTCTCATGCTTGAGCTTTTAGCGCTTCCACTGCCGGGCGAAATCCTTATGACATATACAGGACTTATGATATTCCAAGGACATTTCAATTGGATTTTGAGCATCTTGACCGCAGGTTCAGGCGCATCGCTTGGGATGACGATCTCCTATTGGATCGGCTTTAAACTGGGTACTCCCTTTTTTGAAAAGTACGGTGCAAAGATCCATCTGGGGCCTGACAAATTAAAGAAAACGTCGGAATGGTTCGAACGTTATGGCAACAAACTGTTGATCATTGCTTTCTACATTCCCGGAATTCGGCATTTCACGGGATATTTTTCCGGAGTTACACGGATACCGTTTCGTACGTACATGATTTTTGCCTATTTCGGAGCTTTTTTATGGGCGGGAACATTTATATCGTTAGGTAAAATCCTCGGTCCAAAATGGGAGCAATTTCATCATAGTATCACCAAATATTTGCTCCTAGCGGGGATTATCTCGGCGTTGACTTTCATAGTTATTTATACATATAAAAGATATAGAAGCCAACTTTACGGGGTGACGGTAAAAGGACTGAACAGAGGGGTCAAAACGTTTCATTCCTTAGGCAAAGTAAAGTTTCTGGTTTTCATATCTTTCGGGGTATTTCTAGCCCTTTTTATTATGATGGCAGGTTTGGTTCAAGATTTCTTGGCCAACGAATTCGTTGAATTTGACGCGATAACCTCGTACATCGTCCATGCATTATTCGATGAGCGTTGGGCGGTATGGATGAATCGTTTCGCCTTTCTTGCTTCGGTTCAGGTGCTTTTAACGACAGCGGCTTTCGTGTTTGTCTGGATTTGGTTAAAAGGAAAAGACCGGCTGCTGGAAACAGGATTTTTATTGTTTGTCCTCATCGGCGGCGAAATATGGGATGAAGGTTTGCGAAGGCTTTTTCATCGAACCGGACCAATGAACCTTATCAATACGTTTCCGAGCGAACAGACATTCATCACCATGATTTTCTTGGGATTTGCGGCTTATCTTTTCGTGCGGCACCTGAATATCGCTTGGCTTCGAACGGGTGCGTTTGTGTTTGTTATCGCCGTTCTGTTTCTTGTCGGGATCAGCCGCATATACTTCGACATTCAGTATCCGAGCGATGTGGCGGCGGGATATGTATTCGGCGGCGTTTGGCTTAGTCTCAACGTCGTTCTGCTGGAAATTTTCCGGGTTTTAAAGCGAGTAAGATAAACTTTATCACGAATGCGAGGTGACGAACGGAGGTTATGTCCGATACTGCAAAAAGAAGGCTTTTTAAAATGAACCCCGTTATTGTCGTACTTGGGTTTGTCAGCTTTTTTACCGACCTGTCCAGCAATATGATCGTGCCCATACTTCCGCTGTATTTAACCGCCGTATTGCATGTTCAGGTCGGATCGATCGGCATCATTGAAGGAATTGCGGAAAGCACGGCGAGCATTTTAAAGCTGTTTTCAGGGTGGATTACGGATCGCACCGGCAAATACAAACTTCTGATGTTCATCGGTTATGGATTATCGAATTTGACAAAACCGTTATTTGCCTTAAGCGCCACGTGGGGGCAGGTGCTGATGATTCGATTTTCAGACCGCTTCGGAAAAGGAATACGCACATCCCCGCGCGATGCCTTGGTCGCCGACTCCGCCACAAAAGAAGAGCGAGGCAAAGCATTCGGATTCCGCCGTGCCATGGATGCGCTTGGAGCTGCCCTCGGACCGCTGGCTGCATTCGGTATTCTCGCATTATCTGCAAATAATTACCGTCTCGTCTTTTGGCTTTCGGTCATACCCGGATTGATCGCAGTTGCTCTTATCGTATTTTTCCTGAAAGAAAAAAAACAGGGTAAAGATCGAAAGGAAGCCGCTCCGCCGAAACTGACCTTTCGAAATTTAAATCGCCGCTTCATAAGTTTTGCTCTGATCTCCACTCTCTTTGCCGTGGCTAATTTCTCCGATGCGTTTTTGGCGCTGCGGGCACAGGACGCCGGGATGCTTCCCGCGCTCATTCCGCTTGCTTTTTTTGCCTTTAATATGAGCAGCAGCATTTTTTCAATGCCCGTCGGCATGCTGTCGGATCGCATCGGCCGCAGACCCGTGCTTATTTCGGGGTTTGTTATTTTTGCGGTCATTTATTTTGGGTTCGGCATGGCTAAGAGCGCGGCGTGGATCTGGGCGCTGTTCATTTTGTACGGACTGTATTACGCCTTCACGGATGGAATACAAAAGGCTTATATTGCCGATATTGTTCCTGAAGGGCAGCGCGGCACCGCAATGGGCACTTATAATGCAATGATCGGCATAGCCGCGCTGCCTGCAAGTATTATCGCCGGGTACCTCTGGCAAACCTTCGGACCCATGGCCGCCTTTGGCACCAGCAGCGTTATTGCTTTGCTCGCGGCAATATTGATGATTATTTACCGTATATAGACAATACTTCATTTCAACCTTCTCATCTTTGCTTTTCTTGTTCGGCGACTGCCTCACTCTTCTCCAAACGTACCGCAGCATTCCGAATCCAGCTGAGCAGCTTGGCATCCTGATACGGAGCGGCTATAAAGGACAAGCCCACCGGCAATCCGTCCGCTTGATAAAATGGCATCGTTACTTGAGGCAGTCCCCCCAAGCAGGCAATGCAGGATAATTTCATTACTCGGGCCCGCATGCCCTCAATGATATCGCTGGCAAGACCGATGCTCGGAGCAGTGCAGGGCGCAGTCGGAATGACCAGCAGTCCATCGTCTCCAAGCATATTCGCAAGCGAATCCTTAATGGACTTACGTACGGGAACGAGCCGATCGTAGTCGCTTTTCGTCAGCGTGCCGGTCCATTCGAACCTTTCGGCGATTCCGGGGCCGAACCGCGGCCGATGCTTTCTGATCCATTCGCCGTGAGCGGACCATATTTCGTAGCCCTGCAGCGTCCGGAACGTGTTCACCCAGTCCGCCAACCCCCGTGGAGCCAGCTCGATCCGGCTGCAGACCGTCTCGTCTTCCAGCACCCGCAGCGGCCGGAGCAGCGCCTCCCGGCAGGAAGGATCCGCCACGTCCCATGCATCCGTCGCCACGAACAACCGCCGGAAGCCGCCGCCGGGATGTGCAGCCTCCCGACCCAGCAGCGCGATGCCGACCTTCCATAACGTGTCGGCATCGCGCGCCATCCACCCGACCGTATCGAAGCTTGCCGCAAGCGGAATAACCCCGCTCACCGGAATCAAGCCGTGAGTAGGCCGAATCCCGTACAGTCCGCAATAAGCGGACGGGATACGCACGGATCCGCCGGTATCCGTTCCAAGGGCGAAGTCGGCGAGCTCCGCCGCCACCGCAACCGCGGACCCGCTGGACGAACCGCCCGGAATACATCCGGCAGCTCTCGGATTTACCGGCGTTCCGTAATGATGATTTTCTCCGTTCAGGCTGAACATCAGCTCGTCGGTGTGCGTCGCTCCCCGAAGGCGCGCCCCCGCCTGCAAAAGCCGGTTCACCGCCGCCGCATGCTGCCGAGCCGGTTCATGGGTCGCCAGCCAGTCGGGATTTCCCGCCGCATTGACGTGCCCCTTCACGGCAATGACATCCTTGACCGCAAACGTCAAATTTTCCAGCTCCCCGTGTCCGTCGGGCCCAACAAACAAATGCTCGTCTATATAGGCGTTCCAGTTATTAGCCATCCCTTTTCCTCCGCCTTCCTGTCCCGTCCGGCTTTGATCAGCTTCGGCAGATTGAAGGATGCCTGTGCTGCCAAATTTCCGGATTACCCCCCAACCTTAATACGTTAGATTTTATTACATCAAAATTCGTGCAAACAAGGGATCGGACCAGGTTTTGTAACTCGGCACAAAGGATCAAACTATTTTTGTAAATGCGCCCCACCCACCTTACCAGCCGATTGCCGCTCCGTCGCAGCGCGGGTCGGATCCGCCAATCCGAAAACCGCTTTCGTCAATCAAGATCGCCTGCGCATGGCCGACCACCCCGTCGTAATCGCCTACCATGCGCACTTTATGCCCCGCCTGAGCGAGCCGTGCCGCAACCTTTTCGCCGATCCGGCTCTCCAGACGGAGCTCCTGGCTTTCATCTCCCCAGGTCCTCCCCCATACCCAGCGAGGCTCGTTGATCGCCGTTTGAGGGTCCATACCGTAATCGACCATCCGCGTCAGCAGCGCCGTTTGGGTTTGCGGCTGCCCTTCGCCTCCTTGCGTTCCGTACAGGAGATACGGCTTGCCTTCACGAAGCGCCATCGCCGGCATGAGCGTGTGGAATGTCCGCTTGCGCGGCTCCAAGCGGTTCACATGGCCGGGGTCCAGCGAGAAATAGGAGCCGCGGTTTTGCAGCAAAATTCCCGTATCCCCGGCAACGACGCCGGAGCCAAACTCGAAGTACAAGCTTTGTATAAACGACACCGCGTTGCCGTCTTTGTCGACGACCGCGGCATACGCGGTGTCGCTGCCCAGCCGCTCCGGCTCCAGCGTGAGCGCACGATCCATCGCGATCTGCGAGTACAGCTGCCGGCAATAGCTTTTATCCAGGAAGGAGGCCAGCGGAATATCGGCAAATTCCGGATCCGTCAGGGTACGGTTGCGGTCCCGGAACGACAGCTTTAACGCTTCGATAAGGAGATGATAATATTCGTACGAGCCGTGTTCCACTCCGCCGAAGTCGCAATTTTCGATGATTTGGGCGGCCATGATCGCCGTAAATCCTTGCGAGTTGGGCGGCAGCTGGTACAAATCCAGGCCCCTGTAGCTGCCCGCGGCCGGAGTAACCCAGCTGCCCGCATGATCGGCGAAATCTTCGGCCGCCAGCAAGCCGTTTCGCTCCCCGAGAAACGAGACGATTCGTCCCGCCAGCTCGCCTTTATAAAATTCGTCGCGGCCTTTAAGAGCAATTTGCCGCAGCGTTTGCGCCAGCTCCTTCTGCACGAAGCGGGCCCCCGCTTCCGGCACCTTGCGTGCCGGCAGGTATATGCGGGCCGTAGACGGCTCCGCCGCCAGCACATCCCGCCTTAAACGCGTATCCTTATGCTGGTCCGGGGAAAGCGGAAAGCCTCCTTCCGCGTAGGCGATCGCCGGCTCAAGCACGTCGGCGAGCCGCATCCGCCCGTATTCGCGCAGAACGGCATCCCAGCTGTCGACCATGCCGGGAACCGTAACGATGCTGCGAATTCCCCTTACCGGTATGGAGGCTTCCCCGGCAAAAAGCTCGATGGCGGCCCCGTATCCCGAACGCCCGCTTCCGTTATAGGCCCTAACGGCGCGTTCCTGCGAATGATACATCAACCAGAACGAATCCCCGCCGACCCCGGTCATATGCGGGTAAACGACGGCCAAGCACGCGCTCACCGCAACGGCGGCGTCAAAGGCGTTCCCGCCTCTTTCCAAAATCCTCGCGCCTGCGGCAGAGGCAAGGGCATGCGGGCTGACGACCATAACCGAAGCTCCGCTCATCGCTTTTTCCATTCGGCTCACCCCTTTTTTTATCAACTAACCTTACAATATCCCCGCGCTTTGGGGGCGTCAATTCCTATGATTTATATTTGTAAAATAATACAATTGAAACCCCGCCTCATTGTAAAATCATCAATAACTTCCGTGAAACGACAAAAAGCCTTGATAGATCAAGGCTGAACGTCGGTTAAATATTCGTTTGCTTTCCAGCGGGATGACATGGAAACAGGCAGCTGACCTTCTCTGGGCTGAAAACAGGACCACTTCTCGACCGATTTCATTGTCCTGTTCCAGAATGATTCGATGTCGGCAAAAGATAGCGGCTTTCGATCCCTATTTTCGTTGGAACGGATCGCCATCAAGCGAACTTTATCCGCCAAGTTTTCTATAGCCGTATGCATAATTTGTTTACCATAATCCGATTCCGCTTTTCCCGCACTCTCATGCAGGGCAAACCTCGAGACGGCATCTTCGCCCGCAGGCATCACACTCAAATCGATCAAATCCGGGCGGATCGACAGCAGAGCGGAAATCTCATATTGTCCGGCGTGGTCGCCGGAAAACCGTTCCGCAGTCAGCTCAAAGTCGGTGCCATACCAGACATTTATATCAAATTCTTTCATGAAGGCGTCGGAAACGACTTTTAAATCCTCCTGATGCGCTCCGCCATGGCCGGACAAAGCGATCACAGCTTTAAACCCTGCGTTATAAAAAGCGCGAAGCTGGTCCACATACAATAAGAAAAATGTTTTTGGGGAAATCGACGTCATAAACGGATTTTGCTCCCCGACATTGTCCTCCAGCCATCTGGCTGACGGACCGGCTTCGTGAATATGGTAGCCGACGGCCGGGGCAATGATGCCCCCGGCGATTTTCGCCGTTTCCGTACATATGTGCACAGCTTTCAAACTATCCAGGCCTAAAGCGCTGATGGGTCCGTGAGGTTCGCACAATCCGATGGGCAGATACACCACCGGGCATTCAGCTTGCCTTGCTTTAAACTCGGATGGAAGCAGTTCGGGCCAGTGCAGCTTAGACATTCCCGTTCGCCTCAATTCGCTGCGTAGCTCTTCTTTCCTGATAAAAATTTTTTATCCATCGATGCCGGTAAAGAAGCCGGTTGAACACGTCTGCCGGCAAAGGAGGTCTTTTCGCCGATTCGATATTGGCCTTGGCATGCTTCAGGCTTTGCAGCGAGGCCAGCGCCACCGTTACCCCGGGATGGGAAAGTACGAATCGGATCGCCAGGTCGGCCAAGCTGATTGCATAATCGGGAATGAACGGACGGAGCCGATCTACTTTTGCGATATACCATTCTCTGGGCACGGCGTCAAAATATCTATGACGATAATCCGAGACATCAAAAGTAGTCTCCGTTCGAATTACACCGGCCAGCCCCGCCTCATCCATAATGCAGCGGGCAATAACAGCCACACCGTGCTTTTGGCACAATGGAACAAGACAATCGAAGGCCTGGGAGTCGAATATATTGATTATTGTCTGTATAGAGTCAATTAATCCGGTTGGAATCAAATGAAAAGCAAGTTCATGCCGATGGTCGGGAACGGATATGCCGATATAACGGATCTTGCCTTCCTCCTTAAGCCTGAGCAGCTCCTCCATCCAGTAATCGCTTGCGTCCCAAGCCCAGTATTGGTGCATTTGAAGCAAATCTATCGTTTCCACTCCCAAATTTCGCAGCGACTCTTCGGCGCTTCTGCGAATGGCCCCTTTAGGGTATGTCGTTTCAAGCGGAAGCGGGTATTGCCAGCCCATCCCCGGATAAGCGCCGGCAGGAGCGGCAGCTGCCAATGCTTTCGTTGCAATAAAAGGCTTGGGGCCCGCCCATTGTTTCAAAGCTTTGCCGATGATTTCTTCCGAGCGTCCGTAAGCCCTTGCCGTATCGATGAAGTTAACCCCTTCCTCCCATGCGGTATGAACAGAACGAATCAGCTCCCCCTCATCCCGCTCTCCAAAAACTCCCCCGAGTCCCATAGCTCCATACGCCAATCTAAACAGGTTGGAATCCGATCGAAAATTGCTGATCTGCATGACAGGAACGCCCCTTTTGGTTGTGGAATGTTCGTTCACCTTTAATAATTGTTGTAAGCAAGCTCGGAAGTATGGAAGCCGCAAAATACCGGGAAGTTTTTCGCCAGCTTGGCGATTTCCTCCGGCGGCACCGTTTCCAGCTCCGTCAGTCTTCGCATTCTGGCTTTCTCCGCCATCTCCTGGAAGGAAATGATCACATCGATTTTTTTGTAAAGCTCCGGACCCCATCTCGTTCCGAAATCAATATGCCGTCTTTCGTCGATAAGATCGAATTCAACCGTAACTGCGGATAGCACATCCCCGAATTTCCAGAACGCCTCCGCCGATTTACGCTTCTTCTTGAAGCCGCACGCTTCCCCAAGCATGGTTAAAGACGAATACAGCTCCGTAAACTGCTGTTTGACGTCATCTTTGCCGGGACCGGTTAACCATTTGAATTGATCGACCGTATACCCCAATTGTTCCAATCTTCTCATGCCCATCTGGCTGTGACGGAACTCATCCCACATATGACGCGCCATATCAAAATAAAACGGCAGCGGCATATGATCGACGTAATAATAAATGGTAGATAAGGTTTCGCCCGCAAAAATTTCCGTGGCATAAATGTAAATCATTTGTTTGACGCTGTCGTGCAGCACGGACATGCTCGAATCGGAATAAGACTGAATCGGCTTTTCCCCTTGGTACCTCGGAAACCTCGGCTCCAGCTTTGCTTTCTCGGGAAGCGGTCCCGCCGGATTTTTCGCGATGGTTACAGGCCAAATGATGGCATCGGCACCGCTTTGATGCCTGGCATTCGTTTCGAAAGCTTGCCATACAGCGGAAATGTAAGATTCCCATTCCATCATCAGCAGCGTCTCTTCCTCGCTATTGGAAGAAGCGAACTGTACTTGACGCCATACCCACCCAAGCATCGTTTCCCGCTCGACGAAAATAAATGTAATTTGATCGATTGTCGGCAGGTTGAGAATAGGGTCCAATCGAAGCATCAACGCATCATACTGCTCATACAGTTTTTTCAAAACGAAATGATAGCTGAGGAAAAACGTTTTTTCGTCAGGGGCTGCGAAAATTCTTTCCATCGCTTCGTTCGTCAAATCCGGAATCCATTCTTTCTCGCCCAATCCGCCGGGAAGCTCCTGAATACGTTCGTATAAACATTTTACATTTCGATTGTGCAGGTATGCGTAACGTCCCAAGGTCATTTTTTGCTCGTAAACCGGAATGGCCGGGATCCAGCCGCCGATCAATTTCGACAGCTTCAATTCCTGCCATAAAAGATGCTTCAATTCATTGGCCGTATCTACCGGTCTAAGAAAGCGCTGTCTTAACGGACTTCGGTCCGCATCGGTTTGCTTCTTCTCCAGGCCTTCGAAATCTTTCTCGTCTTTCATACCAATACCTCCGTAGTGAAAAAGTGATAAACGAACTTGCTACATCCAATGTAGCAAAAGTTCGGCAGCACTTCTTCAACGAAGACATGCTGAAAGTTATAACATTGTACGCTTCTTCCGGTACTCCCGCGGGGACATCCCGTAATGTTGACGGAAATGGGTTATAAAATATTGAAGCGTATCATAACCGCATTCGTAAGCGATATCCGTAACCGATTTGTCGGTATGGCCGAGCAAATAAATAGCCGCTTGCATACGCAGCCGGTGAATAAACTGATTCGGCGTCACCCCGGTGACCGCTTTAAACTTCTTATAAAAAAACGTCCGCTTCTTCCCCGTCAGCATAACCAGCCGCTCCATGTCGATATTTTGCGTAAAATTCATCAACACGTATTCAATCGCTTTGATAATGCTTTGATCCATCTCTTCATTAAGCTTGTCCGGCCGGCTTCCCAGGCTATGGCGCAAAATATGAACAAGAATATCGATCAAGTACATAAACTGTTTGCTTTTCCAGCCTATGTTCTTTTCCTGTTCCTCGTTTACGGCTTTGGAGGCGAGTTTTTGGATCGCTTTGGCGCATTCATCATCCCCCGCTATGTAAGGAGATATCGCTTCCACCGCATAAAAAGGGGTTAAAAGCTTATAGCCGTCGGGAATAAGACGGGCGATCGAAGGAGAATACAAAATGCTGACCCATTGAATTGGCTTTTCCGGGTCTTTTACCAAATTCCAATGCGGTTCAAATGGCCGGAACAAAAAAACATCTCCGGGCCGGCCGTCATATTGCCTGTGCGTCAGCTGAAACCGCGCTTCATTATGTTGAAGCACATGGATTTCCAAAATATCGTGAATATGCAATTCATGTTCTTCAAGCATCCCTGTTTTCGTTTGAAATACGAAATCGTTCTCAAGTATAAATTGTTCGAAGAACACGTAAAACATCTCCCCTTTTCTTTTTACTTTATCACACTTCTTTATCCAGACTAAAAAAATAACATCCGCTCCACGGAGCGAATGCCTGCATAAGTTCATTTCATCAGCCTTTTATTGCACCGTCGGTTATTCCCCGGATAAAATATTGCTGAGCCAAAATAAATACGGTGAGAAGAGGAATTAACGAGAGTATGATTGCGGCGCTTAAAGTGCCGAAAGCCCAGGATTGAGCCTCGCTTCGAAGCATGGTTATCCCCACTGGCAAGGTCCAATTGATATTATCGGAGACCAACGTCCGGGCGAACATGAATTCTTCCCAAATCTGTATTGCGCTAAAAATAAATACGGTAGCCAGACCGGGCTTAACAATCGGCAGCATGATGCGGTACCATGTTTGAAAAACCGTACATCCGTCCATTAATGCCGCTTCTTCGATCTCTTTGGAAACTCCTCTATAATTGCCTCTCATGATCAATATAGCCAGCGGCAAATTTAACGTAATATAAGGCAAAATAAGTCCGAGCTTGGTATTGATAAGCCCTGATTTGCTTTCCATGATATAAATCGGAACCAGATACACGGCCCATGGAACCGCCATAATTAACAATAAAAACCCGATAAACAAAACATCCCCTTTAAATTTGAAACGCGCAAACCCGTATCCGCTCATACTGCTTAATAAAACGACGGCAGCTACACTGACTGCCGTTATACTGATACTGTTCATAAAGTACATGCCCAAATTTACGGATCCTTGAAAAATATGGATATATTGAACCAAGGTCCATTCCTGCGGAAGGATTCGAACGGCACCGTAGATATCCTGATCGCTTTTTAAAGAAGTGAGTAAAATCCATATAAAAGGGGCTATAAACAGTAAGCCTATCAAGCCGGATATGACATAAAGTATGAAACGCGACATAATCGGTTATCCTTCCTTGTATCATGTGAGGTTTTTGTCCCTGTTAAGCACGAATATATTTAGACCGCTCGCAATAAGCACGAGAAGCGCCACCACGTAAGCTATAGCCGAGCCGTAACCCATTTCATAAAATTCAAACGAAGATCGCCACGAATAAAAATACAAGGTGGTCGTGGCCCCGGCGGGCCCGCCATAAGCCATGACAAACGGCTGCTCGAATACTTTAATGCTGTTCATAATCCCCCAAACCCCGGTGACGATAAAGGTTTCCTTCAAATTGGGGATGGTCACGTAAATAAATCGATGCCACCAACCGGCGCCGTCAATTTTTGCCGCTTCGTACAAGTCCCCGGGGATAGCTTGCAAACCTGCGATAAACAGGATCATAACAATTCCCGAGTATCTCCAAACACTGACCAATATGATAGAAAATAACGCCACATCGGGATCCCCGAGCCAATTTTTAATCAAATACGGAAGGTGCAGCAAATCCAACACATGATTTACAATTCCAAACTTAAAATTTAAAATCCATTGAAAGATGACTCCCGTTAATGAAAGTGCGACAATGATCGGCAGGAACACAACGGTTCTGAGCAGTTTCATGCCGCGCAGATCGGATGTCACGAGGAGTGCTACGAGCAGGGAGAAAGAGATTAACAAGATAAAAAAGAACGTGGCGAAAATGAGCGTATTTTTTGCCGCATTCCAAAATTCGGGATCGGAAAGAAGTTTAATATAGTTGCCGAGTCCGATAAACACAGGTTTTTCTGAATATACAAAGTTAAATTCCGTTAAGCTTAAATAAATCGAATTCAGCAGCGGATACAGCATTAATAAACTAAGCAGCAGCATGGACGGCGCAATAAATACTCCAAGAAAGAGAACCTTCGTACGCAAACTCGAAATCATATCGACTATTCTCCTTTTATTGGATCATATGAACGTTGAGCGCTTTAAAACCTGTTGACAATTTAGCGGCCGTTTCATCGACCGATTGACCGGACGTGAGCATCTTGGATACTTCCCGATGAATCAGCTCCGTAATTTTGCCCTGCTCTTGATACAAAGGCTCGCTTTTGGAATTGTTCATAACGGCGAGCAAGCTCTTTATTCCTGGGTCCAAGGCATCGTAATATTCGCTGATGACCGGCAGCTTGCCGAATTTCTCCGCCGACCATTGCTGTCCGTAAACGTTAAGCAGCTGCTCCTGGATGAATTGTTTGGCCAGTTCGGTATTTTTCGAAAGTTTAGGAATGTACATGCCATGCGTAAATATTATACTTCCGCTCGTATCCGTCCCCGGAAGCGGAAGATTGACGACCTTCCCCTTGCCCAGCACGGCTTCCGTTTCCTGAGTTCTCGAGCTTGCCGTCCATAGCATACTGACGGTTCCCGCCTTCAAGGCGTTGCGCCCCGCATTGGCATCGATTAATCCGTCGGATGGTCCATAGCCGTCTTTAATTAACTTTTGCCAAAACATTAACAGATCCTTGGCTTTGCCGCTTGTAAAATCAATTGTTTTTCCGTCATCCGATAAAAACTTTCCGTTATTGGTTCCGACGAGGCCCGAATAATAATTCAAATTAATAAAATTCGCCGCCAAATCAACCGCCAAGCCATAACGGACTGTTTTCCCGTTATCCGTCTTCGTCAGCTTTTTGGCAAAATCATAAAGCTCGTTCCAATCTTTGGGAGCTTTCGGTTTTCCGTTCGAGTCAACCAATCCGGCTTCTTTCATGTGATCCACGTTAACGTTTAAGCTGATCGCTTCACCGAGCAGAGGCACGGCATACTGCTTTCCTCCGAATTTCCCTTGATCCAGCAGCGATTTGACAAACTTGTCTTTACCGATCTTGGAGAAGAAAGCTTCATCGAATTCCGTTAAAAAACCTTTGGCTACATAAGGGGAAAGGTCTGCCGGCGATCCGCCGAGCGCCAAGTCAAAACTCGTTTTTCCCTGGGACCATTGAAGCAGGTACGGATCCGCCTCGCCCTTGTCCGGAGCCGGCTTAATTTCAACCTTTACGCCCGGATGAGCGTCCATGAATTTTTGCGCGGCTTCCTTTAAAGGCCACTTATCGATAATCCAGGCCTGCGCGGAAATGACCAGCGTTTTATCTTTATACATGTCGCCTTCCGTTTGTATTCCGGGATCCGTAGATTTATTAGCATTATTTGCAGGCGAATCGAGATTTGAACAGCCTATCATGTTTGTTGCCAACACCAAACCAAAAGCCGCAGCCACCCATTTTCTTTTCATTTTTTCCCCTCCCCAAAATGTAACCGCTTAATCATTCTAATAGAAAGCGTTTTCTTATTTTTAATAAACCCATTATAACAAACGGACTATGTGAATTCTTAAAATAACTCAACCTAAAAGTTATAAAATTGTACGCAATTTTCTTTGAAACGACACGGAATTCGTTCAAAAAAAGACCATAAGAAACATTGGCGTTCCAATGTTCCTTATGGTCTGTCTTCTTTTCCGGCATCAGCTGTAGGCCAGTTCCATTATTTTTTGCTGATTGGCTTCTTCGCGGGCTAATTCGCCCTTTTTCGCGCCTTCGTGCATAACGATGACCCTGTCGCTCATTCCCAAAATTTCGGGAAGCTCGGAGGAGATCATGACGATCGCTTTGCCCGTTTGGGCCAATCGGGACATCAGCTTATGGATTTCCGATTTGGCGCCGACATCGATTCCCCTTGTGGGCTCATCCAAAATAAGAATATCCGGATTGTTTAACAGCCATCTGGCCAGCAAAACCTTTTGCTGATTGCCTCCGCTCAGATTTACGATCTGCTGGTCGAGGCTCGGCGTCTTGATGTTTAACCGCTCCACAAATAACGCGCACATATCGTCGACCAATTTTCGATTGATTAACTTTGCTTTATTCAAATAGCTGTCGATGCTGGAAACGATCATATTATCCCTGATCGACAAGGGA
This sequence comes from Paenibacillus hamazuiensis, assembly GCF_023276405.1. Taxonomy (NCBI): domain Bacteria; kingdom Bacillati; phylum Bacillota; class Bacilli; order Caryophanales; family Paenibacillaceae; genus Paenibacillus; species Paenibacillus hamazuiensis. The sequence goes on from NZ_JALRMO010000001.1 coordinate 5,691,014, forward strand.
AGAAGAGCCCCCGTAATTTTTCGGTCCTCCGTCAGCAAGCCGATTTTGTGCTTTATCGCGTCGCGAGGAGAAGTGATATGGACCTTGCGGCCGTCAACCCAAATTTCCCCTGAGTCGGGAGGATGGATGCCGAATATGCTCTCGATCACTTCCGTTCTGCCGGCCCCCATCAACCCTGCGATTCCCAGAATCTCCCCCTTCCTCACATCAAAGCTGATGTCCTTGAACTTACCGTTTCGGGTCAAATTTCGTACGGACAACACCACGTCGCCGATTTCCGCTTCGTCCTTATGGAACACCATCTTGATTTCCCGGCCTACCATCATCTGAATCAGCGATTCCTGATCCAGCTCGCCCGCCGCTTTCGTACCTACGTATTGTCCGTCCCTGAATACGGTAATATCGTCGCAAATCCGGAAAATCTCGTCCATCATATGCGAGATATAGATGATCGAGACCCCTTTCGCTTTCAGGGATCCGATCATGCGGAACAATTGCTCGACTTCTTTGTCCGTAATGGCCGAGGTCGGTTCGTCCATGATGATCAAATCCGCATCGTAGGAGATGGCCGCAGCGATTTCCACCATCTGCGTATTCGCAATGCTGAGATTTGCCATCTTTGTATTGGGGTCCAAATCGATGTGTAACGTTTCGAACAGCTTTCTCGTATCCTCGATCATTTTCTTTTTATTGATCCAGCCGAAACCGAACGTTGCTTCACGTCCCAGAAAAATATTTTCCGCCACCGTCATTTGGGGCACGGGGCTCAGCTCCTGGTGAATCATGGAGATCCCTCTCGCCAAGGCGTCCTTGGAGCCGGCAAGTTTGATTTCCTCGCCTTTAAACCTAATCGTGCCTTGATCGGGCGTATAAATGCCGAAAATGATTTTCATCAATGTCGATTTGCCGGCGCCATTTTCCCCCATTAAAGCATGGACCGTCCCTTTGCGCACCTTCAATTGAATGTTGTCGAGAGCTTTGACACCCGGAAATTCCTTGGTGATTCCATCCATTTCCAAAATGTACTCCGAACTCATCCCGATCACTCCATGCATCATGTTATATTCCAAGCTTTATCCGAGCTTCCGAACAGCCGCCTGTTAATCAATACCGGGCAACAACCATCTTTTTGCGGGTATAAAATTCGACGCCGTCTTTGCCGTTGGCGTGCAAATCGCCGTAGAACGACTTTTTGTAGCCGGAAAACGGGAAAAACGCCATCGGAGCCGGCACGCCGACGTTAATCCCAAGCATCCCGGCATCGATGTTTTCCCGGAATTCGCGAACGGCCTTCAGGCTTGTCGTGTACAGGCACGCTCCATTGGCGAATTCGGACCGGTTGGCGATGTCGATCGCCTCGCTCAAGCTCTGTGCGCGAACGACCTGCAGCACCGGAGCGAAAATTTCATCGTTCCATATCGTCATACCGGGCTTCGCTTTGTCGAAGATCGTCGGACCGACGAAATAACCTGACGCGCTTGCCGCCTCAGCCTCGCGACCGTCCAGCAAAAGGACGGCGCCTTCCTCCTGCCCTTTTTGGATATATCCGAACGTTCGCTCCTTATGCGACTGGCGAATGACCGGCCCGAGGAAGTTGCCCTTCTCCATGCCGTTGCCAACCGTCAGCTGCTTCGCTGCCGCAACAAGCCGCTCCACCAGCGTGTCTGCGGTATCGCCGACGGCTACGACGACGGAGCATGCCATGCAGCGCTCGCCGGCGGAGCCGAAGGCGGCGTTGACCATTTCCTTGACGGCCAAATCCATATCCGCATCCGGCAGCACGATGGAATGGTTTTTCGCTCCTCCGAGAGCTTGAACCCGTTTGCCGAAGGCGGCGGCCGTTTTATAAACGTATTCGGCCACCGGCTGCGAACCGACAAAGGAGATCGCGCTGATGTCCCGGTGCTCCAGAAGACCGTTCACGACATCATGGGCGCCGTGAACGATGTTGAATACGCCGTCCGGCAGTCCGGCTTCCTGCAGCAGTTCGGCCAGGCGGCAAGCGAGTATCGGCGTCCGCTCCGACGGCTTGAGCACGAACGTATTGCCGCAGGCGATCGCGAGCGGAAACATCCAGCACGGCACCATCATCGGGAAATTGAACGGCGTGATGCCGCCTACAACCCCGATCGGATAGCGGTACATGTTCGATTCGAGCCCCGTGGCGATATCGGGCAGCACGCTGCCCATCATGAGCGTGGGAGCACCGGCCGCAAATTCGACGCATTCGATTCCCCGCTGCACCTCGCCGTACGCTTCCGAATAATTTTTTCCGTTTTCCAGCGTTACCAGGCGGGCAAGCTCCTCCCAATGTTCAACAAGCAGCTGCTGATATTTGAACATGATGCGCGCACGGCGCGGAACCGGCACCCTGCTCCATTCCTTAAACGCTTCTTTCGCAGCGGCAACGGCACGGTTCACGTCTTCCTTGGAAGAAAGCGGTACGCTGGCAATCGCTTCGCCGGTTGCCGGGTTCGTCACGATATCGTGTTTGCCCGAAGATGCGTCCACCCACTGTCCGCCGATAAAATTTTTAATAATTGTTTGTCCCGACATGCTGCTATCCCCCGTTCCACGTATTGTGAGACATGAATCGCTCAAAAACCCGTACCCGTCTTATGCTCTTCAATCAATGCCGCAATTTGCCGGGCCGTAGGCATCGCATCGGAGCAGCTGTGGCTCGAAACGACGATCGAAGCCGATGCGCTTCCGAATTCCTGGCATTTCTCGATAGGCCACCCTTGCAGCAAGCCGTATATAAACGCTCCGGCAAAAGAATCGCCGGCCCCGAACGTTTTGACCACTTGCTTGGCCGGAAAAATACCGCCTTCATAGATGTGTCCGTCTTTGGTAAATGCGACGGACCCCCGTCCGCCGTGCTTGACGACGACGATTTTGGCATTGTGATGGAGCCAGCGCTCCGCCGTAACGCGGTCGTCCTTTTGCTGCGGTCCGGTTGTCGTCTCCATTACATCGAACTCCTCGCGGCCGGCCATGATAATGTCGCTTTTCTCGGCAACCAGATTGCAATAAATCGCCGTTTCTTCTTTGGACTTCCATGTCCATTTCCGGTAGTCCACGTCAAAAATAATGACAACGCCGTGCTTTCGCGCATACTCGATCGCCTGGAACACCGCTTCGCGCGACGGACTTGAGGCGAGGGCAGTGCCCGAGATCAGAATCGCTTTGGCACTTCGGATAAAATCCTCTTGAACCTCCCCAACCTCCAGCTTCAAATCGGCGACATTATCGCGATACATCAATATGCTGCAGTCCGATGGCGATTTAATCTCCGTAAAAGCGAGTCCGGTAACCGAGCCGGTCTTATCGACAACGACGCCACAGGTATCGATGTTCTGTCTCCGGAGATAATCCGTAATGAACCGGCCGTGCTGATCGTCGGCCACTTTGCCGATAAATCCGGTCTTCGCCCCGAGCCTGGCAAGCGCAATCGTAATATTGGCGGGGGAGCCCCCAACGTATTTGGTAAAGGATACTGTCTCCTCCATCGGCACATACAGCTGATCGGAGTTCAGGTCGATGCATAGCCGGCCGAGCCCGATAAAATCGAGCTCCCGGCCTGTCGGAAATTGAATCGGATTCATGGCCAGTCCTCCTCGGATTTATGATGGCGCCCGCTATTAACGGCCTCGCGCAAGATTGTCCTCACCCCATGCCGATAGCTCTCAAATATTCTCTCGTTCTTTTGGCGATGGGAAACGGCTTGTCGAATGGAGCCGGATACATATCCTGCTCGACGATAGCCCAGCCTTCGTAATTGATTTCCTTCAGCACTTCCAGGAAGCCCTTCATGTCGACGACACCGAGCTCGGGCTCGCACATAATATCCTCGGCGACCGCCTTGCCGAACGGCCAGCCTTCCCGCTTCATTCTCTCTCTTACCTGCAAATCGCAGCTCTTCAAGTGAAGATACGGAATGCGCGCGTGATGCTTTCTCATGAATGCGACAGGGTCTCCGTCTGCGTAAGCATGGTGCCCGGTATCGAGGCACAGATCGACATCCGTGTCGGCCAGCAGCCTCTCGATCTGCTCTTCCGTTTCGATATGGCTTTGCGCATGAGGATGGAATACCAGCTTCAGGCCGTATTTGTTTTCGGCATGATCCCTGATTTTCAGGATGTTCCGGATAAACCCTCCCCACTGCTCGTCGTTCAGCACCGCAGGACGAAGCAATTGCCCGGTAAACAGGTCCGTGTAGCAATCGTCGATCAGCACGACATACTTGGCGCTCTCAAAACGGATTTGAACTTGCGCCATCTCATCGAGCAGCGAGATCAGTTCATCCGTCCTGGAGTCGGACATCAGGTCTCCGACAAGCGTCGTCGCCACCAGCTCCAGTTTATATTTGTCCAGCTCCGCTTTCAGAGCATCGTATTCTTTTGGAAGATACCCCCAAGGGCCGAGCTCGATACCGGCATAGCCGGCTTCGGCCATTTCTCTCATGCACCTCTCCCACGGAGTTTGCTTTTCATTTTCCGCGAACCAAATACCCCAGGAGTCCGGGGCCGTACCAATATTTATTTTCATGTCCGATCCCTCCGAATGATTTTTTTAAATTAATGCCGGGCAAGCTTACGATTCGTCATTCATTCATTCATCATGGTATTTACAGCACTCCGGCTTTCTCTATGTTCGTTTTCATCCGTTCGTACGCAGCCTGAACCTTGGGGTTCTCCGAAACTTCGGCAACGCCGACCCTCCACCACGACTCATAGGCGGCGGTGTTGGTACCCGGAAGCACTTTGATGTGAATGAGCGTCGACACCGTTTCCTCCTTGGCTTTGGCCAAAGCCTCACGAAGCTGCTCCAGCGTAGTCACGGTATATCCGTTGGCCCCCATGCTCCGCGCATGCATCGCAAAATCCATCGGCATATAATCGCCGGTCAATCGTTTCGTTTTGGCGGAGCGGTAGCGGAATTCATTGCCGAACCCGTCGCTGCCGTGCTCGCGTTGAAGGTTGTGAATGCATTGATACCCGTTATTATCCAGCAGCAAAATCGTTATTTTGACGCCCTCCTGAATGCTCGTCACAAGCTCCGAATGAAGCATCAGGTAACTTCCGTCTCCGACCAGCGAGTATACCTCGCGATCCGGTTCGGCCAGCTTCACCCCGAAGGCTCCGGTCACCTCGTAGCCCATGCAGGAAAAACCGTACTCCAAGTGATACGTTTTCGGTTCTTCGCAGCGCCAGAGACGGTGCAAATCCCCGGGCAAACTGCCCGATGCGCAGACGATGACATCTTCGGGACCGAGGAAATCGTTGATGACTCCCAGCACGCGTGTTTGCGCCAGGCCATCCTCCCGCTTAACCGCATAAAGCCGCTCCACTTCCCGCGTCCACTCCGCCTTCAGCCTGCCGATTTCATCCGGTGAATAGCCGCTTCGATAGGATGAACCGCCCAGCTCTTCGGAGAGTGCCTTCAGCGCCACCCTTGCATCGGCCACGAGCGAGGTGGCATTCAGTTTTAACGCGTCGAAAGCGCTGATATTTATACTGAGAATATCGGCTCCGGGGTGCCCGAATGCGGACTTCGACGCCGTAGGGAAGTCGCCCAGCCTGGTTCCTACCGCAATGATCAGATCCGCCTCTTGCGCAAGTCGGTTAGCCGCCAGGCTGCCGGTCGTTCCGATGGAACCGGCGTTTAGCGGGTGCTTCCACGAAAGCGCGCTTTTTCCTGCCTGCGTTTCGGTTACAGGGATGTGAAATTTTTCGGCGAAGCGAATCAATTCCTGTGTTGCCTGCGAATAATGCACACCTCCGCCGGCAATAAGGAGCGGACGTTTTTTTATGCGAATCAGCTCTGCGGCGCGGTTCAGCGCCGCTTCCGAAGGAGTGCGCCTTTCGATCAAATGAACCCTTTTATCGAAGAAAGCCGCTGGATAATCGTAAGCTTCGCTCTGTACATCCTGGGGAAGCGCCAACGTCACCGCACCGGTTTCCGCCGGATCGGTCAATACCCTCATCGCCTGAAGCGCCGCCGTCATCAGCTGCTCCGGCCTTAAAATGCGGTCCCAATACTTGCTCACCGGCTTAAATGCGTCATTCGCAGATATCGTATAATCGGCCGGATCTTCGATTTGCTGCAATACGGGATCGGGCTGACGGCAAGCGAAGATGTCGCCGGGCAGCAGCAAAAGCGGTATCCGGTTCACCGTAGCCGTCCCTGCGGCGGTGACCATGTTGAGCGCGCCGGGGCCGATGGAGGAAGTACAGGCGTATATTTCCAGCCTGTTTTTTTGTTTGGCATAGGCCGCTGCCGCAAGAGCCATGCCCTGTTCGTTTTTGCCCTGAATGAATTCCAGCCCGCCCTGATCATGTTCGAGAGCTTCGCCGATCCCCGTCACGTTCCCGTGGCCGAAGATGCCCATGATGCCCTTCACGAATTTATGCTGCCGGCCGTCGAGTTCCACATATTGGGCGTCCAAAAATCGAACCAGAGCCTGGGCCATCGTTAAACGAACCGTTTCCATTGCAAATCCTCCTATTTCTTCCTGTTCTTTCGCGAATCGATTAATACGGCAACCGTGATGATCACTCCTTTCAAAATTTGCTGCCAATAGGAAGATACGTTGAGCAGGTCGAGGCCATTGTTCATGACGCCGATGATCAGTGCGCCGATGACGGTTCCGCCGATCGTGCCGATCCCGCCGCTGGTCAAGCTTGCTCCGCCGATAACCGCCGCCGTGATCGCGTCCATCTCGTACATCAATCCCGACGTAGGCTGGCCGGAAGCGATGCGGGACGTCAGCATAATTCCGGCGATACCGGATAATAACCCGGCGTAGCTGTACAAAATGATTTTGTACTTGGTTACGTTGACCCCGGCGATGAGAGCCGCCTGTTCATTCCCCCCGATCGCATAAACGTATTTGCCGAATTTCGTTTTGTTCAGGAGGATATACGATACGACTGCCACCAACAGAAAAATGAGAATCGGCACAGGGATACCCAGCACGTTGCCTTGACCGATAAACTTAAAAGCGGCGGACAAATTGCCGATCGGCCTGCCGTCCGTGAACAGCAATGCGGCCCCTCTGGCAGCGGTCATCATCCCCAAAGTAACGATAAAAGGCGCAATCTTGCCCTTCGCAATAATGAAACCGTTGATGAAGCCGGTCAGCGCCCCGAGTCCAAGACCGACCAGTATCGCCAATGCGAGCGGATAGCCGCCCGGATGCGACATGCTTGCCACCACAACCGACACAAGCGCAATGACGGAGCCGGAGGACAAATCGATCCCTGTCGCAATAATAATCATGGTCACGCCAATGGCGACGATACCCACTACGGACATTTGCCTGATAATATTAAGCAAATTTCCCGAAGTGAAAAACGTAGGAGCCAGGCTCGACATCAGTATTACAAGCGCAATTAATATAAGCAGCATGCCGTAACGATTTAAAAGCTCTTTGGCCTGAAAAGGTTTTCTTTTGGAGCCCGAACTCGGGTTCGACTCCTGATCTTTAGCGACCAGAAAATCGTTCATTTAGGTCATCCTCCATTTCGATTGCCCACGTATGCGATTTAGCGCGACTTAGGACCGTCGGCAAATCTACTGCTTTCTCATATACTTCTCCATGTTATCCTTCGTGACGAGCTCATAGGGGATATCCACGTATTTGTCCACCTTTTCGCCTCTTGCCGCTTTTATCGCCGTTTCCAGGCCGCCTTTGCCTTGACCGTCCGCATTTTGAAAAACGGTCACTTTGAGCTTGCCTGCCTTCATGAATTCAAACGCATCCTGGGAACCGTCAATACCGGCAAACAAAATATCTTGCGCTTTTCCTGCCGCCTCCGCAGCCATGATGGCCCCGATCGCCATTTCATCGTTATTGGCGACGACCGCATCGATTTTTTGACCCGAATTAAGCCAGTTTTCCATCAAGGCCATCCCTTTGGCCCGGTCGAAAGAGGCCGTTCCCTCCAAAACGATCTTCATGTCGGGATATTTGGAAATCACTTTTTTATTGCCTTCCGTTCGCTTGATTTGCGCATCGTGCCCCATTTGCCCGTTCATAATGGCAATGTTGCCTTTGCCTCCGAGAATTTTTGCCACTTCTTCCATTTGAAGCGTTCCCGACGTCAGCGAGTTGGAGCCGACATACGAGGTCGCTTTATCCACCCCGGGGTACTCGCGATTGACGACGACGATCGGCACTTTCGCTTGATTGGCGCGATCGACCATGTCCACGGCGGAAACGGTATCGACCGGCACGATCATGATAGCGTTCACTTTTTGCGAAATGAAGTTTTCAATCTGGGAGAGCTGCTTGTTGGCATCGTTTTGCGCATCGACATAGATCACATCGACATCCGGCTGTGTTTTCTGGTAGTTTTTCATCCCATCCTGCAAATAGCTGAGCCACTTATCGCTGAAATCCGGAAGAGCTGCACCGATGACAATTTTTTTGCCTTTTGCGGCAGCTTCTCCCCCGGCTCCGCCTGAGCCCGCCGCATCCGACAAAGCGCCGCCGCCCGCGCAGCCGGAAAAGATCATTGCTGTAAGCAGCAGTCCGATCGTTAACAATACGCTACTTTTTTTCATAGGTAATCCCCCTTAAAAATATTTTTCAAAGCATTGAAACCGATTGCAATTCCGGCCGCCGAATCAAAGCAATTCCTTCTTTAACCTTTCCAGCATAAACCTGCTCGAGTCGTCGGCTCTATGTTCCTCCCCGAATACGGCAACCGTAGCTATTCCGTCAAATTTGATCTCGCGCAATTTCGCGAATAAAACGTCCCAGTTAATATCGCCTTTGCCGATATCCAGATGCTGGTGCACAGTCGCATTAATTCCCGGCGGATTGACCACGTACCGAAGACGCGAAGAACCTCTATGGTTGTAAGTATCCGCAAAATTGATATGCTTCAGCTTATCGCCCGCGTAATCCAGCATGGCGCAAATATCGCCTTTGCCGTCATCATAGAAGAAGGTGTGCGGCACCGCGTAAAAATAACCGATGAAGTCTTTGTCCAAACCGCGAATAAGATCCACCGCTTCGTTGTTACGTTCGATGAAATCAAACGGATGGGCCTGAATATGAAGACGAATACCCGTTTTTTCAATAATGGGAAGCAGCTCTTCCATGGACCGCATAAACATTTGCTCGCAAATATACGGTTTGTCTCTATGCCCTGTAAACTCGGTGTTTAATACGTCAACGTCCATTTCAACAGCCACCTCGATGCAGCGTTTCCAGTTTCTCACGGCCGCTTCCCTGTCCGCTTCGTCAGGGCCGGCCCAATGCTGCATAGGCAATAAAGACGACAGCTTAACTCCTGCATCGCGCAGCGCATTTTTAAATTCTTTCATTCTTGCCTTATCGACCCGGGGATATTTGTAAAAAGGAAAAAAATCTTCTCTCGGCGACAGCTCGATGTATTCGTATCCCAGTTCGGCAACCTTATCCACCATTTTGGGAATCGGCAAATGCCGGTACATGTATGGATCCAATGCGATTTTCATTTGTCATTCCTCCTGTTTCAATTGTTCTTAGTATAAAAAGCAGGACGTTTTGGCATGGAGACCGGTACGATTTGCCCCGTATTTTTCGCTTGCAGGCAAGCATCCGCCGTCACGGCCGCCGCATAGCCGTCCCAAGTCGACGGCCCGTTCACTTCGCCTTTTAAAGTCGAGTTGATCCAGTCCTGAAGCTCAATATCGTAAGATTCGATAAAACGCTGCTTCCAATCGACCAAAATCTCCGTCGAAAGCTTGGCTTCGCTGCGCAGTAACACACTGGAAGGCTCCGGCAAATTGGCGGTGCCCGATTCGCCTACAATCTGGCATTGAATGTCGTATCCGTATTGACAATTGACGAATATTTCTCCATCGATTCTAATTCCTTTGGCCGTTTCCAGCAGTACGATAAGAGGATCCTGCAGGTGCTCGTGGGCGTACTTCGTCTTTCTGGGCGAGACAACCTGAACGGAAACGTAATCGTCGTCCAGCAGCCAACGCAATACGTCGATTTCATGTATAAAAGTATCCACGATAGCCATATCGCCCGTATACGAGCTTGGAACCGACGGATTCCGGTGCGCGCAGTGCACCATTAAAGGCTCGCCGATCCTGCCCGTATCGATGACTTTTTTCAACGCGCGATACCCTTGATCGTAACGCCGCATAAATCCGACCTGAACGAGCGGCTTGCCGTAAGCAAGCTCCGCTTCGACAATCCTCATACATCCTTCGGCTGTTGTTGCAAGCGGTTTCTCGCAAAACACCGGTTTGCCGGCGGCAATGCAGGCGAGCACATATTCCTCATGGGTAGGCCCCCAGGAAGTGACGATCACGGCATCCACCTCGGAGGAGCCGATAAGTTTATGCGCATCGGGATAAACCTTTGCATGAATCTTCTCTTGCTCTACAACGGCATGCGCTTGCTCCGCATGAATGTCCGTCACCGCAACGATTTCGGCCCCCGACAACGTATTCGTAATTCGGTGAATATGCTCCCGCCCGATGGCCCCTGTTCCGATTACTCCCAATCTTAAAGTCATTTTAGAAGGTCCTCTCCTTATCCTCTTCATGTATGCGCAATCATTTCCTTTTACAAAAAAATCAACCCGACTGTGAAACCGCATTCAAGTCATTCAAGGCATTTTCCTCCTTTAAAGTTAAATAGTAATCACTTAGGGTAATCGATTACCTTTTCCTATAAAAAAAATCCGATTTTATCTTTCGTAATAAATGATTGCCTTGCAGCACAACCATAAACGAAGGAAGATATATCGGCCAAAGAACAGGTAATCGATTACCCTCTTTTCTTGATTTCATTCTAAACGATCTCATCATTCTTGACAAGTATAATTTATTAGGGAAAAAGAACATTTTGGATAGTTTCCCGAATTACTTTAACTTCGAAACGGATTCGCGAAGCACAAGTTCAGGGAGCATACGAATACGCTGCTTTACGTCGTCCGATTTTTCGATTTTGTTTACGAGCACTTCGATCGCTTTTCGGCCTAGTTCGTGAACGGGCATCGCCACCGAGGAAAGCTCCGGAGTCACGATCGAACACAATTCGGTGTTGTCGAAACCGATCACGGACAGTTCGCCCGGAATGGAAATGTGCCTTTTCTTGGCAGCCTGCATGACACCGATGGCCATCACGTCGTTGCATCCGAATACAGCCGTAGGCCGTTTCTTTAGATCCAACAAAGATGTTGCGGTTTGCTCCGCATCGGCCAGTTTAGGCCCTCCGAATACGATCAGTTCTTCATCCGCAGTTATTCCTGCCTTTTGCAGCGCCGATTTATACCCGCGGATGCGGTCCTGACAGCTGATGGAATCCATTGCGACAACACCTATTCTTTGGTGCCCCTGGGAAATCAAATGCTCCGTTGCGATAAATCCGCCCAAAAAATCGTCCACGGTAACGCTGTCCGTTACGATTTCAGGCCTTTCATGCGCGAACAAAACGACGGGGACGTTGTCCCAGAGCAATTTTTGCAGCAGCTCCTCGTTTTCAAATTTCGAGGCGACGATAAAGCCGTCAACTCTTTTTTGCCGCAGCAAGGCAATGTGCCTCTCTTCCTTTTCCGGATTGTAATCGGTGTTGCACATGACGATGCTGAACCCGAGCTCCTGGCCCCGGGCTTCAATATGCTTCAAGTACTGCGAATAAATCGGGTTATCCATATCGGGAATCAACAGAGCCACCTGATAAGTGAACTTTCCTTTCATCGCTGAAGCGAGCACGCTCGGCTGGTAATTCAATTCGTCCATCAGTTCCAATATTTTTTTTCTCGTTTTCTCGCTGATCTTGCCCGTGTTATTGATTACTTTGGAAACGGTGGCGGTCGACACGCCCGCTGCCTTAGCAATATCGTATATGGTCGGTTTCATATTCCATCCCTTTCCGTTGCCTCGAAAAAAAGACTATGATTACTTTATATCATAGTCTTGGGGATGGGTAAACCGATTACCCTATTGTTTTTGTTCGGCAGACTTATCGCCATAGTCAACAATGATAGTTACATCCGGATGCCGGCTAACGACCTCTTTCCATTGCGGTTTGTTCGATCTCCTGTTTCATTATGCCGTCAGGAAACGGCAATTACTCCTGCCAACCAAGCAAATCGCGGATCTCTAACAGACCGGCCTCAATTTCCTTTAGTTGTTTTTTATAATCATCGTTATTCCGATAGTCGACTTGAAGCCCGGATTCGGCCTGCTTCTTGACTTGCTCCTTATCGTTAATCGCTTTTTCAAACGCCGCTTGAAGAACAGCCAGCTTTTCGGAGTCGAGCCCTTTGGGTGCTGCAAAACCGCGCTCCGCGCTTGAAGTAACGCCTGTAAATCCGCTTTCTTTCAACGTAGGCACGTTTGGCATCAATGACGATCTTTCTTCGGACATAACAGCTAACACGTTAAGCTGGTTTTCTTTTTGCAAGTTAATCACATCGACCACGTTGGCAAATAATACATCGACATGTCCGCCCAAAGCCATCGTAACTTCTTCCGCCGATCCATTCGTATGAACCGCTTTGAATTTGGTACCGAATTTTTTATTCAGTTTCAGGGCCGCTATGTGATCGTCGCTTCCGACTCCCGTTGTCGTAACGGTAACCTCGTGTGTTTTGGCGTAGTCGACCAGTTCTTTAATATTTTTAAATCGGGTCTCGTCTTTACGGATGGAAATGGTGCCCGGGTCCGTAACGTGTTTGGCAATCATCGTAAAGCTGTCCAGGTTCTCTTTCCTCTTCTGCTTCGGGTCCAAATAACCCGTCATCAGGTTCGGCGTACCGAGGTATCCTATCGTATATCCGTCCGGCTTGGCCGTTACCAGTTCGTTCCATCCTATCCATCCGCCTGCGCCGGGCTTATTGACAACAACGACGGGGACGCCCAGCTCTTTCTCCAAATATGGCGTTAAAACGCGTGCTCCGACATCCATTCCGCCTCCCGCGGCAAAGGAGACAATCACACTTATAGGCTTATTGGGATATTTCTCCTTGCCGGAAGACTCCTTGGACGATGCATTCGGCGACACATCCTTCGCACCTGCAGCCGTTTGTTTATTACCCCCGCCGCAAGCGCCTAAAGAAAGAGCAAGAACAGCAACAATAGAAAGAGATATCCATTTTTTCATACCAGTCACCTCTCATATATTTTTTCCCGGCTCTTAAAATGAGGAGGCATAGATTAACTTGCCTTTAAAAATATGAAATTTGGGCGAGTATAACGGGCCTGTTACCGTTTCTCCTTCGGAATCGGGATAATCTGTTTCGACGCCTGGTTCCAAAACAACCAGATTATCGGTATTATTTATGGGTAAGTTCATAAAATCGGCACCGGTCAACAGCATGGACGCAAATACTTCTTCTTTCGCAAGGCCTGCGCTTATGAATCTTGATACTACGTTGCACATATCCGATACGGCCGGCTTTTTCCAAGTATTTCTCACCAGGTCCGAACTGATCGTATCCGGTTTGATTCCCTCGGAAAGCGCCTGCCGGAATACGTTCCATGCAAAATGTTTGCTGCCCTGAGCTATGTCTAACTTTAACCCCTGTTCGACCGCATCTATAAAAGCCGCTGAAACTCTCCCGCGGGAGTCAAGAATATGCCCCCGTTTCCCGTGAAACGGATGAGACAGAACATCTCCGGGCCTTAAGTTCTCAACCACCTCTTCGATAGGCAAAAAGGTTTCGGTAAGGTGCACCATCATAGGCAGGTTAAGCTTTTCCGCAGCGGTTCGGGCGACCCGCAGCAACCCGCGATCCGTCGCCTCGTCGACTTGTCCCAATCGTACTTTCATTCCTAATAGCCGGCCTTCCGCCAATTCCCCCGTTTCGACAATACGCTCCACGGAAATGTTGTCCGGCGGAGTCGGATGGGGATTAGGATGAATGGTAATCCCTTCGGGTAATACGGACAGCCAGGAACGAATGTCGAGCAAGCTGTTTTGCCAAAAACGGTCTGCGTTTACCCACCCGTCATATCCGAACGTCCCGGCATCTCCGCAGGCGATCACACCCGTGGATAAATATTCCGTGTCCGTAATCCCTACAGGAGCGCCGGGTGCCCAAACATGACAATGAAAATCAAGCAGCCCGGGTACGAGCAAGCTTGTTTCGGGAAGACGTATCGTCCGGTCTTCTTTCTGATTGGACACGGAAATATCAAACACTTCGTTTAACACAAAATCGTTCTTATCCCAAATCCATCCACCCTCAAATCGCAGTATACCCATTTATTTCCACCTCGTTAATCTTTGAATAAATAAATTTACACTTGAAATTTGGCTAAAGACTTACTCAAAGCGTGGGACAACTGCTCCAATCTCTCGGATAATTGAATCAGCCCTTCGCTAATGCTCATCTGCTCATTGCTCAGCGATGCTACTTCCTGCGAAGTTGCCGACGATTGCTGCGCGACAGCGCTTACAGTACTCATCGCTTCACCGAGCATGTTTTGTGAAGAATCCAGATGACGGACAGATTCGGATACTTCCCAAAGCTTCTCAATAAATCCGTTCATCTGATCCTGTACATGTTTAAAAAGCTGGTCCGCTTCATTAACCGAAGAAAATTGCTCTTGGAAAACGGGGTAAGCGTTGGATAGCACAGACACCGTTTCATCGATTTCATTTGTTATGGACTCGGTAATTTGTCCGACTATGTCAATCGATTGCTTCGATTGATCCGCAAGCTTGCGGATTTCATCGGCTACGACCATGAAACTTTTCCCCGCCGCTCCGGCTCTTGCGGCTTCAATCGCCGCGTTCAGCGATAAAATGTTCGTTTGATTCACCAAATTGTTTAACAGATCCAGTATTTGACGGATAGATTGAGTGCTGTCATTTAATTTGGTAACTTTTTCAGTCATGGCCCGGGTCATTTCTGCAGTCGAATTGGTCTTCTTAATCAGTTCCGTCATATAAACGGTACCTCGCCTGCTCGCTTCCTGGACTTGAGATGCCGATTGTTCCATTTCCTGCGTCACCGTCATTACATTTTCCATCTGACCGCCGATCGACTGAGCAATTTCGTTCCCCTTCTCCGCTTCGGCTGCTAACCCGGAAGCCCCGACAGCAATTTCCTCGGTAGCCGTGGCAATCTCTTTCGCGGAAAAGGCCGTTTTCTTCGATGCGGCAGACAGCTCTCCGGAGGTTGTCAGCACCTCTGTCGCCGTATTGTTGATGTGCTGCACCAATATGCCGATTTGTTCCATCATTTGGTTAAAGCTTTGAGCAAGCTGCCCAATCTCGTCCCGACTCTTTGCCCCGCAGCGAACCGATAGCTTGCCGCTTTCACCTTCCTTGATCAGATTTCGAAGATCGACCAATGGACGGGCAATAACCCTTACCACCAAATAACCGAGACCGCAAGCGAGCAATACGGCAATAATGGTAATGATGATGGTAACATTAAATATTTTGTTGGTCTCTGCCAGTAACTCCTCCATGGGCACGGTACCGAGCACATACCAACCTGTTTTTGCGGATTTGTAGTATACAGTAAGTTGGCTTCGGCCATCCTGGTCTGCGGACACGCCGGAATATTGATTCATGCCTAATGTAACGTCGGATTCAGCAACCGCCTCTAAAAAAGTTTCATCCTTGTCATATATAATTTTATGATCGCTATTTAAAATATGGGTGAATCCGGTTTCACTCATCTTGACGTCATCCATCTCGGCTTGCAGTACGCTGAATTTAAATTCGAAAAGCAGGATAACGTCATTTGAGCCGCCGGCACTTTCTGGAATCAACTGCCCAAGCGCAAACGACTTCAGGCCTTGCGAACCGAAAAAGCCGTTGTTTCGTGTTTCCAGCCAGACCGGCTTACCGTCCTTAACAGATGAGATTTTCTTAAACCAATCTTCTACCGCGACTTCATTTTTCGGCTGCTGTCCTGTAGTTGCCACTGATTTTCCATTTTTGTCAATCAAACTTATAGCGTACATGGCATTATTTGAAGAAAAGTTGGATAATTGCAAAACTAGCTGTTTTTGGATTTCTTTGCGTTCGAAAGAGCCTTCGGCTGACGAATTAAATTTGAAAAGCAGTATTTTCAAATTGGTATCAGCCATTGCCTGATTTACTAAATTTTCATATGAATTAAATAAAATATCGAGTTTTTTGCCGGTTTGAACGATGGTTTGCAGCGACGCATCCGCCACCTTGTTTTGTAAAACATTTTTTGAAATGGAATAGCTTGCCCCGCCCATAACGGCAACCAATACAACGATGCTGACGAAAATAATCAAAAACAATTTCATGCCCACGGACTTAACGGGATTTTTTTTAAGTAAATCGCCCGCTCGTTTGATTTTGCTGAACATTTGCCCCTCCCGCACGGATCATTTAGCGTATCGTTCAAAAAGGACTGGGAATCCCGTACCGTTTCCCCACCGCTTCAAGTTCGCATATCATTTTGGAGGTTAGCGGAATACCGTTCTGTTCCCTTTCCAAAGCATTCTCATATTCGATTTCCCCCGGCAAATAAATTCGGTCGAACCCGTCCGCGAGCGGAATTTGGCGGATTTCCCGAATCATTTGATCGATGCGGTTTTTAAAATCCGCCAAAGGCTCGAACAAATCGGCGCGCATGACAAAAAAGAATTGGCCCACATTTTGATTTCGGTCCAAATCCTTGTACAAGCTGCCGATATAAGGTCCAAATGCCGCCCCGGTAAGAAGCCCCGATAACACATCGACCAAAAAAGCAAGGCCATATCCCTTCGGCCCCCCGACAGGAAGCACCAACCCGCCGTCCAAAGCTTCGCCGGGATCCGTAGTCGGCTTTCCGTCCTTGGATATGGCCCAACCGAGCGGGATTGGTTGATTGTTTTTGCGGGCCAGCGTTATTTTCCCGCGCGCCACCACACTGGTAGCCATGTCGAAAACAATATCTTTTTCCTTTCCGGCAGGAACGCCGTAAGAGAAAGGATTCGTGCCGAAGAAGGCTTTTTTCCCGCCCCAAGGGGCCATATTCGCAGGAGCGTTTGTAGCAGCAATAGCCAGGCAATTATGCCGCGCCGCATATAACGTGTAATCCGCCAGCATGCCGCAGTGGCCGGAGTTTTTAATGCCCACTGCCGCCAGTCCGGTTTCCTGCGCCTTCCGAACGGCAATCTTTATACCTTCCGACGCCAAAATGATGCCGAGTCCGGCCCCTCCATCTATTAACGCGCTTGAGGCCGATTCTTTTTCTATCTTCGCTTTGGTGCTCTTGCTGTCAATGCCGCGATCCAATCTGCTCGTATATATCTCCACTCTGCCGACTCCATGGGAATCCACTCCCCGCAAATTGGCAAGCACAAGGTGCCTGGCAATGGTTGACGATTGCTCTTCCTCCATGCCGGCCCCTTGAAAAAGCTTGCTGACAAAATGCTCAAGATCCGCTTTTGCAACCCTAACGTCATTCCCCGCCATTGTCTCTCTGTTCCTCTCGAGATTAGTCTCAACCGCTTCATTTGGGCAGCGTCAGTTTTTGGTAATAAGGCGTTAATCCTTCCTTCATCACGGCATGATCCGCGGCAAACAGATCGGCATAATGCAAAATGTAAGCTTCCGTCGAAGAGCCGTGAAAAGGGCTGTTCGTTGCATGGGTAGCTACCGTGCCAATAACCTTTTCCGAAAAACCGAGTTCGTTAAGAAGCAGCGCCCCGAGCACCCCGTGCTGAAGTCGACTTGCCCGTTCCGACTTAACAATCTTCTCTCCATCCATATCCATCAGCAGCGGCTTATCTATATCGTGGAGAATGAAAATCAGAATGAGCTCCTCCCAATCGAAAGTCAGCCCCCACCTTTTGATAGACTCCTCGGCCAGCGATATTCCGAAATGTACTACGTCATTTACGTGATCCGTTAGCTTATAGGAGGAAAAGGAGAAGCCCGGAATATGCTCGAGGCTTCTGTGACTGCTGCTTTTCCATGAACTGATCCATGCTGTAATGACCTTTTCCCGGTTATCGGGGGATAAACGCTCGAGTCCGAAGAGCCAATTGCTGACCTGCTTCCTTTCCTCGCTTGAACCTTCCTGAATGGTATAAAAAGCCATAGCGCCAACCTCCAACTCCTCTTCAAAGTCTAGAAACGCTCAGGTGTATTACCAGCCCAGCAAGCCTTTTACCTCAACCATGGAAGCTTCTTCCTTCTTTAACAGCTGTTTGAATGCTTCGCCCTTGGTGCCATCAACCTTTAAACCCATATCGCTCATCTTTTTCTCGTGCTCGGGATTTTTCATCGCTTTTTCAAAAGCATCCTGCAGCTTTGCGACAATTTGCGGATCCATTCCTTTAGGACCGGCTATCCCCCGAAGCGAATGATATTCGATATTAGACCCGATGCTCTCCTTTAACGTCGGCACATCCGGGAGCTGAGGTACCCGCTCCGGCGTCATGACAGCCAAAATCTTAATCTGTCCCGCTTTCATCGGCTCCAAAACTTCTCCCACCTTGGCAAACAACACATCCACATGGCCGCCAATGACGCTTGTAATGGATTCCGCTGAACCCGAAAATTGAACGGATCTTAATTTGGTGCCGAGTTCCTTATTCATTTGCAGCGCTGCAATATGATTTTCCGTACCGACGCCATTTGCGTTGGCAGACAGTTCATTTTTTTTGGCGAATTCAATTAAATCTTTCACATTGGAGAACCGTTTATCGTCCGCACGCACGGCGATAACTCCGGGGTCGATAACATGGTTCATGATGAGCTCGAAGTTATCGATAGTCTCTTTTCTTTTGGCGGAAGGATTCAAATAACCCGCAAAAACGGCCGGTGCATTGACGTAACCGAGCGTATAACCGTCAGGCTTGGCGCCTAACATCTCGGCCCATCCGACCCATCCGCCGCCACCCGGTTTATTTTCCACGACAACCGGAACGCCCAGCTCCTTTTCCAGGTAAGGCGTCAGCAGACGCGCCCCCAAATCCGTTCCGCCGCCGGCCGCGTAAGAAACAATCAGCGTGATCGGCTTTGTTGGATACTCCGTTTTCTTGGCGCTGCTTGCGCCTGCGTTTGTCTGCTGCTTGGAATTAGAGCCTGTCTCCTTTTGCGCACAGCCGATGACCAAGACAAACATAAGGATTAGCGCAACAGCCATCGAAATCTTTTTTTTCAAAAAAATGACCCCCTGCTAAATGAATTCACATTACATTTCCACATCTTCGGTAATGACCCGCTTATTTCTGATCGAGGTAATTATGCTAAAGAGCATAGACAGGATGGCGATCGATAAAATCGTCCCGGAAATCGGCCGCGTGAAGAAACCGAGGAAATCTCCTTTGAAAATGGTTAACGATTGCAATAACGTTTTCTCCAGGAGAGAGCCGAGTACATAAGTCAGTATGATCGGAGCCAGCGGTATCTCCGCTTTTTTAAACAAATAACCCAGAATCCCGAACACCAGCATGGCCCCTACGTCGAACATGCTGTTATTCAAGCTGTAAGTACCGACAATCGTAATAATAATGATGATCGGAAACAGCAGTTTAAACGGAACCATCGTAATTCTGGCCCACACATTGGCCAGCGGCAGATTCATAATCAGCAGCATGGCATTGCCGATAAACATGCTGGCGATGATTCCCCACACCAAGTCGGGATTTTTCTGAAAAAGCGTCGGACCCGGGGTAAGGCCGTGCATGATAAAAGCTCCCAATAACACCGCAACGGTAGGCGAGCTCGGAATCCCCAGCGTAAACAAAGGAATCAACGCGCCGCCGCAGTAGGAGTTGTTGGCGGTCTCCGGGCCGGCGACTCCCTCCAATGCCCCTTTCCCGAAGCGGGAAGGATCTTTAGACAGCTTCTTTTCCATGGAATAGCTGAGAATCGTGGGAATGACCGAGTTGGTGCCCGGGATTAATCCGATAAGGAACCCCAGCACGCTTCCTCTGCCGATCGCCTTCATGGAAGGTCCCCACTCCTCCTTATTCGGCAGAAGCCCTTTTACTTTAGGTGGAGCCGAGGCTTTCCCTTTCAAGCTTTCTTCCGCGTTCAGAAACAGTTCGGAAAGGCCGAACATACCCATCGCAATCGATATAAAATCAATGCCTTTCATCAATTCCGTTTGCCCGAACGCAAACCGTATAATGCCGGAGCTCTGGTCCTGGCCGATAAAAGCTAAAGATAATCCGAAAAGCGCTCCAATGATCCCTTTCAAGAGCGACTTCCCCATTAATCCGAGAAGCAGGGAGAGCCCTAAAATCACCAATGCAAAAAATTCGGGAGGGCCGAATTTAAGCGCCTGCTTCGCAAGAAACGGGCCGATTAATACCAACCCTACAATAGAAACGATGCCGCCGATGAAAGAACCGATCCCCGCAATACCGAGAGCCGCTCCCGCGCGCCCCTGCTTGGCCAGCGGATGGCCGTCCAGACAAGTAATTAACGAAGCGGCCTCCCCGGGGGTATTGATCAATACGGATGTAATGGTCCCTCCATACATCGAGCCATAGTAAATTCCGGCCAGCATAATAATGGCGGAAACCGGCTCAAGTGCAAAGGTCAGCGGCAACAGCAGCGCCGTTCCGGCTGTAGGCCCCAAGCCGGGAAGGACGCCGATGAACATGCCGAAGGAAACCCCCAGAAGGCAATACAGTAAGTTTTGCCATGTAAGTGCTGTCTCGAATCCATGCAGTAAGTAACCTAACGAGTCCATTGATCCGTCCTCCTACCAGCCTAAATCGTTTACAGGCAACGGCACTTGCAAAATCACACCGAAAACCCAAAAAATAATAAACGCTATCGATACGGAGAGCCCCGCACTCCAATACCATCTGTAACCGCGCATAAACAAAATAAATAAGGTGACCGCGCTGCCGATTAAAAATCCGGCAAAAGGTACAATAATCATGAAAAGGATTAACGAACCCGCACATACCAGTACATTGACAAGCCCTTCGCCTTTAGGCAAAATCTTCGAGAATAAAATGATTTCTTTTTTGAGCGCAACGACAAGATAAACGATGGACAATACGAAAATGAATCCGCTTACCCAAAGCGGCAGCAGGCCGGGTCCCGGGCCGTATTCGCTGTAATAATCCATCGACAACGATTCCCAAAACATGATTCCGCTGAAGAGAATAAAGAAAAGCGCCATGTAAACGCCTAAATTTTTCAAAATAAGCACTTCCTCATGGTGAATTAATTGATCTTGCCTTACCAACCGAGCAAACTTTTCAGTTCATTCACGCCGGCTTCTTCTTTCTGAAGCATCTTTTTGAAGTCTTCGCCTTTTGTGGTATCAATATTCAGCCCCATATCGCTCATTTTTTTAACGTGTTCGGGGTTTTTCATCGCTTTTTCCAGCGCCTCCTGGAGTTTGGCGACAATTTGCGGATCCATGCCTTTAGGACCGGCTATCCCTCTGATCGAATAATTTTCAATGTTCACACCTACAGCTTCTTTAAGCGTCGGCACATCCGGCAGCTGCGGAACGCGGTTTGGCATCATGACGGCGAGTACTTTCAGCTGCCCTTCTTTCATCGGATCAACCACTTCTCCGACCTTTGCAATAAGTACGTCTACGTGGCTTCCAAGCACGCTGGTCAATGCTTCCGATGTGCCGCTGAATTGTACGGCTCTGAATTTGGTTCCCAGCTGCTTGTTCATTTGCAACGAGGCAAAATGGTTGCCGGAGCCAACGCCGTTGCTGCTTGTGGAAAGCTCATTTTTCTTTGCATATTCGATCAAATCTTTAACGTTTGCAAAGCGGTCATCCGAAGCGCGCACGGCGATAACGCCTGCATCCAAAACGTGGTTGATAATAAAATCAAAGCTGTCGAGGTTCTCTTTTCTTTTTGCGGTCGGATTCACATAACCGGTTATGAGACCCGGTGTGTTCACGTAAGCAAGCGTATAGCCGTCCGGCTTGGCGTTAAGCAGCTCGGAGTAACCGACCCATCCGCCGCCGCCCGGTTTATTTTCCACGACTACAGGTACCCCCAGTTCTTTCTCTAAAATCGGGGTCAGCAGACGCGCTCCAAGGTCAGTTCCGCCGCCTGCCGCAAAGGAAACGATCAATGTGATCGGCTTTTTCGGATAATCCGTCTTCGGTGCGCTCGTCTGGGTATTGGTCTGGGAACCGGCTGCGGCTTCATTGCTCTTTTTGGCCACCGGTGATGTGCATCCGGCCAATGCACCCAGGGCCAGAACACAAACCGCTGCAAACGCAAAACATTTTTTCATGGCACAATCCCCCTTTGGGTTTTATTGTAATGCTTCAATGACATCCAGCCAGCGGCTCGGTGTTTTTCCATGAAACTTTTCCTTCAGATTGAAACGGGACAGTAGATCGAGTTTATCTTTTGCCGCTTTCGACATGGTCGAATCGATACTGGAGGATTCCAGCATATCGATGGAACCGGCCAGTTCAGCGGCTCTTCTGACCGCATGGATGGATGTGCCGGTTACGAGCCGGTTCATCGTGTCTTCGAAGCTTTTGCCGTTCATGGTTTCGCTTATGGAACTGATGACGAGCTCGTCTACATGATAGTGGTGTGCCGCTTCCAACATCTCGAGCAGCAGAGCCGCAATTCCTTTCATGTAGATGCTGCGGATCAATTTAACCGCTGAAGCGTCTCCGGGATTGTCACTAACCTTGCTGATGTCCATCCCGTATGGAGACAAAAGCTCAATGAAAGCGTCGGTTCCGCTTCCGCTCGCCAGGATAGGCACCTTGTGCTTGTATACCGGCAGAGGCCCCATCATGGCTGCATCAACAAATTTTACCCCGTTCCCGCGAATATTGTCATTAATTTTTTGTTTCACAGTCGGGTTGGAAGCGGATACATCAATGTAAATACAATTTTGCTTCAAGAACGGTTTTAAAGCGCCGCTGACTTCGTAAGCTTTGTCCGCAGGCACGGCAACGATCAGAATGTCGGTTTGGCTTAACACGGCCTCCGGTTCTTTCTGCAATCGCACCTGGGCTTTTTCCGCCCGTTCCTTAATTAAGGGACCGAATGTTGCGTCGTTCCACATCGGATCGTAAGCGACAATGTCTACCTCGCCTTGCTGTTTCAGTCCTGCCGACATTTCAAATGCTGCCTCTCCAAATCCGATAAATCCCAGCTGCATCTCTCTCTATCCTTTCTATGAAGAGCGTGCTCAAAAAGGTACGTCGCTTCGGAGTAGGGGAAATCTCCCGGTCGTTCTTGAGATCGTAAATTTTTTAATAATATTAAGCGGATTATTTACGATCTCAAAGGCGAACGCTATCGCTCCTTCAGCACACCCCTTAACTCCTTCGCTCGCTTTTTGAACACACTCTATAATTTTAAATTTTGTAATTCATTCCATTCCATAGGGCGCCATCGCTGTTTTTAACCAAGACGGCTCGATTTCGCCCCGCCTTATGGATAGCTTGCGTTTCTCCTCATCTTCCGCTTTTTTCTCGGCCAGGGTGAGCACCTCGTCTACGATATTTCTTGGCACAATAACGACACCGTCATCATCGCCAACGACCAAATCCCCGGGCTGCACGGAAACCCCACCGCAGGAAATAGCCGTATGCAGCTTGCCGGGACCGTCTTTATGCGGCCCGTTCGGATTAAAGCCTTTGCAAAAAATCGGAAAATGGAGCTGGATGAGGGCCTCTTTGTCGCGTGCGGCTCCGTCAATGACGATTCCCTCCAGACCCTTTTTCTGTGCCGCCTCCGCCATCAGCTCGCCAAGGTAAGCGTTTGCGACATGGCCCTTTCCGTCTGCGACGATCACATAACCCTCCTGCCCCAAATTAATCGCTTGATGCAGGAAAAGGTTATCCCCCGGTCTCAAATCCACCGTCAACGCAGTGCCGAACACCTTCATTCCGGATGAGACAGGTTTTATAGAAGGATCCATGGCCCCCGTTCGCCCCATCACGTCGCAAAAAAGAGATGCGCTAAGCCGCTTGGCTCGTTGAATAATCTCCTCAGGCAATAATGGCGAATTCATTCCAAAATAAAAATGGCTCATTAATACTTCACCTCTAGCGTTGTAGTAAATATAACGACATATATTTGTGTAGTAATATTTATTACTTTCGTAAGTAATAGTAACATTGATTTTTTTTCGTGTAAACCTTTTTTTCGGAATTCGTGCCGGTGCGCCGCTTTTAGAGTGTATTCATACTCTTTAAGACGGGAAACAAAAAAAGGTGTGGGAAAAAAGCTATTCGGATTCAAGCCAATCCGAACTTCTTTTTCCCACACCCTTAAGGCTCTGGCTCTATCAAGTTAAATGATAATTCGTTTCCTTGAGAATGGTATCCAGCTTATCGAGACGATGTTTTGTCTTCTCCGGGTAATGAATAACGACGGCGCTTATGATGTAATCCGCTATAAACATGGGAGCGATGATCGAATTATGAAACGCTACGCTGCTCACATTGCACGGTAAAACCGCATCCGAAAACTTGACCAACGGGGAAGAATAGCTGTCGGTTATGGATATAACGTTCGCTTTGTTCTCCTTGGCGGCTTTAACGAACTCAAATACTTTTCTGGCATACCTCGGAAAGCTGGTCGCAATAACCAAAACCGATGAATCGAAGTCATGCACTCTTTCCGTCCATTCAAAATGATCGGCATGAACCAAATCGCAGTTGCCGAGCAGCCGGTTAAGCCCGTATGTCAAGCTTTGCGCTACGGGCAGCCCGCTTCTGACTCCCGTACAATAGATATGTTTTGCGGAAATAATCATTTCCAATATGTTTTGCAAAGAATCACTCGAATTCATTTCAACGGTCGACTGGATGTTATTGATGTGATTCTCGGCACAACGGACCCATAGATCGCTTCCGGTCGTATCTTTTAAATTAGCCGCCAATCTGGTATTCGGATCGGCTCTGTTCCGCAAAATTTCCTGGAGCCCCTTCTGAAATTCGGAATAGCCGGAATAACCCAAACTGAAGGTCAGCCTCATGATGGTAGTCGTACTCGTTCCGACCAATCCGGCTAATTGATCGACCGTCAAAAACGCCACATCAACCGGATTTTTGATGATATAGTCCGCAACTTTCCGCTGGGTCTCGGTTAACTCGGAAATTTTATTTTTTAATTGGATGATCGGATTTTCCATTTATCGGCTCCAGTTAGTAGTATTCTAAACCAAAGTAATTTTTATTACTCTCCAACAACTACATAGTAACATTTTTATTTTTGAATTAAAAGATGTGCATCCTCCGAATTTCGATATTGCGAAGGCGTCATACCCTCCTGTTTCTTGAATACGCGGGCGAAATACGCGGGATCCTCGAAGCCCAGCTTCGATGCAATCTCTTCGATCGGAGTGCGGTCCAGCCGGAGCAGCAGCTTGGCTTCGCGGATTCGCAGGCCGTTCATAAAATCGGTCAGCGTGCGGCCGGTTTCTTTTTTGAACTGCCTGGAGAGATGCGCCGGATGAACCGAGCAATAGCGGGCCAAAGCTTCGAGCTCGAAAGGCTGTCCGAGATGCACCTCCAGGTAACCGGCCGCCTTTTGGACAAGCGCCGAATAACCGGCAAGCGTATACTGTTTGACCATGCCGCAGTACTCCAGGCACATGCGCTCCACAAGCTTCTCATGCATGTCCAGACTTTCCAGCCGCTCGATCTCGATGGCGAATTTCTCCGACAGATGGTGCAGGTAAAAAGGAGGTACTTTCCCGCGCTCCGCGGAGATCCGCATAATGGTGTTCAGCACGATGAGGCCGTTTTTGACGGCCCGCAGCGGCCTTCCCGGATAACGCTCGGAGAAGTCGAACAAATTCCGCGACTTCAGAAACGATTCCTTCAGCTTTGCCATGTCCCCCTTCTGGATGGCGTGCATCATTTGTTTTTCCATTTTGTATCTGAGATCGATCAAATCGGCATGTTCAGGATCCGGCTGATAGAGGGCCTCCTGCAAAAGGGACCTTTTTTGCCCGGTTGTACCTGAAGACGTTTGACGCACATCCATGAATTGCACTGAAATTTGCGGGATCTCGCCGATCCGGTGGACGACGCCGGCGATGCTGCGGATTTTGGAATTTCCCATCAGCTTAAGCCCGCGAAAAAAAGCTTCCAGCACGATCTGCTTGTTCTGCTCGATATGCGCTGCGCCGGCAAGCTTGGATAATTCGGGCATATGCGTCAGAAAAGGGCCGACCGCAAACAAACTTTCTTCCCCGTTCCACAGCGCGGCAACGTAAGACAAGCCAAGCTCATTCGTATAGACACAAGCCTGCTCCGGATACTGCCGCGCCGCATTCAGCATCGCCGATAAGTCGGCGGCCTGCCGCTCCTTGAGAAACTCCGGCAGCGGAGTCCGCTCAAAGGAAAGCTGCAGGCCGGCGGTTTCGTCCCAAACGTAGGTGTTCAGATCGGTCAAGTAAAACACAGTCGTACCTGCTTGAACTAATGAATTATTCTCCATACTCCACACCTTTGTTCAATGTTAAATAGATCCTATAAACACTATTCAAGTCTTATCTAATTTCATGTGTTCTAAGTATAATGGATGTATGATAGCGATTTCAATCGGATTGGAGTGTTCGTTATGTTATATCCTGTCGTCACTGAAACCCGAGGAGTCCTGGATCTCAACGGAATTTGGTCGTTCAAGCTGGACACCGGAAAAGGCTTTGAAGAAAAGTGGTACGAAAGCAAGCTTGATGATGCCATCTCCATGGCTGTCCCCGCCTCCTATAACGATGTCGGCGTAAATGCGGACATCCGCAGCCACGTCGGGTGGGTATGGTACGAACGCGAATTCACGGTTCCCGCCATGCTGGCCTCCCAGCGGCTGGTGCTGCGTTTTGGCTCGGTCACACATGTCGCAAAGGTTTATGTAAACGGAGTTTTGGCCGTGGAGCATAAAGGCGGCTTCACCCCATTCGAAGCGGTGATCAATAGCTTGGTAACATCGGGGAAAAATCGGCTGACCGTAGCCGTGAACAACATCGTCGACGAAACGACGCTCCCGGTGGGGCACTACAAGGAGGTCGACATTGAGGGATTGGGGAAGGTCGTACGCAACAACCCGAACTTCGACTTTTTTAACTATGCCGGCATCCACCGGCCTGTCAAGCTTTATACGACACCGGCCGCCTACGTCAAGGATATTGCGGTGGTTACGGATTTGC
Organism: Paenibacillus hamazuiensis; assembly: GCF_023276405.1. NCBI lineage: Bacteria > Bacillati > Bacillota > Bacilli > Caryophanales > Paenibacillaceae > Paenibacillus > Paenibacillus hamazuiensis. The sequence continues at coordinate 5,718,084 of NZ_JALRMO010000001.1, forward strand.
AGGATTCCATGGGCATTGTCCGATATGAAATTGCTGTCGAAGGGGAAGGCGAAATTAAGGCGAGTGTCCTGGACGAATCCGGCGATGTCGCAGCGCAGTTTGAAGGCTTCACAGGGCAGGTTCAGATCCCGTCGGCCCGCCTGTGGGAGCCGCTGAACGCCTACCTGTACACGCTTCGGGTCGAGCTTTGCCGGGAAGGGCGGCTGATTGACGTATACGAACAGCCCTTCGGCATCCGAACGGTGGAAGTGAAGGACGGACGATTCCTCATCAATCGCAAGCCGTTTTACTTCAAGGGCTTCGGCAAGCACGAAGATTTCCCGATCCATGGACGGGGCTTCGACGAAGCGGTTAATGTGACGGACTTCCGGCTGATGAAGTGGATGGGCGCCAACTCGTTTCGCACCGCACATTATCCGTATTCCGAGGAACTGATGAGGCTTGCCGACCGGGAAGGGATCGTCGTCATCGATGAGGTGCCGGCGGTCGGGGTTCACTTGAATTTTGCAGCGACGATGTTCGGGCAAAAGGCGCGACGCAACACCTGGGAGCATATCGGAACCTTCGGCCATCATCAGGATGTGATCCGCGAGCTTATCGCACGGGATAAAAATCACCCCTGCGTCGTCATGTGGTCGATCGCCAACGAGCCCGCCTCCGAAGAGGACGGAGCCTATGAGTATTTCGCACCGCTGGTGAAGTTAGCCAAGGACTGCGACCCGCAGCAGCGGCCTGTCACCATCGTCACCCACGGGTGGTCCACACCGGATACGTGCAAAGTGGCGGAGCTCGTCGATGTGCTTGCGCTGAACCGCTATTACGGCTGGTACAGCGAAGGAGGCGAGCTGGCTTCCGCGAGACTCAAGCTGCACAAGGAACTACAGCAATGGACCGAGCGCTGCCCCGGCAAACCGATCATGATGACGGAATACGGCGCAGATACGGTGGCGGGCTTGCACGATGTCGACCCTGTGATGTTCACGGAGGAATATCAGGTAGAGTACTTACGTGCCAATCATGAAATATTCGACCGATTGGACTGCTTTGTCGGGGAGCAGGTGTGGAATTTCGCCGATTTTAATACAAGCCAAGGGATCCTCCGCGTTCAGGGCAACAAAAAAGGAGTATTTACCCGCGAGAGAAAACCTAAGGCCGCGGCGCACGAGCTTCGCCGGAGATGGTCGGCGATTCCGGATTTCGGTTACAAGAAGTGAACGGCTTGAGTCAGACCCCGCTCCAAGCAAAATCCGTCCCGGCGGCAGGTTAATGAATATCTTTCTTTTTGAAACGGCCGCCCTTGACATCATGTATGTTGCCGATCGCGAGGAATGCGCCTGTGTCCATTTCATCGACAATCGATTTCAGCTTGGCTTCCTCAAGCCGGGAGATGACGCAAAAAATGACCTTTTTATAAGAACCGGTAAATCCGCCTTCGCCTTCCAAATAGGTGACGCCCCTTCCCAGCCGGCTCGTGATGGCTTCGCCGATTTCATCGTTATTGTCGCTGATGATCCATACGGATTTGGATTGGTCTACCCCCTCGATGGTGATGTCGATCATCTTAAAGGCAATAAAGTATGCGATTAATGAATACATCGCATGGTCCCAGCCGAACACAAAACCGGCGCTGCCCAAAATAAAAACGTTGAAAAACATAACGATTTCCCCCACCGAAAAAGGGCTTTTTTTGCTTACCAAAATCGCCACTATTTCGGTACCGTCCAGGGACCCGCCCGATCGAATGACCAATCCCACGCCGATCCCCAGGATGATTCCTCCGAATACGGAGGCCAGCAAAGGATCGATCGTAAGCGGCGGTACGGGTATGAGGAGGCTTGTGCCGATCGACATCATCAGGACGGCGAACAAGGTGGAAAAGGCAAATGTCTTCCCTATCTGCTTATATCCGAGAAGAAGAAACGGGACGTTTAAAACCGTTAAAAATATGCCTAACGGCAGGCGAGTTTCATGAGCCAATATGATGGAAATTCCGGTAATACCGCCATCGATGATATTATTGGGGACCAGAAATATTTCCAATCCTACCGAGAAAAGCCCGGCCCCGACAATCATAAAAACGATGCGGCGAATTAACTTCAGCCGGTTCAATTTGGGATGCTTCGCCACGCACTCCTTGACTTCCATATAACCTCCATGATAATGCGGGTGGAGTCTATAATCAGACTCCACCCGGGATTGCTTCGAATACAAAACTTAATGTTTCCAGTAATCCTGATTTATAACAAATTTTTTATCTCGAATCCGATTCCTTTGCTTGCTCCGGTTACCAAAGCGATTTTGTTCGTCATGATTCATTTCCTCCCCGTGATGACCGCCTCTCATTGAGAACGATCGTTCTAGTAAAGTGAAAAAAAATTGATGTTTTATGCCTTTAAAGTATGCATCGATAATTCGGCAATCCGCCGCAGTTTTTCTTTCGGAGCCGAAGTCCGAACCATGACCCGGAGTCCCGTTAAGGTATTTTGAAGATACTCGGCCAACTCCTTCGCCTCGTACCGCTTCGTGAACTCTCCCGTTTGCTGCCCCCACGATACGATTTCTGCAAGCATCTGTTCCGTTCTAGTAAAAGCCTTCATCGCTTTCGCGTCGACGTCGGCATCCCGAATCCCCAATTCGACGGCTGAATTCACAAACATACAGCCGGGCGGCGCATCTTCCTCGCCATGGATGATGAAGTCGAAAACAAACCGGAGCGCCTGCGAGGCCGTCTCGGATTGCCTGACCCCTGCCGTCAATCTGGCGGTGATCCGGTCTTCGAATCGATCCATCGCTTTAAGGAACAAGGTGTGTTTATCGGTAAAGGTATCGTAGAGACTTCTTCGATGAATCCCCATATGTTCGACCAGATCGTTCATCGAGGTTTTCTCATACCCTTGCTCCCAAAACAGCTTCATGGCCTTCTCCAGAACGGCGTTTTCTTCGAATTCTTTGCTTCTGGCCATTTTCAATACCCCCTTAACCCCATCATACCATTTTGGGAACGATCAGTAAATAATTACTTTTACCGATCATTCTCTTTCGTCCGCAAACGATAAAAAAGGAAGCTGACGCCGGCGGTTACCGATGTCAGCTTATCTTGTTATTTAAATCTATTCGCCTCGGGATCTTCCGTATCGAATCCGATGGCGTCCAGCTTGGGCCAAAGCTCGGAAGGGATCGGGTGAGCGGCGAGCTCCAGCGTCTGGGCGATCCGCTCCGGCTTGGTCATGCCGACGACCGTACTGGTAACGCGAGGGTCGCGCATGGAAAATTGAAGGGCCGCCGCAGCAAGAGGCACTTCGTATTCCTGGCAAACTTTGGCGATGGCCCGGGCGCGTTCGAGCAAGAGCGGTGGCGCATCGCTATAAGCATAGCGGGCGTAGGCATCCGGACCTTTGGCCAGCATGCCGCTGCCGTAGGGCGCTGCATTGATCACCGCAACTCCCAATCGATTTGCCACATCCAGCAAAGGCTCGGCCGACCGATTGAGCAGCGTGTAACGGTTATGCGTCTCCACGGCGCTGAACTCCCCCGTTTCCACATAACGAATGAGCATATCGACCGGACCGCCGGACATGCCGATGTGTTCGATGACTCCCTGATCCTTGAAGTTTTTCAGCACTTCAAGCGGTCCACCCGGACCCATCACGTTTTCAAAGGTCGTATGTTCCGGATCGTGTATGTATACATACTGCAGGCGATCCAGCCCCAAGCGGAGAAGACTTCCTTCGATGGAGCGTTTGATTTGCTCGCCGCTGAAATCTCCGGTTTTTAAGCAGCGGTCCGCTTTGGTGGCAAGCACGAAACCCGGGGGGAGTCCGCCCATCTCCTTAATGACCTTGCCGATCCGACGCTCGCTTTCTCCATCGCCGTAGGCCGCAGCCGTATCGAGGAAGTTGATCGGGCTTGAGAAAGCGGCGCGAATGGTCGCTAAAGCGTTTTCTTCCGGCGCGCTGTAAGCGAAAGTTTCGGGCATATCGCCGAGGGGGGCGCCGCCCACACAAATCGGCGACACCAACAGCCCGGTTTGGCCCAGCGGCCGAACGGAAATAGAAGAAGACATAACGTTGACCTCGCTTTCTATCACTATTTGCACTGCTTTTCTGAAAATCTCGACTCCGGCAGCCGAACGCACGGTAACTTGAACATCAATCCAAATCTATTTTCAAGCACTGCCGAAGTCATGTCAATAATCAGTTTGCACCGGCCTTCGTCACGGAGACCCGAACAGGCCGGATATCCGCTTCACCGTATGGTCTGTCCGGGAAGTCAGAATCAGCCGGTTTGAAAAAACTTTAACTCCCTCGGCATGATCCGCGACTTTCAACTCCGGCTTTCCGGAATGGTCGAAAACTACAATTCCGTAATCCGAGCCCTCCGGAAGTGTGGCAACCAATTTATTTTGCAAAATAACGACGTCTTTGAAATCCTCTTCCGACAGCAGCTTGTCATTATCGTTCGGGGGCAATTGGTGCAGCTCCTTAAGTCCGTTTGATTTGGTAACGGTATAAAAGACGCTGCCTTGCAGACCCTGGAACCAGGATACCGGGGCGGTGGCAGACAATTTCGCTTCGTTTGTTCCGTCTATGTCCGCGGAATATAACTGATGGTCCGAGTCTTTGACATAAAACAGCTTATTATCGATCATTTTAAAATAGCTGACCGACGTATCGACGACCTTGACCGTCTCGTTGGTCTCCGTATCGACGCTGTAAATTCGGTTCGGATTTTGACCGTTGGATGGGGAGGCCAGCACAAACACCCGATTTCCGACCAGCGTTCCGGTATCGGCACCGCTGCCGCTTTTTCCCCCGTTAGGCGAAAACTCCAAATGCCAGCCGTAGATCAAATCGGGATCGCCGATGCGAACAGGGCTGCTTTGCGGTTGACCGGCCCGAATCAAAAATAAATTTCCGCCGGAAGGCGGCGGCGTCATGGAAACCTGAACGGTATCATGAGCAGGCGGCTCCGCGCTATCCTCCGCCGGGCCTGGCGGTTCGATCCGAATGTCCTCGAAATGTCCCATAGTGGCCCCGCCAACATGGTATTTTGCGCGCAATGTATCGTTGGAAACATAAAAGGATATGAAGCTGGTACCCGTAACCGAACGTACCAATTCCGACTTCGAAGTATCCGTTTCGGATACTCGGTAAATATGAGAGCCTGAAGAAGTGTGCTGTACAAAATAATAATACTGGTGAAACAGTGCGATATCGTCCGAACCGTTTACGGCATCGGCGGGCAGATCGACGTTTTCTACCCGCGGATTGTTGGAGGAAACGGAAAGACCGCCCCGATTGTCCCACTGATAACTCCACCCGAACTCATCATGAGCGAATTTCCAGGTCAGTGGAAAATAGGTCACGTCCCGGAAGCTCAAGATCGGGTACATCTCCTTGGTGTTATCCACCGGATGACCGTTAACTTGAATGGGACCTTGCGCTACTGACGCCTGGAGGCTTGAAGCGTTCTTTTGCTGACCGGCGTAAGATGCGTACGAGGATGTGACCGCTGCCTGCCCGATCACCAGCCCTTGATCCGCCGACCAATCGGCCGTCAGGCCCATCATACGGCTGTCCGACCAGGTCATCGGCACATAGGTGACATCTTTGTACACGATCAGAGGGTACAACCGATCCGTGCTGTCAACCCGATTACCGTTTAACGTGACCGGGAAGTCCGGCAGTTTAACGGAAACAAACGAAGCTGCGGCATGGGCAGACTTCGTCGGTCCCACAGCCGGCACTAAAGGCAGCGCGCATAAAACTGCCGACAATGCAAGTTTTGACAAATGGCTCTTCAACACCTTGAGCTTCCCCCTTTTGCTTCATGAGATGGTCATCGGAAATGAAAACCTACTTGGTAGACGCCAAATCCAAGCAGGAAGTTTCATTCAACAATTCACCCCATCATACCTTTCCGGTCACTCCATCGTACCGCCGCTCACTGCCACAGGCTGCCGATTCACAAAATAAATGCTGGCCAAAATAAGAAGAAGTCCTGCCACAAGCGATGCGGTAAACGGCTCGCCCAGAAAAAAAGTGCCGGTCAAAATAGCCACCAAGGGGATAAGGAACGTATAAGATGCCACTTTGCTGGCCTCTCCCGAATCGATTAACTTATAAAACACCAGCCATCCCATGGCAATGACAAAAATCGATATAAATAACAAGCTGAAAATGAAAGCAGGCTCCCAATGAACGTCGGACCAGCGTTCAACGCGCGATCCCAAGACCGTCATAAACAAGCCGCCTTCCAGCAATTGAAGCGTCACCAGCCATATAGGATCCACGAGATGGCCTATTTTCTTGACGTAAATCGTTCCGAGCGCCCAGCTCAAGGCCGATCCGAGTGCGAGCAAAATGCCGGTAACGGAAATATGGCCGGACAATCCCCCTGCGCCGCTGCAAATGATCCCCACGCCGACAAAGCCGAGTATAAGCCCCGCGATTTTTAACCCGTTCATCGATTCTCCGAGCCACATCCATGAAAAAATGCCGACCAGCACCGGTTGAAGAAAAACGATGGCCGAAAAAAGCCCGGAAGGCAAATATTTCAGCCCGACGGTTTGCAGTCCGTAGTACAAAATGACATTAACCAAAGCGGAAATGAGATAAAAAGACCATGTCGACTTGAAATGCAGTTTGCCGTACCGCGAAAAAGCAACGGGCAGCAGCAAAATTCCTCCGAGCAGCGTTCGTACCCCGGAGAACAGAACCGGCGGTATAAACGACAATGCGAATTTGGATAAAGGCCAGTTGACTCCCCAAACGACAACTAAAAATACGATAAGCAGCGCGGATTGTATCCTTGTCAGTTTTTTCACAGATGCACGCCCCCTTGTTGTCCGATTCCTCTAACAAACCTCAATCATACGCTTCTTCAATTGTATTTTCAACAATTGCGAAGCTCGGTTCTTATCGCTATCCCGTTAAACTTTTGGATAAATCTCGATTGCAAGTGCGATATGTATAAGGGCGGGTTAACGGTTGCTGCTGAGCTTGAATGTGCGACATGTACAAGTGCAGGCTAACGGTTGCTGCTGAGCTTGAATGTGCGACATGTACAAGTGCGGGCTAACGGTTGCTGCTGAGCTTATTTGGTTCAAAAACGTCATTTTTACATTGTAACGGTTGTGGCAGAGCTTATTTCTCATCTTGTATCCCTCAAACCGATGAAAGTTCACAAATAACCGCTCTGACAACCGTTACCGTTCTGATAACATCCATTTGGCCCTTATAAGCTCATCTGCAACCGTTACACGATAAACAGTTTCCGGGAAATTGCCTTCGCCCTGATCCATCCTTAAACACACGGTCCCTGGCAGATCTGCAACCGCAAAAAAACACCCGCTCCTCCCAAGGAAGAACGGGTGTTTTTTTCTGCTCATCATATTCTGTATCCTGAGCGCAGCACGATAACCAGCAGGATATACAGCACGAGAACAAGGACCGCCGACGACCAGAATGCCGGCACCACCGGGTGATGATGGAAATGGTGCAGCTTCGGTTTTTCATAGACGTTGATTTGCTCGTAGCTGGCATGGACGTTGATCGGAGCCGGCGCATGCACAATCGGGGCTTGCGCCACAGGGGCTACCGGCATAGGTATCGGCATAGGCATCGGGTGATATTTTTCCATAGAAGACACCTCCATAAAATTGGCAAACCTGCGATTTGGGAAGTTTGATGTGTTCCTCACACACCAACAGTCTATGGGAATGCACCTATGTCGACCACGGTATATACCCAGCCATGGCCAAAAATGGACGTTTGCCTGCGGCTTGTCTATGACACGAGCCGTAACGGGCCGCACAAGGACGAGGCGTATGCCTTGGACACGCGAGAGCGTGAGGGCTGCTATCTCATGTACTCCGACGGGCTTTTGCCGGTGACGATTTTGAACACCTGGCTGAAGTAGGCCGGGTTGTTGAAGCCGACCATTTCGCTGACCTCATACACCATGTGCTGCCCCGATTGCAAATACTCGACCGCTTTGCGGATGCGGAAACGGTTCAAATAGTTGACGAAGTTTTCGCCGGTCACCCTCTTGAACAGCTGGCTCAAATATTTCGGATGTACGTACAGTTCTTTGGAAATGGCGGCAAAGCTGATTTCCTGATCGTAGTTCATCTCGACGTACTCCTTGATCTTTTCCACCAGACGGTTGCTTTTACGGCCCATAAACTCCTTGATGCAGCCTTGAATCCACATGTTGACCAGCTCGTCCAGCCACTTTACGAACTCGTTATGCGTATAGCGCGTGTGAATGTCCTGCAAAAACTGGGACATCGTATACGGGGGCGGCGTGAGCGGAAACTGTTCGTTCCAGAATAAAATCATCGAGCTCCACAAGCCGACGCCAAATGTTTGCAGCTCCGTCAGCGTCGTTTGCGTCTTCGCCTGCAATTCCGCATGAATTGCGGCCCATTTTCCCTCCACCTTGTCCATATCCTTGCCGGGCAGCACATCGTTCCACATCTTGAGGAGCGGCGTATAGCTGTCCGCGGACGACTGAAGCTGACTCCACTCGCGGTACGAATAAACCCGCGCGGCGCCTTGAAATTCGGCCGCCTCCAGCGCTTCGCGACTTTCCAAATACGAATCGATCACCTCGCAAATGCCGCTGCGGATCGAACCGATCCCCGCGATCGCTTCGATCTTGAGGTACGTCATGATTTTTTCCGTCGTCTTCCGCGAAAGCGCTTCGGCCGCCCGGTAAAGCGGCTCATCCGCTTCTTCCCTTTGGAACAGCAGCAGCACCAACACGTTTTCCGAATAGTCGATCACAAATCCTTGTATTTCCGGCCAGCCGGAGAGCTCGTCGCGCAGCATTTCTTCCGCAATATTGCCGGCGCCGAACCTCAGCAGCTGCCAGTCCCTCTCCCGCAGCTTGGTCAGAAATGCCGGACGGGTGATCCGCAGGCTGACGGCGACGATACGCCGGGGTTTTTCAATTTCCAAATATTCGAGCCGCTCATTCGGCAGCTCGTCCTGCTGGTACCGCGTCGTCAGCAGCTCGTAAAACAGCTTCTCCCGCAAATAAGGCAGCATCCGGTCGACTTCGCGTTTGTAACGCTCCTCCAGCCGCTTTTTTTGCTCAGCCACGTCCATATCCTGCATGATTTCGCCGAGTACGGCTTCGATCTCCTTCACCCCGGCCGGCTTGAGCAGGAAATGGTCGACTCCGTAGCGCATCGCCTGGCGGGCGTTCTCAAACTCCTCGAAGCCGCTTAAAATCACGATCCGGATGTCCGGAAGCTCGGCCCGCAGCTGTTGCACGAGCTCCAGTCCGCTCATCCCGGGCATGTACACATCCGTCATGACGAGATCCGGTCTCAGCTCGCGGCAGAGCTTATACGCCTCCGTGCCGCTTACGGCGGTGCCGATCACGCGCAGGTTCAGCCCGGCCCAGCCGATGTGATGCTGAAGCGCCTCCAAAATATGCGGTTCGTCGTCCACAAGCAAAATCGACCTCAACTGTCCTCACCGTCCAACAATCGTTTTAACTGCTCTTCGGTTTCGATCACCGGCAGACGGATCGTCACTTCCACCCCGGGCCCGTCCTCCCGGCCAGCCACCCGCAGCCCGTACCGCGGCCCGCAGTACAGCTCGATCCGCTTCTGCACGTTGCGTAGGCCGATGCCGGTCGCCTGCTGCAAATCCCAGCCTGCGGGAAGCCCTCTGCCGTTGTCGGTCAGCTTCATTTCGAGCGTCCGCGCGTCAAAATCGCCGTGAACTTCCCGGATCTCCAGCCGGATGCGAAGCTGTTCGGCGGTCCCGGGCGATTTTCCGTGGATGACGGAATTTTCAATGATCGGCTGCAGGATGACCTTCGGAATGTAGTAGCTTCTTACCCGGGGCTCGACATGGTGCTTGTAATCGATCGGAAACGGCAGCCGCTCCTGCTGGATGCTGATATAGCAGCAGGCGTGCTCAAGCTCGTCGCGGACGCGGATAAACAGCTTCCCGCCGCTCAGTCCGATGCGCAGCATTTTTCCGAGCTTCATCGTCATCAAGCTGATATCTTCGGCTTTGTAATCCAGCGCGCGCCAATGTATCATATCGAGCGTGTTGTACAGGAAATGCGGCTTGATCTGTGCTTCCAGCAGGCTCGTCTCGGCGTCCCGCTTCGCCTTGCTCTCCTTTTTGACGCTGTCCATCAGCTCTCTCAGCCTTGCCACCATATGATTGAAGCTTACGGAGAGCTGCCCGTACTCCTCGGTAAACGAGCTTGTCGCATGCGCGGCGAAATCGCCCCGCTCGAGTTTCTTCATCTCCATCATCAGCCGCCGCAAAGGCGTAATCATATTGCGCACGAACAGAAAGGCAAACAACGCCGAGACCAGCAAAATGAGCCCTCCGATGCCCAAAACGACGCCGCCGACTTTGCGGACTCCGGCCAGCAGGATGTCGGTCGGAATCATCTGCACGAGCCGCCACTGCAGCGTGCTCGGCTTGGAAAACAACACGAGATAGGAACGCGCGCCTTTGCGATAGATGTGGACCCCGTCGCTCAGGCTGGCAGAACGCTCGCGAATCCATTCCTCGTCCGCAGCAGCCCCTTCTTCGCCGCTCCCCGTTCCGTTAACCGTAAGCACAATATGGCCTCCGGCATCGACAAGCAGCACTTGTCCCTCCAGCACAAGCGGCACGTCGGCGAATTTGCGCAGCACGTCGTCCTTGGACATGCGCACAAACACGTAGCCGATCGTTTCACCTTTGCCGTTGAAAATATGCTGCACATAGCCGATCAGCGAGTCCGGGGAAGCGTTCCCCTTGATCGGAACCCAAATGGCGTCGGCTTTGCCCAAGGAGCCGAACCATTCTTCGTTTTGGATTTGCGCGATCGGATACACCAGATCGGTGGCCGTGTAAGGCACTTCGTTAAAACGGTCCGTATAAATTTCGATCGAGCTGATTCCCGCAGTAATGACCATAAAGTGATGGAGCAGGTCGGAAATTTCGCGCCGTTTGGTAATGATGTCGAAGCTTGAGTTCGCCGGAGCGGCCAGCCGATCGACGATATCCTTGTTGCTGACCACCGTTAAAGCGGTGCCGGTCATCTGCTGGTTGAAATCGAAGCCGCGCTTCGTGCTTTCGTTCAGCAGCGCGAGCCGGGCCCTGCTGATCTCCTCAAAGGTCGCTGCGGAAAAGGAGTTGTAGGCGATCCATATGATCGCGGTCAGAAACAGCAGGTTTAAAAAAATAAAGCAAGCTACCATGATCGTGGATAGTTTGCTTTTGCGAAAAAATGCCGGAATTCGCTGAAAATGGCGTACATTCATGAGATCCATCATCCCATCCGGTAAAAGATTACTTCGATCTTATCCTTTTATGCCGGAGGTGGCAATGCCCTGCACAAAGTACTTTTGGCAGATGATAAAGATGACAAAACAAGGCACGAGCGACAGCACCGACATGGCGAACATCGGCCCCCAGTCGGATTGCGAGCTGGAGTCGAGAAACAGCCGGAGGCCGAGCGGCACCGTATATTTCGACACCTCACTCAAATAGAGCAGCTGGCTGAAGAAATCGTCCCACGTCCACAGAAAGGTGAAGATCGTCGTCGTGATGAGCGCCGGCAAAGCGAGCGGCATGATGATGCTCGTGTAAATCCGTATCGGACCGCAGCCGTCGATCGTCGCCGCCTCATCCAGATCGCGCGGCACGCCGCGAATAAACTGCACGATCAAGAAGACGAAAAACGCGTCGGTTGCGAGCCATTTGGGCACGATCAAAGGATAATACGTGTTGATCCAGCCCAGCTTGTGAAACAAAATATATTGCGGAATCAGCGTCACATGATGCGGCAGCATCAGGGTCATCAGCATCAGCCCGAAACCGATCGCGCGGAACCGGAAATCGAGCCGGGCAAAGGCGTATGCGGCCATTGAGCAGGAAACGACGTTGCCGATGACGGCGCCGATGGAGATGAGCGCGGAATTTTTCAAAAACAGCGCAAACGTGTTCCCCTGAGTCCCCGCCCAACCCTTCGCGTAATTGGAAAAAACCCACTCGCTCGGCCAAATCCACACCTCGGAGAAAATCATATTGGCCGGCTTGAACGAGCTGCCCAGCATCCATAAGACAGGGTACAGCATGATAAACGCCAGTAGAATGACAAAGGAGTGGCGAAGCCATTCCGTTTTTCCGGTTGCGTAGGTCATCGCTTATTTCCCCCCATCCTCATAATGCACCCACGATTTGCTCGTGCGGAACACCAGCAGCGTAAACAATCCGATCAAGATGACGAGCACCCAGGCCATCGCGGATGCATATCCCATTTGGAAAAAGGCGAACCCCTTCTTATACAAGTAAAGCGAGTACATCAGCGTGGAATTGACCGGTCCTCCCGTGCCGTTGCTGATGATGAACGACTGCGTGAACGATTGAAACGACGTGATGATTTGCATGACCAGATTGAAAAAAATGACCGGAGATAAAATCGGCAGCGTGATATTGAAAAACTGGCGGGCTTTGCCCGCTCCGTCCACGGAGGACGCTTCATAATAATCCGCTGGAATTTGCTTCAGGCCGGCCAAAAAGATGATCATCGACGAACCGAACTGCCAGACGGACAGCAGCACCAGCGAATAGAGCGCATATTTCGGATTGCCCACCCAATCGGGGGCCTCAATGCCGATAAAAGCGAGCGCGTGGTTCACGAGTCCGTCCCCGCCGAGCATTTTCCGCCACAGCATCGAGATGGCCACGCTTCCTCCCAGAAGCGAAGGGATGTAATAAATCGTCCGGTAAAAGCCGAGACCGCGAATCCCTTTATCGAGCAGCATCGCGACGGCCAATGCGAAAATGAGCTTCAGCGGCACGGAAACGAAAACATAAAGAAACGTCACCTTCATCGATACGAGAAACAGCTTGTCTTCCGTGAACATCGTCACATAATTCGCGAATCCGGCCCATCTCGGCGACGAGAGGATGCTGTAGTCCGTGAAGGAGAAATACAGCGACGCCGCCATCGGCCCCAAGGTCAAACAGACAAGCCCGATCAGCCACGGCGTCAGAAAAAATAGAGCCGCGCCGTTCTGCTTGTGGCGTACTTTCGTCTTCTTCGCGGGCACCGCTTGCGCTCCCGCGACAGTACCTGGTTGTGCACTCATTAAGCTTCCTGCCTTTACCAATAAGATACGGCAACCGCATATCGGGATATGCGGTTACCGAAGCGCGAACCCGGGAATTACTTCGCTTTGCTTAAAATTTGGCTCGAACCGGTCATAAACTGGTCGATCACCGCATCCATTTTGCCTTGTCCGAAAGCGATCTGCTCGCTCGACGATTTGAAGTTTTTGTCGATTTCCGCATAGCCCTGCGGGTAAGGGGGATCGATATCGCTGGAGTTCTTGGACACGGTGTCGATGAAGCCGAACACCATCTTGTCCAAATCGCTGAGCGAGCTTTTCAACTGATCGCGTATTTTCGAATTGACCGGCACTCCGCGCTCCGCTCCGAGAATGGCGGTCGCTTCGGGATCGTTGATGAGGAAATCGATCACCATAGCCACTTCCTTCGGATGAGCCGTCTTGGCATAACCGGAAATAAATTGGCTCGGCTTCAAATATTCCCCGCTTTTCTTTTCGCCGGCGCCGTGCGGGATGACTTGAATTTTCAGCTCGTCGTTTTTGTTTTTCATCGCGTTTTTAAAGGCCAGCATCTGGTTGGACCAGGTGAAATCCATAGCTCCCGTTCCGAGAGCGATCGGTCTTGTTTCCTGCGCGTTCGTCATCGTCGCCGTCATTTCCGGGGTCGTCGCTCCTCCGCTTTTGCGCAGGTCGTCCCACAGCTTGAACCATTGCTGGAAATCTTCCTTCGTTGCGCCGAGCTTGCCGTCCTTGAACAAAGTGCGGTCGTTTTGGCGGACCATGATTTCGAAAATATTCGTCGTCCCGGAGCCGTCGACCATACCGTAATACCCTTTTCCCTTCGCCTTGGATATTTTGGTGGCGATGTCGGCAAGGTCGTTCCACGTCCAGTTCTCCTTCGGCTCCTCGATGCCGAGCTCCTTGAACACCGATGCATTATAAATGATGCCGGGGGCGTTCACGCCCATCGTAATGGCGTACAGCTTGTTATCGACGGAACCGGCTTTGATCATGCTTTTGTCATGATCTTCGGTTCTCAGATCCTTGCTCTGCACATAAGGCCCCAAATCGAGCAGCGCCCCCCGTTTGGCGTATTCGGTCAGGAAAGCGTAATCCATCTGGATCAAATCGGGGGCGTTGGAGCCTGCCACCTGGGTGGACAGCTTGTCGAAGTAGCCGTCCCAACCGGAATATTCCGCCTTGATCGTAATATTCGGATGTTTCTGCTCGAATAGCTTAAGCGCCTTGGTCGTCAGGTCGTGGCGGGTTTGCGAACCCCACCAGGTCATGCGCAGCTCGATCTTTTTATCTCCGCCGCCACTGCTGGCCGCCGCTGCATCGGGCTTCTTCTCGGCCGCTCCGCCGGATGCGGTCGTTCCTCCCCCCGAAGCACATCCGCTAAACACCAGCGCCGATGCGATCAAACCGAGCGCCGCTTTTCTCTTTCTGGAATTCATTTGTATTCCTCCTCCAAGGTTGTTTGCTTTCGCCCCCGTTTGGCATTATGTCTGTCATGTATGGGCTTACATTTCAAATTGTAAGCGGTTTTGTTCATAGGGTGAATCCAAAATAGTAAGATTCTTTATCAAAAAAGTAATGGTGAGCGCCCCCCTAAAGCGTAGCGCCCCCCTAAGTCCCCCCACCGGGGGGACCCCAGGCGCTCGGGCGCCCTTTTGTCAGGTTAAGCGAGAAATAGCGGAACTATGGTTCGCTAAGTGGGGCGATTTCGGACATTTTTGAAAATTAGCGGAACTCAGGTACTCTATTTGTCTGTTTTCCCAATCCACAAGCTATTTTCTGCCGATTTAGCGCATCTCAGTTCCTCTATTTTTTCGATGGGCCCATTTTTCCGAGAATAGCGAACATGGGTTCCTCTATTTTATAAATTACTTATTCTCGAGGAATAACAGTTTTCAAGCGTCATTCAGTCTTCTATGGTTCAGCCCTCGATTTCGTCCATACCTGTTAACCTGACAACATTGCGCTCGGGCGCCCTGGACCCGCCTGCCGGGAGATCAAGCTCGCTTCTAGTTCGCGTCTGCCTGGCATGCATTTTTTGCTGTTCGCAAAAAATCCTATGCCCGGCTCGCTTTGCTATGTATCAATGCAGGTACTTAGCGTAACAAGCAAATCTAAAAAAAGCGAACCGCCGGCGCCGGATGGCGCGGGTCGGTTCGCTTTGGTCTACACATATGGGTTATGCTCGCGTTCGTAGCCGATCGTCGTTTTCGGTCCGTGGCCGGGGTAAACGGTCACGTCGTCGTCCAGCTCGAACAGCTTGCCGTGTATCGACTCGAGCAGCTCGTTCATGCTGCCGCCGGTCAGGTCGGTCCGTCCGACCGACAGCCGGAACAGCACGTCGCCGCCGAACAGCTGCTTCTCGTACAGGAAGCTGACGCTGCCCGGAGAATGGCCCGGCGTATGGAATACTTTCAGCTTCACGCCGAGCAGCTCCAGCGTCTGGCCTTCGTCCAGCGCATATTCCGCCGGATCGGTCACGATGGGCGCGCCGAGCTCCGGATAGCGGGCGGAGCCGTTGCGCCGCGGATCGGTCAACCAATCCGCTTCCGCATCGTGCAGGTAAACCGGGCAGCCCTTGAGCTTGCGGATTTCGTCCACGCCGCCGATATGGTCGAAGTGGGCGTGCGTCAGCAGGATCGCTTCGATATCCATGTCGGCGATACGCCGGACGAGAGCGCCCGGGTTCATGCCGGGGTCGATGATGACGCCCCGCTTCTCTTCGGGCAGCGACAGCAGGTAAGCGTTCGTTTGCAGCGGCCCGAGCGGGAACGTTTCTATTTTGAGCATATCGCTGAGCGGCCCCCTCTTAAAAAGTTGAGAGCAGTTCGCGCAGCTCTTTTACGATCGTTGCATGGTATCCGGTGCCTTCGCCGTACTGACGGCCCATTTCCTGGCGGGCGACGGCGATTTTGTCCTGATAGTCCGGGGCGTTTCGGTCCGGGTTGTTCTTTTTGAACTCGATCATAACGGCCTGCACGTTCGCCGGGCGAGGTCCCCATTGACCCAACACGTGGCCGCTGAAATCGGTGAAAATGACGATCGGAATCGCTTCTCCGCCCATCGTCAAAAACTGCGCCATCACGTCGGGATGCTCTTCCTTGAGCAGCACCTCGACCGGGATGCCGGAAACCTCCAGCGCACGGAACACGACCGGCACATTGCGCACGACGTCGCCGCACCAATCGGCGCACAAAATAAGGCAGCGCAGATCGTCACGGTTGTTCAGCGACTCGAAAAACTCCTTGTCGTCCTCGCTCGGCCACTCGAAGCTGTCGTACCACTCCTGAAACTTCTCCTGGTTTTTCGTCATGCCGTCGATAAATTGCTGCGGGGATAAGCCTTTGCGCAATTTTTCCGCCAAATTGGCTGCCATGGGAAACGCCTCCTTATGTAATGTAAACCTTCTTTTATTCTACCTGAAACGGCTTGTCCTTGTCCAAAACGAATCGGCGCCGCCCGCTGCCGACAGGCGTGCTTTAACCCGATACCGCTAATCCCGTGCGGCCCCGCTTACGCTTTCTTCTTGTTTCTTGTCAAAATTTTATAAATCAGATACAGTGCCGTAAGACCGATGGATGCCCAGATGAGCGGGCGAACGTACGGGGCTGCCACCTCGTCGAT
This sequence comes from Paenibacillus hamazuiensis, assembly GCF_023276405.1. Taxonomy (NCBI): domain Bacteria; kingdom Bacillati; phylum Bacillota; class Bacilli; order Caryophanales; family Paenibacillaceae; genus Paenibacillus; species Paenibacillus hamazuiensis. The sequence continues at coordinate 5,734,825 of NZ_JALRMO010000001.1, forward strand.
CTGCTCCCAGTTGTCGCCGAGCGTTTTGCCGAGATAGACAAACAAAATCGCCCACGGAATCGTCCCCAGCGTCGTATATAATGTGAACTTCCACAGCGGCATCTTCGCCAGCCCCGCCGGGATTGATATCGCCTGCCTCACGACCGGAATAAACCGCGCCGTAAACACCATGCCGGCCCCGTACCGTTCGAACCACGATTCCGCTACGTTCAGGTAATGTTTCTTGAGCCCCAAAAATTTGCCGTATTTCTCAACCACCGGGCGCCCCCCGTACCTTCCGATCCAATACAAAATATACTGCTGCAGCACGCAGCCGATCGTCCCGAAGATGACGGCGCCGGCGAAGGAAATGCCTCCGGGCTGCGATACCAAATAGCCGCCGTAGGACAGCACCAGCTCGCTTGGGATCACCTCGAGCATCAAGCCGAGCAATATGCCCCAGTAGCCGAGCCCTTCAATAAATGTCAGTGCCGAATGAATAAGTTCCTTGAGCACGTTCGCAACTCCTCCGCTTCATCTGCGAAAATCCGCAACCGTTTTGTGAAAAATTTCCACTCCGGGTGCTTAACCCCATTTATTTTACCATACCCGCGCCCTTAACGACAGCTTGGCTCCGACCGCCTGCCGTGCGGCGAGCGGCATACGCCGGGAGTGCACGATCTGCGAAACGATCGCGCTCCGACGGCCGCAGGGCAAGCAAGCTCTTCGGCGTCATACGGGCAAGAAGGGGCGACTCTTCGTGCGGCCCTGCTCCCAGTCGTACGAAGCGGCATACATGACCGGCATCCCGCTCCCTTCTAAACATATCGTAAAATTCGATGCCAAATATCAAAAACATTCGTTTTTCGGATGCCACAATGCATGATAATATACCCCATAATCGCTGCAAACAAGGAGATGATCTTCATGCTGAAAAAATATGCGGTCTTGCTGCGCTTCCTGCTTCCCGGCATCGGCGGCTTCCTTGCGATTTACGCAGCAGCCGGCCTCGGCGGGCTGCTGGAGGCGAGCCTGCTCATGGCGCCGTTCGGCGCCTCATGCGTGCTCGCCTTCGCGCTGCCCGAGAGCCCGCTCGCCCAGCCCCGCAACATCGTCGGCGGCCACGCGCTCAGCGCCGCCATCGGGCTTGCGCTGCTGCACACGGCCGGCGCACATCCGTGGACGGCGGCGCTCGGCGTCGCGCTCGCGATCGCGCTTATGCAGCTGACGCGCACCGTCCATCCGCCGGCGGGCGCCGACCCGCTCGTCGTGATGGCGTCCGGCTCCGGCTGGGGCTTCCTATGGACGCCGGTGCTGGGCGGCGCCGTGCTGATCGTGCTGGTGGCCGCAGCCTACCACCGGCTGTGCAAGCAGCCGTACCCGAAGCGGTGGTGGTAAGCGGAATGCAAGCGGGCCCCGCGACACGGGAAAACGATAGGGCGAGCCGCTTAAGCCGAACAAGCCGGTTTCCCGGTCTTCGCGGTTCGCCTTCGTTTCCGGCGGCGCTGATGCGGCAAGAGCCGAAAAATAACGACAGCGGCATGTCCCCGTCTTTAAGCGCATACACTTGTACCAAAACGTGTACAAGGCGGGATGAGCGATGAACATTATATTCGTGAAAAAGAAAGCCCTGTATGTGAGCGCGATGATCGTGCTGCTCGCTGCATGCACGATCGTCTATTTCGCGCGCGAGCGCTCGATGTCGACCGCCGCCTTTCCCGGCACCGGCGAACGCACCGTTCACCTCGTCACCGGCGAGTTCGGCTCGAAGCTGCCGGACGGCAAAGAGATCGAGGCGTATCGGTGGGATCCCGGTACGGTTTATGTGCGCAAGGGCGAGAAAATTCATTTAAGCATTTACGGCGTGAACGGGGAAAGCCATCCGTTTTTGATCGAAGGCTTGAACGTTCGCGGAGAAGTGAGGAAAGGCAAAGAAACGATCGTCACCTTTAAAGCGGAGAAAGAGGGGATTTACCGTATCATCTGCCTGACCCATCCGGATATCGCTCATAACGGGCCGATGGTCGGGTATATCGTCGTCGAAGATTAAGAGGGATAATCGGGGAGAGCGGTCCGCTTTTGCGCGAACCGCCCTTTTCGTTTCGAAGCGTTATTCCGCTGAATTCCGTTCAGTCACGGCTGCGTTTTCGAAGCTCGCGCGGATCGACATCGTCGTCCGTATCCAAATCGGCTTCGTCCGCAATCCTTTCCCAATCCACATATTTAAAGTTTTGATTGATGATCGTGCCGTTTTGCAAATTTTCGTCGTCCTGCGTTACGAAAATGCCGTGCGGGTACTTGCTGCCCAGTCCGAAGCTGAGCACGTCGATGCCGTCGGTTCCGCTGACGCCGTCCACCCCGCCATGGTCGACGACCTTGAAGCTGGCGACGTAGTCGTTGTCGTCCTCGCGCTCATATACCGCATACGTGCTGTTTCCTTGGCTGGAAGCAAGCAGGTATCCTTCACCGTCGTCGCCGTAATAAATGGTCAGCCCTTCGATATCCGCCGTCAAATGGTTGCCGTCCGCCGAATCGACCTTGCGAAGAGGAGCGGTGCCGCCGTTTGGTTCCGCATCGTATTTCCAGATGGCTGCGTCTTCTTCCGCGAGATACATATACCCGTATTCGTCGTCGGCCACCAGGCCTTCGGACTGAGTAGCCGTGGTGAAGGTGCGCACCAGGGTCCCGTTATCCTTGCCGGCCCCGTTATGAGTCAGCTCGTATTGTTCAAATTCCCCGTCTTTGCCGGTGACAAGCGCATAAAACTTTCCGGAACGCAAGCTGTGGTACAAGGCGAAGCCGTACACCTCGGCCGCATGCGAAACAATCGGCGTGCCCGAAATATTCGTAAGGCCGCCGGTCGTTTTGTCGATCGAGTAAATGTCGATCGTATTGGTCGTCCGGTTGGTCGCCGCAGCGATGTCCACTTTTGTCTTGCCCAACGGGAAGTCGTAGCGAACGTCGATATTGTTCATTTTCCCGGTCGTGTAGGAATAAAGCTGGTTGCCGTCCAGGTCATAAACTAACAAACCTCCGCCTTTATTCGTCGCAATGACACGGCTTTTCGATTTGTCCGCCGGATGCACCCATATCGCCGGATCGTCCGCAGCATCGTCGCCGACCGCCACCGCGTCGGTCTCATCCTTCGGCTCGACGCTGACGGCGGGAGCCGCCGCCCAAGCGGAAGATTGAACCATCAAAGCAAACAAAATCATTGTGACCGCCGTCATTTTCCATTTTGCCATAAATCCCTCTCCTTTTTGTTTGATCTTCCTTGTTTCCATCCGCAAGTAAAGACTGCCGCGTCTTTTAGAGCATCCACCTCCTTCCGTCGCACTTTCCGATTCCGCTTTTCGCCGCTTTTCAACCACCTCCTTTCATGCAATCCGTAAAAGCGTACAAAAAAAGAGCAGCCTCAATCATGACGATGGTGCCGCTCTCGCTGAGTTCTACATTTTTCATTTCACAGCAAAATCAGGAAACCGCTTAACCAAATACGATAAAATATAAATCCCCCAGCTAATCAAATTTTTACTCGAGAAGCCGTTAATATACTAAATATTTAATCCCCTCGGGTGGAAAACGCTTACAAATCACCTTTATGAACACTTATCTAATGAAAATCAAATTGCAATTCCCCATAAGATAAGTTAAGCGCTTACCTATGACTTCCAAAATCAGGATATAACACTTTTCATTACTTGTCAATCCCTATGCCTTTTCAAAATTGTTGGGCACAATCCCCGCATCCTGCGGTTTCACGGACTAGCGTCCAAGCGAGCTCCTTGCGCATATCTTGTGATAGGAAGGAGTAATGTCCCATGAACAAGATGAATCAGCAAAAACACGCCCCCTCCTACCCGAACGCCCGTCAAATTCGGCGGGCCTGCAGCAAAGAGCTGTACCGCACGATCAAGCGGCTGGGCAAATGGATCGCTCCCAATCTGGTGGAGCAGGCAGAAACGTTATATTTCAAGAAAGTCGCGCTCAACTTGCCCTGGATCTACGAAAACAGCAGCAACCGGAAGGTGCTGGCCGATTGGTGGGAAGAGAACGTGTGCCCCGAGATCGCGGTGCTGTGGAACGTCGAACCCGCTGCGCTCGGCAAGGCGTTTCGCGATGCGTTCGGGGGATGAATGAATCCCATCCGACGGTTCGTAAGCAAGCGGCGATAAGGACCGCCCACCACGCCTGTACTGGTAGGCAGCGCTAAGCCGCGGCAACCGCAGGTAGAGGAAACGTTGCCCTCTCTTCGTGGAAAATCCCCGAAAAAAAAGAAATAACGGAGGGCGCGACTTCCGTTATTTCTTTTTGCGTATGGGGCCGGGCTCAGCTGAATTGCGGCGGCTTAGCCTTACCGCCCCCGCTCCGCCTGTGCCATCCGCTCGATTGCATCCGACTCGTATACATGAACGCCGGTGGCGCCGCACAACGCAGCAAGCAGCATGGCCCGCGCTACCGAACGCGCGGGAATCGGCTTGTATTTGCGGAGCGGGCCGCTGAAAACAACCGGCAGCAGGCCGGACAAAGCCGCTGCTGCCTTCTCGCCCAGCCGGAACTCTTCGCGTTCGCCCAGCAGCAATGACGGGCGGAATATGTGCAGCCCGGCAAAGCCGAGGTCCAGCAGCGCGTCCTCGATCTCGCCCTTCACCCGGCTGTAAAATATGCGCGACGCTGAGCTGGCTCCCATCGACGTCACAATCAGCATCTGCGGCGCCCCCGCCCGCTTCGCGAGCTGCCCGAGCGCCAGCGGGTAAGCGTAGTCGACCTGGCGGAACGCTTCCTGCGAGCCGGCTTTTCCGATCGTCGTGCCGAGCGCGCAAAACAGATCCGCTCCGCCGAGGTCGAGCTGCGCCTCCTCCAGCCTCTCGAAATCGACGATGCGCTCGCGAAGCTTCGGATGCTGCCGGCCAAGAGGTTTCCGCACAAGCACCGTAACCGATGCATACGCGGCGTTTTCCAGCAGCATCCGAACAAGTTCCTGCCCGATCAACCCGGTCCCTCCGGCTACGACGGCTTTACGCTCCAAACTGCCCACTCCTTCTCTCCAATCCTCCGCAGCGCGTCGATGTCGACTCGGCATAATGGAAGACGAAATTGTCGTTCATTTTTTTCTTCATATCTCACTCCTGAAAATGCTCCCGAATCTTGTCCAACACTTGCTCCCAGTGCGATTTCATCGCTTCCCGCATATAAATATCGTCCAGCTTTTCCTGATGGAAGCTGATCGTCGTTTTGTTCGAACCCGAGGACAATACATACAGCTGCAGCGTGGAAGGGTTGTCCCATTCCTTGGGCTGCCAGGACATGCGAATTTTTTGCATCGGAACGACCGATTTGATCTGCCCGGACGTGCTGTCCGCGCTCATGAACCTCTCCCCTGCCTGCAGCGGAAGGGAAGAAAGCTCGCCTATCCACAGCCGCAGCCCTTCCGGAGACAACAGAAACGCCCACGCTTGTTCCTTCGAAACCGGCAGCGTGCGCCGCACGCCGATTTGAACGCCGGCGTCGGCCGTTTGACCGACCGGCTTGCGGCCCATTTTCTGCCCGTACATCGTGGCGATAATTTCGCTCCATTTCGGCGATAGACCGTATTCGTCCGCCAAAATTCCGGCAATTTGCTCGTGCGGCCAAAGCCGGTCGACCGTTTGATCCAAGGTATGAATCCATTCCTCCCAGGACTTTCCCGTTTCTTCGATAACCGCTTTTCTAAAAAGAGAACCTGCCACGCGATTTCCCCCGTTCTTTTTTGCTGCGTTATTGCCTGTATGCCCTATTATGAAACAAAACACTGACAGCATCGGTCAGCGTTTAAGGTTATGTCTTGTAATATTCCAGCAGCGACTCCGCGATCTCCGCCAAACATTCCTTCAGCCCGGCCGGCTCTAGTATGCGGATTTTGCCTCCATACGAAAGAAGATGATACGGCGCCTGGGCGTACAGAGTCAGCTCGTCCATCCTGAAATGAGCGCTGTCCGCCGACCGTTCCGCCAGCGCATGCCCGAACAACCAGTGTCCGCACAAATCGTCAAGAGCTTGCGGATTGCCTGCAATATGGACGGAAACCAACCCGTCCTCATGGCCGTAATCGGGAAGCAGGCTGCCGAGCAGAAACTGACGCGCGGAAAAAGCCGCCGGCCGCTCGAAAACGGCTCCGTTCGGAGCTGCCTTGCGGATGCGGTCGACGCGAAAGCTGCGAACCTCCGTGCGAAGGCGGCAATACCCGACGACATACCATTTGCTTTTCCAATGAACCAGTCCGTACGGATCGACATCGCGCTCGCTGACTGCATCATCGTAACCGGTCCGGTATTCGATCCGCACGCCCGATCTTTCCGCAATCGACATCTCGAGCAGCCCAAGGACCGATTCCGGCGAAGTACCGGCAGGCGGATGAATGACCTCGAGTCCGGACTCGTGGCGTTCGAGAACGCTGAGCTGCTCGGGGGTGCTGTACCTTTTCAGCTTGGAAACGGCTTTGTTCAGCGCCTCGCCAAACGGATACCCCGCTTCCCGGGCAAAGGCTGCCGCGTGCACGAGCGCCTTTTGCTCATCCGGATCGAAAAACAGCGGAGCCTGTCTGAAATGATCGGAAATCCGGTAGCCGCCGCTGCGGCCGGCCTCCGAAATGATCGGCACGCCGCTGACGCAAAGCGCATCGATGCAGCGGTACACGGTGCGAACATGAATCTCCAGTTCCTCGGCCAATTGCGCCGCCGTCATCCTCTTGCGCGATTTCAGCAGCCATAGGATGGCCAGCATATGGTCAGCTTTCGGCATATTCGTGCGGTTTCCTTTCCGAATTGTTTGGTCCGCGATCTTTATGCCCATTATAAATGGCCGATGCCAAGGCGCGCAAAATTTCCGACGCTAGAAACTTTTCCGATCTCCCCATCGTCCTAAAAATTACAAGACTATGAAGGAGGAGAACGATTTTGAAAAGGAAGTTTACCTTACTCGCTGCCGGTGCCGTATTGATCACGGCATTCGTCGGATCGGCCTATGCGGCCGATAAAGCGGTCAAAGTGTATGTCAATAACTGGCTGCTGCAATCCGCGGTCCCACCCTCGATAGTAGACGGCAAAGTGATGGTGCCGCTGCGGGAAGTGGCCGAGTCGCTCGGGGCAACGGTGAAATGGAACAATGACAGCCAATCGGTCGAAGTCGAAATGCCGCAGGCCCGGTCTCTTCAGATGCAGGTTCAGCTGCTGGAAAACGCGGTGGCGCCCAAGTCGCCGGAGGAGGCGGTCGAAACGTGGGCCAGGGCGGTGCAAACCCGCAACGGAGCGCTGCAATACGCCGTCATGGCTCCACGCCTCAAGGAGCTGGAACGGAAATCTTTTGAAGCGTTCCATTGGGTTAGCGGCGTTTCAAGCCCGTGGGTGGAGAAATATAAAATCGAGCCGATCCGAACGGAGGAAGACGGGTCGCGGACTTTCGGCGTTCGGTTCGATTGGCGAACTTCCATGGACATAAACGCTCCCGAGCATTGGGAGGACATCAAGCCTTACCCGGTTGTCGTACAGAAGGATGGAGACAACTGGTATATTTCCCGTTTTCCGACCGCTTGGATGAAGCAGAAGCTTGTACTGCCGGACGGTCAAACGTTTGCGGAGGAGGACGGCTTTTATCATGGGGCCAACCTTCAGCTGCAATTTCAAGGTGTCGGCATCGCCGCGAATGCGCGTTCTGCCGCTCTAGCGGCGGCCGGCAATCACGCCGAGGTGCTGAGTGAGGAGCAGGTGACGCTTCCGCTGGGGCCGGCCATACTCGCGGAAGTCGAACGGACGCCCCCCGCCGCATCCGGAATGCAGACCGCCAAGGCGGAGCTGTGGCTTATCGTGGTGCGCGATTCGCCGGAAGATCAGGATCGCAAACGCGCCTACTGCCTGACGGGAATCGTTACCGGGGACAAGGAAGCGGCGAAGAAGGAGCTGCTTGAGGCGGGTCAAACGTGGAAGCTGCTCGGCGAGTAGGGCGGCGCAATTTTGATCAAAATAGCGGACATGAGGGCTATATGCGAAACGGATGCGATAATCGCCGACCCGCTTCATTTGCACATCTACGCCTGCTGTTCCTTCGCCACCGCCTTCGCTTCGCGCCATTCCGCATGCACCGCGCTGAGTGCTTTCGTCCGGGCGGCCAACCACCAGAAAACGGCCGTGGCCCCCAGGCTCAGCCCCATGCCGAGCAAAAATGCGGATGCGAACCCGAACTTCGCCGCATACCAGCCGCCGAGCACCGCGCCGAAAATTTTGCTGATGCCGAGCAAAATGATCGAATTGAACATCTGGCCGGTCGCCCGCAGCTCTTTCATAACATGCTTGTTCACGTATTGGGCCAGGCACAAATACAGCAGGATGTACGTCCCGCCGTGGACGACCCACATCAGCAGCACCGTCTGCGGGGTCAGCGCCGTCCCGTAGAGCAGCCAGCGCAGCGCATGAATCAGCCCGGAGAAGACGAGGATGTTCACCATCCCGAAGCGTCGGTACACCCAGTCGAACCACAGCATGAAAGGAAATTGGCTGAACGAGCCGATCGCAAGCCCAAGGCCGATCACTTCCATGCTCACCCCCTGCTGCTGGCTGTAAATCGCGTGAAACGAGAAAAAGAAGCCGAGCGTCGTCGACAGGATGAAAGCGTATACGTATAGGATGACGAGCGGGCGGTCCTTGAACATCTCCACCGGGTTCACTTTTGCTTTCCCGCTCTGATGCCCTTCCACCTTCGGCAGCAAAAACGAAATGACAAACGAACAAAGCATCATCAGCGAAGTGACGAGAAAAATGCTGTGAATGTTCCTCGCAAACAGCCAGCCCGCCCCGATGGACATGACCGCGTAGCCGACGGAGCCGAACGTGCGCACCCCGGAAAACTTCACAAGCCCTTTCGACGAAAGCTCCAGCGTAATTGCATCGCTGAGCGGATTGATCGCCACCTGGAAAAAGCTGAACACGATCACCGCCAGCAAAAGCAGCCAAAACGAGCTGCCGGACAGCTGCACGAGCCATACCGATGCGGCGGAAAGCAGCGTGCAGATCACAAGCACGCGATTTTTGTACCGCGATCGGTCGCTGACGATTCCCCACAGCGGCTGGGCGAACAGACCGACAACGGCGCCGATCGACGTCAGCCAGCCGATCTCGTAGTTGCCGAGACCGATTTCCGTATAATACAGGCTGATGTACGAAAAAAAGGCGCCGGTGCTCATATAAATCAGCGCGTAAAACATCGACGTTTGCGCCATCATTTTGTTCATGGTCATGCGCTCCCCGTTCCCCTGTTTAAGCATGCTCCTTTATTATTGCACCTTCCCGGGCATGCGTCTATACAAAGGATCGTCAATGAAGCATGCGCGCTTCCAGCGGAATATTCTTCCCAGACAGCCGGTGCGGGTAATGCGGGTAACCGGTACCGTCCCATACAAGCCCTCGTCCAATTGTTCAAGCTCGCGAAAAATGCCGACGTACTACGTATCGCCCGCAATGCGAAAAGGTGTGATCGATATCGAGGAATGCCATATTTCGCCGCTTTGTTTCCTGTTGGTGAAAATACCGGACCAGGATTCGCCGCGGCCAAGCGCCTTTCTCATCGAGCGATATGTCCTTTCCGGGGTAAGATGCGTCTTGATCAGCCGGGCCGTACAGCCGATGACGTCCGTTCGCCCGTAGCCCGTTATTTGCTCGTACGCTTCGTGCAGCCTAAACCTCAAGTGCCCCTAACGTTAGTTGAAAGCCACGACAACATTGTCAAATTAAACGTCTGCTGTGTACTGTCGATGCCTTAGTTCTATTTTTACTTAAGGAGAAGATGGCTGACAGGATAGCCAAGATAACAATCAGTCCGCCAACCCAAGTGTTCATTGTTACAGAGTAATAGTTTAAAATCAGTCCCCCAACGATAGAGCCTGCTGCAACTCCTATATGTAAAGACGATGTATTAAAGCTTAGCTGGATATCCGAAGATTCCGGAGCTGTCTGTATCAGGTAGCTTTGAATGGCGGGACTTGGGGCCATATTAAATGCACACCAGACGATGACGACGATGAGTAACGGAAAGATTGAATCCGTAGAATAAGGCAATAAGAATATCGCTAGCGCATGCAGCAGGAGAGTGATGATCATTGTCTTGCCGTTGCCAAGTTTATCGGAGGACCAACCTCCAATCCATCCTCCTGCTATCCCTGCTAATCCATATACAAGCAGGACAAGACTGATCATGTTTGTTGACAGCCCCATCGTCTCGTTCAAAAAAGGTGTAATGTAAGCATAGATTGTGAATTGGCCAGTCATCTGTAAGATCGAAATCAAATGAGCGGATAAGATTTTAGAATTCTTTAGCGTTCGAAGCTGATCTCGCAACGGGACTCCTGGACGCGGAGCAACCTGTGGAAGATATCGATTGACTGCCCAGGCCACGATTAAGGTAAGAGCTCCGACCAAAGAAAAAGTTGAGCGCCATCCCCAGATATCACCGATGAATGTGCCAAGAGGGACACCGATGACAAGAGATGCGCTTATCCCCATAAAAATAATACCGATCGCGCGGCCTCTTAATTCGGGTGCAACGATGCTTGAAGCCATAACGATAGAAAGAACAACAACAATCGAGCAACTTGCTGCAAGTATAATTCTCGAAATAAGAAGAATCGTAAAGTTAGGGCTAACTATCGATATCATATTTCCTGCGAAAAAGACAAGCATGGCAGCAGTCAATAATTTTCTGCGCTCAACTTTAGAGGTAAGGTTGATGAGTAATGGTGAGCCAAAAGCGAATACGAGTGAATAGACAGTAATCAATTGGCCTGCGGTACCCGCAGAGACGTTCAGATCTTGGGCGATCATATCAATGATTCCAGCAATGACGAGTTCAACCGTACCTACTACGAACGAGGCAATGGCCAAAATCCATATTCTTTTATCCATTTCAATCTCCTTTAATATCTCTTTAGTCGTTTCTAATGCCATCCCCTAGGTTGCTTTCATTTTTACACAGATTCCTTTCATTCTCGTAGACTATTTGAAGCACATTATTGCCTAATCCTATCAATAGCATTGAGTTATTATGAAAGTTGGAGTTATGATTAAAAAACAAAAAATGTTTGAAGGATGTGAGGATAAATGGAAAAACATGCCCAATTGTCCAATCTTATCGAAAAATTCACAGCGCAAGACGGGGTGCATTCAACGATTATTTCCTCGCTTGAATTGATTCGCAGTTCTACAACTACATTGCCCGTACTCAGGGTTCATGAGCCGGCGCTTTGTATTGTCACGCAGGGTTCTAAAGTCGTAATGCTCGAACAAGAACGTTACTCTTATGGACCGTCCAATTATTTAGTTGTATCAGTCGACTTGCCGATCTCTGCTCAAATTACAGAAGCCTCTCCCGAAAATCCGTATTTGTGCATACGTCTTAAGCTGGAGCCCATGCAAATTTTTGATATTTTAAAAGAGTCATCTTCCGAATCAATTAAAAAGAGGGAAATGCGAAGAGGCATATTCGTTACGGAAACGAACCAATCCATAATAGATGCTGTAATAAGGCTCATCCATCTGCTAGAAACACCTGAAGATGTCCCAATTCTTGGGCCGTTGATCATTCGTGAAATTTACTATAGGGTTCTGAAGGGTGAGCAAGGGGATTATCTCAGACAGATTGCACTGGATGGAAGCAACATGCAGCGTATCGTTAGAGTAATTAATCAGATCAAAAACAATTATGCTGCCCCTCTTCATATCGAAGAGTTAGCACATTCCATTCATATGAGCCCTGCGTCGCTATTCCGCCATTTCAAAGAAGTGGCCGCAATGAGTCCTCTGCAATATCAAAAAAAGATCCGGCTTCTGGAGGCAAGGCGTCTTTTATTATCAGAAGCGATAGATGCAGCTGAAGCAGGATTTAGAGTTGGCTATGAAAGCCCTTCTCAGTTTAGCCGTGAATACAGAAGAATGTTTGGAATGCCTCCCGTCAGCGATATCAAACAATTACAGAGCTCCCTGCTAAAGTGATACTCAAAAAAAGAATATAACTTCACATTTACCGATCATATGGTCCTCTATCTACTTAATTAAACCTTCGCAACTACAAAATTCTGATGAACGACAAAGCGCTCTTCATACGCTATTTACAATAACCACAGATATCAATGGGAACGCAAAAAGATGACTCCTGTGCAGTACAGGAATCATCTTTTGTCAGCAGCCTAAACTTCAAGTCCTTTTTTATAAGTGTCCTTGACAAAGGGTACACATCACTCTTGAAACTTGCCATCCTGCGCTTTACTTCTTGGGCTCAAACAGCTCGAGCCGCTCGCCGTCCGGGCCGAAGAAAAAGCCGATCTTATCGCCGTCCAAAATGACGCGCGGCGTTTCGTCGATCATCTTCACGCCCAAATTTTTCAGCCGAATGAGCTCCGCTTCGATGTCCGTGACCGTGAAGGCGATATGGGCCACCTTGCCGTTGTCCGGCTTGTCGTCCGAACCGCGCCCGATCAGCTCGATCTCAACGTTTTCCGAGCCGGGAAAAGCCAAAAATCCGAGCTCCACTCCGTCGGCGAGCCGTCCCCGCTTGACCAGCTTCATGCCAAGCACTTCCGTATAAAACTTGACGGACGCGTCCATATCGTTAACAAAAACACCGGTATGCTCCAGTTTATGTATCATGCGTGCCATCCTCCCGTCGTCTGATTTCGTCATTGACTACTCGAAGATACCACGCCTCGCCTGACGGCGCAACATTCAGCGATGCCGGGGCACCCATGGTTCATCTATCCGGACCGGGATTCTCCTTCGCGCTCACAACCTTGTTTCGTCCCGTTTGCTTGGCCTGGTATAACGCCTTGTCCGCACTCGCAATCAGCTCTTCCAGCGCATCGCCCGCTTCCGGCAGCATAACGCCGGACGAGACGCCGATGCTCACCGTAAGATTGAGCTTAAGCCCCTCCTCCGCGAAAGGAGTCGTATCCATCTTCGCCCGGAGCCTTTCCGCCAGCACCATCGCATCATCCAAACCCGTCCGCAAGCAGAGCACAATGAATTCTTCCCCTCCGTAGCGGGCGGCAATATCTTCGGTCGAAGCGAGGCTTTGGATCAGCTCGGCCACGTGCCGGAGCACCCGGTCGCCAAGCGGATGACCGTAAGTATCGTTCACGCTTTTGAAGCGATCGATGTCCACCGCCAGCACGGACACCGGCTGGTCCGCCTTCAGGCAGCCTTCCGTGAGCTTGCCCCCCTCGTTCGCAAGATACCTGCGATTGTACAGCCCTGTAAGCGGGTCGATCATCGCATATCTTTCCAGCAGCTCGAAGGTGTCTTTCAGCTTGCCGCTCATCACGTTGAACGTATCGCACAGCTGCTGCAGCTCTATGGGGGCGCGGCGAAATACGCTGGGATCGATGCGGTAATCGTAATAACCGTCGCGAATGATTTTGGTCCCTTGCAAAATAAAGGCGATCGGCCGGTCGACCCGGCCCGCCAAAAGCACGACCGCGCCGTAGCTGATCGCGAGAATGATCGCCGTGATGGCCGTAATGACGGACATGATGCGGTACACCCAATCGTACACTTCGCTTTGGTCCACCTCGCGAATGACGCACCATCGCATATCGTGCGTCCATTTGTAAACTCCAATGACGGAGACGCCGCGATAATCCTGATAAGCGGACCGCTCGCCGCTTTGCTCCAGGGCGCGCTGGAAAATCGGCGTGTCCAGCTTCGCAGCAATCTGCCCTTTGTGCAGGTCGGCCGGTTTGATGATCAAAGTGCCGTTCCGGTCGGCCAAATACGTTTTTTCCGAGCCTGCAAACGAAACCGCCTCGATCGTCTTGCGAATGGTGTCGAGCCGTATCGCACCGAAAACGACCCCAATCGCTTCATTTTGGTTACTCAGCACCGGGGAAGAGAAAATAATCATCGGATAGGGAGTTGTTTTGGCGATCAGGACGTCGGACATATAATCCTGCCTATTGATCGAAGCTTTGAAGTAATCCCGGTCGCTTATATTCAAAGCGGCGGCAGTTCTATCCGTAGATACGGAAACGACCCCGTCTTTCCCCGCAAACATCAGCACCTCGAACTGGGACTGATTGGCGACAAACACGTTCATCGCCCGCAGCATGCTTTCCCGATTCAGCGTTCGAAACGATTCGCGTGCCGCGAGCTGTCTCAGGTCGGAGCTGCGTTCATCCGCCCAGCGTTCGATAAGCAGCGATTGAAGCGCCAGCTTCTCCTCCATTTCGCTCCGCACGCCCTGCAGCTTGTAGTTTTGAGCCAATATATAAAAGGCTGTCAAAATAAGCAGCCCGAGCATAATAATGACGGCGGCCGTCCAAAATCGCAGCTGGCCTTTGATCGTTTTCCGAGCTTCTCCCGTTCCCCTGGATGTAAAATTTACCACCTCGTGACCCCTTCCCCAATATGCAAATCCAGCAAAAAACGCGTTGTCGGCCAAAACCCGTTGCTATATACTAGAGTGACATGCGTACAACAACAGGAGTGAAACCGACATGGATTTTCCCGGCTTAGACATGCTTCTATTTCTGATCATATCCGGATTTATCGCGGCATTCATCGACTCCGTCGTCGGCGGGGGCGGACTGATTTCGCTGCCCGCTCTGCTGATGGCCGGACTGCCGCCGAGCCTCAGCCTCGGCACCAACAAGCTGGGCAGCACGATGTCGTCCCTTACCAGCACCGCCAGCTTCCTCTTTTCCGGCAAAATCAAGCTGGGGCTCGTGCTCGCTTTATTTCCGTTATCATTCGCAGGCTCGGTGCTCGGCACCTATACCGTCAAGCTGATGCCACCGGAATTTTTGAAGCCGATCGTCGTCATCCTGCTTTTTCTTGTCACCATCTACACGCTGCTGAAAAAAAACTGGGGCAAAGATTCCGTTTACCGGCCGCTGACCGCCTGGAAAAAAGTCGGCACCGCCGCAGCAGCTTTCATCATCGGCTTTTACGACGGCTTCTTCGGCCCGGGCACAGGTTCATTCCTGCTGTTTTTGTTTCTGCTTGTGGGCTTCGATTTCGTCAGCGCGTCGGCCAACGCCAAAGTGCTCAACCTGGCCAGCAATTTAGCCAGTCTGATCACGTTTTTCCTGCTCAAATCCGTCCATATCGGATACGGACTGCCGATGGGCCTCGCGATGATCGCCGGCGCGCTCGCCGGTTCCCAGGTCGCCATTCGCCAGGGAGCCAAATACGTGAAGCCGCTGTTTATTATCGTTACGCTGCTGCTCGTCGGCAAGCAATTGTGGGACCTGCTTCATTAAACGAATTGAAAAGCGCATTTACGCAAAAAAGCCAGCCGATACGGGTGGCTTTTTGTTGTTTTTGGAATATAAGCCTATTTTACTAACGGAAACCAGCCGCTGTAAACAACATTTTTCGACTTTTTTCCACTTTTCTCACGTTAACAAAAAATCTACGTGCGCTTAATGGCCGCATGACACAACGCCGCTATACTGGATGAGGTTATACCAAAGGGGGAATATGCGGTGAGCGTGTTGGAAAAAGACCTCGGCAATCTGCCGGATGCTGCAGCCGTACAAGCAAGGTCCGGGCGCCGGGAGCGGAAGGCCGTCAAATGGAAGGAGCATCTGCTCGGATACTTGTTCCTAAGCCCTTCTCTGCTGCTATTCGGGGTGTTTTTGTTTTATCCGCTGCTGCGGTCCGTCTATTTGAGCGTTCATGTTACCGACCCGCGCGGGCGAATCGCCGCCTTTGTCGGGATGGACAACTTTGCCGAGCTTTTGTCCGGCGACAAATTTTATCTAAGCCTGAAGGTGACTCTTCAGTTTACCCTACTCACGGCCCCAGGCTGCATTTTAATTGCGCTGATCCTTGCCGCACTCACCCACAGCAAGCTTCGCGGCATGAAGACGTTTCAATTCATATTTTCGCTGCCCATCGCCATTTCCGTCAGTGTCGGCTCCATCATTTGGATGCTGCTGTACCACCCGACGGCCGGCAACCTGAACTATTTTCTCCAGCTCCTCGGAGCGAGTCCCGTCAAATGGCTGTCGGACCCGACTTGGGCGCTGCTGTCGGTATCCGCCGTCACGGTGTGGATGAACCTCGGGTTTAACTATATCGTGCTGCTTAGCGGCTTGCAGGCGGTTCCCGAAGACATTTACGACAGCGCCAAAATCGACGGAGCCGGGCCGCTTCGCACCTTTACGGCGCTGACGCTGCCGCTTGTGTCGCCGACCGTCTTTTTCGTCAGCATCGTTTCGATCATCAATGCGTTCCAGACGTTCGGGCAAATCCACATCTTAACCAAGGGAGGCCCGGTGAATACGACAAACGTCATCGTCTACAACATTTACCGCGACGCCTTTGTCAATTTCCAGTTCGGCACGGGGAGCGCCCAGGCGCTCGTGCTGTTCGCCGTCATCCTGATTTTGACCGTGCTGCAGTTCCGCCTGTTCGAAAGGAAGGTACATTACCAATGAGGCACCGCTTGCAATCCGTGTTGGTTTATGCCGTGCTGGCCGTCTCCGCCGTCCTGGTGCTGTACCCGGTCTACTACGCGATAACGGCTTCGTTCATGACGCAGGCGGAAGCAAGCGCGTATCCGCCGAAAATGTTTCCGGGCGGCCTGCATTTCGACAATTTCCTGCAGGTGCTTCATCTTGTGCCGATCGGCCGGTTTATTTTGAACAGCTTTATCGTCTCCGCCGTCATCATGCTCGGCCAGCTTGTCACGGCAAGCCTTGCGGCTTATGCCTTTTCGTTTATCTCCTTCAAAGGAAAAAACGCGCTGTTTGCGATGTTCCTCTCGACGATGATGATCCCGTGGGAAGTAACGGTCATTCCGAACTATTTGACCGTAAAAAGCTGGGGCTGGCTCGATACGTACGAAGGGCTGATCGTACCGTTTCTGGCGACCGCTTTCGGCACGTTCCTGCTGCGGCAGTTTTTCCTGCAGCTTCCCGCCGGCCTGTTCGAGGCGGCCCGTATCGACGGCTGCGGCCATCTGCGCTGCTTCACGCGGATCGTCCTGCCGCTGTCGCGTCCGGCGCTCGCCACCTTGGGCGTCTACTCGTTTTTGACGCATTGGAATATGTATTTGTGGCCGCTTTTGGTCACCAACGGCGAGAAGATGCGCACCGTGCAAATCGGCATCAGCATGCTGCAGTTCGAGGAGATGACCTCGTGGAATCTCGTGCTCGCCGGCATCACGCTGGCGATGCTGCCTTCGCTCCTGCTGCTCGCTGCGGGAATTAAGCAGCTCGTGCGCGGCATTACGGCCGGCGCGGTCAAAGGCTGACCGCAGGCCGGCGGCCCCTGTTTCGCGCGGCGGTTTACCGCTGCCTCCGGAGATTCCCGTCCCGGCTTCCCGGCCGGAGAGCGGTTCTCATAGAAGCATACCCATACCAATTGAAAAAAGGGAGGTTCTTTTCTCAATGAAACGATGGAACAATGCAAGCCTGATGACCGCAAGTCTCGCCGGTCTCATGTTGTTTACCGCCGCTTGCGGCAGCGAAACGAAAACCGCATCTACCGGCGCGGACAGCCAGTCCACGCCGAAACCGGCGCAGACGGCGGAAAGCAAAGGACCCGTGAAGGTCGTTTGGTGGCACTCGATGAGCGGCGAACTCGGCAAAGCGGTGGACAAGCTGGTCGCCGATTTTAACGCCTCCCAGAAAAACATCGTGGTCGAAGCCGTATTCCAGGGCACCTACGACGAAAGCTTGAACAAAATGAAGGCGTCCATGGATTCCAAAAGCGGTCCTTCGCTCATCCAGGTGTATGAAATCGGCAGCCGGTTCATGATCGACTCCAAGGCGATTACTCCGGTGCAAAAATATATCGACATGGACAAATACGATATTTCCTCGCTCGAGGAAAACATCCTGAACTACTACCGGATGGACGGCAAGCTGAACTCGATGCCGTTCAATACGTCCAACCCGATATTGTACTACAACAAGGATATGTTCAAAGCGGCGGGGCTTGATCCGGAGAAACCTCCGGCCACTTACGAGGAAGTCGCCAAAGCGGCCAAAGCTCTCACGAAAGACGGCAAAGCCGGAGGTTCCTTCGCGATTTACGGCTGGTTTATGGAGCAGTTTTTCGCGAACCAGGGGGCGGAGCTGCTGAACAACGGCAACGGCCGGAAAAGCCCGGCAACCGAATCGTTGCTCGCTTCAGAGCCCGGCGTGAAGACGCTGACCTGGTGGAAGCAGATGGTCGACGATAAAACGATGCTTAACCTCGGCCGCAAAACCGACGATACGAAAAAAGCGTTCGCTACCGGACAAATTGCGATGATGCTCGATTCCACCGCCTCGCTGCGCGGCATCGTGAGCTCCGCCGAAGGCAAATTCGAGGTCGGCACCGGCTTCCTGCCGAAGCCGGAAGGTGCCAAAGACGGAGGTGTGGTCGTCGGCGGCGCCAGCTTGTACATTTTGAACAACAAGCCGGAGGAAGAGCAGAAAGCGGCTTGGGAATTCATCAAGTATCTGGTCGACGCTAAGCAGCAGGCGTACTGGCACATCAACACCGGCTACTTCCCGATCACGAAAAAGGCGTATGACGAGCAAAGCGTGAAGGATAACATGGCCAAGTACCCGCAGTTCAAAACCGCCGTGGAACAGCTCCACGCGACCAAAGCGAACACCGCTACGCAGGGCGCGGTTATGGGGATCTTCCCGGAGGCGCGCCAGCTGACCGAGACGGCGATCGAAGAAGCGCTGAACGGCCAGAAGAGCCCGAAAGACGCGCTGGAGGCTGCCGCCAAGGAAATCGGTACGAAGCTGCAGCAGTACAACAAAACCGTCAAGTAAACCGCATAATCCGCATAAATTCAACTGCCGACGGCACCTTCGCCATCGGCAGTTTTTTCTTGCCATGCGTTCGATTTTTGCGTATCGTATGGTATAATCATCCAAATACGATGAGCGTCGACAAAAAATTCGGCCCGACCTGCCGCATCTGGTTCATCTTAAACTCCTCGTGCGGATCGGTCACGACGTGCGGATTGCCGACATCGCGCATATCTTCCCACACGCATTCGACTCCGCGCCCGCCGGCCGGACCGGCATACATTTTGCACATTTTGCAAAACGTTTGCTCCTGCTCTTCGTCCAGCTTCACCAGCTTGTTGCGGAGGCAGCAGTAAACGAGACCTTCGGCGTTTTTCAAATTGATATGGTTGATTTCAGGCATGAGACCATCTCCTTTTCTCTCTTGGTCGGCGAAGTGTAATATTCATTATATCGGGGCATTGTTAAAAATATCCTCGAAATGTGTAAGCCATTTATTTTATTTTTGTGGAGGAACATCGTATGACAAGCGTAAACCCCATTGTTTTCACCGTCGCCATCCTCGGTTTTGCGATTTATCGGAGGGTGCGGCGCAGCATCGGCTTTCAAAAGCTTTCCCGCTCGCGCCTGATCGTGCGAACGGGCATTTTCGCGGTGATCGGCGTGCTGATCCTGATTGCGGGCGTGCAGCATCCCCTCTACTTGTTGGGCGATGCCGCAGGCATTGCGATAGGAGGCATCCTCGCCTGGCAGGCGGTGAAGCACAGCCAGTTCGAGCGCCGTTTGGATGGTTGGTATTACCGTACGCACATCGGGGTCGAGTTGTCTGTGCTCTTCCTGTTTTTGGGCAGACTGACCTACCGCATGATTTCGATGTACACGGCGGCTCAGGCGGATCCGTCGCACCCGTTTAATGCGAATCCGTACGACCCGAGCACATTTACGAGGGATCCGTGGACCTCGGCGATTTTTTTCATTATCATCGCGTATTATGCCGGTTTCTTCGGGTATTTGCTGAAAAAAGACAAGGAGCTGGAGTCCGGCCATGGCGAAGGCTGACCGCAGCGGGTTCCCGCGGGTGAAGGCGGTCGTCCTCGATCTCGACGGCACGCTGCTCGGCACGGATAAAACGGTATCTCCACGCAGCATGGCCGCTTTAAGACGGTGCGCCGAGGCCGGCATAGAGCTGGTCGTCGCTACGGCCAGGCCTCCGCGGTCGGTGCGGCAGCTATGTCCGGAGGTGCTCGAACTGGCGCACATGGTGTTTTACAACGGCGGGCTCACCGTCGACAAGTATACGGGCGGCAGCAGCCATCTGCCGATTGACGGCCGTCGCTGGAGCGCGTCGGCACGTTTATGGCGGAGCGGGAGCCGGGGCCGTTTTTTTCCGTGGAGCACGACGATACGCTGTATACGAGTCGGCCGCTTACACCGGAGGAATTCGCCGTACTTGGCATTCCCTCGGGTGCGGAAGCGCCGGAAGCGGCTGACATGCACCGTTTCTCGCAAACCGGCGTGACGAAAATTTTGCTCGGGGCGATCGCCCCCTATGAGGATTTCGTTTCCGCGTTCGGCGGTGATTTCAACATCGTGCGCACCGACGGCGGCCGCCTCGTGCAGCTGATGCACAAAGCCGCCTGCAAATCGACCGCAGCGGAGCGGCTTTTGCAGGCTTACGGGATCGCCATGGAGGAAGTCGCCGCATTTGGGGACGATTACAACGACCTCGCCTTGTTGCGGGCCTGCGGCTATCCGGTTGCGATGGGCAATGCCGTTCAGGAGCTGAAGGACGCAGCCTGGCGGGTCACCTCCTCCAACGATGAAGACGGCGTCGCCGTGATGCTGGAGCAGTTCGTCCGCTCCTCTTCCGCAAAATAAAGCGGAATATAGCCGAGCCCGCCCCTAATACATTGTTGTAGAAGGGAGGCGGGTGCGATGCTCACCAATTTGCTTGTCCAAATCGCTCTCATTCTCGTAATCATCCGTTCCGGGTACAAAGCTTTTTTGCTGCTCAGCAGCCGTTCGAAGATGTGGCTGGAAATTTTATATTATTTTGCCGTGGCGCTTCTTGCGCTGAAGTTTTTTCTGTGAAAGCATTTGTTATGCCAAAAAAAGGGGCTATTCCCGGTCGATGATGACCTGAGAATAGCTCCTTCATTATTGCCCACTTATCTTAGGTTTAATGATATAATTAACCTCAAACTTTTTATGGAACCGTTATCATGAATCATAACCCTGGGGAAGAAGGCGAGCTTGGCATGTCCGCACCGAAAAAACTGGCATTGTTCGCGGTCACGTGGCCGCTGTTTATCGAGTCGTCGCTGCAAATGTTCATGCGCACCGCGGATACGTTTATGGTCAGCAAAGTATCCGACGGCGCCGTAGCCTCCGTCGGCGTGGCGAGCCAGCTGATCCTGTTCGCCTTCCTGCTGCTGCAGGTCGTTTCGGCCGGCACGGCGATCGTCATCTCGCAGTATCTCGGCGCCGGCAAATTTAACGACGTCAAACGGTTTGCAACGGGGGCCATTGCGCTGAACTTCGTATTCGGACTCGCCGTCAGTCTAGGGATGGCCTTCTTCAGCAAGACGCTGCTCGGCCTGTTCGGATTGCAGCCGGAGCTGATGGCGCAAGCCCGCGTGTACCTGCTGATCGTCGGAGGGGCGCTTTTCATCCAGGCGGTGAACTTGACGATTTCGGCGATCACCCAGGTGCACGGGTTTACGCGCTACACAATGATGGTCAGCATCGGGATGAATCTGCTGAATTTGACCGGCAATTCGCTGTTCATCTTCGGTCCGGGCGGATTTCCGAAGCTCGGCGTACCCGGCGTCGCCGTCTCCGCGGCCGTCAGCCAGTGCGTGGCGCTCGCCGCTTACTGCCTCATTTTGCGCAGGGTCGTCCGGCTTCCTATCGGCTGGAAAGATTTTTGGAAATGCCGGGCGGACGATTTGAAAAAAATTGTCGCGGTCGGCATCCCGAACGGCAGCAATCAACTTGCTTACTCGGCCAGCCAGATCGTCACGACGTATTTCATCACGTCGCTCGGAGCCGAAATGCTGTCGACTCGCATCTATACGCAAAACATCATGTACTTTATCATGGTGCTGGCCATTTCGCTCGGCCGGGGGACTTTGATCATTATCGGCCGGCTTGTCGGAGCCGGCGAAAAGGATGAGGCTTACCGGCAAATGTACCGCAGCCTCGGGTTAAGCATGCTGCTGTCGCTCGCAGCCGCCTCGCTGACCGTCCTTTTCCGCGAGCAGCTGCTCGGGCTGTTCACGCAGGACGCCGAAATCATCGCACTCGGCGCATCCTTGCTCGTTCTGGGTTTCCTGCTCGAGCCCGGCCGCTGTCTGAACATCGTGATCGGCGAATCGCTGCGGGCGGCCGGGGACGCGCGGTTTATCGTGTTCACCGGCGTGTCGGTGATTTGGGGGCTGTGCATCCCGCTCACCTATTTGCTCGGCATTCATTTCGGCTTCGGGCTGCTCGGGATTTGGAGCGTGTTTATTCTCGACGAGTGGACACGCGGGATCATTTTGCTGCTTCGGTGGCGAAGCCGTGCGTGGGAAAGCAAAGCGCTCGTCAGGCCGGAGCCGAAGGCTTCCGCATCGGCGTAGCAGCTCGATCGTGAATTATATATATCCGCTTGTTGGTTTAACGGCGATTCTGCACGAAGGATTATGTATGAAAAATCGTATAAAAGTTACGCTAAGATCGTAAAACGGACCAATATGTTCGAATAATCATATACACATATACCTTAGGACGATAAAATCGAAACATCTGTTTGAAAAATCAGATATAAATTTTCTTTTTTCGGCACTCCCAACGATTGTATTTGAAAAATCATACAAAATAACGAATGGATAGGCGGCTGAAATTGGAATATACGACGGGGTCGCGACATGGTTAGGTATTGGGGAGCGATGAACAATTCATCAAATCGTTAAAACCACGCACCGACAGGCCGGGTGCTATCTTTTATAATAAAAGCAGAGGGAGACCAAGTTAAGGAGGAAACGCCATGACTTTGTCCAAAATAAACCGCTTTAGCCTATGGTTTGTCTGTTTGGCAGCGTTAATTCTGATTGCCGATACGACAGCCGTTCGTACCCTGCCCTCCGCGGATACCGATCACCTGTTAGGTTACGCTATCGTATTTGATTTCGTGTTGGCTATACCTTTGTTATATTGGCTGCTCATTGAGCGTCCAAGAGGAAAATCGGTGCGAAAAGCGGTGCCCTTAACGATCGTGGGAGCCGCCGCCGCTTGGTTCGTGCTGCCTCCGGCTCTTCGCGAAGCTGTGTGGCAGGTGATACTGCCCCTTGAGCTGTTGATTGTCCCCCTGGAAATCTTCATCATTGTTTATGAAATCCGGCTGCTCTTTCGATTCATCCGCCGGTACAGACATGTAGCCCGCCTGGAATCGAATACCGCCGAAGCTCTTCGTTCCGCAATGAAGCAGGAATTCGGCAGCGGAAAATTATCGGCGTTCCTCCTCCATGACCTCACCATGTTTTATTACTTGCTTTTTTCCTGGAATCGAAAGCGTGCCGAGGCTGCTCCCGGAGAATTAACCTATACTTATCATCGGAAAACGTCCCAATTTCTTTATGCCGGAATAATTACGCATGTTGTCGTGTTCGAATCGGTGTTTGTCCATATCCTGGTCCAGATGTGGTCCCAGTGGGCCGCATGGCTCCTAACCGCAGCGGATGTTTGGATTCTGGCGCTGCTTTGGGCGGATTGCCGCGCATCGGCGCTGAGTCCGGTCACCATATCATCCGGCCGGGTCAGGATACGTTACGGTTTAAGGCTGCAGGCGGACATACCGCTTAATTCCATCGCCGGCATCTCAACCGCCGCGCAATACGAGCCGGACGCCGCCGAGCGGAAAAGCTTCGCCATTCCGCTTTCGGCTTCGCTAAATGTTCGGATCGAGTTGAATCGCCCTATACAGACAGACGGGTTTCTTTTTATGCCTCGCGAAGCGAAAGGCCTGTATTTGATGATGGACGATCCGCAAACCTTCGTACGGGATGTCAAACAAGCGTTGGGCCATTAATTCCCTGTAAAACCCGCAGTTCACGAATGGAGGATTCCATAAAAACGCCGCGTATTTTCAAGCAAAACCGCACCGGCTTCTTCCTCGGAAATGTGCTTGATGGCGGCGATTTCGCGAACGGAATCGCGAATCATGCCCGGATGCGTCCGCCTTCCTTCATACGGTCCCTGGAACGGCCACGGGTCGTCCGTCTCCGCCATGAGCAGGCCGAGCGGATAAGCTTCCACGAGCGACTTCGTCCTCTCTTTGTACACCACATCCGGCGTCACGGAGACGAAGTAACCGTTTTGCTGCATGCGCCGGAGCGTATCCGGGCTGCCCTTGAACCAATGAAAATGCGCCCGCCCCACCCCGTGCTTCTCCAGCAAATCGCACGCCAAATCCGCATCCTCGTAAACGGCGTGAAGCACAATCGGCTTGTCGAGCTCCGACGCCAGCTTCACAAACCGTTCCAGCATAAGGACGTAAGGCTCCTGATTGAACGGCTTGCCTGCCGCCTCTGCGTCGGCCCGCAAATAATACGGGAGCCCCACTTCCCCAATGGCGGCCATTTCGTCCCTATGTTCGCGAATCCATCGAAACAGCCGCTCCACCTCCCCTCCGTTCGGCAAAGCCTGCTCCGGATGATAACCGAACGCCAAGTAAATCGGATGTCCCGATCGTCTTTTCAATTCAAGAAGCCTGCGGCATGACTCGAGGTGCATGGAAACCGCCACCACCCCCGCCACGCCATGAGCACCGAGAGACGCAAGCAGCTCCTCCCTCATCCTTGTATAAATCCAAATGAATATGCGCATCTATCAGAGGAATCATCGAATCTTCTCCCGCCGCTTCGTATTGCAAAACTCTGCCCCTCCAGTTTGAACAATTCCGACAGCAAAGGCAAATATTTTTTACTAATTTTTACATCATAAAGCCAAAATAAATAAGGACGTTCCCCGCGCTGCATTTGCCGTGGCGTCGGCACACAATACTGCTAAAAGGCGAGGCGGGCAATTCGATGGTGTTCTCCAGCTTTATTTTTTTGTACGGCTTTCTGCCGGCCGTGCTGCTTGTTTATTTTACGGCAGGGGACAAGCTTAAAAACGCGGTGCTGCTGCTGTTCTCCCTGTTCTTCTACGCATGGGGCGAGCCGGTCGGCGTTATCATTCTGCTGCTTGACGTATTGATCGGCTGGGCCGGAGGCATGCTCATCGAGCGCAGCCGTGGAAGCTTCGGGGCTAAAGCCGTTCTTGCGGCTTCGATCGCTTTTCAGGTCGGTTTCCTGGTGTATTACAAATACCTCGGATTTTTGCTTGAAACCGTCCGTACGCTGACCGGACTGGCTGTTCCATTCCATGCCCCGCCGCTGCCGGTCGGCATTTCCTTTTTCACGTTTCACCTGATTTCCTACCTGATTGACGTCTATCGCCAGGATGCGCCGGCGCTGCGCTCGTATTCCAGGCTGCTGCTGTACATCTCCCTGTTTCCGCAGCTTGTGGCGGGGCCGATCATCCGGTATGCCGACGTCCAGCGGCAGCTGACACACCGGCGCGTCACGCTCCCCGAATTCAGTCAAGGCGTTGCCCGTTTCGTCATCGGCCTCGGCAAAAAAGTGATTTTTGCCAACGCCTTGTCGGACATCTCGCCATTCTTTCTGGACGCGGGCCCCGGCAGCTTATCCGTACTCGGGGCGTGGCTCGGCATTTTGCTTTTTGCGCTGCACATTTATTTCGATTTCTCGGGTTATTCCGACATGGCGATCGGGCTGGGCAGAATGTTCGGCTTCACCTTCAAGGAAAACTTCGATTATCCGTACATCTCGATCAGCGCCGGCGAGTTTTGGCGGCGCTGGAACATTTCGGTCGGCCGATTTTTCCGCGATTACGTCTATATCCCGCTCGGCGGAAACCGACGACGGGCGATATTCAACCTGTTTGCGGTTTGGTTTTTGACCGGGCTGTGGCATGGAGCAAGCTGGAACTTCGCCGCCTGGGGGCTGTACTTCGGCGTGCTGATCGCACTGGAAAAAAGCTTCCTCCTGCGCGTGCTATCGGCGCTTCCGCCGTTTGTCTCGCGGCTGTATTTCGCCGTGCTGATTTTGGTCGGCTGGGTGCTGTTCTACTTCGACTCTCTTGCCCGCGGCTTCGGCTACCTTCGCGTCATGTTCGGCGCCTCACCCGCGCCGCTGGCTAATACGGAGCTGCTGATCCATTGGCAAAACCACGCGGTGCTGCTTGCGCTCGCCTTGGTCGCGGCCACGCCGATTCCCGTCCGGCTGCACCGGTTCTTGTTGGAGCGGCTGAAGCCGGCGCCGATACGTTCAGCGTATGCGAACGCGCTGCTGCCGGCCGCGTCGCTCGCGGTGCTGGCGGTGTCCGCCCTGCTGCTCGTCGGCAAAACGTATACGCCGTTTTTCTATTTTCGATTTTAGGCAAAAGGAGTGCGGGAAGGCATGAAAACAGGGCAGTGGCTGCAAATCGTCTTTTTCATCCTTTTCATCTACTCGGGGGCGGCGATGCTGTGGCTGTACGGCGGGGGTGATTCCGCGGTATCGGAAACCGAGAACCGCGCGCTGGCCCGGATGCCGATCTGGTCCGGGCAGGCGCTGCGGTCGGGTCAATATGTGCGCGGCCTGGAAAATTACGTCGCCGACCATGTGCCGTTTCGCGAGACGCTCGTAAGCGCGGGCAAGACGGTCGCCTCCTGGGGCGGCGTCTCCGGCAAGGATGACGCCGTCATCGCCCTGTCCGGCGCGAACAATACGGCGCAGACGATGCCTGCGGCCGTGCCGCAGACCGACCCGACGCAGACGGACCCGGCGCAGACCAAGGCGGAGACGCCCGGCGCGGAGCAGGCGGCAACGCCGAAGCCGGATCACTCGCCGCACTCGGCGGCTGCAGCGCCGCAGACGCAGGAGAAGCCGCAGACGCAGGACGAGTCGGGCCGGATCGTCGGCAAAGTGCTGATCGTCGGGAACCGCGCGATGAACGTATTCGCTTACGCCCCCGCCTCCGCCAAACGGTACGCCGATACGATCAACCGGCTGGAGCGGCTCGTCCGGTCGGAGGCCGGCATCCACGTCTCGGTGCTGCTTGCGCCGACCGCGGTGGAATTCGTGCAAAACGAGAAGCTGCGCAAGCTGTCCACCTCGCAGGACGACGCCATCCGCGGCGTATATGAGCAGCTCTCGGCGCCGATCGTCCGCGTCGACGCGCTCGGTATTCTTCGCAAGCATAGCGAAGAATACATCTACTTTCGCACCGACCATCACTGGACGGCGACCGGCGCTTATTACGGCTACGAGGCTTACATGCGCGCCCTCGGCGTGCCGCCGGTACCGCTGGAGCGCTACGAACGGCAGCAGGTTCCGGGATTCCTCGGATCGCAATATTCAGCCACGCTGAGCAAGAAACTGGAGAAAGAGCCGGACACGATCGTGCTGTACAAGCCGTTTGTCAGCCACGAGTATGCTGTGCATTATTCATCCCATCCTTCCAGGATGGACCTGCTCGACATGAGCCACGCCTCCAGGAAAAACAAATACCGCATCTTCTTAAGCGGAGACCGGCCGTGGGCCCGCATCAAGACGGAAACGGACAACGGCCGGCGGCTGGCGGTGATCAAAGACTCGTACGGCAACGCGCTGATCCCTTTCTTGCTGCCGCATTTTGCGGAAATTTACGTGATCGATCCGCGCCAGTTCGACCAGCCGCTGATCCCTTTTCTAAAAGAGCATGAAGCGAATGAGCTGCTCGTTCTCAACAATACGGAAGTGCTCGTCGATTCCGATTTTATACGGCTGATCGAAACCCGGCTGCAGCCTTAACGTCCCTCGCGAAGCGGCCGACCGACAGCCGCTCGCGCCGTGCCGCGCGATAAGGCGGTGGCGACCAGCACTCCCGCGATGACCATCGCGGTTCCCAGCAGTTGTACGCCGGTTACCTTGGTGCCGGACAGAAGCGATAGCAGCATTGTAACCAGAGGCACGACGTTAAAGAAGATCGACGTTCGGCTGACCCCGATTTCCGCGATGCCTTCGTTCCACCAAAGATAGCCGAGCACGCTGGTGAACACCGCCATAAAGGCGATAGCGCCCCATGCCGCAGCGGGAATGGCGGGAAGCGGAAGCGGTCCCGGCGAGCCGGCCGAGAATAAAATCAGGCAAATTGCGCCGACGGTCATCGTGTAGGCCGTCGTCGCCAATCCGCTCGCTCCGCGGATAAATCGCCGGTTCAGCACGGCGTACAGCGCCCAGCACAGATTTCCTCCCAAGATGAGCAGGTCCCCGCTTGTGAAGGACAACGTGCTGATGACCTGCCACGAGCCCCGGGTGATTACAAGCAGCACGCCGAGCAGGGAAATCACGATGCCGGCGCCCTGCCGGACCGTGATCGCATCTTTGAGGATATACCTCGCCAGCAGTGCCGTCACCAACGGGTTGGTGGCCATAATCAGCGAGCCGTTCAGCGGCGACGTCGTTTTCATTCCTTCGAAAAACAGCATGTTAAAGCCGAAGATGCCGATAATGCCAAGCAGCACGAACATAGGCCAGTTGGATCTTAGCGCAGCCAAGTTCATCCGTTCTTTGGCGAGCAGCAGGACGAGAATCAGCAAAGCCGCCAGACCGAACCTCCATGCCGCGGCGGCGGGAGCCGAGAAATAATTCACCGCGAAGGCGGCCAGATTAAACGAAGCGCCGATGAACACCGTAACTAAAAGCAGCAAAATATAAGTTTTGATTCGCATGAGAGTCCCTCCTGTTTCGGTAGTAGCTCCCAGCTTACAGGTTAGAGCCAAGTAGAAGTCAAGAGGGATCGGCAGCTTTATTTCAGGCAAGGCGGACCATCGACCGACGCTTGACTTAGACCCAGCTCTAAGGTGTATGATAAGTTCAAAGTCAACCAGGAAAAGGAGCGATGCAGCCATGCTCACCATCAGCCAAGTGTCGGAACGGACGGGATTAACCCCTTATACGCTGCGTTATTACGAGAAAGTCGGCGTGCTGAAGGACCCTCAGCGCAAAGAAGGCGGGGCACGCGCTTATACCGAAAGCGAGGTTTATTTTATTCAATGTCTGAACGGCCTGAAAAAGCTGGGGATGTCGCTGGAGGAAATCACCGAGTTTTTTCGCGACGGGTGTGTGATGGACAAAATACAGCAGGGGGAAGACCCGGCGAATTTAACCCCTTCGTTAAACAAACGGATCGAAATTCTGATGAAGCATCTGGCGAAGCTGGAAGCGAAGCGGCAGGAGCTGGAATCGATTATTTCCCTTACGGGCGAGCGGCTTGAATTGTACCGGGAGCTGTCCAAGAAAGCCGGGGGAAATGCTCAAGAGACCGCCGATCGAGAATCCGCGGCAGCCTCCGGGTGATCAGGTTATTTTCTCGCCGTAATCATGAAACGCTTTGAATTGGTCTGAATTCCTTTGTTTGTTTGATGCTCTTTGATGAACTTTTCCAATACGGCGAAGTCATTCTCATGTTCGCCAAAATCGGGGATAATCGGGGTATGCTTCAGCAGGAAGACAAGATCTTCGTAAGTTTGGAAATATTCCGCTGCATCGTATTCAAACGACTGAATATCCATGAATCCCGCTTCCCGCAGCTTGCCTATATATTTATTTTTCAGCGTCCCGTCGGGTTGGTCCAAACTTTGCCCTCTTCCAAAAGCGAGCTTCAGGTTCTGTTTATCGCCCTCACCGACTTGCTGCGTCAGGAACATGCCGCCATCCGCCATAACTCTGGCCGCTTCTTTCGCATCGAACGGCGCGTGGCGGCACGACACCACATTGAAAAATCCGTCCGGAAAATGGAGTTTGCCGGAGTCCATCTGCAAAATGCGCACATTGGATTTGCCCGACTTTTCCGCATTGGCCTTGGCGGCTTCGATCATTCCGCCCGAATTGTCGATTCCGACCAGCAATAAAGCGGCCTCTGCGATAGCAAGCAACGCTTCCCCTCCGCCGGTTCCTATATCGAGCAGGATGTCCGACTTTTTGCATCTGCAGGAAACCTCATGGGAAAAATCCCATTTAACCCCCTCCGAGATACATTTAACGCTGTTAAAATTCCACCCGTTTAATATTCCGACGCGATCGTAAAATTGTTTCAAATCAAGCTCGTTCATTCGTGGCTATCACCTAAACGCTGTGCAGAGCGCGAAGCGCATCCTGGTTGTTTTCGCAAAAAAACACCTGCTTACCATTGTTGCATTCATAAATAAAATCCTTCAAACTCTTGCTGTTGTACCCGTCAAAATTCCCGACAATGGCAAGTTTAACATTGTAGTTCACATATTTCTGCAGTATTTCACCCGCCAGTTTGGTTCTTAATTCGAAAAACTCTTCCGGTAAATTCGATTGGTGAATCATTATTTTATTGCATTCATGATCATAATTAACAGTAGCCATCAAATCCAACGCATCTTGCACATCGTTTATTAAGATTTCGGAGCTCTCTATAATCGCTACCTTGGAACCTTTCTGTTGATCGATTGTAATCTTCATTTCCATTTCACCCATCCATCATTTTTTATCCCCGGCAAGCAGCCGGATCAACTTTTTATTCTCATAGCGATAATCAGCCGTCGCCGGCTCCGTTTCACCGATCACTCCGATACGGATGGCTCCTGTGTCTTGTGCAGCGCCGGCGTAAACACGATTGCCTGCGGAAACCGACTCCACCGCAACTGTTCCCTTTTCTAGCCTGCTTCCCCCGTACGCGTAAATCGTTACATTCGGCGGATACAAATGCAGCCCGGGAAATTGAACGACCATTTCGTCTTTTCCGTCCCCGTCCAAATCAGTAATGTGCGGCGCTCCCCATTCCTCAAACGATGTCCATTTATTTTCCGTCCGATCAAATAAGATGTACAACCCTCTCCCCGGCCCTTCCGCTTTAAGCTCCAGGCTTCCCAGCAAATAATACGGACCGTCCTTCGCGGGAAAATTGCGGTTCAGCAAATGAAAACTTCGATTTTCTTCGCTCTGCGGCTCCAAATGGCTGCGGGAAAGCTCGTCAGGCAGCAAGTAACTTTTCCCCGCTATGTCGATGAGTCCCCGCCATATCGTATCGCCGTTAGGCTGAAGCTGACCCGGCTCCTTATATATGTCCAGCTTAACGGGGCTGCCGTTAAACGAGCCGAACGGGATGGACTTTACCTGTTCCAAGCCGGGCTGAGGTGCTCGTGCGATAAGTTCGCTCCGTTCGACCGGCATAAATTGCAGCGGGATCTCCATCGGAAAAGCAAACTTCTCGCCCTTCTCCTGAAGCGTCTGGGTATTGCCCGATTTCGATTCGCTCCCGGACGCGGAAATTGCGCTGCCGTTGCCCGGCAGTTCGGCCGAGGCGGGAACGTTGCGGCTCTCCGGTTCCTTGCCGCAGGCGGAGAGCAGTAGAGTAAGCAGAAATATCCATAATATTCGGCCGTTCATCGTCTAACGATCCCCTTTGCAAATCCATATACAATATGACGGTTGTAATAGCCGAAGTGTTGCATTATCACATGCATCGTGTTTACCGCAAATATCTTAAAGCTTACAAAGGGCTGCCGTTTCCGGCAGCCCCATCAACATTACGAATCTACAAATTCAACGATGCGGTACTCGTACTTCCCTATCTCCAGTTTTCCCGGCTTGATGCTTTGGCCCGTCAATGCATCGACGCCTTCCTGCAGGATCGTTACGCTGCCGCCGGCGCCGTCCATGTTGACGACGAACCAATAGCGGCGTCCGTCCGCAATCCGCGGCGCAACGACGGTGCCTTTCGTGACGTCGGTTCTAAGCTTGACTCCGGCCTCGCGGGCATAATGATCGATGAGCTTCCGGAGCATCTCGTCTCCTTCATCTCCCGCCGGCATGGAGCCGAGCATGACGATTTTGCCTTGGCCGCGGCTGTGCTCGGTAATAAACGCTTTGCCCGGCGCGAGGCCTTGCTCCATAACCCCTATCGCCTTCGCTTCCTTCGGCTCGAAGATACAGCTCCACAAGCTCAAAGGAGCGGATACGCCGAACGCCCTGCCGATCGTATCGGTACCGTCCATCGGATAAGTATACAGCGTTTCGACGCCGGCGAAGCGCTCAAGCTCGCCCAATGCGGCATCCGTATGGATCGTGTGATGCTCCGTTCTTCCCCCGCTAAGCGGTCCGATGACCCAGACGCCTCCGTTTTCCACAAACTTCAGCGCCCGGTCCCGGTAATCGCCGCTGATGTAATGAATGAACGGCGTGAACAGCAGCTTGTACCCGTCCAGCTCCGCTCCTTCCGGAACGAGGTCGCGATGAATGCCCATGTGCAAAATCCGCTCGTAAAACGCGGTGACCAGAGCTCTGTGGTTCAGCTTCTTGTGCGGCTCCGTCTTGAGGAACGCCTTCGCACGGTCCGAATACGTTACCGCCACTTCCGCCTGAGCGGCTTCGGAGCGAACGATGATCGGCTCGATCTCCTTGCGGGCCTGCTCGACTTCGAGCACGTTCGCGTATCCGACGGTCGGCTTGCCCCATGCGCTGATGACCGATCCGTGAGGCTGCTCGCATCCTGCCCGCTGCTGCCTCCAAAGCCAGTAGCAGAACGCCTCCGCTCCAAGTGCGTAAGCGGCAACTGCTTCCGCCCTCAAGTATCCGTTCGGATGCGGCTTGGCGTAGCTTTCCAGCGACGCGCTGTGCGACGGGCTCGTCTCCATAATCCAGAACGGCCGGTCTTTCTTGAAATTCCGCCACAAATCGCAGTTGATGAGATAACCGGGACTGTTGTCGGAAACCGCGTACGTATCGAAAGACGCAAAATCGAGGTTTTGAAACAGACGTTCGTTGTCCACATGAAACGCTACACTGCTGTTATGCGTGATCGGCGCATCGGAGTATTTGCGGATAATGGCGGCCTGCTCGTCGGAAAACTCGGCGATTTTTTCCATGGAAAACAGCTGATACATCGTGCGAAGCGAAGAGTTATGCAGAAAAGGCGCCGGCCCCGGCTGCGGAACCTGCTCGAAGCGGAGATAATATTCGCTCCAGATTTGCGTTCCCCAGGCGTCATTCAGCTTTTCGACCGTTCCGTAGCGCCGCTCGAGCCATTCGTGCCATAAGCGTTTGCATGTTCCGCACATGCATTCCGCGACATGCGCCTTGAATTCGTTGTCGATCTGCCAGCCGATCACTCCCGGCAAACGTCCGACCGCTTTGGCGATATGCTCGGTAATGATAGCTGCTTTTTCCCTGAAATAGGGATTGTTCGTGCAAGGGTGCTGCCTCGATCCGTGTCCCATCGTCTGCAGATGCTCGTCGACATACATGCGCTCCGGATGGCCGTGCGTGAACCAGATCGGGGGAGTCGGCGTCGGCGTGCACATGACCGTTTCGATGCCGTTCTCGTACAGCCTGTTGATCACCTTGGCAAAAAATCCGATATCGATGCGTCCTTCCTCCGGCTCCATCGTCGACCAGGCAAACTCGCCTATGCGGACCACATTGATTCCCGCTTCCTTCATAAGCCGGATATCCTGCTCCATAACCTGTTCGTTCCACAACTCGGGATAATAAGCCGCGCCGTGGTAAAGCTTTTTGCTCATCACATTCTCCCACCCTGTCTGTTTTTCGCTTCAACCCATTTTACAATAGAGGAATTTTCTTGAATGAGCAACAGGACATTCTTGTTCGGCTTGCACTTTTTTGTAGATGAAAAAAACTTCAAAAGAACAGTGAGCACCATTGACATAAACCATCAATGTAACTATATTGGTATTGTTGAAAGGGGGGAGCGATACGTGGCAGTAGTCAGCCGATATTCGATAGCGCTTCACATCTTGGCATGGATTGCTGAAATGACAAAAGATAGAGACGAATTTGTCGCCTCGGATCGGATTGCAGCCAGCGTGAACACAAGTCCTGTTTTTATTCGCCGCATTTTAGGCTCGCTCGGAAAAGCGCGTTTGGTCATTGTTCAGCACGGTGGAACCGGTGCAGGCTGGAAACTTGCAAGAAATCCTGACTCTATTACATTACTTGAAGTATACGAAGCAGTTGTTCAAAAACCGCTGTTCGAACTGCATCATAGTACGCCAAACTCCGGATGCATTATTGGGAAGGGGATACAGCCTGCATTGAATCCTATTTACAGCAGTGCCGAGGAAGCAATGAAACGACAACTGGCTCAAGTGACGATTGCCGATTTGTTAGAAGAAACTCTCGTTCAAGGCAACAATAAACAATTATAAAGTCCGACCGACAGTATGAGGCTTTGATTACATGCAAAATTTTTTTACATTTCAATGTAACTGAACTGGTATCAATGAGATTTTCCGCTTATCAATGTAACTATTTCGGTTGTTTTGAAATACTCGAAAGGAGTTCGTGTTTATGAATTATCGTATCCTCGCATTAGCCTTGGGCACATTCGCTGTTGGAACGGAGGGTTTCATGATTGCGGGTTTGCTTCCTGCACTGGCTCAAAATTTAAACGTTTCTTTATCCGCCGCAGGGCAGCTTGTAACTGTTTTTTCAATTGCCTACGCCCTTGGTTCTCCTATTCTAACGACAATGACCGGGCTTGCGGAAAGAAGGCAATTGCTTATGTGGTCTTTGCTTCTATTCTCCGTTGGAAATTTCCTTTGCGGACTGGCGTCCACGTATTGGGTTCTTCTCTTAGGACGGATCATTACCGCCGCCGGTGCCGGATTATTTGCTCCTTCCGCCAATTACACCGCAGCGGCGTTGGTGGATTCCGACAAACGCGGACGTGCGCTTTCCATTGTTATTGGGGGATCGACCGTCGCTCTTATATTCGGAGTTCCGTTAGGTACCTGGATTGCTTCGCTTCATGATTGGAGAATGACTTTCTGGATCGTTGGATTTGTGTCGATGTTCGCAGCGGTCGTCATTCGTATATTTTTTCCGATTATCGACGCGCCCGCAGTCGTATCCTTGAAAGACCGATTGTCATTCCTGAGGCACCCTTTGATTTTATCCGCTTTATTAACGTCTTTAACATGGGGGATTGGAGTTTTCATTGTCTATACGTATGTTTCAGACATTTTTGGGCGGCTGGGAGGCACAGGACAAACGATCTCCCTTATGCTTTTCGTCGCCGGAATCGCCAGCTTCTTCGGTGTCAACTTTGGCGGTTTTTCCGCCGACCGGTTCGGTTCCTCCCGAACCATCGTTCTGGCTCTAGTTTTACTCCTCATTGCCGTAACGAGCTTATCCATCTTGCATTCGCTGGCGTTCGGATTTGCAGCGATGGCCTTATGGGGCTTCAGCGGATATACGTTCAATCCGGCACAACAGCATAGGCTGATCGGATTGTCCGGAAAAAATGCAGGCATTGTCCTCTCTCTGCATAATTCTTTCATCTATTTGGGCAGCGCGCTCGGATCGCTGATCGGAGGACTTGTACTGAAATACGGATCCGCTACCGAACTTGGATTCGTGGGAGGGGGATCCGTATTTGCAGCGTTACTCATTTTCGGGGTGAGCTATCGTTTAGCGAAAGGAGGATCACTGCAGAGTGAAAAATAACCCCAAAAAAACGAAGCACCCCTTCCATATCGGAGTGGTGCTTCGATGAGACGTTAGCCGGATTGCGATTTCAACACTTCGATCAAATGATGATAATCGTGGACTAAATGGTTGACCATGGCCTCGGACGCTTTATCTTCATTTCTTTGCTTCATCCAGTCGAATATTTCTTTATGTTCGTTATAAATGGCCCGGTCCCTGTTCTCGCCTTGAAAATTTAAAACGCGATACAAATGTATACGGGATTTGATGCTGTTTAAATGTTTTTGCAGCAAATTGTTTCTGCTGAATTGAATAATCAGGTTATGGAATTGAACGTTCAGATCGATGACTTCATCTTTTAAGTAATCCTTTTGCCCGATTTTTCGGTCCGCCTGCTGTAAAATGTTCTCAATTTCGCCGATCTCATGATCGGACGCTCTTTGGATCGTCAATTTGACGGCTAGCGATTCGAGCGCCATGCGGCACTGATACACATCCTCAACGTCTTCGACGGTAGGGCTGTAGACGATAACCCTCGATTTCTCGTCCAATAACACAAGTCCTTCATTCTCAAGCGCTCTTATCGCTTCCCGTATGGGAGTTCGGCTAAGATTCAGCTCTTTGGCGAGCTTGGATTCGACGATTCTTTCGCCCGGCTTATAAACCCCGTCAAGAATCATCTTTTTAATGGTATGGTACAACTGATCGTAATACGGAACTGGTTTTTTGATAACATACGGCTCCATGACTGCACCCGCTTACTCCAAGCATTTTCCTCATTATGAATTCATACGCCTCTATTTTGCAAGAGGAGATTAATCGACCAAGCTCGAAAAGTTTGTCCGCAGCAAAAGTCGTATAAAGGGCCGCGGAGGGCCCTTTTCCAAAATAGGCATCAGGTGCCGCAGAAGGTACGGTATGGTCGGTTCGACGGCTCGGGCAGCTTGCAGTACTCGGCCTGTTCGGGGGAGTGCGCATAAGGATCGGCAAGAACCTTAAGCAGCCTCTCCATCACGCTGTAGTCTCCGCGGTCCACCGCGGCCTCCAGCGCCTCCTCCACCCGGTGATTGCGCGGGATGACCGCGGGATTGCTGCTGCGCATCAGCTGCTGCGAGACGTCTTCGGATTCCCGCTGCCCGCTCAGCCGCTCCCGCCACCTCTTTTGCCACTCGGTAAATTCCGAGGCGCCCGACATAGCCGTCTCTTCCGGCTTGGCAAAAGTGAGCGCGCGGAACGTGTTGGTGTAATCGGCGCGATGCTTCTGCATCATGTCGAGCAGATCTTTGATCAAGATTTCGTCCTCGGCCTGAGCGCCCGCGAGGCCCAGCTTCGCTCTCATTCCCGCAAGCCATTGGCTTTGGAACTGCTTGGTGAAATCGGCAAGCGCCTCCTCGGCCAGCTTCACCGCCTGCTCCTCATCATCGTGCAGCAGCGGAAGAAGAGCCTCCGCCAACCTTGCGAGATTCCACGCGGCAATATACGGCTGGTTGCCGTATGCGTAGCGGCCCTGCACGTCGATGGAGCTGAACACCGTGGCAGGGTCGAACGCGTCCATAAAGGCGCACGGGCCGTAATCGATCGTCTCGCCGCTCAGCGCCATGTTGTCGGTGTTCATGACCCCATGGATAAAGCCGACGAGCTGCCATTTGGCAATGAGCGACGCTTGCCGCCGGACTACTTCCCGGAACAAGGAAAGGTAGCGGTTATCGTCCGCGCCCGCTTCCGGAAAATGCCTTTGCAGCGTATAGTCGGCCAAAGTCCGAAGATCCTGGACGGTCCCCCATCGGGCGGCATACTGAAAAGTGCCGACGCGAATATGGCTCGAAGCGACGCGGGTCAAAACAGCTCCAGGCAGCTCGGTTTCGCGCTGGATGCCCTGGCCGGTCGTGACCACCGCCAGACTGCGGGTGGTCGGAATGCCAAGCGCATGCATCGCTTCGCTGATGATATATTCGCGCAGCATCGGCCCGAGCGCCGCCCGGCCGTCGCCGCCGCGGGAGTACGGCGTTCTGCCCGACCCTTTAAGCTGGATATCGAACCGTTCGCCTTCGGGAGTAATCTGCTCGCCGAGCAGGATGGCCCGGCCGTCCCCCAGCATCGTAAAATGCCCGAATTGATGCCCCGCATAAGCTTGTGCGAGAGGCTCCGCGCCTTCGGGAATCCGGTTGCCGGCAAACGCCGCTGCACCTTCATCGCTTCTCAGCGCCTGAACGTTCAAGCCCAGAGATGCCGCGAGCCGCTCATTGAATATGATTAACTTCGGCGACCGTACAGGCGTCGGGGCGAGCCGCGTAAAAAATACGTCCGGCAGCCGGGCATAGCTGTTGTCAAAGTTCCATCCTGTTTTTAGGATTGCTGTGTTTTCGTTCATCTTATCTCCTTGTCCCCTGAGGGCATTACAATTTGTCGAAGTCTGATCAATTATAGGGAAGCCCGCTATATTGTTTGCTTTTACCATTTTATTATACCCTTGCCAGGCGTGGTTGGCACTCTTCTAGGAGTCTGTCCGACGGATTGGATGTTGTGAATTTTTATTCAATTGAACTTGATTTCAAGAGCGGTGGAGAGGCAATCCCTTACGTGGAATACACGTCATTGAATAAAAATTCACCAATTTTGCTTCGTCGGACAGACTCCTAGCTGAACATTTTGACCAAGGCGGAGAAGCGTCAAACAGATCGAAGAAACCTAAGAACAGTTCACAGTTCACGAAATAAAGGAACTGACGTTCGCTATCTTCGGGTGAATGGTCATATCTGAAAAAATAAAGGAACCGAGATGCGCTATATCGGGGAAAAACGGCGTGAGGACCGGAAAAACATGGGAATAACGCACCTGAGTTCCTTTAAATTTGGCAAACCACTCGAAATGGGCATTTTAGCGCACTGCAGTTCCTTTATGAACCTGCGTGATCTTTAGTCATAGCTACTCCTCGAACAACGGCTCCCGATTGCCTCCGGCGCATACGAAAACAGCCGGAGCTTCGGCCTGACTCTCAAAAATGGCGAAGTTCAATCGGTATCGGTTGCCGCCAGCACGGCCAGCGTGCGTCCGTCCGGCCGAAGAGCTGCGATACCGAAGTCCCATGCCACATGGTGAAACCACGGCGTCGGCGCCTCGAAATACCACCAACGGCAGCTTTCCGCCTGCTTCAGCACAAACGGCATATCCGCATCGTCCGGCGCCCCGGCCAACGCCCCCATCGACCGCCATGCCTCAAGCCGGCCGTATGCGTTAAGATCCCCGCTGCTGTAAGCCCCGCCGTTGGCCGCGGCCGAATAAAGGAGGCTGAATATCCGGGCGGGACGCATTCCTTCCAGCAGCACATGCTCCGCCGGCGCACCGTGCAGGCAAGTCAGGCCGAAACTCAGCAGCAGCTCCGGTGCGATTTGATCCGGTTCATGACGCGTCTGCAAATCGAAAACGGCGGCTTCCGTTTTCCCGTTCGACCGATCCATCCAATTTCGCACGGCGGATTGCATGCCCATCAGTTCTTCATCCGTATGGATCGGATGGAATGCAGAAGGGGCAACCCCCGTATCCGCCGACCTTGCCTTCGTGTCCCGGTATTTCTCCTCGGATACACGCCGATGCGGTCCAAACGGAGTAGAGTGTCCGCCGCCGCCGTCACGGTTATAATACATAAGCGAAATCTCTTCCTCCAGGGACGTTAAGGTCAGCGGCAGCCAAACCAACGGGTGATTCTCCGCTTCCGCTTTGTCACAGACATGCCGTACGACAGAGCGCCGTTCATCGACCTTCCCCCTTGCAGCCATTTCGTACAGAAGAAGCACCTTGGCCTCCAGCGATACCCGCCGATCTTCGGCCGCATTCTCCAGTATGCGGTGCAGCCCTTCCGCCGAACGGTTCGCCGCCATAAGCGCCATATAATAACGCAGATTGTAAGACCGCGGGTTCCTCGGAAAGGCGGATTGAGCCCCGCGCCGTTCCGTTAGAAGCCGAAGCAGGCAAAACAGCGCATCCGCTCCTGTGTAGAGCTGAGCAAAATACATGTCAAGACGGTCCAGCAGATGATTCAACCCATTCCAGTTTTGCTCCTTGGGACGAACGTGCGCCTCCATCCACTCCACAGACTCCAGCAAAATCTCGCTTTGTCCCTGTTCCGCCCACTCCCTCATCATGGCAAGCAACTGCCCGGACAATGCCTCCTTGTAGCCAAATTCGGCATATTCCGATATCAGGCTTTGAAATAATTCCAGCTCCCGCTTCATATTCGCTTCCCGGCCCACCATATCACTTCCTTAAATGTAAAATTCCTTAATCGTCCTCAGGGCAAAAACCAGAAGAGCAAAATGAAGAAGGGCCGGCAAAAAACCGTCCATCGCGAGAATAACGACAAATAGCCACGCAATGAGAGGAATCGTTTGCAGCGAGAAGACCCCGCAGGCGACCGCTATGATCGAAAACTTCGCGAAACTTCCCTGGCCCTGTCCGCGCCGCCAAAAAAGCAGCGAAAACAACAAGGCGATCATGCCGACGGCGATGGAAACCTGAGCCCAGTAAGTGACAAGCGGTCGTTCCGAGCCGATTTCATCCTGCATAAAGGCAAACGAAATGCCCCAAGAGCCGGATAACCCGGGAATGTACAAAATGCCCGCGAGTATGGAAATCCCCCCCGTTAACAGAAGCCATTTTGCCGCCATACTCGTACTATGCTTGGACGTCCCGGACTCCTTACCCGCAGGGCCTACCGCCGAATTTCCGCTGCCGGTCTTTGTACATACAACCCGAGAGCATGTAAATCCTGCGCCCTTCAACAGCCTCAATTTTCGTTCCTCCAATCACTCTATACCGGTTCATAACTGAGTAGACGCACGGAATTTACCAAAAGTTCCGATTAGCCGGTAAATAATGCCTTTGGCGGAGCGAGTACGGCGGAGCGGCTAAAACATACCCTATGTAATTGAACAAGGCAACATTGCTGCCAAGGATCAGGAATCCGATGCCGTACAACATCAGCAGCCCGGGATCTTTCAGATGACTCGCCAGGGAGGAAAGTAATTTGCCGATTTCCATGGCACGGAGATGGAAACGGCGCAGGGCCCGTTTCGCTATCCACGGGACGATCAAGTTGAAGGCATGCGTCAAGGTTCACGGACGGAACGAAAGGGATAGTAGAGGCGATCATCAAGCAGCTATCGTCCACGACGTATAGCGTCAGGCTCAAGCAGGGCTGGCGGCTTGATACTCTGAGCAGGGTGTCGTCTTGCCGCAAGGTGGTCCGTATGAGATAGCGACCAATGTGCTATTCCAGGTCTTTCGACGATTTGGAGAAGCACTGGACGAAGGATGCGTGGAACGATATGAAAGCGCGAACGTTGATCGAAGGGGAGGGGGACGGACGGTTCGAACCGGACCGGGATATCATCCGAGTTGATTTGTGGCGATCGTCGCCCGGTTGGCTTTATTGAAATTTGAAACATACAATGAATTATTTTCCATAATATTAACATTAAATCAACTTAATTTACATCATTTAACATGATAGTATATTTATAGGCCGTGTTGTTTGAAACACACAAATTACCTTACGTCTTTTGGCGGCTATTTCAAAGAGTCATTGTTGACTTTTAAGGTGGCGATCCTGTTCCATACATATTACTTTCATTATTCATTTTATCTGTTTTTCCTGCTGGAGGTTATAGGCGATGCGAATCAAAACAATAAGCTTGGCAGTGGTTATTTCGTTATTACTGTTTGGCAGCAATATTGCATACGGAGAATCAGCTTCACTGATCGAAATAAACATGCCTTTACCCAAAAGCTTAGATGAGACCAATTTTGATGTTGACTACCCCATTAAAGTGAACGGGGCGGATTATATAATAAAAGGCAGCCCTTTTGTTTATCGCGATTTAACCTATATGCCGGCCAGAACGATACTGGAAATATTTCATATTGTCGTAAAATATAATGATCTTGACCGAACGATACAGTGGGCAGATAAAGAAAAAACCATTTTTATTTCTCCTCTCAAAACGCTATATCAGGAACCCCGAGGGGCATTGGTGAGGAATGGAAACAAGACGGAAACTGTGACAGAAAGCTATTTGCTTGTAAATGACTTAAGTTACTTGCCACTCCGTTTTATTGCGGAAACGTTCGGTTATACCGTGAATTATGATGATACAAAAAAACAAATCACGATAACAGGGAATCAATCCTTAGAAAATCAAAATGTTGCTTTCTCGGACGAACAACAAGCGATCATCGATGCTATTTCGGGGTATGAGGCCAAACCAACATTATCGCTCAAAGGAATCGCGTATTGGCCCGGAGATATGCACACAGACATTGAAGTCAATTTGAACAGAGAATATACGAGAGACAGCATCGTTGAAACTTCAATAGTTAATGAAATCGGCGGAAAGCAGTATAAAGGGACTCGGAAGGTTTCATGGTACGGTTCAATGTCAATCGGAGTATCCGAAATTTCACCTGAAGGGACGGAGAAAATCGTCAATTTATTACCTTTTGCTGGTCGGCATCCTTATACGGAATTCAGCATCCTAAGGTTGTGCGGATTAAATAAATATGGAAATATGACGATTGAAAAGAATCAAGATAACGCAGAAATCGTCACATACAAAATTACCGAACTTCATGGCGAACAAGTCGAAATAAGCTTATCCATTAAAAAAAATAGCGGAGAATTGATTCGGTATATGGAAAATACTAAATTCGGCAAAAAAACGTTTGCGATTTCTTCCGAAGTAATGTGAACCATTAGCTGAAAGGGGAAGAAGTCGCCACCGTAGCCGCGCTCGTCGCTGCAGGCCTGGGCATTTCTTTGCTCCCCGATGCCGGGCTGGACAAAAACAAACTTGCCCAGATCCGCATCCGGGAACCAAAGAGCGAACGTGTCATAGTGATGGTTGAGGGAAGGTACTTGCCGCCGGTTGCATCCCGCTTTAAGGAATTTGTGGTCAGCTATTATGACAGAATGATACCAACTTGAGGACCGTGTTCGCGCCCTGCCAAACAAAAATAACCGATCCCAAAATAGGATCGGTCTGGTGTTATCCGGTATTGCCGCTTACGACTCCGCGCTCGCCGTCGCTTTGGCGAACTGCGTATGGTACAGCCGCGCGTACAGGCCGTCCCTCGCGAGCAGCTCCGCATGCGTCCCCTTCTCGACGAGCCGGCCGCCGTCCAGCACGACGATCTGGTCGGCCGCCAGCACCGTCGACAGGCGGTGCGCGATGACAAGCGTCGTGCGGCCGCGCATAAGCTGCTCGAGCGCGGACTGTACATAAGCCTCGGACTCGGAGTCGAGGTGCGAGGTCGCTTCATCCAGCACGAGGATGCGCGGATTTTTCAAAATCGCGCGGGCGATCGCGATCCGCTGCCGTTCCCCGCCGGACAGGCGGTGCCCCCGCTCGCCGACCATCGTATCGTAGCCTTCCGGCAGCGAGGCGATCAGGTCGTGGATGTACGCCTGGCGGCACGCCGTCTCCAGCTCCTCCTGCGTCGCATCCGGCTTCGCAAACAGCAGGTTCTCGCGCACCGTCGCATGAAACATAAACGATTCCTGCGTCACGAACGCCACCTGGCTGCGCGCGCTGGCCAGCGTCACGTCCCGCAGGTCGTGCCCGTCCAGCAGCACCCGGCCTTCGGTCGGGTCGTACAGCCGCGCAAGCATCCCGATCAGCGTCGATTTGCCGGCGCCGCTCGGGCCGACCACCGCGACCATCTCGCCGGGCTCGACCTCGAAGCCGACGTGGCGAAGCGCATATTGTCCCGGCTTGTAGGCGAACGACACGTTGCGGAATTCCACGTGCCCCCGCACTGTCGGCAGCTCGGCGGCCCGAGGGGAGTCGACAATATCCGGCTCCAAATCCTGGTATTCGAAAATGCGCTGGAACACGCCGAGCGCGGTGCCGACTTCCACGTGCAAATTCAAAAGCGTGCCGACCGGCCCGTACAGCCGCCCGAGATACGCCGTAAAGGCGACGATTGCGCCGATCGTCATCGTGCCATGAATGATGTTGTAGCCGCCGTACAAATAAATGAGCGCGGTGCCGAGCGGCCCGAGCAAACCGATGACCATGCCGTACCAGCGGCCGACGAGATTCAGCCTGAGCTCCAGGTCCATCACCCGCTGGTTCAGCTCGCCGAACTTTCGCTGCTGATCCGGCTCCCTTTGAAAAATCCGCGTCAGCAGCGCCCCCGAAACGCCGAAAATTTCCCCCAGCTGCGCCGACATCTCGCCGCGCACCCGCTGCGTTTCGATGCGCAAGCGCTTACGCAAATCGGATACCTTGCGCACCGGCAAAATAAACACTGGCAGGATGACGACGGACAGCAAGGCGAGCCGCCAATCGAGCGCAAACAAAATCGCTACCGACGTGATGACGATAACCGCCTGCGTCACGGTTTGCACGACGAGCGTCGTCACGACGCCCTGCACCGCCTGCACGTCGCCCGTCAGCCGCTGGATCAGCTCGCCCGCCTTCGCATTCGTAAAAAAAGCCATCGACTGCCGCTGCAGATTGACGAACAGCGAATGCCGCAAGTCGCGCATGACGCCTTGACCGACCTTCGTGTTCTCGTGGTTTTGCCAGACGCCGAGCAGGCCGCTGACCAGCGGCAGCAGCACCATCAGCCCGACCATCGTAAACAGCATGCTCATGTTGCGCTCGGGGATCGCATGGTCGATGATCTCCTTCATCACGAGCGGCGGGATCAGCCCGATGAGCGCCGCCCCGAGCGCCAGCAGCAAAATCGCCGCGAGCGGCCAGTAATATCCGCGGAACAAAGAAAAGATGCGCCGCACGGACACATCCTTCAGCGTCGCTTTGCTCCGGTTCCCCAAATGCTTATCCAAACCGCCGTCGAAACGGATGCCGTCATGTCTCATCCGAATCCTCCCCTTCCTCCGAGTCCTCCTCCAGCGGGAATACGGCGATCACCGCCCGGGCGATCGCCTTCGCCATTTCGAGCACCTTGTACAGCGAGGTGCTCTGCAGGATCGAATATTTGTTGCCTTCATCGACGTTGACGATCGCCGCCACCCCGTAATCGCCGACGCCGGGAAGCCCCATCCCGACCGCCTTGCCGGGCATCAGCGGCTGATTCGATACCTGGAAGCAGCCGACTGACGCCGCTTGACCAAGACATGCGTCGATGGCGATCACCTTTTTCCCGGGCGGAATTTCCTGCAGCCGGGCAAGCATGTTGCTCGCATCGAACGGCCTGCGCAGCGTGCCGATCACGTGAGCATATCCGGCATCCTCCAGCATCGTGCCGACGATCGGTCCGAGCGCATCCCCTGTCGACCGGTCCGTCCCGATACATAAAAATACAAGCTGATCCGCCTCGAGCGGCTCTTCCCGAATGTACCGGAAAAACGATTCCAGCTCGCTTCCTTTCAGCTTTTTGCGAAACATTCGGTGATCCCAGCTACCGTCCATACGTTCCTCCTGAACTCCATGCTACCCCATATTGTACCATATCCGCCTGCGTATTTGTTTGTATGCGAAGCATCGTGTTATAATGCCGACAAAATCATGTTCGAAATCACA
Source organism: Paenibacillus hamazuiensis (assembly GCF_023276405.1). Taxonomy (NCBI): domain Bacteria; kingdom Bacillati; phylum Bacillota; class Bacilli; order Caryophanales; family Paenibacillaceae; genus Paenibacillus; species Paenibacillus hamazuiensis. The sequence continues at coordinate 5,779,665 of NZ_JALRMO010000001.1, forward strand.
CCCGACTTCGCGAGGTGCTGCCCATGACCGCCCCTGCCGTCATCGCGCTTTTCATACTCGTTTATTGGCTGTACGTGCTGGTCGATACGGCGCGCGCCGCCCGACTCATGCACCGGCTGCCCCGCGGTTTGCCGATTGCCGAACCGCCGCCGCTCGTTTCCGTCGTGGTCGCCGCCAAGGAAGAGGAGGCGTCCATCCGCGACACCGTCCGCCACCTGCTGCGCCAAACGTACCCGCGCCTGGAAATCATCGCCGTCAACGACCGGTCGCAGGACGCGACCGGCCTCAGGCTGGACGAGCTCAAGCGGTGGTCCGAAGGCAAGCGCGATATTCCCGTTTCGCTCAAGGTCATTCATATTACAAGCCTGCCGAAAGGCTGGCTGGGGAAAAATCACGCGCTTTACCAAGGCTACCTGGAAGCGCGGGGACAATACATTGTATTCACCGATGCCGACATCCGTTTCCGGCCGGACGCGATTCAGGATGCCGTCGCCTTTCTTCAGCGCGAGCAGGCCGACCACGTGACGCTCGCGCCCGCGATCATTGCGAAAGGCTTTTGGCTGAAAGCGTTCGTGCGTTACTTCTTCTTCAGCCTCAGCCTGTTTATCCGCCCATGGCGGAGCAACATCGACAGCCAGCGCCGCTTCGGCATGGGCATCGGCGCCTTCAACCTGCTGACCCGCCGCGCCTACGAGGCGATCGGCACGCACATGGCGATCGCGATGCGGCCTGACGATGATCTGCAGCTCGGGCTGCGCGTCAAGCAAGCCGGCTTGCGCCAGCGCCTGGCTTCGGCGGCCGACTCGCTGGAAGTCGAATGGTACGCGGATTTGCCCGAGGCGGTCCGCGGCCTGGAGAAAAACGTCTTTTCCGGCTTCGGTTACCGGACCGGGCTTGCCGTATCGGCCACCGCCGGGCAGCTCCTGCTGTTCTTGTTCCCCTGGGTCGGATTGTGGCTGTTCGGAGTAAACACGGCCTTGCTGTACGGCTTGTCCGCGATCCTGATGGCTTCGCTGTACGCGGTGCACATCCGTACCCTGGGCGCCAAGGCCGGAGCGGAAATCGCCGCGCTTCCGCTTACGGTGCTTCTGTTCGTCTGGGTGATATCCCGCTCCGTAGGCCTAACGCTGCGCCGCGGCGGCATCATGTGGCGCGGGACGTTTTATCCTTTGCACGAGCTGAAGCGGATGAGAGGCAAGTGATTTTTTACGAAACCTTAACACTGCGCACTGCTGCGTTCATGTAAAATATAATTATACAAAGACGCGGTTGACGCGTCCGGACGAAGGAGAGGACCTGCTATGAACGAGTGGTCATTCAGACAACTGGCGTATGCGTTAGTTTCCCTGGGACTGACGATCGCGCTTATTGCCGCTTATCATAACCTGGGTTCCATGTAAATACCAAGGCCGCCTGCAGCGCTTCATGCCTGCGAGCGGCCTTTTTCGTTGTCCCGGCCCCGGACAAAATGAAAAGCGCGGAGACGAGGCTCCGCGCTTTCAAGAGGCATATCGAATCGGTTTCACAAGAACAATTCAGCATTATTTCACAAGCTTGGCGACAGCCTGGTACTTCGACGAAACATAAGTATCCGCCTTCGGTTCGGTAATAACCGCCGCGTAGCTTTTATCCGGATCCGGATAGCTCAGCGTGTAGCGGATTTCCGCGATACCCGCATCGGTAAAGTCGATGCCGGCAATTTGGACCGCATACCCCGGGTTCGGCTTTTGCCCCCAGGACAACGTGACCTTGTTCACGTCGTCATTTACTTTTTCCACCGTCACGGCAACCTGCTCCTGCTGGGAAGGCTCTTCGGGAGCGCTGCCCTTGCCGCCGTGGCTCTCGACAAACTTGATCGCGTCGTGCAGCCAAACCGCCGCCGTACCGCGGGTCAGCTCCTGCTTCGGATAAAACCTCCGGTCTTTGTCGAGAGATGCGATTTTGCCGAGCAGCAGCAGTTGAATGCTGTTTTTGTAAGCCGGATCGACCTCGTCCTCGTCGGCGTAAACCATCAGCATTTTGACGAATGCGTAGTCCCCGGTTTTGAGCACAGCCTGCATGAGCAGGTCGGCGAACTGCTCGCGGGTAATGACCGCATTCGGATTAACGTCTTTAGCCAGCGGCAGCCCGTTCAGCTGGGCGATAATAAACGATTGCGCATACCAGGCATCGTCCGGCACGGAAGTGAAATAGTCGCTCGCTTTCGGTTCTTTGATGAACTTGATGTTATCGATATTCAGCTTCAGTCCTTTAACGACCATATGCACCGCTTGTGCGTAGCTCACTTTGCCGCGAGGCTGAAAATGCTCTCCGTCCACCCCGCTCACAATGCCGCGGCTTTGCAGGGAAGCGATCTTCTCTTTGCCGTCGACATTGTCCAGGTCGGAAAACGCCCATACGGTCCCGCCGAATGCGGAAACCGCGAGCAGCAGCGTCAACATCAGCATAAACCATTTTTTCATAAACGAATTCTCCATTCTTCGTATTTTTGCTCCGGAGCACTCTTTCAGACGATCCGGTTTGGAAAAAAGTTGCACGGTGTATTGACTATTTTGCCAAACCGCACTAGAATGTATCATTAACAACGTCGATGAAGGGTAAGTAGCTGGGCGGAGGAAGCTTCAGAGAGCCGGTGGGTGGTGCGAACCGGCGCTGGCCGAACAGCGAATGGACTTCGGAGTTGCTTGCCGAACGGCCTCTCGGGCTCTGCCCGAAGCTCAATTAGGCAAAGCCGGGACATCCCGCCGTTATCACGGGAAAGGTATCGAGCGAGCGCCGGTTTAGCCTGACGTTGAAACAGCTCCGTACCCGGAAGAGCGGACCGAGTGGCACATAGCCGGGATTCGGTTCATTAAGGTGGCACCACGACAACTTCGTCCTTATGCGGACGAGGTTTTTTTGCGTTTTCGGGCGTTGGTATCGAAGGGGGGTGATGGCCATGGAGGATGGCTGGTGGTGGCGCAGCGTCGGATTGTTCGGCAAGTCAATTCATTTCGGGGGTTCCCCCAAAAGTAACAGGAATAGGCTGCAGAGGTTCACTTCACTTTTGGGGGACTCGTTTTTCGGGGGCTCCCCCAAAAGTAACAGGAATAGGCTGCAGAGGTTCGCTTCACTTTTGGGGGACTCGTCAAGGAGGAGTTCATATGGAAAAAAGTTTGAAAGAACGCGTATTGTCGGGCGACCGCGTCACCGGAAGGCTGCACATCGGCCATTACGTCGGAAGCCTGAAGCACCGGGTGGAGCTGCAGTCGCAGTATGAAACGCTCGTCATGCTTGCGGACGTGCAGGCGCTGACGACGCATTTCGATAGACCGGAGCTGATTCGCGGCCACTTGTTCGATGTCGCGCTCGATTATTTGGCTGCCGGCATCGATCCGGAGAAGTCGTTTATTTTCGTGCAGTCGATGGTGCCGGAAATCGCCGAGCTGACGGTGTTTTATTCGATGTTCGTCACCGTTAATGCGCTGCGCCACAATCCTACGGTAAAAGCCGAATCGAAAGGCAGCGGGCTGGACGAAATGTATTACGGCTTCCTCGGCTATCCGGTCAGTCAGGCCGCGGACATTACGTTTTGCAAGGCGACGATTATCCCGGTCGGCGAGGATCAGCTCCCCCACCTCGAGCTGACGCGCAAAATCGTGCGCCGGTTTGGCGAGCTGTACCGCCCGGTGCTGGTGGAGCCGCGCGCCGTCGTCGGAGACGTGCCGCGGCTGGCCGGCCTCGACGGGCACGGGAAAATGAGCAAAAGCCAAGGCAACGCGATCGCTTTGGATTCGTCGCGCGAGGAGCTGGAGAGCCGGATTCGCAAGGCGGTCACGGATCCGGCACGCGTGCGCAAGGACGATCCGGGACATCCGGACATATGCCCGATCTACTCTTACCACGAAGCGTTCCGACCGGAGGGGGCCGCGGAAATCCGCGAAAGCTGCACCAAGGGTACGATCGGCTGCAGCGGCTGCAAAAAGCTGGTCGCCGCGGCGATCGACGGGCTGCTTGAACCGATGCGGGAGCGGCGGGCGTTTTATGAGCAGCGTCCCGAACGGGTGAAGGAGATTTTGCTTGCCGGGACGGATCGGGCGCGCGAGCTGGGCAAGGAGACGATGCTTGAAGTCCGCGAAGCGATGGGGCTCGATTATTTTTTCCGGTGATGGGCCGGTTGGGATAAAACGGAATTTTCTCTTGCCGAGTGCGGCGGGCGGAACTATAATGCAAGCATACAAACCGAACAGGTAAGGATGTGATGCTTTGGTACGCCGGTTTTTCTCGTATTATGCGCCGCATAAGAAGCTGTTTTTGCTCGATTTCGGCTGCGCCGTTTTGGCGGCTCTGCTGGAGCTTTCGTTTCCGCTTGCGGTGAAATGGGTCGTCGACACGCTGCTGCCGAGCCAAAGCTGGGGCTGGATCGTCTGGGCGTGCGCCGGGCTGCTGGTGCTGTACATGATGAGCACGGGACTGCAGTTTATCGTCACCTATTGGGGCCACAAGCTCGGCATCAACATCGAATACGATATGCGCCAGCAGCTGTTCACGCATATCCAGAGGCTGTCGTTCCGCTTCTTCGACAATCACAAGACCGGGCACCTGATGTCGCGGCTGACAAACGATTTGTTCGAGATCGGCGAGATGGCGCATCACGGGCCGGAGGATCTGTTTATCGCGGCCATGACGCTGCTCGGCTCGTTTGCGATCATGATGACGATCAACTGGCAGCTCGCGGTGATCACCTTCGTTATCGTGCCGATCATCATTTGGCTCATCGTGCTGTTCAACCGGCTGCTTGTCCGGGCTGCGGACAAAATGTTTGCGGATATCGCCGACGTCAACGCGCAGGTCGAGGACAGCGTGTCCGGCATCCGCGTCGTGCAGTCGTTTACGAACGAGGCGCATGAGCTCGCCAAATTTTCCGAAAGCAACCGCCGGTTCCGCAGCGCCAAGCTACGGTCGTACTGGATCATCGCGTACAGCGCGTCGGGCATGTATATGCTGATGCGGCTGATCGCTTTGGTCGTGCTCATCTGCGGCTCGTGGTTTGTCGTACGCGGCAAGCTGACGTACGGCGAATTCGTCGGGTTTCTGCTGTTTACGAACATTTTCTTCAAGCCGATCGAGAAAATCAACGCGTTTATGGAAAGTTACCCGAAAGGCATGGCCGGCTTCCGGCGGTTTCTCGAAATCATCGACACCGAGCCGGATATCGTCGACGCGCCGGACGCAGTGCGCGTGCAGGGCTTGCGCGGCGACATCGAATTCCGCGATGTGTCGTTCGGCTACGAAGGCCATGCGCAGGTGCTGCGCGGCATCAACCTGCGCGTGCGCGCCGGCGAGACGGTCGCGTTCGTCGGCCCGTCCGGCGCCGGGAAGACGACGCTGTGCAGCCTCATCCCCCGCTTCTACGAAGTGGACGGGGGCAGCATCGCGATCGACGGGCGGGACATCCGCCGCATGACGCTGCAGTCGCTGCGCTCGCACATCGGCATCGTGCAGCAGGATGTGTTTTTGTTCGCGGGCACGCTCCGCGACAACATCGCCTACGGCAAGCTCGGCGCGACCGACGCCGAGATCCTCGAAGCCGCGCGCCGCGCCCACCTCGGCGCGTTCATCGCTTCGCTGCCGCAGGGCCTGGACACGCAAATCGGCGAACGCGGCGTGAAGCTGTCCGGCGGGCAGAAGCAGCGGCTCGCAATCGCGCGGATGTTCCTCAAGAATCCGCCGATCCTGATTCTCGACGAGGCGACGTCCGCGCTCGACACCGAAACGGAGGCGGCGATCCAGGCCGCGCTCGCCGAGCTGTCGCAGGGACGGACGACACTCGTCATTGCGCACCGGCTGGCGACGATCCGCAGCGCGGACCGGATCGTCGTCGTCACCGAAAACGGCGTCGCCGAGCAGGGCCGGCACGACGACCTCGTCGCCGCAGGCGGCGTGTACAGCCGCCTGCATCAGGCGCAGACGCTCGCGTAGGCGGCACATGGCTGACGCCGAGGGAAAGAACGGTGTAGCCGGGCGGACCATAGCGATGGCGGAACTATGGTTCGCTAAACGGGTCGTTTTCGGACGTTTTGGAACATTTGCGGAACTCCAGTGCGCTATTTGTCTGTTTTTCAGATCCTCACGCCATTTTTCACCAATTTAGCGCACCTCAGTTCCTCTATTTTTCCAGAGATGCTCATACACTCGGAAATAACAAACATACGTTCCTCTATTTATGAACACGGGACGCCTATACTAGCGGGATGGCACCCAGAGTTAGTAAATTAAAAAGACCGGGATTCCTTAGTATCAAGGAGTCCCGGTCTTTTAATTTCGACCATAAACCGTGGCGACCCTCGGTTACGTTTGCCTGGCTAAAAATGCGATCGCCCGTCACACAAGCATAAAAGCCGTAATTTGCGCGGCTCTTTATGGATATTATGTTTTTGTCACCCATCACAACAAGACCTTCTCTTAACGCCGACTGTTTAATAATTTACCTATCTCATCCACGGTTTCTTTTTTTTAAAAGAAACCAACGGCTGAAAATTCAATTCCTCGGTTAATCTGCCCGGTATGGTCGAACATTTGCAATTCGTCCCCGGATTCCAGCTTGTAAATAGTGCAATTTTCAAACATATCTTGAATATTGGCATGCTCCCTCCCTAAAGGGAACACCAGCACATAAACATTTTCTTTTTTCGTAATTTGATAATACAGACATCGATGCTTGAAAACGTACATCCCTTCATTCACAATACATCGCACCCTTCCATATTTCACATTAACGATATTCCCAAATCTATTAATATCAGTTGTACCACGAATCTGGCCAACATTCATAGACAGCATAATAAAAGCCCCCGATTATCCGCCAACGGACTCGAGGGCTTGGTCTTATTGCAAATTTTTTTGATCCTCCAAAGCGTCCTCGTCTAAATCCGCTGCCGCCTCGAACACATTGGCCTGCGGAACGTTCGTAAGATCCAGCTTCCGCTTCACTTGATCGCCGACGTTTTCATACCAGGCTTCAAAGGAGTCGTCTAATTGCGCCTCCCGATCGCGGTCCTCATTCACATCCGAATCCGCTTCGATTTTACTGCCGATTACCCCATAGTCATTTTCAGGTTGGGCCATTGAGCGCTTCAACTCCTTATTATTCGATTTGAATTAAAATCTCCTGGAAAAATCCATTTTATGCATGAACTCGATTTTCTCATATCCAACAAAACTCAAAAACCGGAGCGATAAGGAATCAACATTCCACTATCGTTCCGGTTTTTTATTTTGCTCTCATCATCGTGCCGTCTTCACTTATCCCCTTACAGCCGATGCAATCAGCTGCCGCGCCTGGTCACGCAGCTCTTCGGCCTGCTTCGCCGTAATTTGCCCATTCCGATAGGCGTCGTCGATATCGCTGCTCCAGATGCCCTGCAGGCCGGAAATAAGCTGCTCCGAGGAAAGACCGGTCGCTTTGAGCAAGCTTTTCCCATGCTCGATTTCGTAAACCAGCTCATCGGCATCAAAATTAGCCGTTAACAAAGACGCATCTCTGATGATGGATTGCAGCCGCTTTTGGAAAAAGACGGCGCCGTCGATCTTCGCACCCGATTTAGCCGTTTCCGCAAGAGCGGCTGCGCCGCCCGGCGTTTGGATCGCCGCCGTAATCTTCTCCTCCGCCTGCTTCTCCAGCTGTTCGGCCTGCTTTTTCGAAATGTTGCCCGAATTATGCGCCTCTTGTATCTGTTGTTCCAGAGGCTCCGTCAACTTGGAGACCAAATAGCCGGCCGAAAGCCCGACAGCGTTCTGAATCGTACCTCCCTGATTCAGTGCATCGCTCACGTCCTGATAATCTTTGCCGGCCAGCTGCGCAGCCGAGAATGCCAACGACTTCAATTGATCGTTCAGAAGCGATGTAAAATCGGAGCCGGTTTGACGTGCCGAATACGCAAAACCGGGTTTGACCAGCGCATCCGCCGTTTTGCCGTAAAGCTCCGATCTCAGCTTCTCGATCTGCTCCGGCTTCGCCTCGTAGGATTGGGCTGCCGCAGCTGCGATCTGATCGGCCGCCTGGTTCAACCTGGCGGTCAGCTCGGATGCGGAGATGCCGGAAGCTTCAGCGAGCGTACCGCCGGAAGCAAGCTCCGCCTGGATGTCGTTGTAGTCTTTGTCCGCAATCGTGGATACGCGCATCACGAGGTAGGTCATCCATTCGTCCACCACCTTCTGCGAATCGAGCGGAGCTTTGACGACTTTGTAACTCCAATCATCGTCTGCAAATGCGGGTTGCGTCAAAATGATCGTTCCGTTAAAAAGCAATGCTGCCGAAAGTATGCCTGCTGCCAGTTTCTTTTTGTTTATCATGGTTCTCTCCACCTTATCTCTTTTTTCTGTATAGGAATTGCTTACATGTCTTATTGTAAATGAACCGGTATTTTCCAAAAACGGCCCGCGGATTGATTTTGCCTCCGTCTCGAGGCCAGTCGGCGGCTAATTCGCAAGTCGTACGCGTGCAAAACACCAAGCAGCGCATACTTCCGGGCAGCAAAAAATCCGCCCCTGTAGGGCGGACCCGTATCTTGCAGCTTTATTCGGCATAAACAGCGCCAAAACTAAAACTCGGAGCCGCGCGCCTTGGCAAACACCATCGTATCTCTTAACTCACCGTCCGCCCCCAGCGTATGGCAGCGAAGAATGCCCTCCAGCTTGAAACTGAGCCGCTCGGCGACGCCTGCGCTCCGTTTGTTTCGCGAATCGCAGCGGATCTCGACGCGGTTCGCCTGCAGCCCTCCTGCGGCAAAATAGGTGATCGCCCTAACCGCCTCCGTAATGTAGCCCTGCCCCGCCATAGACGAGCGTACCCAGTAGCCGATCTCGAACGCGCGCGCGGACCAGTTTATTCTGTGCAAGCCGCTGCTTCCGACAAACTGGCCGGATTCCTTTGAAAACAGCAGCAATCTCAGGTCCGTACGCTCCAGAAACTTCAGCCTGGATCGCCGGATTTCCGCTTCCGATTGTTCTACGGTAGGGATATTTTGCGCCCATGGCATCCACGGACGCAGTTCTTCAATGCTCTCCTTGATCGCCTCGTTGACCTTTTCGCCGTCCCCCCATAACGGGGCGCGAATAAGAAGCCGCTTGCTTTCGAAACTTTCGGGAATGGAAAATAAAATCGGATCGCCGGCAATGAAGTTCATCTGCATCCCACCTTGAAAATATTTCCATCAACCATAACATACGATATGTTCCGCAGCAACAACTATTTTTCAGCAAAAAGCCGTCCCGCTTGCACAGCCGGAGCGGCTTTACAAACGAGACGGCTTCATATTGTCGGCATCCGGTATCGTCAGGAGGTGCGGAACTCGGTGATGACGAGGCGATCGCCCTGCACCTGGTAGGCCGAATTATGTTCGACGCGAACCTCCTGGCGGTCGTTTTTCGTGCTGCCGACCAGATCGATGCGGTATTGATCCGGCGACGGCTGCGACTTCTTCAAATCATAGTCGCGGTACACGCTGCGCAGCGACAGCACCGCATCCGTGCTGACAGCCTGATACGTGTTGATCTGCGGGTCCTGGTTGTAAAAAGATCCGATCAGTTTATCGGCCATGTCCATGCTGTATACCTGCATCAAATGGCTGCGCATGGCCTTCATGGACGGCTCGTCCATTTCCCCCGTCAACGGCGAAGACAGCACTTTATGCGTCCAATCGTCGACCTGCTTGATCCAGCTGACGATCTCATCGTCCGATTTGTTCATGATGTCCCGACTCATCGGCGGCGGCGGCAGCTTGCCGAGTGTTCCGCTGAGCTGCTGGATCGTCACGGTTTTTTGCAAGCTCTTCGCATTCATGTCGTCTTCCCGGTCTGCCGTCCGGCAGCCCCCCAACATCAACGCTGTAATCATCAGTGCAACCAATACTCGCATAAACCCCTCCTGGATGGCATCTCGTTTTGACTTATTGTTTTCCAAGATTGGGGAATTTATGCGAGCGCGTGCACCGGATTGTCCGTCTTCTTCATCCCATCATCCGCTTGACCAGTTCCCGGTTGCGCTCCTTGAACGCTTCATTGTGGGAGGAAACCATGGCCGACTTGCTTGCTTCCGGCTGAATATACAGCTTCGCTTGATTCACTGCGTTAGCCGCATCCTGGAAAGCGCCGGCGATCAAATTGAGCTTGCCGTCGTATTTTACAATATCGCCCGCACCGTAAATGCCTTTTACGGACGATTCGCAAGCGGCATTGCCCGCAATATAATAATTGTCCGCCAGCTCAAGCTTTACATCGCTGTTTTCGAGCAGCGACGCATCGCGTTCGTAGCCGTGGCTGATAATCACCTCATCGATCGGCAAACGGATGACTTCGCCGGTTTGCTGCCCGGTCAATTCAACGTGCTCGATTCGTTCATGGTCAGCGCCGGCGATCAGCTTCGTGATGGTGGTGTTGAAAAAACAAACGGCCGAGCTGTTCATCAGCTGAGTGACCTGAGCTTCATGACCTGCCATGGCATCTTTTCTGTAGGTTAAATATACTTTCCTCGCGACGGGAACAAGCTCGTTGGCCCAGTCCAGCGCCGAATTGCCGCCGCCGGATATGATCACGGTCTTGTCCTTGAAATGCTTCAAGGATTTCACCGTGTAGTTCAAGTTGGACACCTCGAACCTCTCCGCGCCTTCAATCTCCAGCTTTTGCGGGTTCAATATCCCGCCTCCTATGGCAACGATGACGGTTTTCGAAACGTGCTTACGCCCCGAAGAGCCGCGCAGTACAAAAAGTCCCTCCTCGCTGCGCGAGATCGATTCCACTTTTTCATTCAGCACGATAGTCGGGTTAAACGTCAATCCTTGCTGGACAAGCTGCCGGATTAAACTTTCGCCGGGGATAGGCGTCAGACCGCCGACATCCCAAATCATTTTCTCCGGGTAGACGTGCAGCTTCCCGCCCAAATGCGGCTGGTATTCGATCAGCTTCGTTTTCATTTCCCGGAGCCCGCTGTAAAAAGCGGAGTAAAGCCCGGCAGGCCCTCCTCCTATGATCGTAACGTCGAAAAGCTCCTCGTTGTTCATCCGCAGCCGCCCTCCATTTCAATGATATTGATTCTCATTATCATAAAAATATACCCTTAATTTCTCATTTTGACAATCGGAAATTTAAATATTGACAATGCTGGAAGCTGTTATTATAGTGTTTATTGATATTGAAAATCATTATCATTTAAGGAGAGCTGATCATGAATAAAAGACCGGTCCCCTTCGTCATTTTGCTGCTGCTCATATGGATGACGAGCGCTTGCGGCAGCGAACCCGCCAAGGACGGGAACGGCTCGCCCGCAGACGGCAAGAAGGCAGGGACGATCACCTATCAATCCGAAAAAGGACCGATCGAGGTTCCGGCCGATCCGAAACGCGTCGTGCTCCTCTCTTCCAATTTCGCCGGCAACTTGCTCGCGCTGAATATCCCGCTGGTCGGTATCGATAAATGGGCGATGGATAATCCGCGCTTTCAGGATAAGCTAAAGGGCATCCAGGTCGTCAGCGACGAGAGCATCGAGAAAATCATCGAACTGAATCCGGATTTGATCATCGCTCTGTCGACGATCAAAAACGTGGATAAGCTGGGGAAAATCGCCCCGACGGTTACCTTTACGTACGGCAAACTCGATTATATGTCACTTCACTTGGAAATCGGCAAGCTCGTAAACAAGGAAAAAGAAACGCAAGCCTGGATCGACGATTTCAAAAAGCGCGCGCAGGCGGCCGGCGACGAGATCAGGGCAAAAATCGGCGCAAACTCAACGGTGACGATCATGGAAAACTTCGACAAGCAGCTTTACGTTTTCGGCAGCAATTGGGGCCGAGGCGGCGAAATCCTGTACCAGGAAATGAAGCTGGGCATGCCGGACAAAATCAAGGAAACGGCGTTAAAGCCGGGGTTTTTCGCCTTGTCGGCCGAAGCGCTTCCCGAGTTTGTCGGCGATTATCTTGTTTTCAGCAAATATGCTGATGATCCGGGGCTTTCTTTTATACAAACCGATACTTACAAAAACATCCCTGCCGTCAAAAACAACCGCGTATTCGAGGTCAACGCCAAGGAGTTTTATTTCAACGATCCGCTGACGCTCGAGAACCAGTTGGAATTTTTCAAGAAAAGTTTTTTGGGCAAGTAACCGGGTAAGCGAGGAGATTCAGGCATGAAAAAAAGATGGCTCCTTTTTGCTATATCGTTATTGCTTGTTTTAAGCGCATGCGGCGGAGGCGGAGAAGCTGCGGATAAAGAACCGGGCTCGCCTGCCGGCGGCAAAAAACCGGAAACCGTCACCTATCAGTCCGAGAACGGCCCTGTCGAAGTGCCCGCAAATCCCAAGCGGATCGTCGGTCTTGCGAGCGCCCCCAACGTGATCGCTTTAGGCGGCAATCTCGTAGGGGTAGATCCCTGGACCAATATGAACCCCCTTTTTCAAGCGAAATTGCAAGGGGTTGAGGTCGTGACCGATGAAAACCTGGAAAAAATCGTCGAGCTGAACCCCGACCTCATCATTGCGGCGCCCTATATGAAAAATTTGGATAAACTCCAACAAATTGCGCCGACCGTCGTGTACACATGGGGGAAATTGGACTATTTATCGCAGCAGCTGGAAATCGGCAAGCTTTTAAATAAAGAGAAGGAAGCCCGGCAATGGGTGGATGATTTCAAAAAACGCGCGGAAGCGGCCGGAAAAGAAATTAAGGCAGCCATCGGGGAAAATACGACGGTATCCGTGATCGAAAACGGCGCCAAGGAGCTTTACGTATACGGCGACAAATGGGCGCGCGGCACTGAAATATTGTTTCAGGCCATGGGCCTTCGCATGCCTGAAAAGGTGAAGCAGCTGACGCTGACGGAAGGCTACCACTCCTTCTCGATCGAAGTTTTGCCTGAGTTTGCCGGCGATTATATGGTGTTCAGCAAAACCCCCGAGGCGGACAGCTCCTTCCTCCAGACCGAGACGTGGAGGAATATTCCCGCCGTCAAAAACAACCGCGTCATTGAAATCAATGCGAAAGCGTCCTCGTATAGCGACCCGATCACTCTGGACTATTTGCTGGACATTTTTACAAAAGGTTTTTTGGAAAAGAAGGCTGGGTAAAGCGATGGCGAAAGAAAATCAACGTTCCATTCCGTTTGTATATAAGCTGCTTGCCGGAATCATCGGGCTCATCGGCATGTTCGCCGTGGCGATGCTGTCGGGGGCTGCGGAGGTTGCGGTCAAGGATATCGCGCTCGCCATGTTTACCGATGCTTCCGGGGATAAAATTTCCATGATCCGCGACATTCGCTTGCCCAGGGAAATCGCGGCTGTTTTCGTCGGGTCGGCACTGGCCGTCTCCGGGGCCATCATGCAGGGAATCACGAGAAACCCGCTGGCCGATCCGGGACTGCTCGGGCTGACGGCGGGCGCCGGCGCTGCGCTTGCTGCGGCGATGGCGTTTGCTCCGACGCTGAACTACTTCGCGCTTACGCTTGTCTGTTTTACCGGGGCCGCCATCGGGGCCATCCTCGTTTTCGGCATCGGCGCGATGAAAAAAGGCGGCTTGTCCCCGATCCGGATCGTGCTGGCCGGGGCCGCCGTGTCCACGTTTCTTTATGCGGTTTCCGAAGGTATCGGCATCTTGTTTAAAATATCCAAAGATGTGTCCATGTGGACGGCGGGGGGACTCATCGGCACCACCTGGGGCCAGCTTCAAGTGATCGTCCCTTTTATAACGCTGGGGATCGCGATCTCTCTGCTCCTCTCCAGACAACTCACCATTCTGAGCCTGAGCGAAGAAGTCGCTGCCGGGCTGGGGCAAAAGATTAAGCAAATCCGGTCGGTTCTCATTGCCGTCATCATTCTGCTCGCCGGGGCCTCGGTGGCGCTGGTCGGGAATTTGGCTTTCATCGGATTGATGGTTCCGCATATCGTGCGCGCGATCGTCGGTACGGATTACCGCTTCATCATCCCGATGTCGGCCGTTTCGGGCGCGGTCCTGATGCTTTTTGCCGATACGCTCGGCCGTACCGTCAATTCGCCTTATGAAGCACCGGTGGCGGCAATTGTCGCCATGATGGGGCTGCCTTTTTTCCTGCTGATCGCGCGCAAAGGGGGTAAAACCTTCTCATGATCCCCCGGGCTCTTATCCGAAAACAGCGAGCCATTGTGCTGGCCTTATTCACGCTTATCGCTATCATCATCGTTATCGGGGCGGGGACGGGTTACTCCTCGCTTTCCTATAACCGGCTGATTCCCACCCTGCTTGGTCAGGGAACGTTTAAGGAGGAATTCGTGCTGTTTTCGCTCCGGCTGCCGCGGATATGCATAACGCTGCTGGCCGGCATGGCGCTGGCCCTCTCCGGTTCTATCCTGCAGGGAATTACAAGGAACGATCTGGCCGACCCCGGCATGGTCGGCATCAACTCAGGAGCAGGCGTAGCTGTGGCCGTCTTTTTCCTGTTTATCCCGATAGAGGCCGGCACATTCGCCTATTTGCTGCCGCTCGCCGCATTCGCCGGCGCGCTGGTCACGGCCTGCCTCATTTATTTATTTTCATACAGCAAAAAAGACGGCCTCCAGCCGTTCAAACTCATTCTCATCGGCGTCGGCTTCTCCCTTGCTCTTTCCGGGACGATGATCGTGCTGATTTCCTCCGCGGATTATCATAAGGTCGATTTTATTGCGAAATGGCTGTCCGGCAACATTTGGGGCGACGACTGGAAGTTCGTTTGGGCGGTACTGCCATGGATGGCTCTGCTGATTCCTTTTGCTTTGTACAAGGCAGCCCGGCTTAACCTTCTGCAGCTGGGCGACCCTGCAGCCATAGGTGTCGGCGTATCGGTCCAAAGAGAGCGCATCGTGCTGCTGCTTGCCGCCGTCGCCTTGGCCGCTTCGGTCGTTTCGGTAACCGGAGGCATAGCGTTTGTCGGATTAATGGCCCCGCATCTTGCCAAAGCGCTGATCGGTCCCCGGCACCAGCTCTTTATCCCGATCGCCATTCTGATCGGCGGCTTTCTGTTATTGCTTGCCGATACGATCGGACGCAACGCGGCCGACCCCGACGGCATTCCCGCAGGTATTGTCGTCGCGTTGATCGGCGCGCCTTATTTTATTTTCCTTCTTTTTAAAAAATAAACGGTTGGAGCAGGGTTTCCCCTGTCCAACCGCCAGACTGCGAAGCCCGTTTCCAACGTGAATCCCATGATAGGTGTGAGGGGTATTCCCCGGAGAGTTTACGGGCCGCCTTTGAAAACGTGTGAATACCGCTGCTTATATTTTCAAATTTACACGTTTTCAAGAGTGGTCGGAGGGGAATACCCCCACCATAGACAAATGGATTCTTCCGCTTGTTAGGGTTTCCAGACAAAAAACGGTTGGAGCAGGGTCTCCCCTGTCCAACCGTTTTTTGCAGTTATTCGCTGACGAGCAGCGTCGCCGAACGGGCCGGCAAGTTAATGGAGAGGGAGTTTTGCGAGGAGGTTACGTTTTGCACGAACTGCAGGCGCTGTCTGGCATCGAAACGGTATACCTTCGCCGAAGCGGACAGGTCGCTGTTGATCTCAACGTCCGTCGTACGCGGTACCGTGTCTTTGTTGAACAGCAGAATGAACTTCTTGCCCGCAGGCGAAACGATCGTGTAGGCGCCGACGGCGTCGAAGTTGGAGCTCGTCGCTTTTACGCTGTCGCCTTCGACGGCGCCGCCGCTGCCGTCATAGTTCAAGTACAGCTTGAACGCGTCTTCGAGCGGCGTGTTCGCCGGCAGACCGCCCCAGCGGGTTGCGAGCTCGACGCCTTCGCGCGCGAACAGGGCGAGCGCTTCCGCCTGCGCCAAACCGGAGCTGATGCCGCCCCCGTCGCCGAAGTTGTATTCGGTGATGGCGAGCTTGGTGCCCGGCGCGTTCTTGTCGATGATTTCCTGCATCCTCGGCAGCAGCCGCACCGGCTCTTGAATCCACGAGCTCGGATCGACGTAATTCGGATCGAACAGCGATTTTAAAGCTTGCAGGCGGCGTTTGCTCGTAACGGCCGACTCGTCGCTCGTGAATGTAATGCCGTTTTCCGCCGGATAGTAATGAATATCCAGCACGTCGACGAGCCGCGTATGATTCGCCTGCTCGTATTCGCGAACCTTGCTCAAGTACCAGTCCAGGAACGGCTTGTTGCCGTGAGCGGCGGCATCGCTGCCTGCGGAGCAGCCGTCTTTCGCGGAGTAGAAATATTCGCACCAGCCCCAGGAAACCGGACCGAACACCTTGGCTTCCGGATCCTTTTGCTTGATCATCGAGCCGTACTGCACGGTGTAGTTCCAAATTTCATCGTAGGTCGTCATTTCCGGATGCACGTCGCGGTGCGTATGTCCCCACAGCGCAGGCTCGTTATCGAGCGCATAATAACGGACATAGTTGCCGAAGCGGCCCTTCAAATGATCGATCCATCTTGCCATAAAATCCGGGCCGTATGGTTTGGAGGTATCCTCCGGTTTATTGCCCGTTTTGTAAGTACGTCCGTCCGGCATCAGCCCGTTGCCCGCGTCGGCGTGGCAGTTTTGCTCGTGCCAGTCGCATTCGTTGCCGGATTGCCTGCCGTATTTGGAAATCGAGAAGCCCCAGGTCACATCGCGGCTCTTCGGCGTCCAGCCGATCGTCGGAATTTGCAGCAGCACCTTCGTTTGATCCGCCATCGATTGTGCAATGAAACGGTCGGACAGCGAGCCGTTAGGCAGCTGCGACGGGTCCGGCGTGTCGTTCGTGTAATTCAGGAAATACCAGTCGGCGGCGCGGTTCGTCACGTCGAGCTCCCAGTTGTAGCGGGACATCTGGTTGCCGCCCCAGCGCTTCAGCGGAAACTTCATTTGCGAAGCGTCATCGCTCGGGTTCTCTTCAAAGTTGACGCCGAAAATATCTTTGCTGACCGGACGGCGATCCGCCGTCGTATCGATCGAGACGGAAACGTGCTTCACCTCCGGCTCCGGCAGCGTCACCACGTTGTCGTTTTTCAGCAAAACCACATCGTCGAAATAAATCGTTCCCTGGTTCTGCTCGCCCCACGCCTGCACGACAATGCCGTCGAAGGTCGGGCTCGTTATGTCCATATCGGCAAACTTCAGCGTCGCTTTGGCCCATGCATTCGCGGGAATACCTCCCGGAATCGACGTTTCGATCGGGACGCTGCCGACCACGCTGCGTCCGTCCTGCAGCACGAACCGCAGCTTTTGACCGCCGGTCGTGCCGCCATGCACCCAAATCTCGGCGCCGTAATACTCTTTCGTCTCGTATTTCGCATCGTTATGGAACCATGTGCCTTCATACCCTTTGGCCGCAAACGATACGGAATGGGTTCCCGAATGCACCGGAGCGGTATTGTTCAGCTTTTGTGTGCCCCAGCCCCAATCGCCGTATCCGTCCGAAAGCTTGTCATCGTACACGGTAACCGGTGATACTGTCGTGACCTGGGCGTACGTCGCCGTGCTTTGTCCCTCGTACGTTGCGGTAATTTTGGCGATACCCGGCTGCTTCGCCGTCAGTTGACCGTAAACGACTGAAAGCACGCTCGGGTCGCTGGAAGTCCAGACCGCTTTTTTCGTCACCTCTGCGGAGGTTCCGTTGCTGAGGTTGGCCGTCAGCCCCAGGCCCACCGTATCGCCCGGGAGCAGCATCATTTGATACGAGGACATCAACACTTCCCACACGGTCGGAGGAGCCACGTATTTCTCCAATACATGGATATCGTCCACATACAGCTGCGGCTGGCTGCCGCCGGTAGCCCCGCTGATGATAATCGCGTCAAAAATATTGTTCGGAATGTTCAGCTCAGGCAGATTCACAAGCACCTTCGCCCATCCGTTCGCCGGTACGCTTCCGCCCTCGATGTAAGGGTCGACGTCGAAAGTTGCGGCGGGAGCGCCGCCGGCGTTCAAGATCACCTGCAGCTTCTGGCCGCCGGCCGACCCGCCGTTCAGCCAAAATTCGAGGCGGTCGTGTTTCGCCACGTTCACTACGCCGTCGGACTTGTACAAATACAATGCCGCATGATTGCTCGGATCCATTTGAATCGCTCTCGTTCCGCTGTGAACGACAGCTGTTTGCGCCATATTGCGCTGCGCTCCGCTTAAATCCTTAAACGGCTCGTTCACCTGCTCGTCGTAGACGACGAAGCCGGCTACATCCCCGGTCGGAACGGGCTCCGGCGCGGTTTTCGTCACCGTTACGTTCACTGTCGCCGTATAACCTTGATACGATGCGGTTACGGCCGCAGTGCCTTCCGCCACTGCCGTTATTTCGCCGTTATTCACGCTTGCCACCTGCGGGTTGCCGGAGCTCCATGCCGCGGACCCCGTCACCTGCTCCGACGTATCGTCCGAGTAATGTGCCAAAGCCCGGACCGAAGCTGTGCCTCCGACAACGATCGATACGCTGCCCGGCGAGGCGCTGATTCCCGTTAACGTGCGCACGACGGCCTTCTTGGTCAGCACGATATCGTCGATGAACAGCTGCGATTCGGCGCCGCCTTCCACCCCGCCGATAAATACGGCGTCAAACAGATTGTTCGGCAGCTTCAGCGAGGACAAATCGATCGATACCTTTGCCCATGTACCCGCCGGAATATGGCCGCCGGCGATGACGCCGTCCACATCAACCGTGGCTGCCGGAGCGCCGCTGTCGTTAAATCCGACCTTCAGCTTCTGGCCTCCGGCTGTGCCGCCGTTCACCCAAAACTCCAGCTTTTCATATCCGGTTGCGATAACGGGACCGTCGGATTTGAACAAATACAGCGCCGTGTTGCTGCTTGGAGTCATCGAAATGGCGCGGGTGCCGGTGTGCACCGTTGCCGATTGCGCAATGTCATGCTGCGCACTGCTGTAATCGACAAACGGTTCGTGAAGCTGCTCGTCGTAAATGACAAGCCCGTCCACGACCGGAACCGGACCCGGAGGCGGAGCGATCGCCGTCACCGTCACGTTCGACGCGGCGCTGAGTCCGCCATAAGTCGCGGTGACGACGGAAGTTCCCGCGCCCACCGCGCTGAGCATGCCGTTTGCCACCGTGACGACCTGCGGATTGCTCGTTTTCCAGGCCGCAAACTCGGCCACCTGTTCGTTCGTACCGTCGGAGTATTGGGCTGCCGCTTGAAGGGAAGCGGCTTCGCCCGCTTTCAGCGATACGTTATTAGGCGTTACCACGACATTGGTCAGCTGCTTGACGGGAGGCGGGCTTTGCGTCTGCCCTCCGCCCGAAGCGGGTGCGGACGGCGTCTTCGTCAGAACGATGTCGTCTACATAAATCTCCCCCTGCTCGGCTTTGCTCGTATCCTGCAGCAGGATGCCGTCGAAAATGCCGCTTGGCAAATTCAGATCGGCCAGCTTCACGCTGACAAGCTGCCATTTGCCTGCCGTCAGCTTCTTGTCCGGCAGCAAGCTGTCGAGAGGCGTTTCCGCCGCTTGCTCGCCTCCCGAATTAAACACGAGGCGCAGCTTCTGATTGCCTGCAGCGCCGCCATGGATCCAAAACTCCAGATACGGATAGTCGGACGCCGAAACGATTCGGTCTTTATATAAATAAAGGCCCCCTTCGCCACTCGGCACCATGGATATGGCGTACGTGCCGGAATGCACGTATTTGCTTTGCTTAACATTTACTTTTGCCCAGCTGTAATTGACGAAGCCGTTTCGCAGCGCGTCGTCGAATACGACAAGCTTCGAAGCAGCCGCAGCTTCCGTCCGGTCGATGCCGGGGCCGAAGCCGGACACGGTCAGCGCGAGCACGAGCGCGATCAGCACCATGCTGCGCATCCGCGATAATACATTTTGCCTCATTAAGACACCTCCATTTGTTTTCCCTTCCATAACATTGTCGGTGGCTGCAGATAAGCAAAACAGATTCCAACTCCTCATTTTTGAGATGACCCGGTCATGAAAACCGCACGTGACCGGTCATCGTCTTGGATGCTCATTGTCTGCGGGAGTGGCCCAAGGTATACTGATTTTAAAAGAATGAACGGGGGTAGGAGCACCATGATCGACATCCTCATTGCCGACGACCAGGCCTTGATGCGGGACGGATTGCAAACGATTTTAAATTTGGAGGAGGACATGCGCGTCGTCGGATCGGCCAGAAACGGTGAGGAGGCGCTTCAGCTTACGGCCGAGCTGTCTCCCGATATCATATTGATGGACATCCAAATGCCGGTGATGGACGGCATCGAATGCACGAAACGGATCAAGCAGCTGTATCCGGAGCAGTTGATCCTGATTTTGACGACGTTCACGGAGGACGAATATATTATCGAAGCCTTGGCGGGCGGAGCGACCGGCTTTCTGCTGAAGGACATGCCGGGGGACAAGCTGATCCAGTCGATCCGCGACGCGCTGGACGGGCATTTCATGCTGCCGTCGGTGATCGCCGCCAAGCTGGCGAGCCGGCTGTCACAGGTGAGCCATTCCCCGCAAATCCGCATTGATGCAGGCCGTCTGAAGGCGTCCGGGATCACCTTCACCGACCGGGAAAAAGACATTGCGCTGCTGATGCTGGAAGGCAAGAGCAACCGGGACATCGCAAGTCAGCTGATCATGAGGGAAGGCACCGTGAAAAACTATGTCAGCGCCATATACAACAAGGTGGGAACGAACGACCGGACGCTGGCCATGATTGCGCTGAAAGAGCTGCTGAAGGATGAGTGAAACGGCTGGCCGGTACCTGGAAAAAGGGAAGTATCCACTCCAGGAAACCATGATCGGGTACAGCCGACATTAAGAGGGATTCCAATAAAAGCAGGTTTGTTTTATTATAACTGTTTTTGACATCCTCGGATCATGGTGGTTCAGGTAAGCTTAAGATAAGATATTTCATAACTGGAGGGTTTACATGCAAATGCCCATACTATCCACAGAACTCGTTCATCGGATAGAAGTCTCGGATTTTGAAGTAATGAGCGGACGAATGAAAGCGGTTGCGAACAGATCCGGAAATCCTTTTGACGTGATGTTTACGGAATTCGGGGAAGCGACGGCGATTTCTGCAAAAAATCTTCCCCGCGACTTTAACAAATTGTGGGGGCTCGGTCCACGTGATCTTTGTCGTTTGGATGAGATCGTGCACCACTATGATTCAAGAAATCCGGACTTTGCATTGGATCTCATTCCGTCCCAATTCGATGAGACGACGGCATTGGCTCTGCGGGAGAAAGGGTTTTTCCAATACGGCTTTCACACCGCACTATACGGGGTGCCCTCACTTGCTCATACTTTGATGCCCGTTTCCGTGCAAGTCAGTAAATGCAAACCGGATCAGGCGCGTTTATTCGCGGAATTGTTCCATCGTAGCCTGGAACTGCCCCCGGATATAGCCGAAAACGAAGAAAGTTTCTACTTTCTTCTTCAGGACCCTCGCTGGTGGTTATACATCGGTTATCTAGACGAAGTCCCTGTTGCCTTCTCGATGATGTTTAGGGGAGATGATGGTATTGCCTGTTTCGGAATGGCTGGGACACTTCCTGGTTATAGGGGCCGCGGATTGCAGTCGGCAATGCTCGCTGCTCGGATGGAGGATGCCAAAAAGGCAGGATGTCAGATTGTTACCGCGCAAGCGGAATACGGCAGCACCTCATTCCGGAACCTGCTCAAGGCGGGGTTTTACGTTGCCTATACAAAGGCCGTTTGGAGAAGGTTTAATCATTAATCGTTTATAGCCTTGGACTGCGATTTAAGGAGGATACATAACCTGATGTTACAGGATATCATCAATGAGATTATGACTAGAGCGTTGTTGCCCGAGCCGGTTACCCAGTGGAGTGAGTTGAAGGGTGGCACGATGAGTATGCTCGGTGTGTTAGGGACACCCGAAGTATCGAAGCGTTATGTCGTCAAAATAAACCCCCGGGAGTTAGTCAGAAACGAGACTCGGTTTCTAAATCTGTACGATGGTATCGATCTTCTGCCATCTGTTCGGTATGTCGACCCGGAGTTCCGTTATTTCGTCTACGATTTCATTCCTGGGGATACACGGTATGAACATGGCGCCAAAACTCCTCTTATGCAAAAACTCACGAGGCAGGTAATCAGCCGGTATGTTCGTCCGGAATCAGGTGATCACTTTAAGCATGTGGAATCTCGGGCCAGCATGGAGGAATCGATTAGCTATGCCAGTTCTGTTATCGGTGCAAATCTTCCGCCGGAAGATCATGAACTCGTCGCCTACATTATGCAAATCCATGCGGAAGTGATTGCCAACGAAGACAAATACATACTCCACGGCGACTTCGGTGCTCACAATTTTTTGTTCACTGAAGGGAAGTTGAGCGGAGTTATTGATCCTATCCCGGCTATTGGGCGTAAGCGGTATGATCTACTCTATGCCTTCTGTTCCTCGCCCGACGAGCTGACGATGCCCGCACTCATACAAACAGTGAGCGAGTTGGAGACTGTAGAAGAGATCGACAGGAAGGTTCTAATCGGGGATATGCTCTTGGCTCTTTATAGCCGTTTATCTACATGTCTTAAATATCATCCCAAGGATTTGATCGCGTATTTACAAGCCTGGTCTTATTGGACGTTACACTGGAAGAACTCATAGCTTTACATATTGACTAACAGAAACAATAGTGTAAAAGCAAACAATGAGGACGTCGTGAATGATAATCGAGTGATCCCGCTAAGCTAAACGGGCAGTTTGAATGAAAGGAGTCCGACTATGATTTATGAAGAGAACAAAGAAATCATCAAAAAATATATTGATGCCTACAATTCATTTGATATTGAAAGTATGATTGACCTTTTATATAAAGACGTCGTATTCAGGAATTTCTCTAATGGTGAAATGAACGCTGAGACCGTAGGAATACAAGAGTTTAGAGAGCTGGCAGAAAAGTCAGCAAAGATTTTCTCAAGTCGATGTCAGACGGTTACTGACATTGGTATTGCAGACGAAAAAACGGAAGTACAGATTGAGTACGAGGCAATTTTGGCTGTTGATTTACCTAACGGACTAAAGGTCGGGGAAACGATTCAATTAAAAGGGAAGTCTGTATTCGGGATTCTTGAAGGAAAAATATCGTTAATTGAAGATTATAGTTAAATGAAGGGCGAGATAGCTCGCGTTTCACATCTTGGGAAGCCGCCGCGAATCAAATCGGTCGGCTTTCGGTCCCACGCTAAAGGGGACGATAGTTCAATCATGACACCACGGCAGCCGGCCATAATGATCGGCTGCCATCGTTATGCTATCGGGCAGTTTAACCCACCAATATTCTGGAGTAGTAGCCTTAGATTCAGGTCATTTAACGACCCCGATTTGCAAAGGCCTTCAAGATCGAAACATACGCGGTATGTGTGTCCGTAACAGCAAGAATTGCCCTACCGACCTACGGATGGACGGAGCACCTTAGAATTAGCAAAAGAAACCCGAAGTCTCATAAAAGACTTGGGTTTCTCGTCAATATGAGTTGCCTTTAGGACTACTTTTATTTTGTAACTTTAAACCATCCTGGCATTGCTTGAATTACATTCCAAAGTTTTTCTGGAATTTGAAGCTGGTCGAGTTTCGAAACGTTCAACTCGGAATCTATCTCGGCTTCACGTCCATTTGCAACCTTTTCAACCCAATCAGGATTCATAATTAACGCATGCCCAATGGCGACTAGCGGCAATCCTAGTTCCACAGCTTTAAGAGCATCATCCGGTGTTATTATGGAACCGGCAGCCATCACAGGGACCTTATCGTTTGCTCTTTCAAGAATTAATTCAAGCCATGTTTTTTCATCTGGACTATCTACTGGCTTAAAAGACATATCAAATAATGAAGCATGTATATAATCCAAATCCTGTTCAACAAGGATATCAATTAATTCATATGTGTCTTTCAGACGTAATCCGTCCACTTTGGAGGATTCTTCAGGTGAAAATCGGTAACCTAAAATGAATGGTTTTTTAGCATGTTTTTCAATGACATTTTTGATTTCCTCAATAATCGCCAATGGAAAACGCAAGCGATTTTCAAGTGATCCTCCCCATTGGTCCGTCCGTTGATTTGTCGCTGGCGACCAGAAATTCTGAATTAAAAATCCATGAGCCCCATGAATTTCGACGCCATCAAATCCGGCTTCGATTGCTCTTCTCGTTGTGTCTCCAAAAGCACGTATAATCGACAGGATTTCCTCATGTGATAGCTCTCTTGTTTCTACACTTGTTTGAAAAGCATCAGCGTCGGGTTTCAATGCACTCGCACTAACTGCATCCAATCCAGGTAAAGCTTTATTGCCCGCATGGAAAATCTGTAGTATCGCAGGAGATCCTCCACTTTTCGCTGCCTCAGCTAATTTTCGCAAACTTGGAATAAATTCATCATTATACCCAGCGAATTCATTCGTAAAACCCTGCCCATTAGGCGTAACATGAGTACACCCTGTAATGACGAGTCCTACTCCATTCACTCTTTGTTTATAATACTTTACTTCGTCATCCGAAATGGTAAGATCGTCATTACTTGACCAGGTTGTCATAGGTGCCATAACAATTCTATTCTTCATTGTTATTCCACTTCTGAATGTGAAGGATTCAAATAACCTACTGTATTTTTGATTCATTTCATTAACCTCGCTATCCTATTTTCTTTTCTATTTCAGTGTAATTAGTTTCCGTTACGGAAAGTCAAGGTTTTATTTTTATATGATTACATAAAGAATTGTTGTATTTCCATTCTCCTTTATGATATATATTTAGTTACAGTAACTGTAACTAAAGGTGGGACAAGATGATGTTGTATTCAATGACATATGTAGTGGAAAATTTAAATGTATCTGCAAAGACACTTCGATTTTATGAAGAGCAAGGGATATTACCCAATATATCTCGTGACGAAAAAGGCCGTAGAGTTTATAACGAACAACAACTGGACTGGATTTCTTTTATTCGTTGTCTCAAAGAAACAGGAATGCCTCTTTCAAAAATAAAGGATTACAAGGAACTTTTTGAATTGGGAAATTCCACCTTTTTGCAGAGGGAAGAGATGTTGAGGCAGCATAAATTGGAAGTGCAGAAGAAAATTGAAGAAAGTTTAAAAAACTTGGAAGAAATAAACTATAAAATAGCCATGTATGAACTTCAGAAAGATGAGGTTATGAAAAACCCCAACTATAAATTTAAATGTCACGGTCTGGAGATGAAGATAGTGGATTAATGAAATGTACTTACGCTAACGGGTACTATAGTTTAATGCTCAGTGAAAAAGAAGCCCGACCCTGGATATATGCCGGGTCGGGCTTTAAGCATTTGCAGCTGTTACACGGACAATTCGGTCTTATACTTGCCGCCGGAGTCGGTTTTCCCGTTTCTCCACACCGGATAACCGAGCCCTATATAGGCAAGCCCCCACAAGGCGGTCAGCCACGGACTGAGCACCGGAACAAATCCCAATATCGGCCAGATCAGCAGCAGCACCGCCGCCCAGCGCGGCAGTTGTCCGGCTCGAAACGTAACGATCGCAAACAGCACAAGACCGCCTAACATGATCGCGTTATTCGCCATCGGGACGAACATAACGTCCGGGGACGGTTCGGCTTTCAGCATCGTGCTCCAAACAAGGCAGCCGGTTATCATGTTGCCGAGCGAAAGCAGCAAACCGCCGATGAGGCCGAGCACTCCGGTGCGGGCCGCCTGATACATATAAAGGCCAAGCGATCCGATCGCCATCAAATAACAGGCGACAAGCCCCGCCCAAAGCTCCGGCATGCTGTCGCTTCCCCATATGAGCGCACATGGGGTCATCAGCATTCTTGCCGCGCCGCTCACGACGGCGATCAACCCTAAGCCGGAAACGATTTTCTCCATGGTCATCGAGCATCCTCCTATTTGTCCGGTTAACGGCGGGTCGTTCCCGCTGCGCTTCGCGAAAGCCGTGGCTCTCCCGCCCGCCGCAACCTGTACGTGTTACTGTCCGATCAAGCCAAGCTTGCTCATCGCCCGCAAAATCAGGACGGCGCCCTGAGCGCGCGATGCGGCTTCCCGCGGGGCGAATGCGCCTCCGCCGACGCCGTCCACGAGCTGCTCGCTGCGGGCCAGCTCGACATAGGCGAGCGCCCACTTCGCGATGTCGCCGCCGTCCGTGAAGCTTGCCGCGCCGCCCCCGGCCGCTTCCAGCTGTTTGGCCTGCGGCTCGAGGCCGAGCAGGCGCACGACGAGCACGGCCAGCTCTTCCCGCGTCAGCGGATCATCGGGGCGGAAGGAGCCGTCTTCGCCGCCCTGAACAAGCCCCTTCTTCTTGGCTTCGGCGATATAAGGGAAGTGCCAGGAGCCGGCCGGCACGTCGCGGAACGGCGCCGTCTCCGTGGATCCGCCCGGAGCGGCGAAGATCCGTCCCGTGTCCGCCGTCATCTGAACGAGCAGCTTCGTAAACTGCGCTCTCGTGATCGACAGGTCCGGTTGGAACTCCGTATCCGTCATACCGTCCACGATATGGCGGGAGATCAGCACCTCCATATCCCGCTTCGACCAATGCCCGTTCAAGTCGGCAAAAATCCGGCTATAATCCAAGACCGCATAGTTACCAAGCTCGTGGATCGCCGCCGCGATCGTCCCTGTCTTCGAATCGAACACGCCGCCCGCATAATGCCATTTCGCCGGATCCGCTTCATCCTGCCGGTATATGCCGAGCTTGCGCGCGTCGAAATCGCGGTGTTTGTCGGCATCGTATTTCAGCGTAAGCTTCATCGGCCGGACGAGGGCCATGCTTCCGGAATCCGGGTTCAGCCGGAACACGCTGCTGTACCGGCGATACCCGTCCGGCACCGCCGCCCCATCCTCGCCGATCTCCGAAGCGACCAGCTTCCGGCCGCTCTCAAACGTGCCTGCGGCAATGTCCAGCGCGATGCGGCCATCGAATCCGCTCCACGTCTTCGCCTCCGCGGAAACGTCTACGGTTTCCGAGCCGCTGCCGCTGCCGTTGCCGCCCGGGTCTGCCGGCTGAGCCGGTACGCTGCTTCCCCCGCCGCCTCCGGACGGGCGACGGTTATCTTCGAGCGTCCCCGCACTGACCGTTACGCCGGAGGCTTGATTGCCGCCTTCGTCTTCCGCCGCCAGCCTGACCTCGTACTCGGTTTTCTCGGCAAGCCCTGTGATGTCGTACCTCTGTACGCCTTTGGCGACGGCAGTCGCACTGCCGAACGGTTCATCCGTGCCCGATCTTCTCCAAGAAACGAGAATTTGCTTCAAATCCGCATCAGCCGGATCGGTCCAACTGACCGCTATCGATCGCTTCGCTCCCCGGGCGGCGGGCGAAATCACATTGCCCGGCGCGGTTGTATCTAATGTCCGCGCGCTGACCGTTACGCCGGAGGCTTGATTGCCGCCGTCGTCTTCCGCCACCAGCTTGATCTCGTATTCCGCTTTCTCGGCAAGCCCTGCGATGTCGTACCTCTGTACGCCTTTGGCGACGGCAACCGCACTGCCGAACGGTTCATCCGTGCCCGATCTTCTCCAAGAAACGAGAATATGCTTCAAATCCGCATCAGCCGGATCGGTCCAACTGACCGCTATCGATCGCTTCGCTCCCCGGGCGGTGGGCGAAATCACATTGCCCGGCGCGGTTGTATCCGGCGTATCGGACGTGCGTCCCGAAATCTCAACGGCGTCCGATTCGTTCCAATGCGTATCCGCCGCCGTCAATCGAATCGTATAGCCGGTATTCGGGGCCAAATTTTCCAGCCGGAGCGACTGCACCCCTTTATCCACATATTCCGGCACATGATATCGGGCCTCTCCTTCCGCCTTCCATGAAACAAGTACCTTGCGCAAATCGGAATCCGCCGGATCGGTCCATGTAACCATCAATGCCTGCCGCTCGGCGGCCGCAGCCGCCCCGGTCACTTTGCCCGGAGCCGTCGTGTCCATGTCGAGCGCCTCTTCCTGCAGCGTTTCGGCCGACGCGTCAACCCCTGCCGATTCCACACCGTTGTGTCCGACGGTAACGAGCTTCACATCGTATACCGTACTGTGCGCGAGCCCTTCCAATACGGCGAACGTTTGATCGGCGGCCACTTCCTTGAACTGAGCCGGACCGCCGGACTTGGGCTGCCAATAGAGCTTATACCCTTTGGGGTCGGCGCCTTCCACCCGCTTCCACTCCAGCGCAATCATCCGTTTGCCGCCCGCCGCCTGCAATTCGGCGGCTGCATCGGCCGGTGCTGCATTCGCCGCCTTTACGACGACGCCGGCCGCCACGTGGTCCTCTTCCATCGCTACGCGAGCGTAGCTGAGCACTTGCGCTCCCACCTTGACCGTGTAGGATTCGCCTTGCTTGAACTTGTCTTCACCAGGGTCCGGAACAAACCGGAACCGGTTGGCGACCGTCTGTCCTTGATCGTCCGTTGCGGGAGCGACCGGCTCCACCGTGCCTGCGAGCTTATCGCCCTCCGCCGTTTCCACGGCAATCGAAGAGTCGGTGACCGCTCCATCCAGCATGTATTTGGTAAAAGCGACCCGTACCCCGTCCCCGTACACGGCGTCGATTACCGCTACTTTCGGCGCCTGGCGCGACACCATCGGGACGTTCACGTCAAAATGCGGCGGCAGCACGGTCAGCTCCGCGCTTTCCGCAGGCAAGTAGCCTTCCTTCTCGTATAACACCTTCCATTTGCCCTCCGGAACGTCCCAGCCGTACCGCCCCTGGCGGTCGGTGGTCAGCGGGTTTTGCTGGCCGAACCACTCCGCATCCCATACTCGCCATTCGCCGGTGGCCGTATCCTGCTGCAGCAGCGTGGCCGTTACGCCTTCCACGCGGTTCCCGGGCACAGCTTCATACACGTAGCCGCTCGGGTCCCAGATCCACGTCGGATCGGCGACCTTATCGTCGTCTTTCCGGCGTTTCTTTTTGTTTTCGTCGTCATCGTCATCTTTCTTTTTGCAGCGATCGATGGCGCCCGCGGCGGCCATGTCGTCGCGCCACTTTTTGTCCTTCTCGAATTCTTCCTTCAGCAGCTTCAGATTTTCCTGCCAGCTGTCCTTGGCGAGATTGCCGATTTTATTTGCAGCAGCAGTGAGTGCAAAGGCTCCGATCGGTGGGAGCGCCAGCGTCAGCGTGCCCGCGACAAGCCCGACTCCGGTCAGTACGCTTTTCGCGACCAAATCTCTCGCGGCTTGCTCATACAGCTGATCCGTAGCCTGAATGTAATGATTCACGGTGGGGACATGGCACTCGCTGTTAATGACGTAATCCTGGAATGCGATCAAGTCGTCCGCATATTTGGCGAGATCCAGGCTATCCGTCACATAGGTGCGCAGCTTGTTCAGCGTGCCGAGAACCTTGCCGGCATTCTTAACGGGCTCCGGAATCGCCGGAACCCCGAGGCCCCGAGCCGACGCGGCGAGCTTCTGCACTCCCGTCCCCTGCCCGTCGTCCGGGAACAGAAACTCCAGCTCGTTCAATATATAATTCTCCGGCGCGGCCGCCGTGCCCACCAGCCCGGAAAGTTCCTTAAGCTGCTGCGGATCGAGCAGGGAAGCCGGCACCGCCGCACTCATCGTCATCGTTCCGGCCGCCTCGTCGATTTTCATTGCATAACCCGAAGGCTTGTCGACCGGCTTCATACGCCAGCGGACGTAAAGCACGAGCGGCTGCCCTTCCACTTCAAAAGTCGCCTTCACCGGCTTGGAGAGGTAAAAGCCGTCGCCCGCAGCCTCAGTCAAAGTCCGCCATTGCGGCGGAGCCTCGCCTTCCTCTACGATTTCGTATTTCGCCTTGCGCCAAAAATCCGATAAAGCGTTTTGCGCGGCTTCCCAATCCTTCGGCGCCGGCGCCGGTCTCGGCTCATATTCCTTCGGCTTGATATCGTAGGAAACATAGACGCCGGTGCCCATATACATGGACGCCACTTCCGTCGCCTCGTATTTCTTGGACGTGCTGTTCCAGCGGACCGGAATATCCGTCTCCCCTACGGTGATTCTGACGCCCGACACTCTTTCCGGCGCATTGAACTGAGCCTCAAAATGCATCGGCATCCCCGGGACGACCACATACGGGAACCGTGCGACGCCTTGCGCCGGATCGAAGCTGACGCTGCGTCCGTCGGATTGGCGCATCGTAAACTTGGTGATCACGACATGGTTCGGATCGACCGAGGCGATGACCGGCTGCGACTGCGCGAAGCCCGCGGTCGTCTCCGCCTTGGCCGTCAGCCGATAACGCGCGGCTTCGTTCCATACCGTATCCGGCGCTTTCTCCGGCAGCGTCACCTGGGTGTACCAGAGCCCCCCGGCTGTCGCCACCGCATAGCCGACAATCGCTTCATCCGCATACACGGTCACTTTCTGCCCGGCCGGAGCGCGCCCGCTGACCCGGATCGTCCGGTTCAGGGAAAGCTCCGGCGCTTCCAACGACACCTCGCCGACGCGGACAAAAGCGGCGCCAAGCAATTCCTCTTTCTGGCTGTCCGCCCCTGCCGGCGTGTAGCGGATCGTCACGTTCATTTGCACGTCGGAGGAGACCGCGCTTCCCATTTTTAAGCGAAAGCTGAACGCACCGTCTTTTCCACTGGCAATTTGGCCTATCGGAACTATCGCTTTTCCATCCTGGATTACCGGCGTCGCGCTCACTCCGTTCATCATGACGCTGCCCTCCGGAAGCGAAGTGCCGGCCGGAATCGGGATGACGAGCGAAGCATCGCTCACGGCCGCCGCACCTGACGCCAGCTTATAGCTGCCCCGCACCGTCACCGTATCGCCGGCCATGGCGGTCAGCTCTCCGCTGTTGATGCCGTTCCCCGGTTTCCCTTGGAACAAGGAGTTCGCGCGGGACACTGTAATCGGCTCGAGACTTTTCAGCTCGCCGTCCGCTACGGTAACATCCCGCGAGCTCCACACGCCCGGTCCGTTAATAGTTACACTGTAAGTTCCGCTCCGTGGTACGGAGGTGGAGAAGCTGCCGTTTGCATCCAGGTTGGCATATCTGGAGAAATAGGAACCGGCGTTTCCTTTGCCATACACGGCGATCTGATAACCGGAAAAATTGGCGTCGCCGACAAGTTTGCCGCTGATTCTCGCTTTCTCCTCCAGCCGGATCTTCGCCGTACCGCTCAGCTGCTCATCCAGAACGACTTCATCGCAATGATCGGTAAGGCCTGCCTCCCGCCCGGACATGCACACCTCAACCGTATCGCCGGCTTTGCCTATAACCTCCATGCGGTTGCCGTTAATGGTGCTTGAATTTCCGTAAAAATGACCCGACGGAGATTTAGCTCGAAGCCCGTAATGCACCGCCGTTCTCCAGTCCGATACGTCCAGCGGCTGCCAATCGGCATCGACGCGCTTCAGCTCGGCATCGATCTTGATGAACCCGGTTTTGCTCGGATGTAAGATTAGGTTATTTTCAGCAACGTATCCCGAGTTCACTTCGATGGCGCGAGTATATTGGGACTTGGAAAAAGGCCGCTCCACCATCCGCGCGCTGACCAAATAGATCCCCGGATCGGCCTGTATTTCGTACATACCGGATTCATCCGCCACCGTGTCGAGCCAAACGCCCTTGCCCTGGCTGAACAGCTCGACTTTCGCCCCTTTCACCGGCGCACCCGCGGCATCCGTCACCTTGCCTTTGACAACACCCGCTGCCATCCTCTCCAGATGCACCGTCTTTTCGTTCGTCCCCGGCTGCAAAACGACCGTGTTTTCAACAGGCACATAAGGGAGAAGGGCTCCCGCGCGAATTTTGACCGTTTCCCCGGCAAAATGCGTCCCCCACAGTGCGACTTTCCCGGAATTATCCGTTCTGCCGCTGAACAGCGGCCGGTTTTGACTGTCGTAAAAATCGACCTGCTGGTAAATAGCCGCCGATGAATCGTCGAGCAGAACGGCCTTGAGCTCTGCCCGCGGACGAACCGAAACGGTAACGCCCGTCTCCTTGCCGCTGCTCACGGAAATGCTTCCTTGCTCCAGCAAGCTCCGGCCGGCCGAGTCGACCACGGTCAGCTTGTAGTCGGCCGCTTCGCCGACATTCACCGACGCTTCCAGCGACGGAGACAGCTTGCCGCTTGCGCCCAACTTCTTCTCCTCGCTCCACAGCAGCACAGAGGCCCCTGCCAGCGCATCCGGATATTCCGATTGCACGCTCACCTTCAGCCTCCCGGCCACCTTCACCGGGAAAGAGCCCACCTGCTTGAATACGGAAGGGTCGTTTTTCAGGCGGACTGAAATGGAGGAAATCTCCACCGCATCGGCAGGAATATCCGCTTCCCCCAGGAAGAGTCCCGGCGTACTCGCCGATTCGGTCATCTCCACCCTGAGCGGCTTCGACTCCGTACCGCTTCCTGCGGCAGCCTTGTATTCCCCTACCGCCTCCAACTGCTCCCCGGAACGGCTGTAAGCACGCACCGTGAAGCTGCCGCCCATAGCGGGCATACCGCCGTGAACCTGCGGGTTCATCGACCAACCCGGACGCAAGATTTTATCCTCCTGCTGCGGCGCGAAATCGCATCTTTCCGCTGTTTCGAGGCAAGCGACATACACCGCACTTCTGCTTACGGTAAAAGCGACCTTGGCACCATCTCCGCTGATGCTCGTATCATACGTGCTGGCCGCACGGTTGCCGACCCGCTTGAACTCCTTATTCACCAGGTCGTACCGCACCGCTCCCCACTGTGAATCAAAGACCCCGGAAGGCCCGTTATTGCCGCTGCCCGGATCATAATTGTAATACTCCATACTGACATAGCGGCCGCTGCCGCTAAGGCGCGGATCCCTGAACCCGATATCGGCATTGCGCGGAAAGGAGATGACCCCCTCGCTGCGTCCGGTTTGCCGGTCCATGAGATAAAGCCTCTTGTCTTCCGTCCCGTAAGACGATGTAAACACGACATACCTGCCGTCGACGGAAGGATACGGCCACCATACCATCCTTTCGGAATCGTCGTCGTCGGTCTTGGCCGGCACGTGTTCCAGCTTGTCGATCGACGTATCGTAGATAAACATGCGGACCAGATCTCCGGACAGCCCCGGCACCAAATTGCCTGCATACGAAACGAACATTGCGTACCGCCCGTTGCCGGTCATCACGGATTGCAGGCTGGCGTCATCCCCCTGTACCCCTTCCGCCGATACGGATATCCGCTTCACCTGCCTGCTCATCCGGTTGTACAGAAACACATCGCTGTACTCATTATCGTCGCCGTCGACAATATCGTCGGCCGCTGACGTAAACGCGATCCACTGCGCATCGTCGCTCATCGACACCGAAAACGCGAAACTGCCGAAATCTTTGGGCAGTCTGTCTTTGACCTTGGTGACACGGTCGTATACCACAACATTATGGCGGCCGTCCTCGAAATTTTCCGAATAGGCAACATACCGTCCGTCCGGGCTTATGTCGATAAATTGATCATCGTCAAGCCGGTACTGGACGTCCGGCATGTCGGCGATCCTTTCTGTTTTTCCGGACGGAATGTCGTATACGTATACGCCGTACGGACTTGCGTGCGGAGAAGCTTCATCCGGTACGTAAGCCACATAGGCAACGGCTTTTCCGTTTTCGCTGATTGTCGGCTGCCAATATGCATCCCCGTATTCCGCACCATCCGGCGTCTTGGCGACGAGCACCGCATTTTTATGGAACGTCGCAACTGTAACTGTCGACGCGGTGGACATATTTCCCAGCTTGTCGACCGCTCTTACGCTATAGGTATGTTTTTCCATCTCTCCGAGGTTGCCTTCAAAATAGTAACGTTCCTTCGTTTCCGCGACCTGCTGTTTGTTTTTTTCCACCACATAATGGTCGACGGTCGGATCTTCCCTATAGGAACCCGGAATATTCGGATCCGGGATCATAGGAGGGTCCCACTGCAGCTCGATCGCATCGTTTCCGATACCTTTCCAGTCGATATTGTACGGCTCGGCCGGCGGGGTCCGGTCTACCGCAAAGCGTACCGGTGCGGCTTCCTCGCTCAACTCCCCGTCCTTGTCGGCCGTTGCGGTAATCCGGTAATCCCCATCGTCCTGCGGGATCCGGACTGTTACCGTAAATTTTCCGGTGTCCGGCCCGTAAACCTCGGAGGCGACCGTTTGCCCCACCGCCTCATACCAACCGCCTGCCGGCGCGAGATAAACCGTAACCATGGCATTCAGCGCCGCCGTTCCGGCAACCTCCAGCGACGCCGAATTGGTCAGCTCCGGCAAAGGAAACAATACCGGCGGCTCGGGCGTAGGCTGCAAATAAACCGCCTTCGTTACGCTTCTCGCCGCCGCGGGGGCAGCACTTTCGCGGGCGGCTTCGCCGTAGACATTCCCGGATACGGCGGAAGCCAGTTCCCCGAGCTTCCCGGTTACAGTCCGCACGCTGCCGTCCCGGTTTATAGGCTGAATGCGTTCCTCCGATGAGGCAAACGTCTGTCCCGCCGGAACGGCGAGCTCAAGCAGCAGAACGGCCGCCAGCAATAATGACAAAAATCGTTTCATAGCCTTCCCTCTTTTCCGCTTCAGGAGTTTCGCCATAACCGATATCTCCGGTCGGCTTTGACATTTTCGCTCTCCTGTTTTTGCTAAAATCCAAACCAGGTCTCATCCATTTTCCATTGTGCAGCATCATCCAACCAGATGATTCGCTCCTATTTTCGACAAGGAGCCGTCACGATCTTGATTATTACCTGTCATTTTCCGGAGGCCGCGTCATAGAAAAAAACGGGATGCCCCTGGCGAGAGGCACCCCCGTTTTTTTCGTTTATGACTTCACCCGTTAAGGGAGCTTCAGCTCGACGTCGATGCGGTGAATACTAGAGGTAACGCTCGTAAAATCGGTCGTCACGGAATCCGAGTATTGCTGTTCCCTCACCTTGCGGATTTTCATCTGCACCGGCTTTTCCCCTTTAGGTGCGTAAAGGGCCGTAATCTTATACCTGCCCAAAGGCACATCGTGAATGCCGAAGCCGTCCGGCGAATCCGTGCCACGGCTCTTGATTGCCTGTCCCTGGCTTCCATCGACAAGAGGTCCGTCAGGAGTCAGCGTCAGCTCGACGTCTTCCCTGCTCGGCGGGGGCAGCGAATCGTCTTTCGGATGATACAGGTCCATCATGTTGAAAATGACCCGTCCTCTACAGGAGTAACACCCCTCCGGTGCAGGGCCGCCGCTGGCGTTCAACGTGAAGTTGCGGATGGCCCCTGCGTCTCCGGTGAACGGCTTGTCGTTATCGGGAACGAGGTCGAACGTGTACGATTTTCCATTGTATTTGCGCGTGATCTGGGCGCTGACCGCATAAGTCGTCGCGCGCATGCCGAGCGGAATCCGGTAATATCCGTCCGCGTCGGTGACTCCAACCGCATTGCTGTTGTACAGCAGCTGATTGTCCGCGACGACCTCGGCTCCCTCGATCGGGTTGCCCTGCGCGTCGGTGACGCGGCCCTTCACGATCCCGGGTTCAGCCTTTTCCGTATGCGGTTCCGCCATGCCTCCAGTCCCTTCGATGTTAATGATAAAACCGCTGCGATTTTCGATGAACGTCACTTCATACCCGCTGTTCTCCGAGATAAACCTTAGCGGAACCATCGTTTTTCCTTCGATCATTTGGGCGGGCACTTCCAGCTTCACCGTTTGGCCGTTCACCACAGCCTCGGTGCTGTCCAGCGTCAGTTCGATCTCAAGCCCGTCTTTGGCGCCGGATGCTTTTCGCACTCCTCCCGCATCGGACCACTTTACCTGAAACCCGAGCGTTTCGAACAATGACCGGAACGGCACGAGGGTGCTCCCATCCCGGATCACCGGCTGCGCATCCTCGAAATCGAGCGGCGTCCCGTTGTACATCACCTTTATTCCGGTGGATGCGGCAAAACCCGGCGGCGGGCATAACGTTAAAAGCAGCGCAATGGC
This sequence comes from Paenibacillus hamazuiensis, assembly GCF_023276405.1. Taxonomy (NCBI): domain Bacteria; kingdom Bacillati; phylum Bacillota; class Bacilli; order Caryophanales; family Paenibacillaceae; genus Paenibacillus; species Paenibacillus hamazuiensis. The sequence continues at coordinate 5,815,479 of NZ_JALRMO010000001.1, forward strand.
TAAAAATACGGCGGTTATTTTTTGGAAAATAACGTCAATTCTCAATAATCTTTCCCCTTCCTGTCAAATTTGCTTCTCATTTATTTTCCATTTGGCGGCGGCATCCGGCCAGATGAATCGTTCCTATTTTTCGGCAGGGAAAGGTCACGGTACGGCGCCATGATCGGTCATCCCCAACTGTCGGCGCGTAAAAAACGCCTTCCGGCTCCATGGCCGAAAGGCGTATCATGAAATGTCTCATTCTTCGTCCGGCAGCGAAAACGTCAGCAAGCAGCCGCCGTCTTCCGGCGACGACAGCTCCAGGGAGCCCCCGAGCGACCTCACCCGCTCGGTCATGACCCTGAGGCCGATGCCGGTGCCGGCCGGCTCGTATTTTTTGCCGTCGTTCCATAAAGAGAAGCAGATGCGCCCGTCCCGGTGACCGAGCTCAAACCGAAACCGGGTGCACTCCCCGTGGCGTATGCCGTTGGTCAAGCCTTCCTGCAGCGCATGGAAAATCACTTTTTTGGGAAGGGCCCCCAGCGGCGGCAAGGGCTCAATATCCGCCTCTACCGCTACTCCCGCAGCCTGCGCGGTTTCCGCAAGCAGCCCCTGCAGCGCCTCATTGAGATCATAGTCCGCGCCGCTTTGCTTCATCATCCTCACCGCCTGGCGCACTTCCTCCATGCTTCTGCGCACCAGATCCTGCGAGAGCTCCAGCTTTTCGTAGCCGCGGTCGTCGTTTTTCAGCAGCAGCCGTTTGGCCGCTTCCAGCTGAACGATCGTCGTCGTCAGCGTATGCCCCACGATATCGTGAATATCTCCGGCGATCCGATTGCGCTCTTCGACGACCTGAAGCTCGGCGATCGCCTGGGCGGTTTCCCGCATCGATTGCTGCAGGCGAAGATGGGCCTGCTCCAGGTCGGCCGTCCGCTCCTGCACAAGCCGCTCCAGCGAATGGGTCAGCCGGGACAGCTGCAGCTGAACGTTGACGCGCGCAAGCAGCTCGTATTTGGACAGCGGCTTGGTCAAATAATCGTTCGCTCCCGCGTCGAAGCCTTCCAGCAGATCGGACAGCCGGTTTCTTGCCGTCAGCATGATGACCGGCAGCTCGCTGGCGGAAAACCGCCGGCGAAGCGACCGGCAAATGTCGTATCCGTTGCCGTCGGGGAGCATGACGTCGAGCAGCACCAGGCTTACTTCCTCCCGCTCCAAAATATGAAGCGCTTCGCCGGCGGAATACGCTTTGATAAGCGTAAAAGGCTGCGAGGACAAATAGTTGTCCAGCACCTGATGATTGATCGGCTCGTCGTCGACGAGCAGCAAGGTCCCGCCCGAGGCGGCCTGTACCGCAGAGGGGTGGGGCAATTCGTCCGGCCCGGCTTCCGTTTGCCGGGCTAAGGCGGATCCTGCCGCCTCACGTTCCCGCACCGGTTCCGCAGATGAGCTTCCGTGCTCGCGGCTCGGCTCCCCCGCCGCCTCGGCGACAGGCAGCGTAAACGAGCATTCCGTCCCCGCCCCTTGAGCGGAGCGGATGCCGATCGTTCCGCCGTGCAGCTCGACCAGCTTCTTCGTCAGCGGCAGGCCTAGCCCGGTGCCTTCCAGCGTCGCGGCAATTTCGCCGACCTGCTCGAACGGCTCGAATACGGCGGCAAGCTTATCCTCGGGAATCCCGACTCCCGTATCGGAAACCGTAACGCGCACCCATTCGCCTTCCTGCGCGGCGGTTACGGCAATTTCCCCCGACGGCGTAAATTTCACGGAGTTGCCGACCAGGTTGTACAGCACTTGCTGCAGCCGGTCGGGATCGGCGGCGGCGGCCGGAAGGTTCGCGTCGACCCGGTTAACCAGGCGGACGCCTTTGCCTTCGATCATCGGGCCGAAGGCGGCGAGCACGATTCCGGCCACGTCGCGCAATTGAACCGGCTGCGGATGCAGCGGAATGTCGCGATGTTTGATTTTGGCCAGATCGAGAATATCGCCGACAAGCCGCGCCAGCCGTTTTCCGCTGGCCGCAATCAGCTGCAGATTGCGGCGGGCCGGTTCCGGGAGCGGGCCGGAAATCCCGTCGAGCAGCGACTCGGCAAGGCCGATCATCCCATGCAGCGGCGTCCGCAATTCGTGGGACGTGTTGGCGAGAAAATCGTCCTTGATCCGATCAAGCGATTCCAACCGGGCGTTTTTTTCTCGCAGTTCGTCAGCGAGCCTTCGGGATTGGCGGAAGACGTCCTTCAGCCGCGAAACGATCATCATGCCCAAGGACAATACGAACAGAAACATGCCGAGGTAAAAAATATTCGCTTTCCAATAATAGGAGAAAAGCGGCATATGCAGTATAGTGTACCTATTTACCGAAGGAACGTATAAGAAAAGAAGCTGCAGCAGCTTCGATACGGCCAGCATGCCCGCGCCGAAAGCAAGCCAGCGGGTCTCCGCATCCCGGCGATGGAGAAACCAATGCAGCATCGGCCGGGCAACGTAAAGCAGCGCCGCAGCGAGCACCGCCGGGTACACGTAATATTCCGCCGCCATAAACCAGTAGCTGTCGTTAAATGCCAGCATAATGGAAATGGCTGCGTACACCAGCATAAAGCGGGCCACCCTCCGGCAAGCCCGTTTGCTCGGTTCCTCGGCCAGCTGCTCCAGCAGGCCGAAAATCGCAACCGTCCCAAGCAGCGGCCCCAGGTTCTGGAAATAACCGACAAACAGAGGCGGATCGAACAAGCTCACTAAACCCGACCTGGCGAAGCAAGTGTATGCGACGCTGAAGTTGAGAAGCGAGAAGTATCCGTGCAGCGCCTCCTTGTTGTAAAACAAAAAGGTGGCGAAAGCGACAAATCCGAGAAACAAGTAGCAGACCGTCAGCGCCACGGTTAACATATTCGCCCGAATGATTTGCATCGTAATGTCGCCGGCTTCCAAAATAATAAGCCTTCCGAAGTACAGTCCCCCTTCTTTCTGGGGCATCACGCGCAAATGGATCGTTTTTCCCGCGTAATCGACCGGCAGCCGGTAAAAGTCCCTTTCATAATACGGATCGATCCATCGACTTGGGTGGCTCCAATTGAAATCGGCAATTTGCTTCCCGTCGATATAGATCTGGTATTGCCTCGCTTCCCGAATTTGCAGCAGCGGATCCCGCTGCGGGTCTTTAGCTTCCGGCAGCGTTCGTTTCACCCAGAACACTCCGGTATTTTGCTTCGCTTCAGCGGTTGCCGCCAGCTCCTCATACGGCTTCCATGAAACGCCTTCGTCGACGACCCGATCTTCCATCACCTGCAAATCGCCGATAACCGCTTCCCAGCCGGGCTCGTCCTCCAAGGTGTAGACCAATTTCCCCTTGAACTCGGTCAAGCCGCCGTTGACGAAATAGGTGAACCCGACGATCCCGGACACGATCACGGTTACGATCATGATGAAATCCAAACTTCGATGCCACCGCAGCCAGCCCGGTCGTTTCATGAATCGCTTCTCCCCTCCAGCAGCCCCTTCAGCGTCATGACGGCGATATTTCGGTCGTTCGTGCCGATTTTGCCGTAGATCGCGCTGACATAGTTTTTCACCGTGCCTTCGCTCATGAAGAGCAGCTCTGCCATTTCCCGGTTCGATTTCCCTTCCAGCATGAGCAAAGCGATCGTTTTTTCTTTATCCGAAAAAACGACCGCTTCGGATTTATGCAAAATCGTATCGAGCGCAAGACGGCCTCCCGCCGTGACCGAAGAAAGCTTGGCCGCCAGCTTGGCCGCGACGACCGAAGGCAGCATATAGTGCCCTTTGACGGCATCCCGAATCGCCTCGATCAGCTTATCCCCAGGCATATCTTTCAACAGAAAACCGGCCGCTCCGCCGGCAAGCGCTTCAATGATATAGTCGTCCTCCGCAAACGTCGTCAAAATCAGAATGGCCGTCGACGGCAATTTTTGCTTGATCCGCTTGGTGCATTCGATGCCGTTCATGCCGTTCATCCGAATGTCCATGAGCACGATATGGGGCAGATGCTTTTCCGCTAAAGCCAAAGCCTCCTCCCCGTTGCCGGCCGAACCGACCACCCGCATATCCTCTTCCAGGTTCAAAATCGTTTGGAGACCGTCACGCATCAAGGTGTGGTCGTCCGCAATAAGTATATCGATCATCCCATCATCTCCGGCACATTGCGATTTGGTTCAAGTATACCGCTTTCGTTCAAGGCGCGGCAATGCATCGAAAGGATAATGACTTGTCAGTGACCGGTCATAAAGCAGGCCCAAACAAGCCGGCGCGAATTTGAATACAATAAATAAACCCGCAAAAGGCAGGTGAGGGAACATGGCAAAAGGTTTCGATTGCTCCACCCCGCTGACCGGGCAAACGGCTGCCGCCTTTGCCGCAGACGGCTATGAGTTTGTATGCCGCTACCTGGTTCCGAGCGGATACAAAAGGCTGACCCGCGAGGAAGCCGAGCTCATTACGGCGGCCGGGCTTCAAATCGTTTCCGTTTTCGAAACGACGGCCGACCGCGCTCTTGGTGGGAGATCCGCCGGGCTTGCCGACGGAGCGACCGCGCTGCAGGTTGCGCAGGCGATCGGCCAGCCGGAAGGCAGCTGCATTTATTTCGCCGTCGATTTCGACGCGACCGGTGCGCAAATGTCCACTGTCATCGAATACATCCGGGCCGCCAGCGAGGCCACTCCGCAGTATACGACGGGAGTATACGGCTCTTATGCGGTGGTGGAAGCGGTTCTTGCCGCCGGCGCTTGCTCGCATTTTTGGCAAACTTACGCATGGAGCAAGGGACAAAAATCCGCCGCGGCTCACATTTACCAATATCGCAATGATATTGTCGTGAACGGCATCAACATCGACCTGGACGAATCCTACGGCAACGAGGGCTGGTGGAATACAAACACTGGAAATAGCGGAGGAGGCGAAGACATCGTGTTGGATCCGGGCGTAGCGCAAACCATCATCAACACTTGGATCTCCCCGGCATGGTTCGAAACGGACGATCAGGAGCAGAAAGACTACTTGCACTGGCTTGCCAACGAGCTGAGAAGAGCGGCCGGCTTGCCTGAGGAATAGACGTGTTCTATTATTACACCCCGCGCGCGGAAATGGCTTTGCAGCTATCCCGCGGCGGGGTTTTGCGTTTCTGCATTACGCGTAGATAAACCCGGCGCTTTGAGAGTGACGGTGCAGCCGATCCTTATTGGGGAAGATATAAAAAAAATCGCAAGGCTGCCGGTGGCAGTCCTTTTTCCTCTGCAAACTACTCAAAAAATTGAGTATAGATTTTCATATGCCGTTCTGCTTATGATGGAAGCACAGGAAACCCGAATTTTCTTGGATATCGCCGGTGGAAACACGACTCTTAATGAAAACGGGGGATGGCAAATGAGCAGTAACGGTGAAGCGGAAGACCAGAATTTATATCAGCGTCTCGGAGGACACGAAGGCATCCGGCAGGTGGTGCAAACCTTCTACAAGAAGGTGCTGGAAGATAAGGACATTCAGCCTTATTTCAAAAACACGGATATGGCCAAGCTGTCGGAGCATCAGACGATTTTCGTCTCTTTCGCCGTCGGCGGACCGGACTATTATACGGGACCAAGCTTGACGCAGGCCCATGAAAAGCTGAACATCACATCGGAGCATTTTGACAAGGTCATCCGGCATCTGGCCGATTCCATGCGTGAAGAAGGAATCGAAGCCGCCGATGTCGATGCGGTGGCGGCGAAGCTGCTGCCGCTGAAGAGCGCCATCGTTCGCCACAATTGAACCGTAAGAAGTAAGCCCCCGGTTTTCAGAAAATTAGCCTCGCACGATTTCTTTGATAATTAAGCCGCTTCTTTCCTTGCAGCTGGCCCGCGGGAAGGAGCGGCTTTTTTGTTTGTTACATGGCGCCGATGACGGACACAAGGTTGGTCGAGCCATATCCCAGCCCCAGATGCCAGCTGTCGGCCGACAGGCTCATGCCGTTTCGCGGTTTCCGCAAAAACGATGCCCCATCCGTCATGCCGGGGATGAATCCGGCCTTCTGCAGGCGGGAAATCCAACTGCCGGTCGATTCGTGCCGTTCGCAGCGAACCCCTTCCGGAGCGGCAACAATATCTTCGATTTCGCGGCCGAAGAAAATTTTGAGCGCCCGGCTTTCCTCCGTCCGGAGGGGCAGCGAATCGATGAATTCGAAAACCGCCGAGAAGTGGCGCCAGCAGTTATAGAAACGATGGATCGTATCGCCGGTTTGATGGTTGGAATCCGGTTCGCAAAGAACGAGGGCGGAAGGCTGCAGGCGCCGGATGCGGGACAGCACCTCATCCTTTGCGGAAAGACCGTCCCCACTGTCGCGAATATGATGAAGGGCGAACGAAGCGTTGACGAGCAGGCGGCCGGACCGGCTTTCAACACGCGCCCATTCGCTGTCCGGCAAACGCTCGATCTCTGTGGCCAGAGGCTGGAAATCGAGCGCGACACCCAACCGGCCGGCCGTATCCGTCACATTTTCCTCGGCTTCACGCAAGCAATGTTCGTTCGGCTCCACGGCGTACAACACGATTGATGACGGCAGCTTCTCTTGCTCCGCAAGCTGATGCAGCAGATGAACGATCTGACGTCCGGTCCCTATACCGATCTCGAGAAAGCGTAGAGACTCTCCTGCGCGAACGAAACGGGCAAGGCGGGCGTTCGCCGCCGATGTCACATGCGTCATAAGCGGAAACTTCTCGGCAAGCAGGTTAAACAGCGTAATTTGCGGAACGTCGTATTGCTTCAGGTACAAATTCATTTGGTCGCCGCTTGTCTTATCGAGCCGTTTCATCAGCGCCGCCGCGAACAGATAGGCCAAGAGATCCTCCCCATCCTCCGCAACGCGAAGGCGGTCCGCAAACCGGGAAAGCTCGGCTCTGGCCGAATCGAGGTTCGTTTCCTGCAAGGATCGCTTCAATAACATGACAAGGCATTCGTATGCCGATACCTGTACGTGATTCATAGGATCATTCACTCCGATCTTTTAATATGTTTTCATCGCACAGGAATCAGCTTAAAACATCCTCCGGGAATTCGATATACTCGCTTTTTTGAGTAGAACCGCGGGCGATCTTTTTGATTAGAAAAATATGTATTTCGGACCATTTACGACAGTCCACCGGTCCTATATACTTTATATGATTTTTCACATGCAACCAAACATTTCCACGTCAGGGAGGCCGGTATGGAACCGATTGACGTATTTGTATGCGAGGACGATCCGTTGTTCCGGGAACTGTTCGTCAATTTTTTAAGCAGGCAGGAAGACATCCGGATTGTCGGCTCGGCTTCCTACAAGCACCAATTGATGGCTGCCGTGAATAACATACCGATTGATGTGCTCGTACTCGATATCAATTTGACAGGCACCAACTACGACGGGCTTGAGGCCGCTATCGAAATCAAGGCGATTCAGCCCGACCTGCAAATTATCGTTCTCTCGTCCCTCGACCGCGAGGATGTCATGCTGCATGCCGTTTCGTACGGGCGGGTGAGCAACTATATTGTGAAAGAGCATTACCGCGATCTTCCCGAAGCGATCCGGGCGGCCCATTTGCGCCAGTCGGGCCTCCATCATTCCTCCGCCGGCAAGCTGCTTGAGCAGCTCAGCCGCAAAGAGAATGAGGAGCTGAGGAAGAAAATAACGCCCAAGCAGCTCGAGATTCTGCAGCTGCTCGATCAAGGGCTAAGCCGCAAGGAAATCGCCGAACAATTATTTTACAACGAGCAGTCGATCAACAATGAGCTTTGCAAAATATCAAACGTCGTCAAAGGCAAATTCCCGTATCTGGAATGGCTGCGGTTGAAAAAACACAACACGAAGCATATCATCGAGCTCGCCAAACAATTAGGCATCCTCTCATAACCGTAGTTAAAGGACTTGATTCCCTATGCTGTACGTACTGATGTTCGTCACTTTGTGGACGATATGCTTCATCATTTGGCGCAATGCCCGCGGCGCCGGTTATGTCCACTGGATCGCGCTTATATTTTTAACAGGCGGCTGCGCCAGCTTCTCCGTTTCCATCCACCACGTCATTCTGCCTTATTTGCGGCAAAACACCGAGCTCCCTTCACCCGTGCTGGAAACTCTGCGAATCATCGGAATCTCCGCCATCCATATTTACTTTCATTTTATTTTCTATACGTTTCTGATGAGTGCTGTTTTAGTTTGCAGGCTGTTTGCCAAACGTCTGATCGTCTGGATCGGTTTGGCCGCGCTGGCTGTGCCGCTGTGGTCCCTTGTTTCCACGGGCGGCTACTATCCGACAGCCGTTGTGGACGTGCAGTCGATCCGCACCTGGTCGCTGATCTATTTCGCAGCCGGAGTGGCTTGCTATGTCGCCGGTTACATGAAGGAGTCCGACGCACAGCTGAGACGCAATTTGGTTCGCACCGGCGCCCTGATCATCATCCCCCTCGTCCTGGCTTTCATAACCGATTTTTACAGCGTGGCGGCTATTACGATCAACGAGTCGGACATCGTATTTACCGGCGGCAACCATTGGGATATCAACTCGCTGATCGTATTGTGGCTGCTGGTATCTTTTGTTTTGTTTGCTTTGAGGTACGGAGTGTTCGGCGTCAAGCTGAAGATCGAGCAGCAGAAGCTCGACTATTCGATTCGCGCTTTGACGAAAGGAACGGCCATACTGAACCACGCTTTGAAAAATGAAGTCGTGAAAATCAATCTCATCGGGGAGCACATTCAATATTTGCTGAATAACGACGATCAGGCTGCGGCCAAGGAAACGGCAACCCATCTGTTCGAAATTACCGATCGGATGACGGCCCTGTTCCGCAAAATCGGCGAGCAGACGGAAGAAATTGTGCTGAATAAGGAGCGCATCCGCATCAACGGACTGATCGACTCCATCGCCGCTCAGCTGCGGCCGCTTGCCGAAAGCAAAGGAGTGACCATCCGCTGCGCATACCAGGACGATATCGAGGTAAGCTGCGATCCGCACCACATTGCCGAAGTGCTCAACAACGTATGCCTGAATGCGATGGATGCCATGCCTTCCGGCGGGGGAACGATCGACATTCACACGAATGTCAGGGGCAGCCGCTTGAATATTACGGTCAAGGACAACGGAAAGGGTATCCCCCAAGAAATGATGGGCCATGTGTTCACTCCTTTTTTCACGACCAAAAGCGGACAATCCGTGCACAGCGGCCTGGGCTTAAGCTACTGCTACAATGTGCTGCAGAAGCACGGCGGCGTCATAAAAGTGCTGGCCACCGAGCCCGGCAAAGGTACGACGATCGGCCTGGTCCTTCCTTTGAAGGACTAGGCTTTCTTTGTTTGTTGAGGTTTCCGCATGCCGCACCTTACATACTCTGAAATCCGAGTATATCGCTTGCAGCCTCACCGCGTTATGATGATCCATGTAAAAATGATTGCAAAGGAGACGATTGAGCATGAAAAAAATGGCGTTGGTTTTAGCGGCGGTCGGTATGCTGAGTGCGGCAGGTTCGGCGTACGCAAGCGAGGCTGCAACAGGCAATGGCAATGAGTCGGGCATTTGGGTGCAGCGCGGAAACAATGCGGATATTTGGGTACAAAAAAGCAAAGATGCCGATATTTGGGTGCAGCGCGGCGCTGACATTTGGGTGCAGTGAGAAACGGTATATTTAGCCGAAGTTTGGTGATCCGGCGGCCCTTCCGGCCGCCTTTTCGACGTTTGCCGCCCGAATAGACGATCGTACCCCCGCCGGCAAAAAACAGTTGTCAACGTTTCGAATGGAATGGTATCGTTGAACATATAACGATGGTAACCACGTGTAATGACCGTTCGTTTTACAGATCGCCTTCCGTCAGCCAACTATTCCCCTCTCTTCCGTCTCTCCGACGGATACGCCGTACAGCTTTGCCGATTCCATAAAAGAAAACCCTTGCAATGGAAAGGAGCTGGCCGAACATGAACATTTCGCTGTGCATTGGCGCCTACAAGGGGCAGGATGCTTTATTTCACCTGGAAAAAATCAAGGAACACGGCTTTCAAGGACTGGAGCTGTACAAATGGTGGGAGCTTGCGGATTTGCGGCGGTTTGCCGCCGAGCAGGAACGGATCGGTGTCGGCGTCATCGCGACGTGTACGAAGTTTTTTAACCTGGTGGACGAAACCAAACGCGATACGTATATTCAGGCGCTGGAAGAGACGCTCGAAGCGTGCCGGGTGCTCGGCGTGAAATCGATCATTACGCAGACCGGCGGCGAAATGGAAGGGGTGCCTCGGGATAAGCAGCGTGCGGCTATGGTCGAAACGTTAAAGCGCTGCGCGGTGCTGTGCGAAAAAGCCGGGATCGTGCTGGAGGTCGAGCCGCTCAACGGGCTTGTCAACCATCCCGGGCACTTTTTGCAGCGGTCCGATGAGGCGGCGGCCGTTATCGATGCGGTCGGCAGCGATCACGTGAAGTTGGTTTTCGACGTGTATCACCAGCAAATCACCGAAGGCAACGTCATCCGCAACGCCAGCGGATACATAGGGCGAATCAACCATTTCCACATCGCCGACAATCCGGGACGGATGGAGCCGGGAACGGGCGAGCTGAACTACGTGAATATTTTGAAGGCGATCCGAAACACCGGGTTTGACGGATTCGTCGGGCTGGAGTGCAGCTACTCAATCGATACGGACGAGGCGCTGGACCGGTTTAAGCGCGAGATTTTGGCGCAGGTGCAGTGAAGATTGGGTGACGGAGCGCAGATCGGCCCGTCTGCGGGAATCCTTCCGGGTTCGGATTTTGCAATTTTACCTCCAGGCTGTACGATATCTGTGTCCGTCTCCAAATTCCGGATCAATCAGTCCGTGCGTTTGGGGACTCTTCCGGAATCCTGTCCAAGGACCTTTCGATATCCATTGCCGATCTCCGGGCCTCCAGCATCCGCACGCACGGTCATGAAATGTAAATAAACCAGCCTTGAAAGGGTGGTTAGATATTCAAAAATCGTTGAAAGGTTATTTTATTGCATTATACAGTCTTTTGACCGTTATAAATGCCTGTTGTTTTGTAAAACTCCCGTTAGGGTTAAAATTATTCTCATCCGAGTTCCCCATTACTTTAGAACGGTTTGTCATATCTTCAATGGAAGTAACCCAATCGACCGCATGTATTGCCCAAGGTGCTATATCCTCCTTATCAGCAAACGATATAACGGTCTTTGGAGTGGCAGTGCCTATGATTTTAAAGGCTTTTTCCAACATTACGGCCGCTTCTTGACGGCTGATACTTCCATCCGGATCGAATGCGTTATCATCTTTCCCCTCAACGATACCAAGGGCGTTGGCTGCTAGAATTGCGATATCGTCTGTATCGTTGAAGACCGGTTTATTTAATTTCTTTCCGTTTTCATTCAGTATGTCATCTATTGATTTTGCCTTTTTAACCGCCAATAAATGAATTACAAGTTTGCAGAAATCGGCCCTATTAATACTTTGGTTATAACCATATCGAATATCATCCGGTATCAGGTTTAAAGAAATTGCATCGCTAACCTCAGTTTTTGCCCAATCAGCCGGGGTTTCTAGCGGGTTGGCAATGTAACCCCATCCATGATTCATTTGTACGCGTGCCAGCCCTTCGCTAAAACCATATGCGTCCAAAATATACCCATATTCCATCGGTTTCTCAGTCTGTATGATCAGCTTTCCGGTCCTATCGATATATCCCCACTTGCTGGTAGTGGCTCCGCCTGTTTGGGTTCGCATTTCCACAGGCTCAAGCCCTTCGCTAAAATTATTAAAATACTCAGGCCTGATGTTGTAAAATTGAGGAGGGATAATTTCTTTTCCATTTTTATCAACAACCCCCCAAACTTCTCCATTTTCCCCTTTCTTTTTAACCTGGGCAACTCCATTTCTAAACTTGAAAGCATGTTTGTACTGCAGAGGAATCACTTCTTCACCTGCCAGATCTATAAAGCCCCATACTCCATTTTTGTGAACCGGCGCCATACCTTCGCTAAAACCGTAAGAACCCGTATACGGAAAGGTGCTGATCATTTCTTGACCCGTTTTATCGATAAATCTTAGCGTTCCATCCTTAACTGATTGAGATAAACCATTATCGTCAAAAGCTGTCATCAGATCATATTGCGGTTCAATTATTACATTGCCCGACGTATCAATCAGACCTATTTTTCTACCGTCGGAAATCTGGGCTACCCCGTCTTTAAAACTGTGGACGAAAAATGAATTTGATAATGTGAGGACTACTTCTCCTGACTTATCCATATACCCTGTTTCTGAATTTGTCTTAAATGCAGCTAGACCTTCACTAAAACTGCTTAAATTGTAACTTAACTCCGTATGTATGACCTCGTGACCATGTTCGTCTAAAAATCCCAACTTGCCATTCTTCTTAAACAATGCCAAACCTTCGCTATAACCCTCTATTTCATCGTATTGAATATCTGCAATTAAATTTCCTTTCTTATCAAGAATTCCATATTTTCCGTCTTTTTGGACAATGGCAATACCGCCTTTAAAATCTCGAACCCGATCGTATAACGGTTCAATGATAATCTTGCCTCTGATGTCTATAAATCCCCACTTATTATTTTTTTTGATCATGGCCATGCCTTCCTTAAAATCCCCGGCATAGTCCACTTCCAACGGTTTAATGATGAATCTTAACGAATCTTGAGCCAAAACATTTGATGCGAAACCGGTCATAAAAAATAATGATAAGCAAAAACATACGATTACGATTTTTCTCAATAAATCTCTCTCCCAACTTCATGACAATTAACCACTCCCCAAAAGTGAAGTGAACCTTTATTTATTTCCTAAACGATAAAAAGGCCCCCTGCCGTCAGTCGACGAAATACCTGTGGCAGGGGTAACCTTATGCTTACACTTCAAACGAGCTTTTCAAAGAGACGATCCGGTTGAACACCAGCTTCTCCTTCGTCGTATGCTTCGGGTCCACGTTGAAATAACCGTGCCGGAAAAACTGAAACTTGTCGTGAGGTGCTGCATCCTTCATGTTAGGCTCCACGAAGCCGGTCTGAATTTCGAGCGAGTTCGGGTTGATCCGGTCAGACTCCTCCTCGCTCTCGTCCTCCTCCCGGTCGTCCAGAACGAGCGGCTCATAGAGGCGGAACTCCGCCGGCGCAGCCTGGGTCGCTTCGACCCAATGGATCGTCCCTTTCACCTTGCGGCCGGTAAAGCCGGAGCCGCTTTTTGTCGCCGGATCGTACGTGCAGCGAATTTCGACGACATTGCCGTCCGCGTCCTTGACGACTTCCTCGCATTTGATGAAATAGGCGTTTTTCAGCCGCACTTCGTTGCCCGGAAAGAGCCGGAAATATTTCGGCGGCGGGTTTTCCATAAAGTCGTCCCGCTCGATATAAATTTCGCGCGAGAACGGAATTTGCCTGATGCCCATGTCCGGATTTTCCGGATTGATCTCCGCATCCAGCATCTCCACCTGCCCTTCCGGATAGTTGGTGATGACGACCTTCAGCGGCTGCAGCACGGCCATCGTGCGGGGCGCCTTCAGCTTCAGGTCCTCGCGGATAAAATGGTCAAGCATCCGGGAGTCGACGGTGCCGTTGCTTTTCGAAACGCCCGTCTCGCGAATGAACGCGCGAATCGCCTCCGGCGTAAAGCCGCGGCGCCGCATGCCGCTGATCGTCATCACGCGCGGGTCGTCCCAGCCGTCAAGCACTCCTTCTTCCACGAGCCGCTTGATATACCGTTTGCCCAAAATCGCATTCGTGATGTTCAGCTTGCCGAACTCATACTGCCGGGGCACCTGCTCCATCTCGCACTCGCGCACGACCCAATCGTAAAACGGCCGCTGATCCTCGAATTCGAGCGAACAGAGTGAGTGCGTGATGCCTTCGATCGCATCCTCGAGCGGGTGAGCGTACGCATACATCGGGTAAATGCACCATTTGTCGCCGGTATTGTGATGGTGCGCATGCAAAATGCGGTAAATGACCGGGTCGCGCATGTTGATGTTGGGCGATGCCATGTCGATCTTCGCGCGCAGCACCTTTTCCCCGTCCTTGAATTCGCCTTTGCGCATCCGCTCGAACAGATCGAGGTTTTCCTCCACGCTGCGGTTCCGGTACGGGCTTTCCTTGCCGGGCTCCGTCAGCGTCCCGCGGGTTTCGCGGATCTGGTCGGCCGTCTGTTCGTCCACGTAGGCAAGCCCTTTGCGGATCAGCAGCACGGCGCGGTTATACATTTCCTCGAAATAATCGGATGCGAAAAACAGCCCGTCCCATTCGAAGCCGAGCCACTGGATATCCTCTTTGATCGAGTTGACGAACTCCACGTCTTCCTTGACCGGATTCGTATCGTCGAAACGCAAATTCGTCCGCCCGCCGAACTCATCGGCCAGCTCGAAGTTAATCGTGATCGCCCGGGCGTGCCCGATATGCAGATAGCCGTTCGGCTCCGGCGGAAACCGGGTCACGATCGTTTTAACCTTACCCGCGTTTATATCCTCCGTCATGATCGTTTTGATGAAATTCGAGGATAATGTCGGTTTCGCTTCCTTTGTTTCCATCGTTTCTCCGCCTTTCTCCCATCAGTCAGCGTCTGTTTTCATATGTCTATTAACATATATCATATACAAAATTTGGTCAATCTATAAGAACTCGTTCAAAAAGCCGGTCTGCCGCGCGACCCGGTGAGCGCACCGTATGCAAGATTACCCCATATGCTCGTACATGCCTTCCCAGGCTTCCTCTACGGCATAAAGGCGCGCAGCCCGCTCCAGCTTGATTTTCAGCTGCTTCGCGGTATGCTCGAACAAATCGGCGCACTCGCTTGTCCGGACGAACAGCTTTTGCGGCTTGCCGCCGGTCTTTTCGATCGCACGCAGAAACTCTTCCAGCGCCTCCTGACCGTCCGATTCACCGTTCTCGAACATATGAAAGCATACAATAAATCCGGATTCCTGGTCGGCAATCAGGCACATTAACGGGTAAAACGGCCTTGGGTCGCCATCTACCGGAAACGGCGCATACAGCAGCTCCGCCTCCCAGGCTCCAAGTTTGCGGCCCGCCTGATCCGCCAGCCTGCGGACGCGCAGCTCGTCCCGGTAAACGGTTTTGTCCGGCCGTCGAACTCCCGGCTCAGGAACCAGCCACCGGTCCTCCCAGGCATCGGCGGCAGAGCTTGGCGGGACCCGCACGAGAACGGCGTTTTTCTTCCGCAGCGTAAGACGTCCCGCCTCCGGCAGCAAACGCTGCGCCGTTTCCGTCGCCTGACGCAAAGCAACGGTCATAAAGCGAACCTCATCCCCGCTTAGGTGCCAAGGATATAACCCGGGTGCATAATGGCGAAAAGCCGGCCACTCGTTGGCGCCGCGAAACTTAAGCCCAAGCTCCTTGATCAGCGCCAAATCGTTTTTGTCCAGATCCGCCCGGTTTTCGAAATTGACGGACAAACATAAAAACATATGCATCGATTCGTAAGGAGCCACATCCCCTTCTCTCAGCCGATCGAGCAGCTGCAGCGCCTCCGCCCCCAGGTACACGTTAAGGCCGAACACTTCTCCCCCGCGGCCGAGCACGCAGCAGTAACCGATTTCCCCGGTCTTGGGGTCCTGCACGCCAAAAATATCGCTATCCGTCAGCCACTGCCACGGCCGCAGCTTCTTGAACGCAACCGCTTCGGCAAAAAGCTCCCGCCACTCGTCCATGGACGCCTCCGAGCGGAAAGCCGCTGCTTCCGCCGCCTTTACCCCCGTATCCTGCAGCATTAAAGTCCTCCTGTCGAATGATTTTCTTTTTACCATTGTAACGATTTCTATCCATAAATCAAACGGGATCAAGCGCGGAATATGGGGCGGCCGGGCTGATTTTGCAAGGAATTGGATGAAATTGTCATAGACAAGCTTGTTACCTACGTTATAATTGAATAAAAACGTCGAAAATACGAACGCTGCCAGGAGGTACTTCGGATGAGACACCGCTTCACTGCAGGTTATCTGACGCTGATTTTATGCTGCACCGGCGTGGTTTCACCTCCCTCGTCGTACGCGGCGGGGGCTTCCGCATTTTCCGACATGTCCTCCCACTGGGCCTCTCCCGCTGTCGAATGGGCGGTCCAAAAAGGCATCGTCAACGGCTACGACGACGGCACCTTCAAGCCCGACAACCGGGTGTCCGAACCGGAGTTTCTGGCGATGCTGCTGCGTGCTTACCCCGAGGCTCGCGTCGGCGCGGCCGGCTCCGGAGAGTGGTACGAGCCGTATTACCGGTTCGCCGACACCCGCGGCTGGTCCGTGCTGAAGGATACGGACCGCGATCATTTCAATCGCGGCCAGGTGGCCCGCACGATCGCTTCCTCGCAAAAAGGGGCGCTCGATTTAAACGAGTCGATCCGCTTTTTGCTTGATCAAGGCTTATCGCAAGGGAAAACCGCCGCAACGGTGGATGGCTACCAGGCGGCCGATCCGCTGACCCGGGCGGAAGCGGTACAGTTCGTGCAAAACCTGAAGCAGAAGCGGTTTGCTTTGACCGGCGCGGCACCCGGGGACGGGTCGGCTGGGACCGCGATCGGCACAGTCGGCACGCAAACGAGCACGTCTGCGGCAGATTCGGGTAATACCGCCTCGTCTGCCGGGTCGGATTCCGCGGGCGGCGGCCTGTCTTCGGGCGGAGGGACATCCTCGTCCGCATCGCAGTCCCGGCGCGAGATTTCGGTCAAAGGCATCGTGATCGGCGACAGCGCCGACCTGGTGACGCAGAAGCTCGGCAGCCCGGCGCGCAAGGACCCGAGCGAGTACGGCTTCCAGTGGTACGTCTACAACGGCGATTACCTCGATTATGCGCAGATCGGGGTGCAAAACGGCACCGTCGTCGCGCTTTATTCATCCTCCGCGAATTGGCAATCGAATGCAGGAATCAAGGACGGCAGCGCCAAAGCCGAAGTAACGAGCCGGTACGGCCAACCGGTCGCTTCGATTTTAAAGGGCAATACGCGGTTTATGATGAACTACGGCAAAGACGAATACGGCACCTATGAACTCGACGGCACTTATACGACCTTTTTCTACGATACGTTCCAAAGCGGTAAAATAACCGCCGTGCAGGTGATCGACAAAGCGACCGAGCTCGCCATGAAGTCCTTCTATCCGGCAGAGAACGCGGAACTGATCACCGCCTATGAGCGGCAGCTGTTCGATCTGGCCAACGCCAGCCGGGTCAAGCTCGGCAAACCGGCGCTCGTTTGGGACGATGCAGCGGCCGGCACCGCGCGCGGACACAGCCGGGACATGGCCGCCCGCGACTTCTTCGACCATACGAACCCGGACGGGCAAAACCCGTTCGACCGCATGGAGAAGGCCGGCATCAGCTTCTCCTCCGGGGCCGAAAACATCTCCGCCGGCCAGACAAGCGCGATCTTCGCGCACCACGGCTGGATGAATTCCGAAGGCCACCGCAAAAACCTGCTGAGCGACATTGAGCGACTCGGCACCGGGGTCGCGTTCGGCGGCAAAATGCACATTTACTACACGCAAAACTTCTATACGCCTTAACGGCGCACTGCGAAAAAAGAGATCTGCTTTTCACGGCGAAAAGCAGATCTCTTTTTCTTGCCGGCTGAGGCCGGCACCTCAAGCTTCATCCAGAGGAGGCGGAAACCGTCGTCGCGTCGCTTGTTCGAACCCGCAAGCGAGTTGGATAAGCGTCGGTTCGCTGAACGCGGCGCCCGAAAATACGACGCCGAAAGGCCCTTTCGTCGAATCGCCGTCCTTGTCCGTCATCCCCGTCTGCGAATAGCCGGCCGGGACGCAAACGAGCGGATAACCGAGCCGCGCAGCGATGTACATCCCGTCCACATCCCCAGGCAGCATGAGGGCGTCCAGCCGGTGTTTTTCCAGCACATGATCGATTCCTTCGGCAAGCGCCTTGGCCTTGTACTCTTCTTTTTTCCGCCAATACGTTTGCTCGGTGAGCGTGTTTTGCTCCGCCCGGATCAGCGTGTCCTGCCCGTATTTCAAAGCAGCCCCGGCGTGCAGCTCATTGTATTCGATCAGCTCCTTGAGCGAATGAACGGGAGCCGAGTCGGGCAGCCCGGATAAGTAATCGTTCAGCCCCTGTTTGAACTCGTAACAAATCACATCGTTGTTCCATGGCTGCTCCTCCACGTAAATATCGACGGGATCGACGATGGAGGCGCCTTTGTTTTTAAGCGTCTCGATGGCCTCTTCCATGATCGCGCTCCGTTCCTCGTCCAAATGCCTGTAATAGTGCCTCGGGATGCCGATTCTCGCCCGTTGCAAAAAGTCCGCCTCCAAAAAGCGGGTATAATCGGAGAAAAAGCGGTTCTCACTCGCAAATGTGGCTGGGTCACGCTCATCGATCCCGGTCAGAGCTCCCAAAATCATCGCCGCGTCGGCCACCGTCCTTGCCAGAGGCCCTGGCGTATCCTGACTGCAGGAGATAGGGATCACCCCGCATCGGCTCACCAGCCCGACAGTCGGCTTGATGCCTGCGAGATGGTGCTGGCTGGCCGGACCGACGATGGAGCCGGCCGTCTCCGTTCCGATCGCCGCCGCGGCCAAATTTGCCGCAACCGCCGCTGCAGAGCCCGAGCTGGAGCCGCTGACGAACAGTTCTCCCGGGCCGTACGGGTTTTGCACGTAACCTCCCCGCGAGCTGTACCCCGCCGGCATCCGGCTTGACATGAAATTCGACCACTCCGTCATGTTCGCTTTCCCGAGAATGACGGCCCCTGCCTCGCGAAGCCTGGATGCCACCCATGAATCCTTGTCCGCGATAGAACCGGCCAGCGCGACCGAACCGGCACTCGTATGCATTTGATCCGCCGTATCGATATTATCCTTGAGCAGAATGGGAATGCCGTGCAGGCATCCCCTGCTCCCTTTGGCCCACCGCTCCTGATCGAGCTCCCTTGCAATTCGGACAGCCTCCGGATTGATTTCTAAAATCGAGTTGATCCTGTGGTCGTACCTCCCGATCCGCTCCAAATACGCCTGAACCAGCTCCTCCGAGGTGACCCGGCCCGCTTCCATAGCCGCCTGCATACTTGCGATATCCGCTTCCACAATCCATTCCCGCACATCTTTCATCGGGCAGCACCCCTTCAAAAGTCCGTTTACAGGTACCTTATCATAATTGCTCCGTCAACCGGCATGGAGAAATTGACTATAACCAATTTTGTTCGAATCTATGAATTTCGTGGGCGTATGAAAGATTCATAGATTGGCCATAATGATACCAAGAAGGAGTTACCGACACGAAAAGGAGGTGAGTTCAGGTGAAAAAGCAAAGAAAACCGCTCGCTGCGACAAACGATCCGGCTACGGTCCGCAACCGCAAATATTTTCTGCTTTGGGCGAAAACCGGCAATAAAAGCTATCTTGACAAATTATATAAGTAAATAAGGCGTTGACACTGCAACATCCTCAAGTTATTCGATGCATTACCTATTTCGATGAATTGACCAGGGGATTGGAAATGAATCCCCATTTTCCTTTGATGCTAACCGCAGCTAATCCTTCGCTAAAACCTAGAGCCTTATTGTATTGTAAGGGAATAACAACTTGATTGGATTTGTCGATAAATCCGTACATATTATCGCTTCCAACCAATATTAGATTTTCAGCAGGTTTACTTGCGTACTCATATTGCAATGGAATCGCCTCGAAACCATTCATGTCAAGAAAACCATATTTACCTTCTTTTTTCACCCTAATAATCCCATTTACAAATGTATCATCGATATTTTCGTACTGTGGCTCTACAATTTCATTGTATTCTTGATCCACAAGGCCCCACTTTCCATTTTTCATCACTGGAAGTATTCCCTCGTTAGCTGCCTGATCATATGGATTCGACGAAAAATAAGGCATAATACCATCATATGGGAGTATCATTAATCCCTTCTCGGGATTCTTTTTTTCATAAATGCCAATAGTACCGTCAACTGGAAATACACAATAAATTCCATCCTTATATGTATACTCTTCTGTATTAGGATATTTCAAGGGAATAACGACATTTCCATACTTATCAATATATCCGTAAGTTCCTGATTGTGTTTTTCCAGCCCTTGCTATACCATCTTTAAAATCATAAACATAATAGTATTGTGGTTTGATAACTTCCTCACCGGTTGAAACGTCGAGATAGCCGCAAGCTTCGTCGTTGCAGACTTGAAGATAACCCTCGCTTACGTTTGAAATGCTCTTATAAGGAAGGGTCATTACCATTTCACCATTACGATTAATCAAGTGCCAATTCCCATCCGATTGTACACCTGCTAATCCCTCATGGAATTCATAAGCAGTTGTAAATTGTAGAGGGATAACTTCCGCACCCGTGACATCAATATACCCAAACAACCCATCCTTTGAGACAACAGACAATCCTTCGTAAAACTCTCCTATTGAGTTGTAACTGAGAGGTACAATTTCTTTTCCGGTTTGATCGACTAACCCCATGATATTATCCTTAGTAATTAGAATGAGCCCATTTTTCAATTGTCTAATCGTTTTGTATTCAGGCGATACAATGACTTTCCCTTCTCGATCGATCAAACCTTGTCTATTAAAACTCATGTTGCCTTGCCGTTCCCAATTTCCGACTTTTGCAAGTCCTTCACTAAAGCTTGTGACCCAATCATATGCCGGTGTTATGACTACTTTACCTGTTCTATCTACAAACCCCCATTTTTTCCCTATTTTCACCCCAGCCAGACCCTCACTAAAACTTTGTGCCTCATCGAATTGTGGTTCAATTGCCAGTGTCGGTGCCGCATCTGCGTGTGCCGATTGAATTCCCGAATAAAAAATACATAAACCTAACAACAAACTGAGCATTCTTCTCATTAAAAGTATCTCCTTGTTGTAAATTGTTGTCACAAACATCAAGATTATTATACCGTCTTTTTTTTGCAACGTCTGGTACAAGTTTTTATGGATGAAAATCAGCATGAAAATAAACCAGAGCAACGTCAAACAAGTAAAGACGTCATGTTCGGCCTTTTACTTTTTTTCTATAATAGATTTATATTAAAAATAGGAGGCGACATTTGTGTGCTATATGATGTTTGGTGTGACTGAGAATGAAATAGACGATCGAATCGTTAAAAATTACCGCGACCATTTCTCCATTTATATCGATAATATATCTCCATACATTAAAAACCGCAGCGGCGCAAACATGTTTTATTCGATAAACAGGCAGTGTGCATGCGACTTTCTGCAAAACGACGAACGGAAAAACAACCGCAGCGAAATGATGGCATTGCTAAAAAACCTGTTTGACACCGGCAAAGGAATCTTCGTCATCATTGAAGATAAAGGGCAGTATGGAAATTTAATTGAGAATTTACAACAAGTCCTGAACGGATTGCCTGAACAACAAATAAACCTGGACCTGTTGTTAGAAAACTACCCGTCTCGCCTGGAAGCAGATACCGCATATCGTTTGGTATAACTCCCGACTTATTGAAACAACAAAAAAGACAGCCCCTCTTCTATAAAGGAACTGCCTTCAGCGCTGCAACGCCAGCGAACGCCGCTTCGTCATAGCGGCGATGTTTCTGCCGGAAGCAGCACCAGCTCGGCGGAAGCAAGCTCGGCGCCGTTGATGACGACGGCAATCCGGTGCGTTCCCGGATAATGCCTGCGCGTGGTCAAGTCGGCAAAAGCATGACGGCGCGCAAAGCGAACCCGCTCGCCCGGCCGGTACGTATTTTCGGTAATTTTGAACAGCTTGCGCGACGTCCTTCCGTTTGCTTTCACGAAGTCGATGCCGTACTCGACCCGCAGCTTGAGCGGTTCCGTGCCGCGGTTTACCAGCTCGAACGAAAACTCCAGACTGTCCCCGATCCGCAGCCGCTGCGCGCCCGCCTCCAGCCCCTCCACTTCGATTCCGTCCATCGATTCGAAGCCGAATAACGCGAGCATGTCCGGGTCGCCTTTGCGCAGCAGCCCGCGCGACGCGTGCTTCAATATCCAGTCGGTATGCGGATGCTCGCCGTGCCAACGCACGGCCAGCGATTTGACGAGCTCGGGATGGTCCTTGGATATATCGTTCAGATTGTTCGCGACGCTTTTGCGCACGTAGAGCGATTCATCCCGCTTCAGCGCCTCCAAAATCGGCAAAATCGGCGAAGGGTCCCGCTTGAGCGGCTCCAGCGCCATCGCCCACGGCAGCCTCGGCCGGCAGCCTTCGCTGGCGAGCCTGCGCACATGCTCGCTGCCGCTTCCCGCCCACTTCAGCATTTGCGCCATCATGCGCTCCGGGTCCTTGGCGATGAACGGACGAACCGCGAACTCCGCGGTCGAATACTGCGTCATCAGTTCGAGCGCCTCCATCGAAGCATCCCAATGGTCCAGCCCGTACACTTCGACGAAGTCGGGAAATAAAATCGCTTCAAGCCCGCTGCAATGAGGCGCCGCCTGCTTCAGCAATCCGAGCGCCTCCGGATAATCCGCGGGAAGCAGCCGCCGCAGCGTATGCGTCACGTGGCGGATGCGCTGCTTCAGCTCGCGATGCTCCCATTGTTCATCGAACAGAAGCCGCCAAAACTCCGCCTTGTCGAATGCGGGATATACCGCTTGGAAAACGGAAACCAACCGTTCAAAATAAGCTTCGTTTAACAAATTTTTCAAAGGCTCCGCCATCAGGAAGCCCCCTTTCATTCATAAGAGGCACGGCTACTTCTCGCCGTCATGCTCCTTCTCTTTTTCCTTCGCTTGCAGCAGGCGGAGGTATTCGTCCAACTGGTCGAATTTTTCCTCCCACATGCGCCGGTAACGCTCCAGCCAACCGTCAAGCTCGATAAACGGCTGAGACCGCAGCTTATAAATACGCCGATTGGCGCTCGGATGCACCTCAACGAGTCCGGAATCACTCAGCACACGAAGATGCTTGGAAGCTTGCGGCTGGCCCAGCCCAAGCCGTTCGGCAATTTCTCCTACCGTAAGGGGACCGTCACGCAAAAGCTCGACAATGTGGAAGCGATTGGGCTCGGCAAGCGCACTCAACGTTGTCATTTTCACGCCCATATGATCTTTCTCCCTTCAACCTACAGTATACCACGAATATTCCCTAAAAAGAATATTTGCCGTTATCACAATAAATATGCCTTCACAGGTAATTTATCCCGCGTCCCGCAGCATAGGATGAACCAGTTCATCCCGGAAAAGGAACGGAGGCGCTTCTATGAAGACGAACTGGGAAAAGCCGCGGGCGCATGTGCATTATGCAAAAATGTTGTCTTCTATCGAACGGGGCCATCAGCACGGAATCGATTTTTTCGTATTCCCGGTGACCGGCAGCAGTTACGACGGTCACGTGCATTTTTACCGCGGATTCTCAGAGCTGGAGCGCGGCCACGCGCATCGTTTTTACGGCTATACGGGCCCGGCCATTCCGCTGCCGGACGGCACGCATTACCACGAGCTGTCGGGGCAAACGTACCTCAATTACACGACCCCGCTTCCGGTTCAGATCGGAGGAGAAACGTATATCGAAGGCGTACAGTACAATCCCCAGGCCAAGGACGTTCACCGACACGCTTATGCGGGGTATACGGGGAGGCCGGTCGGCTACGAACCGGAAGGATGGTAGCCCGGAACCCGGGGGCTTTTTCCTTCACCGCCGCGAACCGCTTTCGTATTTTTTGCAGGACATGGGTTTATAACCGGTTCATTCGGGCAAATCTAGTACTATGAATCTTTTAATCATTTCATGGTTTACTAGAGGAGGTCCTGATGAAGATGTATGTCCGTTTTGCCAAAAACGCGATCGCCGCTTCGCTGCTGCTGCTCGTCTCTCTGATCATCCCTTTGCGCGCCGATGCGTACCCTATTGTGGGCGACAACCTCGAATATATTCCGACGACTTATATGATGTACGCCGCAACCAGCATAGCGGCCGAAGCCGAGCTCGCCGCGGGTTATCCGGAGGAACCGGCGCAGCCTGCGGCGCTGACCTATGAGATAAGCCCCGGGGATACGCTGTATAAAATCGCCCGCGATTTCAACGTGTCGATCGCGGCGCTGACGGAGCTGAACGGCATCCGGGATGCGCGCGGTCTGCAGATCGGACAAGCGATTCGCATCCCTTCGATTAACGTCGGCCTGCCGGCCGATGAAGTGCCCGTCATCAGCAAAGTGCTGACGACGACGCTTACCGCTTACACCGCCGGTGTCGAATCGACGGGAAAATCGCCGTCTCACCCGCAATACGGCATCACCTACAGCGGCTCCAGAGCCGAGGAAGGCCGCACGATCGCCGTCGATCCGGCCGTCATTCCGATCGGCGCAACCGTCTACATCGACGGCATCGGCATCCGCAAAGCGGAGGATACCGGCTCGGCCGTCCGCGGCCAGCGCATCGATGTTTTCATGAATGACGTGAAAGAAGCCCGGCAATTCGGCGTCAAAAAGAACGTCAAAGTATTCGTGCTTGCCAACGCATGAAATGAGTAAGCAAAGCCGTCCCATGGGAGTGGAGTTTTTCCCGTTCACTGCGGGAGCCGCTCAAATTGGGGCGGTTTTTTTGCTTTTTTATAACCCTTATAATTATTGTTTACAGGTTATTAAAAGTCATGCTACAATACCAACATAACCGATATACATAAATTTTAGAGGTTATATAAACCTCTCTGGAAAGGATGATGTTTCAATGTTCATTCAAAAACTCCCCTGGGCAGGTATCCGCGTCCAATATGAATCAACCGCTGTCGTGATCGACCCTTTGTTCAACGCCCCGGAAAAATTCGGCCAGCCTCACGAGCCGCTTTACCCTTTGAACGAGTTTGGTCCGGTCAGCGCCGTCCTTATAACCCATACGCATTACGATCATTTTGATCCGGAAGCGATCGCCGAGTTTTACGGCAAAGACATCCCCATCTATGTGCCCCGGGAATCGCTCGAAGCCGCTCTGGATCAGGCGCCGCACCTCAAGTCCGTACGCGGGGCCGGGATCGGCGATTCGTTCGCGGTCGGTCCGCTCACCGTTACGGCAACCCACTCTGTCGACGGAGTCGGAGATCCGCAAATCGCCTGGATCGTACAGGGCGGAGAGAAAAAGATCATCCACTGCGGAGATACGCTGTGGCACGGATACTGGTGGAAAATAGCCGAAACGTACGGTCCCTTCGACGCCGCCTGCTTGCCCGTCAATGGGGCGGTTATCGCGTTTCCGGGGCAGGCTCCGAGCGGCCAGCCGATCACGCTGGTCCCCGAGCAGGCCGCGGCTGCGGCGGCTTTGCTCGGCGCGGCGCAGCTCATCCCGAACCATTACGGGGTCTTCCATCATCCGCCGTATTACGTGCAGACGCCGGATTTAACGGATCGCCTGACGGCCGCCGCGCATGGTAAAATAAAGCTGACCGTGCTGAAAGCGAAGGAAACAGTGTCGCTGTAATCCGTTTTCGCAGCCGTACCCTGAACAAAGGATGATACGTGTGGACAAACCCGTTT
Organism: Paenibacillus hamazuiensis; assembly: GCF_023276405.1. Classification (NCBI taxonomy): domain Bacteria; kingdom Bacillati; phylum Bacillota; class Bacilli; order Caryophanales; family Paenibacillaceae; genus Paenibacillus; species Paenibacillus hamazuiensis. The sequence goes on from NZ_JALRMO010000001.1 coordinate 5,840,895, forward strand.
ATGTGCTTGGCGGAGCCGTCTGGATCAATCTTGCCAATACAATTCATATGCAAAATAAGGAGAAGGTTGACGAACTGGCCGACCCGCTGACCGCCCGGGCGTGGTTATCCGCCAATTTGCCGCTGCTTTCCGCGGAAACCGGGCGGCGCCCGGAGCTGCTCCAGCCCTTGCTCGGCGAGCTCGCGTCCATCCGCGAAATTTGTCTGGAGGTCTTGTCGGATTTGGGGAGCCGCGGCGAGCTGTCGGAATCCGTGCTTGCCCGGATTGAGGCGCAAGCCGCGGAAGTGACGCTGACCTTAAAGCTGCAGCGTGACGATAAAGAACCACCGGCGCTGGCTTACGCGGGAAAAACACTGACGGACCATGCGCGGTACGAGGTGCTCAGCTCCATCTTCGATACGCTCGGCTCCGTCCCGGCGGACCGCATCCGAAAATGCGAGCATACCGGCTGCATACTGCATTTTGTCGATACGTCGAAAAGCGGCAAACGGCGCTGGTGCAGCATGGAGCTGTGCGGCAACCGCCATAAGGCGGCCGAGTTTTACGCTAAGCGGAAGAAAGGCGCTCCCGCAGCGACGGGGCCGCTTCCGGACGATTGACGTCCCCTGCATATTGCCGATACAGACCGAGGCCGACCCGACAAGGGAGCGGCCTCTTTTTTTCGACTCGACAAGCCATGCCGCTGCGGCTATGCCGAAGCTCCAAACCGGGTCAGTAGACCTATCTTTAGCCCTGCCCGCGGCACCAAAATATTTTTCAGGCATATTCGTTCGGAAGACGTCCATATATTAAATTCCGTGGGCCGATAATACCATATTGTTCCACGGAAAATTAGTTATGGGAGGAATGGGTATGTCAGACATCAGCACGGCATGGTCGATGTTCGAGAATGCGCTGCGCGACAAAATTTCGGACAATCAAAAGTGGGAAGGTCTCCAGCTTGTTCAGGTGCCCCAGCCGGCCGACTGGAACAACGCTTCTACGGGGCAATGGGAAATTTGCGAATTTTGGGGCAATACGATGAACGCATGGTCTTCGGGATGGGCCCGCACGGGCAAATCGGTCGATTCGGCCTACTTTTCTTTTCTCATGAATCTCGATCTGAAACCGCCCAAAGACCTAAGCGACGATGACAAAAAGAAGCTGGACGATGCGAAAAAAGATTTCGACAATGCCGTCCAGACGAGGGAGAAAGATCAAACAAAGGTCGGCAAGGAATGGAATAAATTCAACACTTCGCAGATAAACATGCCTCCTTCCGGCCAGGTGCCTTTCCAAACCTGGTATGCGCAAAACTGGGGAACGCGCATTTCCGCCGATACGCTCGATGTTCAGGCTAAGCAGCAAAAATATGTCAGCTTATGGAAACAGTACTCCGGCACGATGCAGGACGTCGCCCAAGCCATTATCGATTACAACAACCCCGCCTATCAAACGGGCGCCACCGACCCGAGCGGCGCTGCGCTGCAGTACAGGGCGTTTTCCATATCGCCGGATTTGGGCACCTTTATTGCCGATGCCAAGGCGGGCACAGGCTCTTCCCTGTACATTTCGTTTGACAGCAAAACGTCCAGCGAGTCCAAATCGGCTTTCAGCGCATCCGGCAGCGCTTCGTACAGCGCACCTTTTTGGGGGGCCTCGGCAAGCGGCGGTTACAGCCAAACGAAAATCGATACGAGCAGTACGGATTTCTCTTGCACGATTTCGTTCCCGAGCTGGCAGCTGTTTACGGTGACGCCGGGGCAGTGGTTTAACGGCTCCGTGATCGCGGAATACGGAAATGATACGGATAAATGGATCGATAAGGATGCGAAATTTTTCGGCCCGGACGGTTCGTTTAACCTGATTACGAGCCAGCTTGTCGTTGCGTACCAACCTAAAATTACGATCAAAATGAGCCGTGACGACTTCAGCTCCGTCAGCAAAGAATGGAAAGCGGCGGCTTCCGTCAATGTAGGCAGCTTCAAATTCAATTTGGAGTCGGGAGGCGGCAGCGACTCCATTCAAACAAGCGACAGCTCCCAAACCATCACCCTGCAGACCACCTCCGCTACGCCCCAGGTCATTGCCGTCATCAACAACGTGCTTCCTAGCTTCAATCTATAAACCCCTATGCAGCAGGACGCGCTTCTCTTTCAGACGCTTCGGCAAGCGAGCTGCGACGCCTTGTTTCGGGGAAATCCGGACCCTGATTTGCAGGAAGCCTTCCAGACCCCGCTCCTTCCGATCCCGCTCAGTTGGGATGAGAAATACGGGGAATGGGCCGCCTGGGAGCTAGCGGCCAACATCGTTCCGAACTGGGGGAGCTACTACATGCCCTCGACAGCCAAACGGTTCGACGACGTGTACCTGCAGTTTCTCTCGGCCATCTCCTCCGGTCTACCGGACGTATCGCAGGCAATAACGGATTATTGGAATCCGGCTTATCAAACGCAGCTTACCGACGATAACGATCTCACATTATTTTATAGAAATTGGAACTTCTCTCCTTCCGTGAGCGACACTGTACATGAACTGAAGAAGGGCAAAACACCGTTCTCCATCTCTTTTGACTATAGCGATCTCCAGTCGGCAGCCTCCAATCCTCAAGGCGTGTCGGAAGACGGCTCCATCGCCTTCATCTCTGCCGATTCCAAGCCGGCTTGCTGCCTGCAGCCGGACCAATCGTTTCATTTTTCGTTAACCTGCGAAGCCTATATTCCCGTTCAGATCACTCCCGGCCCTTGGTATCATCAAGCTGTTATCGATGCGTATTGCAAAGGTCCGTTTAACCCGGATAGCCCATACGGGCAAGGTAAAGTCCGGTTTTGGGGAGAGAACGGGACATTCTCCAAGCTCGCCCAGACCTTGTACGTGATCTACCGGCCGGTTATCGAGATGACTGTCGGCAAAGACGCGCTCCGCTCCATGCAAAAATGTGCGGAAGGCTGCTCCTCCCTTACGGTCGGCCAGCTTGCGTTTTCTGCGGACGACCTGGTCTGCACCGACAAGGACAAGGGCTCTTTCAAGGTCAAAAGCAAGTCAGACCGAATAAATTTGTTTGCGGTATATTCCCGGATTCTCGGAGCATAACCGCCAGGAAAGGAGCGATATTTCATGGGAACGCGTTATTACCTGATCGGCCAGGTTGCCAAAGACCAGTACATCCTGCCCATTAAGGCGAACAATCCGAAGTTATTTCTATTCGGCCTGCCGAATCCGTTCGGCGGCGGATCTATTCAGAACGATAAGAAGATCACTCTGAAGGAAGAGGTCGACGAGGAAAGCTGGTTCCAATACGAGCTCGGGGGCTTTGACGATTCGGCCATACATACCGGCAAGGGAGACAACGGAGACGATCTGGAGTTTTACATCGGAGCAATCATCCAACGCGACGCGCAAACGGCCTCGAATATGCTGGCCGCTTACCGCACAGGCTTGAAAAATCCCTCCGCCGACAAGACGAAAGAAATGACGGGCAGCTTTTTTACATTGGTAAACGACTTCCAATATTCGGACGACGACGATCTGGAAAAACAGCTTTGCGCCCGCTTAACCCAAATCCGTTATGTCGTGCCGGATCAAAAGAAACAGTACATGCGGTCGCAGACATTTCAGGCCATTAAGAAAGTGATCAAACAAAAGATCAACTACAGCGGGCTATAACGCCCTTTACCCAAAAGCCGGAGCCGCCGCTTCGGCTTTTGTTCATCTTGTCCGCTCCCGTCATGCGAGCAGGTCGAAAAACCGCGTAGCCTCCTATAGTTCATTTTTTGAAACTATTGCACATTTTTATAACTACTTTTCAAAAGTGTCATAAGCAGCTACTCTTGTGTAAGAGGGGCGCAGCCAAAATTTAACTCATCCTAAAAGAACGCCCCTGCTGCACTATCGCAAGCACAAATAGAGGTGAATGCTGTGAAAAGACCGTTTGAAGTAGACTCTGCGGAATATCCGTTTGAAGACCGTTGGCTGCCGTACCGGGACGGTTATATCCACTACATTGACGAAGGGCGCGGGCCTACGGTTCTTCTTCTCCACGGGAACCCGACCTGGTCTTATCTGTACCGAAACGTCATCAAGGAGCTGCGCGGGGAATGCCGCCTCGTCGCATTGGATTACCCCGGGTTCGGCATGTCGAAGGCTCCTTCCGGCTACGGGTATACGCCGCAAGAGCAGTCGGAGGCTGTCGCCGACTTCATCCGCCGCCTGGGGCTAAAGGATTTTGTTCTGGTCGTTCAGGACTGGGGAGGCCCGATCGGCATGGGTTATGCCGTCCGGCACCGGGAAAACCTGCGCGGCATCGTCGTGATGAACACCTGGGCGTGGCCTGCGAAGATTTTGCCCATGAAGCTGTTCTCGCTGATCATGGGAGGCTGGCCGCTCGGTTACTGGCTGCAGACGCGGCGAAACTTCTTTGCCAAGGTCATTGTGCCAAGCGGAATTCACCATACCGAGAAGGTGACGGAAAGCTTAAGGAAAGCCTACACCGATCCGTTCCCGACTCCGGTATCGAGAATTCCGACCTGGGTGTTCCCCGGGCAAATCCGCAAAGCTCGGCCATGGCTGGAGGAGATTGAAGCGCGGCTGCCTGCGCTGGCCGATTTGCCCGCGCAAATCCTTTGGGGCACGAAGGACAGCGCCGGCTTTCCGCCGGAGCAGATGGCCAAATGGCAGCAAGTTTTGCCGATGAACGAAACCGAGGTTTTGGACGATGCCTCCCATTACGTGCAGGAGGATCGGCCCGACCGGATTGCCGCAGCGGTCCGGAGAGTTTTGGAACGAACGGCGCTCGCGTGATTTTCTCGATCGTGCAGCGATTAATTGCAAGCCGATCTGCGGCGTCATTCAGCTGCGCTATGCGTTCGGCGCGCAGAATGGCCGACTTGCGTCCGGGCTCTGTAAGCCCTTTTAAGAGCAGCTTAGGTCTGCGCCTTAGCACCCCTTTCCACAAATCATACAATGAGCTGTAAGCGAAAACTCATTAGTTAGGAGAGGGTTTAGTGAACAAACAACGCTATGCGGCTTTTCCGAAAAAAATCATCCGTCTGCCCAAAAGCGCCGGCATGCCGAGATCCAAAGTAATGGCGATTTATCGGGAACGCATCAAGAAACACCGGGCTCAGCCGGCCCCGATCGTCATCAGCCAACGAAATGTGGTCATCGGTACGGATAATACCTGGTTTAACGCGCAGACGATCGACCGCAATCCCGCCTGGGTTCAAGTGGATAATGCGCGTTATGTTTGGAGCGCCCGCAATTTGAGCAGCCAAACGGCAATCATTTCCAGAACGTTCCGTCTGTCTACGAGAAGATCGATTTTAAGCGGACGCCTGTTCCTGTCGGTCGACAACTATGCGACCGTTATTATCAACGGGCTTATCGTCCAGTTTGACGATCCGCAAGCCAACACTTCCTTCTTCAACCCCGGACGTACGTTTAACATCACACGTTTCCTGCGCAGAGGAAGAAACGATATCGTCATCATCGCCTTCAATTTCGGCGGCGACCGGAGCCCGAGCAACCCCGCCGGTGTAGCGGCCAGACTGAACATTCGTTTGTCCGGACTGTAGAAGATACGAAAAACCGGCCACCCGTCGTTTGGGGCAGCCGGTTTTTCATTTCAAATCCATCTAAGTATCCGTTCGGCTTTCACCGAATCCCACTGTGTTTAACGCGGCTCCGATCTACTTTTTCGCCAAATATTTGCGGATGTCGAAGGCGACGGCCGCCACGATGATCAAACCTTTGATGATCAGCTGCCAATACGGGCTGACGCCGATGAACGTAAGGCCGTAGTTGATGACGCCGAAGATCAGCACGCCGGCCAGAACGCCCGGCACCGTGCCGATGCCGCCTGCCGTCGAGACGCCGCCGACCACGCACGCCGCGATCGCGTCAAGCTCGTACATGTTGCCGTAGTTGTTCGTCGCACCGCCCGTTCTCGCCGCTTCCAGCACGCCGGCCAGACCGTACAGCGCGCCGGCGATGCCGTAAATATACAGCAGGTTGCGCCGCACATTGATGCCCGAAACCGTGGCGGCCTGAATATTGCCGCCGATCGCATACATGTTTTTGCCGAGCCGCGTTTTATTGAAAATGACCCAGACGATAAAAGCGACGATAATCGTAATGATGACCAGGTACGGCACCGAATACGGCCCGTTGGGGCCGACAAATCCCGTTCCCAGGTTCGTGAAGTCGTGGCGCAGGCCGGCGATCGGCTGCGATTCGTTCGGCTTCATGTCGAAGTACAGCGAGTTCGCCCCGTACACGATAACCATCGTGCCGAGCGTCGCGATAAACGGCGGGACGCTGAACCGCGCTACGATGAAGCCGTTGATCAGGCCGACGATAAGGCCTGCCGCGATCCCGATCGCGATCGGCACCCACAGCGGCAGCTCGGCCAAGTCGGGAAAGAAACGCCGCGGGTAATCCAATATTTGCAGCATCGAGGCGGACAGCACCGCGCTTAAACCGACCACGCGGCCCGCGGACAAGTCCGTGCCCCCCGTGATCAGCACGAACGCCGCGCCCAGAGCGATAATCGCCCGCGTCGACGACTGCAGCAAAATATCGCGGAAAATATCGATCGATAAAAACCGCGGGTCCTTAAAAGCGATCCCGATGACAAGGACGATCAGTACGATATATATGGCATTTTGCGTAACAAAGCTGTTAATTCGTTTTACATTCATGATAAGTGACCCTCCCAAAGCATGGTTGCCGGAGCATTACATGGAAAACCTCCGGCTCATTGGCGCTATGCCGTGCCGCTCCGGACTTAGACCAAATATTTGGTCGCCAGGCGCATAATTTCTTCCTCGGTCGCGTCCTTGCCTTCGACGATGCCGGAAAGACGGCCCTCGCACATGACCATAATGCGGTCCGACATGCCGAGCAGCTCCGACATTTCCGAAGAGATCATGATGATGCTCTTGCCCATCTTAGCCAAATCGGCGATGATCGAATAGATTTCAAACTTGGCCCCGACATCGATTCCGCGTGTCGGCTCGTCGAGCAGCAGCACGTCCGGCTCGGTAAGCAGCCAGCGGGCAAGCAGCACCTTTTGCTGGTTGCCTCCCGACAAGTTTTTGATCAGCGTCTTGAGCGACGGCGTCTTCACCCGCAGCTGCTCTACGCTGCGCCCGATTTCGTCCCGGGCCCTCCTCTCGTTCAGCAGCCCGTACGGCGAAATATACCGCTCCAGGCTCGCGATCACCGCGTTTTCCTGCACCGACAGCACCGGAAAAATCCCGGTGACGCGCCGCTCTTCGGTAAGCAGCGCGATCTTGTGTTTCTTCGCATCGATCGGCGACTTGATCCGCACTTCCTTGCCGCGGATCGAGATGCGCCCCGAAGCGACGGACCGCAGCCCGAACAGCGCCTCGATCAGCTCGGTCCGCTGCGCGCCGACAAGGCCGCCGACGCCGAGCACCTCCCCTTCGCGCAACTCGAAGGAAACGTCCTTGAACGACTTCGCAAACGGCGAAGTCAGTCCCTCTACTTTGAGCAAAACATTGCCCGGCTTGTTGTGCCGTTCCGGGAACCGCTGGCTGAGATCGCGGCCGACCATTTTCGTGATGATTATGTCGGTCGTCATCTCCGCAGCCGGCCACGTGCCGATCCGTCTGCCGTCGCGCATGATCGTCACCTCGTCGGAAATCCGCAGGATTTCCTCCATTTTGTGGGAGATGTAGATGATCGCGACGCCCTGACGTTTCAAATCGTTTATGATCTTAAACAACTGCTCCACTTCGTTGCCGGTCAGTGAAGACGTTGGCTCATCCATGACTATGACTTTCGAATGGTACGAAACCGCCTTCGCGATCTCGATCGACTGGACCTTCGATACGGACATCCCGCCGACCAGCGCATGCGGGTCGATGTCCATGCCCAGCTTCATGAACAATTCCTTCGTATCGCGGTACATTTTCCGGTGGTCGACAAACTGCACGGGTCCGATCCCCCGGGTAGGGAAGCGGCCCAGCCAAATATTCTCCATAACGCTGCGAAAAGGAACCGGGTGCAGCTCCTGATGGATCATCGAAATGCCGTTTTCAAGCGCCGCCTTTGAGCTTGTGATGTCCGCTTTGCTGCCGTTCAAAACGATTTCCCCGGCATCCGGCGTATAAATGCCGAACAAGATTTTCATCAGCGTCGATTTGCCTGCGCCGTTCTCGCCCATCAGCGCGTGCACCGTGCCCGGCCGCACCTTCAAAGTGACGTCATCCAGCGCCTTGACGCCGGGAAATTCTTTGGAAATTCCATTCATTTCAAGTATAAAAGAACTTGCCATTCGGGTACCCTCCTTGCTGATCCCGCTTTGCAGGAAAAAGGGGACAATAGCAGCTCGCGCACATTGCCCCCGGTTTGCTTCGCAGCGCAGCGCATCCTCAGCCTGCCGCCGCGCGCCGCGTTCGTATCGCAACGAAACGTGATTATTTCGCGTCGTTAATGTTTTCTTTCGTAATCTTCTTGTACGGAACCCATACGTATTTGCCGTCGGTGATTTCGTAGCCGGCATTGTCCTTGTTCGGGGTTTGACCGCTCGCCAGCACGTTCGCGATGTTAAACGTCGCTTTGCCCTGGTTTTTCGCGTCGTTCAGCACCGTGCCGAGCAGGGTGCCTTCTTCCAGCGCCTTCACCGCAGGGGCGGTAGCGTCAACGCCGACCACCGGCATAAACTTGCCGTCCTTGAAGTAGCCTTTCGCCTTGAGCGCTTCGATCGCGCCCAGCGCCATATCGTCGTTGTTGGCGAAGACGGCCTCGATCTTGTCGCCGTGGGAAGCGAGGAACGCCGCCATTTTTTCCTGGCCTTTGACGCGATCCCACATCGCGGTGTCTTCCGCCAGCTTCTCTACTTTCATGCCGCTGTCTTCGACGGCTTTGACGGAAAACTTCGTGCGCAGCTCGGCGTCCTGGTGGCCCGGCTCGCCTTTGAGCATGACGTACTGAAGGGTGCCGTCCTTGTTTTTGTCCGCCTCCGGATGCGCCTTAAAGTAATCGACGATGAGCTGGCCTTCCATCGTGCCGGACTGCTCGGCTTTCGCACCGACATAGTACACTTTATCCCACTTCTTCATGTCGTCCGCCAAAGGCTCGCGGTTGAAAAACACGACCGGAATGTTAGCCGCTTTCGCCTTGTCGATGATGACGCCCGCAGCCGTCCGGTCCACCGGATTTACAGCCAGCGCATTCACCTTCTTCGTGATAAACAGGTCGACTTTATCGTTTTGCGTCGGCTGGGAGTTTTGGCTGTCGACGATATCGACCGTCGCCTTGTCGCCGGCCGCCGCCGAGATCGCGTTGCGCACGCCGGTCATGAACGTATCGTCAAACTTATAAATAGCGACGCCGATATTGGCTTTCTTCGGAGCGCTCGTTTCCGTTTTCGGCGCACCGGCATTTCCCCCTGCCGTATTGCCGCCGCCCGCCGCGTTATTCGCATCGTTTTTGTTGCCGCAGCCGACCACCGTGATCATCGCCGCCGCGACCAATACCGTAAGCACCTTTTTCATCTTTGCAGACCTCCACATGTTTATTTTTTCAGGAATGCGGTTCGTTTCTACATCCTCATTATCAGGTAAGCGCCGGTAAAAACCCATGCAAAATTCTCATCTGTTTTATCGAAATTCTCATATGTTTGGGAAATACTCATTTCGATTTTCTTGCCGGCTGCAGATTGAGGAACTGAGATGCGTTAATGGGTGCTTCTTCCACCTGAAGAAAAATATAGCGGAACCAGGATGCGTTAATTAGCCGCGCGACCGGCTTTTTCAGCCAATTCTGCCGACATAACGAACCTGAGTTCCGCTAATTTTCAATAATCTCCGAGATTGAGCTGCTTAGCGAACCATAGGAGACTGTCGATTAATCGGCGGGAACGGTCCAAGGAATTGATTTCGAAGCTCAAACATGTTGCGATAGCTTTGATTTGATTGAATTTATCGGTGTCAAAGCTATCGCAAAACTCGCCCTGAAATCAATTTCCTCGCCCTTATCCCATTTAATCGACAATCTCCATAGTTCCGCTATGGTCCCGCTTCACCTGCCGACATTGCGGTATTACCCTCTCTTCGCCCGCCGTCACTTCACAAACGGAAACAGCAGCTTCTGGTTATCCGACCAAAACATGCTCTCGCGGTCGATCACCTTCGTGCCGGTGTCGAACCGCTCCGGCACTTTCCTGCCGTCCGCCGCGTCCACGGCGTATTTGACGCCGAGATACCCCATTGCAAACGGGTTTTGAATGATCGTCGCGTGGATGACGCCGTCCTGCAGCAGGTCCAGCTCTTCCTGCGCGCTGCCCTCGGCGACCAGCTTCACCTTGCCGTCGGAGCCGAGCCGCAGCAGCTCGGCCGCCGCGCTAAGCGACGCCTCCGCGTTCAAAGCGACGATGCCGGCAAGCCCCTCCGTCTGCGCCAGCACCTTGCGCGCAGCTTCGCCGCACGGCTGCAGACCTGCGCCGCACGACTCCTTCGCCGCAAGCTCGACCCCCGGATGCCCGGACAGCTCATCCATCACGCCGCGTTCGCGCTGCTCGGCATTGTTCGCACCCGGACCGAAGCTGAGGATGGCGACTCGGCCGCTGCCCCCGATCAGCTCCAGCAGCTTCTTGCCCGCCTGACGCCCCGCCTCGTAATTGTTGCTGCCGATGAAGCTTCTCGGCTTGACCGACTCCGCCTCGGATTCGACGGCTATGACGGGAACCCCTGTCCCGGACGCCCTTTCCGCAATACGAGCCAGCGCCTGGTCCCCGCCTGCGGCCAAAACGATCGCATCCGCCTTCTTCCCGGGCGGTGCGGACGCGGCAGCCGGAGTCGCCGTTTCCGCCGATGCGCCCCCATCGCTCTCCGAGGCCATCACGGTCAGCTCGACGCCGAACTCCTTCGCCGCCGCTTCCGCTCCCATGAGCACCGTTTTCCAGTAGTCACCCTGCTTTGACTGCAGGAGAACGGATATTTGCTTTTTGGGCGGACTTTCGGGTGCAAGATCGGTTCGCGCGCAGCGTTCCGACCGGCCGTTGCATGCAGTAAGCGCGCTCGCCGCAAGCATCGCCGCGAGCAGCACCATGAAGCTGCGCCCGGGCTGTATCCTCGGAGGCGCCGCAGCACGGCCGCGTGGACGGGATGATCGCATCGCCGCAATAATCCCGCGAACCCATGACACGCCGGAGACCGTTTTGTCCAGCCGAAGCACCCGGCTTATCCGAATCGGAAGGCGGACGCCGGGCAACCGGGGCAGCCGCGCGTTTTGCCGATTCGCCGGCATCCCGTTCATACGGAACCCCCACCGCCGCCGCCCTATTTTAACGCTTGACCGCTTATCCATGGGATACACCGCCTTCTACTTTCTCATGCGGAATCCATACGCATACCGTCGTCCCGACATCCGGCTGGCTTTCGATCGTCAGGCCGTAATCCGCTCCGTAATACAGCCGGATGCGCTCATGCACGTTGCGCAGACCGACGCCGGAGCCTTCGCCGGTGCCCGGCGCTCCCGACAGCAGTGAGGCTAGCTTATCCGGAGGGATGCCGACGCCGTTGTCCTTCACCTGAATCAGCACCTTGCCGTCCTCAATGCCCGCCGTGATGGTAATAAGCCCTTCGTCCACCATATATTCGATGCCGTGGTAGATCGCGTTTTCGACGATCGGCTGCAAAATCAGCTTCAGGGTCGGGCAGCCCATCACATCCGGATCGGCGTTGATTTCGAATTCGAATTTGTTTTTGTACCTGATCTTTTGGATGATTAAATAATTGCGGATGTGCTCGAGCTCTTCCTGCACGGTAATAATATGCTTGCCGCGGCTCAAGCTGATGCGGAAAAACTTCGACAACGACGTGATCATCGTGATCACGTCTTCGCTTTTTCCGCTGCCCGCCATCCGTACGACCGAATTGAGCGTGTTGTACAGAAAATGCGGATGAATCTGTGCATGCAGCACCTCCAGCTCGCCGCGCCGCTTCTGCTCCTGCTCGTGAATGATCTGCTCCATCAGCTCGCCGATACGCCCGACCATCAGGTTGAAGCGGCGCGACAGCCGCCCGACTTAGTCGTCCGTCACCGGCAGGTGAATGTCGAAGTCACCCTGCTCGACCTTGCGCATCGAACGCTCCAGCCGTTTGATCGGGTGGGATATTTTCGCCGACATGTACGTGGATATTAGCAGCACGAACACGATGACAAACAGTACGAGCCACGAGATGTAGCCGCTGATTTCTTTGCGCGTCGTGACGATTTCGTCCATGTAGGAAACGCCGACCGTCTTCCAGCCGACGCCCGCGACGGTCTGGATCGTGATCAGCCGCTCCTCGCCGGTGGAGTTGTCCAGATAGCTGCCGTACGTATACTTGAGCGCCTGCTCGACGTTTTCGTATTTCAGCCCGATATAGATCAGCTGCTGCTGCGGATGGTACACGATGTTGCCCGCCGACTCGTCGATGATGTAGACGTAGCCTTTTTTCCCGAGGCTTACTTTACGGCATAAATCGTCAATGGTCTTAAAATTCACATCGACCAGCAGCACCGCGTTCATCTTCTCGCCGCCCCGCTCGATCGTCACGCCCTTGCTCATCGATACGACCCATTTGTACTGGCCTTTGTACAAATTTTGCACGTGCGGCAGGGAAAACGACAAATGGTTCGGGTTTTCCAGCGCCGATTTGAACCAGCTCTGCTCGGTCAGCCGGGAATTCGCCCGCATTTCCTGCGCCGGCAGGCCGGTGAGCAGCTCCCCGTCGCTCGTGAACAAAGCCATCGATACGATATCCTCGCGCGTGTCCATGATCGTATCGAGCTGCTCGAGCAGGCGCCCGTTCGGGATGCCCTGGCTTTGCCTGATCTTATCGTCGACGACCTGAAAGAGCTCGGACATGCCCTTCAAATAGTTTTCCAGGTTGTTGTTCACCTGCTCGATGATTTGCTGGTTGCCGAGAAACGTGTTCTGCTCCGCCGTTTTCGAAAATTTGTTGTACAGCACCACGCCGACAAACAGCATGACGAATACCGTGACCAGCGTAAACGAAGCCGTGATGATAAACTGCAGGCTGCGGAATTTGAACCGGTCCTTCCACATCTAGGCCTCCTCGCTGCGGGCGCCGTTTTTATATTCTTTCGGCGAGACGCCGACATGCTTTTTGAAGCAGAAGCTGAAATAATTCGGCTCGGCGAACCCGACCCTCTCGGCGATTTCGAACGTTTTCAGATCCGTCGTGCGCAGCAGCTCCTTGGCCGCTTCCATACGGATATGCATCAAATAATTCACAAATGTCATTTTGCATTCTTTTTTGAAAATGCTGCTGAAATATCCCGCACTGATGTGCAGATGGCTGCACACCCTTTGAACCGAAATGTCGCTCTCGTGAAAATGCTCCCGGGTATATTCCTTCGCCTGGTCCACGAGCGACTTGTACGCCGACTGGCGGCCGCTGGCGATATGGCTCATCATGCCGGTGCAGATGCCGAGCACCCAGCTTTTGGCTTCCTCCAGCTGCGTAAACTGATAAATGTCGGCGAACGGACGGAACGCCGCTCCGAACAGGTCCTCCAGGTCGATTCCCGCGTCCTTCGCGGCTTTCAGAACGGAGGTGACGATTTCCAGCAAATAAATCTGGTAGTCCTTGAACGATACGTTCGCATCCTGAATGCCGGCGAACAGCTCGTCCACAAGCTCCGTCATTTCCTGCACCGTGCCCACCTTGATGCAGCGAATGAGCGCATGCTCCTTCAGCTCGTCGAAGCGCAGCTTTTCGCCGAAGCGCGTCTCCACGTCGTCGATGCAAATGATCCGGTTGCAGCCGAGAATTTGCCGGTAATCGAGCGCCAGCACGGCGTCCTTGTACGAGTAGCTGACGCCCGTGATCGCTGCGCTCACCGTGCCGACGCCGATTGTGACGGTCAGCTTTAAGTACTTTTCTATGCTTTGGCGAATTTCTTCTAGCGCGGCCAGTGTTTTCTTCATGACCTCGTCGCGCCCGCTCTCCTCGGATACGGTCAGCAGAACGACGTGGTCGTTATGAATGTAAACGAGTCCGGCCCGGTGCTTCTCGGCGATCTCGCCTGCGATGTTAAGCACCGCAAACCATTTGAGCTCGGTATCTTTCGAATATTTGAGCGAGGCCGCCCGCGGCGCGGCTTCTTCGTCTTCCCCGCCCGGCGCGGCCGGGGAGTCGATGCTGATCACCGATACGGCAAAACCGCGGCCGTCCAGGTTCACCCCGTAGCTCTGCGCCTTCTCGCGGATATCCGCCTCCGGCAGCTTGCGGGAGATGAGCGAGCCGAGAAACGTTTCGCGCAGCACCGGCAAGCTTTTTCGGTAATGCTCCTGCAAGCTTTGGATGTTCTCCTTCTGCGCCGTTTCTTCATCGATCCGGCGTTTGATCTTGACCAGCACGTCCTTCAGCTCTTCGGATGAGAACGGTTTCAAAACATATTCGTCAATGTGCAGCTTGACCGCCTTCTGCGCGTATTCGAATTCGTCGAAGCCGGTCAGGATGATGATTTTGGTTGTCGGGTATTTCTCGCGAATCCACTCGGACAACCTCAAGCCGTCCATAAACGGCATTTGGATATCGGTCACGACGACATCGGGGGCGTGCCGCTCGATCATCTCGAGCGCTTCCTGCCCGTTTTCCGCGCGATCGACGACCTCGAAGCCGCAGCCGGCCCAATCGATCTCGCGGATGATGCCTTCGCGCACATCCTCTTCATCCTCCGCCAAGATGAGCTTGTACAGCATAAAGAAATGCCCCCCTGTCCATGCCTGCAAATGCACTAGTGCCTATATCATACCAAGTCTGCGATTCGCTGCAACCGGAAAAAAATTTCATATCCCCGTTGTAAATTTCAGCTTCAACCTTCGCCGCATACGATCACCTGCCGGGAAAAAGCGCCCTTGCGCACGGTGCAGCGCTCCAGGACGGCGAGCCCGGCTTCGTGAAGCGGCCCGTCGACGGGCTCGGCCGTGACGATGACGGCGCGCGGCGCGAGCCGGCGCACGCTGCGCAGCATCTCCAGCTGCTCGGCCGCGGGGAGCCGCGAGCACAGGTTGTACGGCATATCGACGATCGCCGCGTCGTAGCGCCCGCTGAGCTGCCGCATGTCGGCAAGCCGGACGAGGTCCGGCATGCCGAAGTGCGCGAGATTGGCCCGCGCGCCGCGGACGGCGAGAGGATTGATGTCGAAGCCGGCGATGTCGATGCCCATCGACGCCGCTTCGATCAGCACCGTGCCGATGCCGCAGCACGGGTCGACCGCTTTGACGCCGTCCGGCTCCGGGACGGCGATGTTGACCACCGCGCGGGCGACCCGGGTGCTGAGCGCGGTGGAGTAGCTGCGCGGCTTCGCGTTATGGCGAAGCCACACCGCTTCGCTCGGCGTGCCGTCGCCGAGCAGCCAGCGCCCGCCGGCGCGGGCGACGGCAAGCAGCCGCGCAGGGCGGCGCATGTCGGCGCGGCCGCGGATGCGAGCGCCGATCTCGCGCTCGATTGCGCGGCGCGCGGCGTAGTCCGGCTCGCCGTCCCGGTCGCCGCCGGCGTACACGACCTTGAACGTCGCGCCTTCCGCGAGTTCAAGCTGCTCCGCCTGAACGGCGAGCTCCGCCACGCTCACCGCCTCGCACCGCACCTCGAGCCGCATCTTCACGAACGGGCTGCGGCTCGGGTCGATCTCCCGCCCGCTCTCCGCGTACATACCGCGGGCGGACGGCGCCGCTCCCAGCAGCGTGCGCAGCTCCAGCTCGCACAGCTCGCGTTCGTCCTCGTGGCAGGCAAAGGTGTATAAATAACGTTTTAACGGGCTCATCGGAGAAAATTCCTTTTCCATGTATAAAATAGGGTCAATCGGTGCAATCCTACTATAGCACCTGATCGTGGAACCCCTCAAATTTTCCTGTTCCGGTGTTTGCTCTCCCCGAGGAACTGTGATATACTGGTTTCAATTGATAAATTTGAAACCTGAATTCACATATGACAAAGGGTGTCATTTTTAACGATGGAACCTTTTCAATATGTGAATTTTTTTCTTCCAGGAAAAAAACGAGCATGCCATTACAAATTTTGGAGGTAACTCAACATGCAAACAGGTACAGTAAAATGGTTTAACGCAGAGAAAGGCTTCGGCTTCATCGAAGTGGAAGAAGGCAAGGACGTATTCGTTCATTTCTCCGCTATCCAAGGCGATGGCTTCAAATCTTTGGACGAAGGCCAACGCGTTCAATTTGACGTCGTTCAAGGCAACCGCGGACCGCAAGCCGAAAACGTTATTAAGCTGTAGTTTTTGAAAACCGCAAAAGCTGCTCTTACCGCTTCGGTCAGGAGCAGTTTTTTTCTTTGGGACTGCCATTTCAAATAAGGGGGATTCGCGATGAATTATCGTAAAAAACCGTTTGAAGAAATCCCGGAGGAAAGCACCGACGTCTGGTCCTGCACCCAGGACGGCTGCAAAGGCTGGATGCGCAACAATTTCACGTTTGCGTCCGAACCGACCTGCCCCCTCTGCTCATCCGCGATGGTTCCGGATACGAAGATGCTCCCGCTGCTTGTCAACACAACCGGCATCAAGGGCATTCGATAAAAAATCCCCAGCAATGAGTACGGCACGATCAAACTTTGCAGCAGGGAAAAATCATCAGGCGCTTGCATTTGCGAGCGCCTTTTTTTGTTGTATAGGAGTATAGGAAATTATGCGCAGCTAAATTTTGTGGATAACCGGGGGCTCCCCCAAAAATATTAGGATTAGGCTTCAGAGGTTGACTTCACTTTTGGGGGATTTGTTCCGTTTTAGACCCATCGCTGCCAGGCTTTGATCAAGCCCTTTATTACTTTCAAGTGCCTATGTGATTTGAAAGTGCGTACTTCTCAACTCCTCTCTTCTGTTACACAATGATTTTAAGTTAACAAGAGGAGGAAAAACTTTATGAACCAACATTCGGCAAACACAGCAAAAAAAACCGCTCTCGTGGTTGGAGCGGGCGGCGTCATCGGAAGGAATCTCATCGAATATTTGCAGACACTCCCCGACTGGAATATCGTTGGAGTGTCGCGGCGCGGCGGACAAGAAAGCGATCGGTTGAAGTATGTAACGGTCGACCTGCTTAATGAAGAAGAAACCAGGGTGAAGCTGAGTCATCTGAACGAAATCACTCATATTTTCTTCGCCGCTTATCAAGACCGCCCTACGTGGGCCGAACTCGTTCAGCCCAACCTCTCCATGCTCGTAAACGTGGTCAACGCGATCGAACCGGTCGCCCCAAACCTGCAGCATATCAGCCTTATGCAGGGCTACAAGGTCTACGGCGCGCATCTCGGGCCATTCAAGACGCCCGCTCGGGAAACGGATGCCTACCATATGCCGCCGGAATTCAATATCGACCAGCAGCAATTCCTCGAGAGACGGCAGCCGGGAAGCACATGGACTTGGTCGGCACTTCGTCCGTCGGTCGTTTGCGGGTTTGCCTTAGGCAATCCGATGAACCTGGCGATGGTGATCGCCATTTACGCATCCATGTCCAAGGAGCTTGGCTTGCCGCTTCGTTTTCCCGGAAAACCGGGCGCTTACCATAGCCTCATGGAAGTCACCGATGCCGGTCTGCTTGCCCGCGCAACGGTTTGGGCGGCGACCGAACCGCGCTGCGCCAATCAGGCTTTTAACATCACGAACGGCGACCTTTTCAGGTGGAACGAGCTTTGGCCGAAGATCGCTTCCTTTTTCGAACTCGAGACCGCCCCTCCGTTACCGATGTCGCTGGAGGTCGTCATGGCCGATAAGGAAGCGCTGTGGGATTCCATGGTGAAGAAGTATGGCTTGGAGAACCGCTATAAGGATGTATCATCCTGGCGCTTCGGAGATTTCGTATTTTCGTGGGATTACGACTTTTTTGCCGATGGCTCGAAAGCGCGCCGCTTCGGCTTTCATGAGTTCGTCGATACGGAAAAGATGTTTATGGACATATTCGAAGACTTCCGCCGCCGCAAGATCATTCCGTAATGTAAAGTATCCTTCGACCGATGCCGGTTCCTGTTTCCTATACAGGGACGGTATCTTCATTAGTCGTCCGAACGCGGCGGTTCGAACAGAACACTCGCTTTGTCGCCGTACACCCTTTCAATATGCGTATCCCCCCATCTGCACATAAGATGAAGGATGTCTTTTAAGCTCCAGCCGTAATCCGTCAATTCATACTCCACCTTGGGCGGCACCTGGTTGTAAGAAATACGGGCCACGATTCCATCCTCAACAAGTTCCCCTAACTGCTGAGTCAGCACTTTTTGCGTTACGGAGGGCATAAGACGCATCAGTTCGCCATTGCGTTTTTTGCCGAACGTCAGGTGAAAAAGAATGACCGGCTTCCATTTGCCTCCGATCACTTCAAGAAACGCTTCAACCGCTGTATTGTAGGTTTTAACCGATTCCTGCATGGCCATGACTCAACCTCCTTTCTCTTCACTTTATCGCCCTAAGCCCCAACCTGCAAGCCAACGCAAGATACCACGATAATGGCGTGCTGCCGAAACAAACGGGATCCATGAAGCGTTAAATGATATAGATTTCCAATTCAGGATTCGGAAAGGATTGTGCTTGATGAAAAAAAGCTTGCCGCTTTCGCTTTCGCTCGCCGCCGCTCTTTGCGCCGGAAGCCTCGCTTCGGCCGACGCCCCGGCGTTCGCCGCCGGACCGCAGCCTGCCGCGCCCTTGGCGGACGATGTCCGCGCCGCGCTGCGGCCTTCCGGCCAGCTGACGCTGCTCGGCAGTGAGCAGCTGTACAACCGCCCTGACGCGGACTCCGGCACCGGCCTGCTTTTGTCGCCGCAAACGGTCGCACCGCTCGGTTTTTCCGCGCAGACCGGCTTTTACCTGATCTCCACCTGGCTCGGCGACAAATGGATTCGTCCGAGCCAAGGCGTGCTGGAGGGACTCGAACCGGTGGAGATGACCCTCGTGCCGGACTCTCCCGTCTATCTGTTCGACGCCCCTCTCCTCGGACTCAATTCGGGGCAAACGGCATCCGGCCCCCTGCTGGCGTTCGAAAAATGGCGCAGCTGGTACCACGTCCGCACGGATCAGGGCGACAAATGGATTCATTTCGCCTACTCGCTGCCGGCGAACCTTCGTCCTTCCGCCAAACCGCTCGAGCTTCCGGACGGAGCCACTTTGTTCAAATATCCTTACGGTCTCTCCGGCGAAGTCGGCGTCATCGGCCCGCAAACGGTAACACCCGTGGAACAGGGCGATGAATGGGCCCATTTGCGAGGCGATTTCGGCGACGGCTGGGTGCACTTCCAACCCAGTGAGAATGACCCGCAAGCATCCGGCGACGACGACGGCGTTCCCGTCGGCAAAACGAAAGCGATCGAGCTTGCCCGGCAGCGCCTTGGCCTCTCCGGCGAATATACGCTCGAAGCTGCCCACCTCATCCGTCTGGGTGACGGTCCAAAGCGCTGGAGTCTCCAATTTCGCAAACAACAAGGCGATCATGTCGCCGGTTCTGCCGATGTTACGCTGAACGCGTCGGACGGGACCATCGATTGGTTTACAAAAAACGAAACGGTCAGCGTGCCCGGAATATCCGAAAAAACGCAGGACCGTGCGGCATTGAAGCAGCTCGTGGACGGCGTTGTCGCGAAGGTTTCGCCAGCAGCAGACGCCGGCTGGATGATCGATGAGACGCCGGGCAACCCTTTGCAAAACCGCCGCTACCGGATGGACCCGTCGCTTACCTTCCGTTATGTGCGCACGGTAAACGGACTTCCTTATCCCGACAATAATATAACGGTTAACGTCAGCCCGAGCCAAAACGACGTTTCCTACTATATGGCCTGGAACGATAACAAACGTTTCGATGCACCTGAGGGATTGATGCCGCAGGAGAAGGCCGAACTCGCCTTTGCCGATGCCTTTTTGGACAAAGCCGTTTACATGGCGCCGCAGGCATCCCGGGACGCTTTAACGCCGATGTACGCGGTTGTGCCGCGGCTGTACGATACGCTCGCAGCGAAGGACGGACAATGGCGAAGCAGCTCCGGCGACATGGAGCCGCGCGGTCCGGTCACAGCGCAGCCGCTCGCCGCTATGCCGGCTGAAAACCTGAATTTATCGCTGGAGCAGGCAGCCGATATCGCCCGCAAAAAGCTCAATCTGCCGGAAACCGCGAGGCCGGAGCATGTTCTTCAAAACAATTCCTCCTGGGTCTTTCAGCTGAACGTTCCTGCACAAGCCGCCGACCAATCCCGCACGTATTACGTGGAAGTCAGCTCTGTCACCGGGGACATTGTGCAATGTTCGACCCAGGCCGATAACGACGGCTCCTTCATCTGGCTCACCGTCCCATACATCAGCGAGGCTCAGGCCGAAGTGGAGGCGGAACGGCTGCTGCGGCTGCTGCTGCCCGCCTATACTCATCAGCTGTACATGATCCGATCCGAGCTTTGGCTCACGGACGGCATCACGGTCTCGACTCCGGAGTACCGGTTCACATACCGCCGCCGTATCGACGGCATTTGGGCGGACCGTCAGGAGCTGACCGTATCCGTCAGCCCTGTCAGCGGGCAATGGATCCGCCTGCAAAGCCAGCTCACACCCGGCATTTATCCGCAAAGCAAACCTGCGTTTATTTCCGAGGAGGAAGTGCGCAAGCTGATGCTCAGCCGGTATCGCGTCGAAGCCTGTTACATGGCCGACGACGTGTTGCTGACAAACCCGTCAACGTCGATTCGCTACCGTCTCGTCCCGACCGCAGAATCGGCTTATACATCCTTGCTGGATGCGCAAACCGGCGTGTGGCGCGATTTTTACACGATGGAGCCCGAGCAGCCGGCCAACAAGTAAAATGCCGCCGAGAACAGGCCGCCCCGGCTGCCTGTTCGGCTTTTCGCATGCCGTGCGTGCATTTGATAGTTTTTTTGGGGCTCAGATTGTTGCCCCCCTCCCCCAAAATGCGAATGAATCCAATTGTCATGGGGAGGTGGCATCCCCTATGCTGACAAGTTAAGCGCGACCATAACGGAACTATAGTGCGCTAAATCGGTCCGTTTCGGATATTTTTGGAAGTTAGCGGAACTCAGGTGCTCTATTTGCCTGTTCGGCCGATACAAATGCCGTTTTCCACCGATTTAGCGCATCTCAGTTCCTTTATTTTTCCGATGCTGCTATTTTTCGGGAATAACGAACATGCGTTCCAGAATTTCCGGAATGCGATCCCTGATCAGTTTATTGTATACGGTGGTCATCTGCGTTCCCCATTTCTGGCGGTTATTCTTCGGGTTCTTCCCCCGGATCCGTGACATACGTGCATTTGAACCGCTCCACACCGGGGTATTTCTCTCCGAGACTTTCGATGTCAAACCCGATATTGCGGTAAAAGTCAACCGCCTCCTCGTCGGTCTCGGCAAACAGCGTTCGGGGATTTTTCATCTCGATCAACTCCAGCAGCAGCCCCCGTCCGTACCCTTTGCCCCGTTCGTTCGGGTCCACGGCAATATGGAGAATTTCCAAATTGCCCTCGGCATCCATCCGGCAGCCGACGCAGCCGATCAGCTCGCCATCCTCTTCTAGCCCCCACAGCTCCCGGCCGGCTTCGATTTTATACTTTTCCACAGCGGCAGCGAGCTCATCCGAATCGGGAAACACAGCGTATTCCAGCAGCTCCCGTACCGTCATGGAGTCCAGTTTCATTTTCAGATTGGTTAGCAAACGGGCTCCCCCTCATATTTCATTTTTTTCAATAATCCGCGACTAAATATAAAACCCTTCAACATCTAAATCGAACGAATGATATGTCAACTCCTTATTTTGAATCCACATTTCCAAGGGGATTATCCACGGGCGAAATGTTATAAAACTACGCAAATCCCTTATATGCACAAACTTCATCTCCATTACATCCAGGTCGGGGTCGTCCATATTGCTTCTTTGCTCCGAAGACAAGCTTCCTGCATAATAAACTTGAAGATACTGTCCGTATTTTTCTGAAGTGTACTCCGTAACGAAAGCAACTTCTTCCGCAGCTATTTTAATCCCCGTTTCCTCGTATGCTTCTCTTTCCGCAGCTTGCAAGAAAGTTTCACCGATTTCGGTCGAACCTTTCGGCAAACTCCAGCCGGAATTATCTTTTACTAGAAGAACCGCATCGTCTTTTAAAACAACCACTCCAGCCGCAAGATTATGGGCCACTTTCGCCACCCCTTTTAGGATTATGCAAATGCCTTCGAGTAAAATTATCCCATGGAACCAAATAAAATGGAGTGACGATTTTGAGACAATTATTTCAATGGGTAGTTGTTAAAAATCTGCTCCCCCAGATCTCTTATCTTCTCCGCTACGAAGGGCGGCTCCAATACCTGAACGTCCGGTCCGTAGCTCAGCAGCATTCCGTACATCCAGTGGTTGTCCGGATAGCTGGCTTTGACCAGCAAGGTTCCGTCCTCCTGGGTTTCGACCTTGTCCAGGCCGAATGCCTCCTCTACCCGCACTCTCAATCGAGCTTTGAATCGAAGCACAAGATGCACCAAAGGCCCGGTCTCCTTGTTTCCCCACCGTGCATCCAGCTCCTCCATGCGAACACCGCGATTTGCGAAATGCTCCAAATGAATGCGTAAGCCGCTTAATCTGGAGAGCCGGAAGGTCCTATAGTCGCTGCGCAGCCTGCAGTAAGCGTATAAATACCAGGCATAGCCTTTCCACGCAAGGCCAATCGGTTCGACCTCCCGCTCTTCGCCGATTCCTTCCGTGTTGGTATATAGAAACGAAACAACGGACCGATTTTTTGCAGCTTGACGAAGCGAACTCAGAATGGACCTATCCTTCAATCCGCCCCCATGCCACAGATTCGTATCAAACATCAGCGTATCGCCGAGTTCTTCCATCCGGTTCTGTTCCGATCTGGCTATAAGCGCTTTGATCTTGGTCAATAAACCGTCCATTTCCTTATCGTCCAGCGATGCCTGAACGCCTCTTAACGCAATCAATATGGACTGCAGATCTTCAAAGGTTACGATTTGCCGGTCGATGCGGAACTGCTCCATAATTTCGTAACCGCCATCCGTGCCGGTGTAGGAAACTATGGGGATGCCCGCCGTATTGATGGTCTCCAGATCGCGATAAATGGTCCGCAGCGATACCTCAAATTTATCCGCCAGCGTCTGGGCGTTAACCCGGCGCTGGCTTAATAATGCCATCGTAATGCCAAGCAAACGCTGTACTTTCAAACGCATCCCTCCCTTTCCTCTTACCCATGACTTTACATTTTTAGGGGCAAGAAGTCGATTATTTTTTTCAGCCTCCGTCTCCTTGACAGACTGTTGTCAGGAAGGGACGGTTACAATTAAAACTAAACAATAACCCAAATGAAAAGGAGCATGAACCATGAATACGATGACTTCCGCTGCAGCAAATCTGAATGACATCCACCCATTTCGAATCGAGACTTCGCAAGCAGCGTTAGACGATCTGAACCTCCGTCTGTCGCTTACGCGCTGGCCCGACGAGATCCCCGGCTCAGGATGGAATTACGGTGTACCGCTCCATTTCGTGAAAGAGATGGCCGAGTACTGGAAAACGTCATTTGACTGGCGCAAGCAGGAACAACGCCTGAACGAAATCCCGCAGTACACGGCAACGGTTGATGGTGCCAATATCCATTTCTTCCATATCAAATCGCCGGAACCGAATGCAACGCCGCTTCTGCTCGTTCATGGTTGGCCGGGGTCCCCTGTCGAGTTTCTGGACCTGATCGGGCCGCTGACCGACCCCGCCTCCTATGGCGGCGACCCTGCCGACGCTTTCCATCTGGTTATTCCTTCGATCCCGGGCTTCGGCTTATCCGGGCCGACGAAGGAGGCGGGATGGACGTCCGGACGCGCGGCCCAAGCCTTCGCCGAGCTGATGGACCGACTCGGCTACGAGCGTTACGGCGTGCAGGGCGGGGATATGGGAGCGATCATAGCTCCCGAGCTCGGGCGCATCGCACCCGGCCGTGTGATCGGCGTGCATGTGAACGCCGCCAGATGGGATTCATTCCGCTGGGTCAGGTGGAAGAGGACGTATTTGCCTCGCTTTCGGATGCGGAAAAAGTTCGATTGGGCCGGCTCGGCCAATTTATGAAGGAACGGTTCGGTTTTAATGCGATTCAATCGACAAGACCTCAAACGTTAGCCTATGGACTGCACGACTCGCCGGTAGGCCTGCTCGCTTGGACGTCCGAATTATTCTATGGCTTCGGGGATGCCGTAGAAGCCGTCGACCGCGATCGGTTTTTAACGAATCTGATGCTGTATTGGCTGACCGGAACGGCAAATTCCTCGGCAAGAATGTATTATGAAGGAGCGCACGATCCGGCGGCCTGGGCGCCTAAAGCCCCGTCGACGACGCCTATCGGCGTAGCGGTGTTCCAGTTGTCCGATGTCGCAATTCGCGCGTTTGCCGAGCAAAACAATCGCATCGTGCATTGGAGCGAGTTCGACAGAGGAACTCATTTCGCCGCGATAGATGCGCCTGATTTAATGATCGGCGATATCCGCAATTTCTTCCGCAAGTTAGATACCGAATAAGAAAACTTATCACGAACCCCGGTTTTTAAAATCCTAAAAAAATAGCCGCGTCCAAGACTTATTTTCTCGTCATGGACTAACGGCTATTTATTTGACGAATAACCGGGAATGACCGCCCCCGCTAAGCCGTGCCTCAGCACATCACGACGATCATGCCCGGGTGGAGGGCCTGCTTCCAGCCGCCTCAAAGGCTAAGTTTTGTGGTCAAATTCGCCGGTTACCGAGGGGTCCATGATGTACCGACATCGCTTGCCGTCAGCGGCTTGCGCGGTTTTGCCGCGGAAGAATCGAAATATTCGTCGGCTCCGGCATCGTTATCGCTTCGCGTTTGACCATCCATATCGTCCGTGACGTAGGAGCCGACTGCGCTATTGATAACCGGGCTTCCGGATGAAGGCCTGTTCAACCCGTCCTGAGCCAATGAAAGCAGCGGGTCGGCTGTCGTAATGCCGGAAGAGGGAGCCGGGTTCAATCCGTTCGCCCCGCCGTAAACGATATTGCCCTGATACGTATTCGGCGCAAACGAAAATATATTCAGCGGAGCGGCCGTGTCCTGAACCGGGGAGGTGAAGGTTTTGACATTATCGGTCTTCACGACATTGTTCGCAATCGTATTATTTTCCGGGAGCAGCACGCGCTGTGCCTGGGGCCACCCGACTTTATACCCGCCTCCCACTTCAATGCCGAGCTTGCCGGGACCAACGATCGTGTTATGCGCAAACGTGCCGTTTTTCACCCATCCGTACCGGGGCACCCTTCCGAGCGGCGTCCCATCGCGCAAAATCGGTTCGTAGCTGCCCGTCAAATCCGCGTCGATATACTCCCCGGCGTACAAGTTCAGGCCGAAGGAGGAAACGTCCGCGATATAGTTGTTGACGACTGTGTGGCCTTGTCCCGAGACGCGGATACCCGCCGTTCCGGCCTTGCCCTCTCCCAATATGAAATTGCCCCGGACCGTATTGAAATTTCCGCTCCTCAGCGTCAGCGAGCCTTGCGTCGAGCGGATCGTATTGTAAAGCACCTGATTGCGGTTCGATTTGAGGGAAATATACTCTCCGCCTTCGCCGTCGGCATTTTCCAAAAGATTGCTTTCGATTGTAAAAAAAGCTCCGTCGCTGCCCAGTTCCTCGTTTCCCCCATACCCCCAAATCCGGAATATTTCCCGTCCGTTGACGCCCGCAATAAACGGAATATCCTTAATATAGTTGTTATCGACCTTGTTGTACCGGCTATCCGTCGGATCGTTGCCGATTAACGGGCCGTTGTGGTTTTTCCCTTTGAGAAAGCTGTGGTCCAGCCGATTGTTGCTGCCGTCAAAATAGACCCAGTAATACTGCGTTGAGGCGCCGGGCGGGTTATAGTCGACGATCGCCGAGTTCGTGAGCCTGCCGTAATTCGAGTTAAACCGGACGACCTGTCCGGAGGACAATGCGCCGTTCTTGAAATAAAGGCCGTCCGCGATGAGATACGGCGTCGAGGTTCCGGTCAATATGACGGCGCCGTACGTCTCCGCCTTCAGTGTGACGGGGGCCGAGGCGGTTGCCGCCGAATTGAAATTAATCGCCACGTCCGTCCATGTGCCGTCAGCCAACACGATCGTTTCGCCGGGCAGCGCCGCAGCGATTGCCGAATTCAGCTGCGGGACGGTCGATACCGTGATCGGGGTACGGTAAACTTCGAGCTCGTACAACGACGGCGTATCGGCGCAAGCGGATACATAGAGGCGGACATACCGAGCCGAATAGCTCTTGCCGAGGCTGACCGTCGTTGTTGTGTCCGAGGATCCGGACGCTTTGGTGCCCGTTTTGGCGTCCGTCCAGTTGGAGCCGTCGCTCGAATACTGGATGGAATAAGCCGTGATCCGGCTTTTATACTCTTTCAAAACCACTTGATTAAAAGGGGTGCTTTGCCCGAAATCAACGGTCAGCCATTGCGGGGCGGAAGCATTCGCCGCGCTCCACCTGGTGCTTGAGCTGCCATCCGCGGCTTGAGCGGGCGTATAGCCGGAGCTCCAGGTGCTGCTGGCGGAAACGGCTTTCCCTTGGGCAAGATTCGTATCGGCTGCATTCGCCTTATTTGCGGGAAACGCCGCACCCGCGTCAAACAGAAGGCCAACGAGCAGAGAAAATACAAGAAGCGGCATCCATCCTGATCGGCTCCTCCGGGAACGGTACATTTCTTTCATCATTCGTCACAACCTTTCTTTTTTTATGGTTTTCGCACGATTTGAAACTATATTACCCTCCGGCTGCCATGGATGAATACGGATGGAATATACTTAAACTATAAGGAAACTAACCTTTTATTCATGCCACGTACAAAGGAAAGAGCCTCCGCGCCATATTGCACCGGAGGCTGGATTGGGTTCCCTAACCGCAAATTACCCATTAATCACCAATTAAATTTTTCTTGCTTTAAAAACGAAGGACAAGGGAAACATTTTCGCATTGAAAGCAGAATGATATTTCTGTTCCACTTTTCCCTCACTTTCAAGGGTTTGTTTATCCGTTTCTTCTATCATTTCCTCAATCAAAAATCCGGCTTTAGCTAAAGCGTTAACATACGTTGAAATTTTCCTTTTGCTGAGCGAAACATCAAAGCCGTATTTTTCAAACGTAAAAAGATTTTCATCGTAATAAGAGCTTTTAACTACAAGCTTATCTTCTTCAATTTCCATACATCTCATAACAGGGTGATCCCAACTAAATATAAAAATACCATCTTTTTTTAAATAGGATGCGATTAAATGAAATGTTTTTTGTAAATCGGTAGTCCAGCCGATGGCATATATGGAATAAACAATATCAAAATAACCCTTCGGTAAACCCGGATTCTCTTCCATGGGGCTGTTGAATAAATGTGCCTCATATCCGCAATCTTTTAAATAACGGCTTGTATTTTCAATTTGCTGTGTTGACATATCCAGTCCCCAAAGTTCTGATGCATGATGGTCACCAAGATATTTAAGAGAGTGCCCACTTCCACAACCAATGTCAAGAACTTTTTTACCGGACACATCACCAAACAAATGTAAATCTTCTTCGGATGGTGTCAAACATCCGAGTTGTGGGAGTGCAGTTACACCGACCCATTTGTCGGCAGTACGATCCCAAAATTTTTTATTTTGTTCTAAAACCCCTTTATTATCAAGGGTGTTTTTTCTTGAATTTAATAATATATTGCTCTTTACGACGGAATCCTTCATAAATACTCCTCCTATGTAATAGTTAATCTTTAATCCTGCCCGTGCCCAAAGCCGGACGATGAATCTTTTTCCCCATCCGCGACGGCGACGTTGGAGCCGCTCAGAGCAAGCAATTCGAGTAACAGAGAGGTTCCACCTTTACACCCAAAATAAAAAATCTAACACAATATTATTTCGAGGATTTCCGAATAAACTCCTCTACTACCCCGCTTGTCTAAAAAACATCCCGTGATATCATGAGAGTATTGAACGCTAGTTGTCTGGGAATCGTTGCAAAATATGCTGCAAAATTAAGGAGATGTTTTCGATCGTATGAGAACGCCAGATGTGCATTCGGTTCCATCGGAGTCAAACGATAAGAGAATGTTAGAAGCGGAAACGGCTCGTTTGGCTCGTCTGATCCAAACCTACGCGCCGCATGATGGCATCTTTGACCAGCCCATCCCAGGTTTGCGCCTTGGTCGCTTTTCATCAACAGGCACAGGCTTGAAAACGTTCTATACGCCTTCATTCGGCATCGTGGCACAAGGGGCGATTTCGTTCACGGTCGGGCAGGAAGTCTATGTGTCCAGCAAGGCGCGCATCTTCATGGTCCCCGTTGCCCTTCCCGTCACCGTACAGATCATGCAGGCCAGTCCTTCCGAACCGTATCTCACGGCCGGGCTGGGGCTCGAACCACAAAGAATAGCCGATTTGGCTCTGAAAATGTTCCCTCGCGGTCTGCCGCCCATTCGGCAGCGAAGCGCGGGTTATGGGTTTGACGCCGACCCGGGCTTCGTTGGCGCGATGACGAGGCTGGTGGATTGTTTGCGAAATCCCGGCGATGCGGAATGGCTCGCCCCGCTCGTGGCGGAGGAGCTTTTGATCCGACTGCTGCGCAGCCCCATCGGGGTTTACGTGGCGGAGATGGGCTTCGCCGACTCGGGGGTGCAGCGAGTGGCGAAGGCGATCGCCTGGCTGCGCGGCAACTACGCCCAGTCATTCAAGGTTGAAGATTTGGCCGGGCTGGTCCATATGAGCGTATCTACTTTTCGCGAGCATTTTAAGGCCGTCACGGCGATGAGCCCGCTGCAATTTCAAAAAACGCTGCGCCTTCAGGAAGCGAGGCGCTTGATGTTATCCGGCCAAATGGATGCGGCTGCAGCCTGTCATTTGGTTGGGTACGCGAGCAACTCTCAGTTCAGCCGCGACTACAGCCGCTTTTTTGGAAGCCCACCCGGCAGAGATATCGCCCGCTTGCGTGGGCAAGGTCAAATCCGGGAATAATTCAATCCTCACTCATCCCCCGCGGCCGTATGGCTTGGCGGGGGTTTATTTTGCCTTTCCGGCGAATCGGGCAAAAAGTCGCGCGAAATCGGCAACCTTGCGGAAGAGCGGCGTTCTATAATGAGTGTATCAACCTTTGAAGGAGGACTTTACTATGCGTGTTTTTGTTACGGGAGCAACAGGTTTCATCGGAACTGCGGTTGTCCGCGAACTCCTTGAAGCCGGACATCGGGTCGTCGGCCTTGCCCGCTCAGACAAGTCTGCAGCCGCGTTGACGGCCGCTGGAGCCGATGTGCATCGTGGCTCCCTCGACGATCTCGACAGCCTGCGAGATGGTGCCACCGCTGCGGATGGCGTCATTCATCTGGCCTTCGGACATGATTTTTCAGACTATGCCGGTGCGGTGGCAGCAGATTTGCGCGCCGTGGAGGCGATGGGGGCGGTGCTTGAGGGCACCGGCAAGCCGTTTGTGATCACTTCGGGAACCATGATGCTCTCATTCGCGCTTCCACCGGGGCAGCTCGGGACGGAGGAGGATGTGGTCGACGATTCGGTGCCTCGGGGTGCAGCGGAGAACGCGGCTATTGCACTGGCTGATCGCGGGGTGCGCTCATCGGTCGTCCGTCTCGCACCTTCCGTGCACGGCGAGACGATGGCTGGCTTCGTTTCGATGCTGATCGCCATTGCTCGCGATAAAGGGGTCTCAGCCTGCGTAGGAGACGGCTCTAACCGTTGGCCGGCCGTACATCGCCTCGATGCGGCGCGCCTGTTCCGATTGGCGCTGGAATCCGCCCCGGCGGGATCGCTGCTCCACGGGGTCGGCGAAGAGGGGGTGCCACTTCGTGACATCGCGGGCGTCATCGGTCGCCACTTGAACCTGCCGGTGATCAGCATTTCCCGTGAAGAAGCAGACGCCCATTTCGGCTTCTTCGGTGCCGCCGTGTCGACCGACAACCCGACGTCAAACGCACTGACCCGAAAACGCGTAGGATGGGAACCTGTACACCTCGGGCTAATCGCGGATCTTGAACAGGGTCAATACTTCAACAACTAAACGGACAGCGAACAATAAGACGACACCGTGCAAGAAAACCGGTGTCGTCTTAAGATTTGCTGTCCGTTACGTAAGCCAAGCTGTCATTAACAATAAGTTGAGCGGGCAATTCGCCTGCAACGATAATGTCTGAGCTACTGCCCAATAGCTTAATGGGCCGCCCGATGATAAATCGCGGCGGCCCCATGATGCGTTTTCTGTACGATCTCGTATCCGTCTTAAATGCGTCTTAACAAAACCCTTCGTAACTTCAGCAAAGTCGGCCAATACCCGTTAGGTAAATTGAACTTCTTGCAGATAGGATAATAATTCTTTGTGTAACCTAAGTAAATTTTCAACATCATTCTCAGTCAACTTCTCCAGAGCTAAAGCCATTGCTCGATAGGAATAAGCATTTTCTCTTGATTTCTTTGATATTTCTTCTCCTTTGGGAGTTAACATTAATTTTATTTCTCTTCTATCTTCCACTGAAACGGTACGTTCCACTAATCCCAAGTTTACAAGTCCATCAATACTGACACTTACTGTGCTTTTAGAGGAGGAAAGTCTTTCAGTAATGCTTTTTAGAGTCAGTCCAGGAAAAAACGATAAAGTGTTTACGATTGACATTTGTTGTAAATTAATACCTAGACTTTCTGCATTTTGTTGAGTAAATTTGGTTGTAGTTTTACTTATTGCTAAAAACGACTGTAAAACCTCAATGGCTTTTTTGAGTTTTTCATCGTTATAATCCACAGTTCAATCCCCTTCGCAATTATAGTTCAATAACGAACTGTTCTGAATTGAACTAATTTTAGCACGTTATGTTGCTACGTTCAAACAATACTCTCAAAAAATCAGTTATTGAACTAAACTGCCAGTTATCCTCTACTTTCGTGTAGATAAAGCGGTTTGAAATACTTCCGCATCTCCCTTTTGGATTGTTCCTGACCTCAACATTTTTTAAATAATATTCCAGTTAATTAAATGAAAGTATTATGCTCCATTTACTTACAGATGCACCTCGCGATGAAATATGCTTTAATATACCAAAGGAGCGTGATTCGATGGATATCAAATCATTTCTATACCCCAAGAACGAGGTATCTTATCTCCTTACATCCTCTAATATGAAAGAAGCCATGGATAAATTGGAAGCGAGCAACTATACTGCCATTCCGATCTTAGATGACAATGGCTTATACTACGGAACGCTATCCGAGGGTGATTTGTTATGGAAGCTTAAAGCCACACCCGGCCTCAGCTTCGAGACGATGCACGAAATACCTATCCTTTCCATAAAAAGACGGATGAAAGTCGAATGCGTCGAGATCGGCGCCGATTTGGACGATATGTTGTCTCTGGCAGCCGACCAGAACTTCGTTCCGGTCGTAGACGCCGACCGCGTCTTCCTCGGAATTATTCGCCGCAAAGATATAATCGAATACTATACCCGGAATATTACTGATTAGTTGGAAAGACCTTCTTTCGGTCCATGAAGGCTGCCGTTCGCCGGCAGTCTTATCTTGTTTCTTAATGTTTATTAAGCTATGCGGAATCATGAACAACGCATACATCCGATTGGGTATGCGTTCCTCTGCATTTATTCCTACGCCGTCTCCTCGGGGTCATGGCCGTTTATCGCCGGGGTACCCGTCAAGAACCGGCGGCAGCCCTCCAGGCGTAGCCATTTATTATTTTCTGTATCCCATAATTTCCGCAGTTTCGCGAACAATATCGAAATTCTTTTTGTCGGACGAAACATAACCTCTATGTGCAAAAACATCCTAAATAACCTTTTGTCCGAAAGGGTTATTACCGTTTTGAACAAACTAAAGCCGGTTGATGTGCGTATCTTTAAAGCCGCTATCATACTTTACCCCATACCCCAAGAAACGATCGATTCCGATATGTGCCGTCCAAATCAATCCGATTTCTGTTAAGAGATCCATATGTACAACAAGTCCCAACAACAGGACAGGCGTACTGAGCAAATAAGTGTGAAAAAGATTGTAAGTTCTTGCACCTACCACATTCCCTTTCAAATACCCGACCATGGATATGTCAGGGGCAAAGATCAATATGATAAACAACACCCAACTGAAATCGAATCGATAAAACACAAAAATACAAATAATGAAAACCACCAAATTCTCCAATTTGATCAGTATCTTGTTCATGGATCACAACCCTCTGTATGTATTAATTACTATTTGTATAAGTACAATCCATGATTGTTAAGCGGTTCGGGGGTCAAATAGCCCGCAGGTGAAAAGATGTTTTCCAATCGCTGAATAGGCTAAACGGTTTTATTCTCCTCCTCTGAAGCAAAAACTTCCCTTGCTACTTCTATGAAAGACATCATGATTGGTGAGAGCCACTTATCTTTATGCCATAACATCTGTGTATACACGTGCAAGTCCGGAATTTGCCATGGAAGGGCAACAAGTTCGCCCCGTTCAACTTCGGCTTCCGCTACTACTTCAGGAAGAAAGGCAATACCGATTCCCGTAATCGCACATTGTTTAATGGCTTCGGCACTTTGAAACTCAAAATACGTAATACTATCAATGCCCTCTTTCTCAAATGACCGGTCAAACATGGTCCGATAGGGACAGCCCTTTTCATTCGTCAGGAACACTTCTCCGTGAAAATCTTCCAGCTGTAGCACAGTTCGTTTCGCGAGTGGATGGTCAGGAGCGGCGAAAAGGCGGAAAGTTTCTTCCAGCAATGGTTCCACTGTAAGTCCGCTTGAGCGAATGGGTTCGTCCAACATAAAGACGACATCCGCGGTTCCCTCAAAGAGCGTTTGCTTGAGCTCTTGATTTGGTACAGAGCGGAAGACGAGACGAACTCCCGGATGGCGCGAACGAAATAGCTGAAAGACAACTGGAAGCCGATAGGCGCAAGAAACCTCGTTGGCACTTATCGTTAGGGTGCCGCTTAGATTTTCATTGTCGTGAACGACGCTGCGAGCTTCGTCCAATTTGTTTAAAACGCTTTGGATATGAGTTAAAAAGCGTTTACCCTCAGTTGTGAGAACGAGCTGCTTGCCCAAACGGTCAAAGAGACGAACACCAAGCTCATCCTCCAATGCTTTTATTTGCATCGTGACGTTGGAGGGGACGTAGTTCAGCACTTCCGCAGCCCGACTGAAATTTAAAGTTGATGCAACTATGCAGAACGTATTCAGTTGGCGCAATTCCATCATACGCCCCCTATATTTTCAATATTTTTGAACATTGCTTTGATTTTCATTCTCTTTTGTTGAGAGTACCACGGGTATATACTAAATTCAAGAAATACATTCTAAATGATTTCATTTTGAAGGGAGAGCGACTTTACGATGGATTATGATATTTTCAATTTGGGTGACGTAACATTGCAATCAGGAGTGACGTTACCGAGCGCTTTTCTTGCTTATAAGACTTATGGAAGATTGAATGAAAAGAAAGATAATGTCATCGTCTATCCAACTGCTTTTGGCGACCAGCATGTTCAGAATGAATGGCTGATTGGAAACGGCATGGCACTGGATCCGCAAAAATATTTCATTATCGTTCCAAATTTGCTGGGCAACGGATTATCTTCCTCTCCCAGTAACACACCTCCTCCATTCGACCGGGCCAATTTTCCGCAGGTAACCATCTATGACAACGTTAAATTCCAGTATCGATTGGTGACCGAAAAATTCGGCATTCAAAAGATCGCTCTCGTCGTTGGATGGTCAATGGGAGGCATTCAATCATTCCAATGGGGGGCAAGTTATCCAGACATGGTGGAACGAATTGCACCTTTCGCCGGAGTCGCCAAAACTTGGCCCCAAACGTATGTGGTCCTGGAGGGAATGAAAGCTCCGCTCATGGCTGCTGTCCGCTTCGATTCAAGTAAACTAAACCAGTTGACTTCTGCTGACATGCGCGCGGTTGGCCGTGTCTATGCAGGATGGGGCGTATCGCAGGCGTTTTACAGAGAGGAACTTTATCGTGAGCTGGGATTTGACTCGTTGACTGATTTTATGGCCGGCGTCTGGGAAGATAGCTTTATGAAGATGGATCCGCACAATGTCCTGGCCATGTTATGGACTGGCCAAAATGCAGATATTAGCGCAAACCCCTCCTATAACGGGGATTTCGATAAAGCGCTCAAAAGCATTAAAGCGCTTGCCTGCGTCATGCCAGGGAGCACAGACCTCTTCTGCCCGGCGGACGATAACGAATACGAGGCTAAGCTTATACCTAATGCTATTTTTAATCCAATAGAGTCGATCTGGGGCCATTTTGCCGGTCGCGGCATCAACAGTGCCGATAATAAATTTATCGATGACAATCTAAAACGCTTGTTGGCGCTTAGTATAAACAGATAGATCATTCTTAACATTGGAGTGCCCTGTTAGCGGCAATTACAATTCAGCCGGTATTTCACGAACCTCAGGCCTTTCTTCTCTAAATTAACCAGGTTCGATACTACAAAAAAATTAAACTTGATTTCTCGAACTTTACTGCCCAATCGTATTATGAGGTCATCAGAACTTACTGTCGACCTCCCTGTTGTGGGTCGTGCTTGTTGAGCAATTATGCCCGTTACTTTAATGAAACCGGGGAGCAGCTGCCGCGCGGCGATCTGCTCCCTGGTTGTTGCGCTGCGCTATAGTCACCTGTTAGTTGAACGCTTATGTTGATGGCAGTGCAGCGCCCTACTGGTTCGGTTGGACTCGTGCCCTCGCCTTTGTTTGGCGGCGCGACGGTAACTAATATAATAATACACCCGCCTCAATGTCACCCTCGTCTACGAAATAGGGGTCGGCGTCCATGCCGTGAATCTGCACTGTTCTCAGATTTTCTTCAATTGATCGATGATTTCCCCGGGCTCCATCCGCTTCATGAAGTCCGGATCGACGTAGGCGAGGCGGACGACCCCCTCCTTGTCGATGATAAACGTCGCCGGAACCGGCAGTATCCAGCGGTCGGTGTTATTGAACTCGGCGAAATCCCGTCCAAGCTTTTTATATGTGTGCTGAAGATAATCGGGCAATTCATACAAAAGATTGTAGCTTTCCTCGACATGGCCGTTTGGATCGCTCAGCACCTGAAAGGTCAGCCCCTCTTTCTCCTTCTGGGACAGCGAGTTGTCGGGACTTTGCGGAGAGATTGCGATCAGCCGGCAGCCAAGTTTATCTATCTCCGGCAGGAACTGCTGGTAAGCCCTGAGCTGGATATTGCAGAAAGGGCACCAACTGCCGCGGTAGAAGATCAGGACAACCGGCCCTTGGGCAAGCTCGTCATACAGGCTGATTTGCTCGCCGAGCGGATTGGTCAACGTAAAATTCGGAGCTTGGGCCCCTTCTTTCAGACCGAAATCGATGCCGGATTGCTGCTGCTCCTTAACGAGCCGTAGTATTTCCTCCTGAATCTCTGCTGGCACTCTTGTCATAAAACCCGTTTTTTGCTGCTCCAATTGCTCTTTAAGCGTCATGGCACAACTCTCCTTTTTTTGTGGACATTTGGGGCGAGACAACGCAAATCTGCGTACAAAAAAAGGTACCGATCGGTATCTTTTTTAAAATTTTATCACATTTCCAGCCGATGGCAAGAGTGCAATCCTAAAAATTTGCTATAATGAATGAGCAGAAAGTGACTCGTACGGGAGGACTTATGAAAAAAGGAGATAAAACACGCGAACATATCATAATGAAATCCGCGCAACTTTTTAACCAACAAGGTTACGCCGGATCGTCGTTAAACGATATTATCTCCGCCACCGGGATCAAAAAGGGAGGAATCTATCGCCACTTTGGCAGCAAAGACGAAATTGCCCTCGAAGCCTTTCATTATGCCGCAAGTATTGTTGGCAGGAGTTTTTCCGAAGCGATTGGTAAAGAGGAATCCGCAGCAGGCCGACTGCTGGCATTCTTCCGTGTTTATGAGGATGTTGTGAACAATCCCCCGTTCATAGGCGGATGCCCCTTACAAAACACAGCCGTAGAAAGTGACGATACGCATCCCGCATTGCGCGAAAGAGCCCAACGTGGTCTACACGATGCCTTGGGCATGATGAAGCAGATCATTTATGAAGGGATACAAACAGGGGAATTCAAAGGAAACCTGGACGTGGATGCATTGGCTTCATTTGCCTTTTCGTTATTGGAAGGTGGCATTATGTTGAGCAAGCTGGACGGAGACAACAGGTACATGAAAATGAATATAGTCAGTTTCTCTACTTACCTGCAGCAATTTTGCTTAAAGCGTGAGTAAGTAGACCGAAGTAAAAATAACTTGGTCTACCGTCATTACACGGAGTTGATCCGGCCATTGTCAATGGCCCCTTCCCTATTAGAGTGCATTCAAAAAGATGTCTCGCCGCGGAGTAGGGGAATGCTGCCGGTCGTTCCTCCAGCACGCCCCTGAACCTCCTCCGCTCACTCTTTGAACACCTTCTATCAGAAGGTGAAACCAGCTAAACCACCCAATAAAATCAAACCATTTTACATTGGGAAACGTACGATTCCGATGTGGCAAACATATGAGTAAAGGTACAGCAATCCCAGGGAGACGGCTCACTGCATCGCGCCTAGGAGTCTGTCCGACGAAGCAAAATTGGTGAATTTTTATTCAATGACGTGTATTCCACGTAAGGGATTGCCTCTCCACCGCTCCTCCACCCCACAAAGTGAAGTAAAATCGATGTAGCATATTCCGAATACTTTGCGGGGACCCCGTTCATCAAGTTGTTTTATTATAAATAGTCCAATGTAATAACTTGATTTCAAAGGCGGCCGTAAACTTTCCGAGGCAATTCCCTCCCCTCCCTCCATACATCAATTGACTAAAAATTCACAACATCCAATCCGTCGGACAGACTCCTAGCTTGTCGCCTTCCGGATCAGCTCCATTTTCAGCTCCCAGGCTTTCGTGCTCAGGTTCACGCGGTATATTTCCGGGTTCAGCTTGCGCAAATACTCCGGCCAAAACTGCTTCAGCTGTGCCGTATGGTACTCGCGGATTTGCTCCAGCACCGGCAGCTCGTACACAAGCTCTCCTTCTGCGAAAATAGGCTTAAGCAAAGGAACGGCCTCATAGTGCTCGATGAACTTGTGAATGTACGGATGGACCGGATCGAACAGCTTGATCCTCTCCCCCCGCAGCATATCGTCTTCCCCGGCGAGCGCGATGTAGTCCGCCTCCGCTTTGCCGGTGCGTTTGTCGACGAACCGGTACACGTCCTTAAGGCCGGGCGTCGACACTTTCTCCGGATTGCCGGAAATTTTGATCACGGGGATGTATTCCCCGTTTTTCTCGCGGGCCACCAGCTTGTACACGCCTCCCAGCGCCGGCTGGTCGGCCGCGGTAATGAGCTGGGTGCCGACGCCCCACGTATCGATCCGGGCCCCTTGCGCCTTCAGGTTGAAAATGATGTTTTCGTCCAGATCGTTCGAAGCGACGATTTTGACATAATCCAGCCCGGCCTGATCCAGCATCTCCCTGGCCCGCTGCGACAAGTACGTGAGGTCGCCGCTGTCCAGACGGATCGCGGTCATCCGCTTGCCGCGGCTCTCCAGCCATTTGGCTGTCTTGATCGCGTTCGGCACCCCGCTCCGCAGCGTATCGTACGTGTCCACGAGCAGCGTCACCTGGTCGGGCAGCGATTCGGCATAAGCGCGAAAAGCTTCCTCCTCCGAGTCGTGCCCCTGCACCCACGAATGGGCATGCGTTCCTTTGGCCGGAATGCCGAACATCATGCCTGCGCGCATGTTCGACGTGGCGTGGAAGCCGGCGAGATAAGCCGCTCGCGCCCCCCATACGGCCGCATCGGCCTCCTGCGCCCGCCTTGTGCCGAACTCGAGCAGTACGTCGTCGCCGGCGACCTGCTTGACGCGCGAAGCTTTTGTCGCAATCAGCGTCTGGTAGTTCATGAAGTTGAGCAGCGCCGTCTCGATGAGCTGCGCCTCGAACACCCTCGCTTCGACGCGGATAAGCGGCTCGTTCGGAAAAACCAGCGTCCCTTCCGGGACGGCATGCAAATTGCCGGTGAAGCGAAAAGCCTTAAGCTCCTCCAGAAAACGCTCGTCGTAATTTTCTTCCTGCGTCCGCAGATAGGCGATCTCTTCCTCGCCGAACCGAAGCGCCTGAATGTACCTCACGATCCGCTCCACGCCGGCCATCACCGCATAGCCGTTGCCGAACGGCAGCTTGCGGAAGTAAGCCTCGAACACGGCTTTCTCGTTCAAGGTGCCCTGAATCCAGTGGGCGTACATCATGTTGATTTGGTATTTATCCGTATGCAGCGCCAAATGATCGTAATTCACGCCTTCCACCACCCGTCGTATATCGTCACTGGCCCTCTCCGCTTATGCTCCGTTATCGCGTAGCGCCCCTCGATCCGCCGCTTGACGTCTTCCGGAAGCGGCTTCCCTTCCAGGTAATCGTCGAGCTGCTCGTACGTCAGCCCAAGCGCCTCCTCATCCGGCAAGCCCGGCCGCAAATCCTCCAGGTCCGCGGTCGGCTTTTTCAAATACAAATGCTCGGGGCAGCCGAGCGCCTGCAGCAAAAGCCGGCCCTGCCGCTTGTTCAGCCCGTATATCGGAGCAGCATCGCAAGCGCCGTCGCCATGCTTTGTAAAAAAACCGGTAATCGCCTCTGCGGCATGGTCGGTCCCGAGCACGAGCAGCCCGTAATGCGCGGCCAGATCGTACTGCGCCTTCATGCGTTCCCTCGCCTTCACGTTGCCTTTGTGAAAATCGCCCAGCGTCTCGCCCGTCGCCTGCTCGAACTGCTGCACGGCGGCGTCCACGGCCGGCTTGATGTTCACCGTCACGGTGCGTGTCGGCGCTATGAACCGGATCGCATCCTGCGCGTCCGCCTTGTCCTTCTGCACGCCGTACGGCAGCCGCACCGCCATAAACGTATACGCATCGCCGCCATGCTGCTCGTTCAGCTCGTTCACCGCAAGCTGGGCCAGCTTGCCGGTAAGCGTCGAATCCTGGCCGCCCGACAAGCCGAGCACATACCCTTTGGCCCCCGTATGCAGAAGGTATTCCTTCAAAAACCGCACCCTGCTTGCGATTTCCACCGCCGGATCGATATGCTCCTTCACCTTCAACTCTTCTTGGATTTGCCGCTGTACGTCTCTCATATCGCTCATCCTCTCATAATGTGATCGGCTGGTCCGCCCGAACAACCTGCGCGCCGAGCGTTTGCTGAAAATGCCTCAAAGCCCACTCGTGCCCTTGCGGATTGAAGCTGGCTACCGCATCTTCGTGGATCGTCATCGCGATGCCTTTGTTGTACGCCTCCACGGCGGTATGAAGCACGCAAATGTCGGTGCACACGCCGACCAGATGTAGCTCCTGAATGCCCAAAGCCCGCAGACGAAGCTCGAGGTCCGTCCCGCAAAAGGCGCTGTACCGCGTTTTATCCATCCAATATATCCGGTCCTTGTGCCGTTCATACGTCCCGGCGAGCTTCCCGTACAGCTCCCGGCCCGCAGTTCCGCGGATGTTGTGCGGAGGGAACAGCCGGTGCTCGGGATGAGCGAGGTCGTTCTCGTCATGCAGATCTACCGCCATCACGACAAAATCGCCCCGCTCCGCGAACCGCTCGGTCAGCTCGCTGATCCGCCCTTCGATATCGATGGCGGGCT
This sequence comes from Paenibacillus hamazuiensis, assembly GCF_023276405.1. Classification (NCBI taxonomy): domain Bacteria; kingdom Bacillati; phylum Bacillota; class Bacilli; order Caryophanales; family Paenibacillaceae; genus Paenibacillus; species Paenibacillus hamazuiensis. Next base: position 5,880,565 of record NZ_JALRMO010000001.1, read on the forward strand.
GCCCGCACGGCAGCTTCCCGACGACAAAATCGACCGTGTAATCAATGACAATCAACGCTTTCATGGTCATCGCTCTCCTTTTAGAGGGTGTTCAAAAGTTGCGTCGCTGCGGAGTAGGGGAAATCTCCCGGTCGCTCTTGAGATCGTAAATTTATAACTAAAATATAAAGGTTAATTTACGATCTCAAAGGCGAACGCTATCGCTCTAAGAGTTTTCCGAAGGAAAACTTGCATCGGAAGGATACGCTCGGCATACCCCTAATCTCCTTCGCTCGCTTTTCGAACACCCTCTTATTTTTTTATTTTAATAATATCAATATGACAATATTAAGAGGTAAAAGAGATGCCTAGCCGTATATGGACAGCTGAGGCACGTAATCGGTAAAGCGGTACAGCTGCGCGGCGCGCTGCGAGTAGCGGTTGGACATCTTCGGCTCGCCGCTTAGGTCCCGGACTTCCTCGATAATGCCCTTGCGGCTTTGCGTCGAGGTGATTTTGCGGATAAAATTCGGCTCCTCGAAATCCGGGACCACCGTACGGATGACCTGGTACAGCTCGCTGATCGTAAACTCGTCCGGCAAAAACTCCTTCGCGATCGTCGTCGTCAGCATCTTATGGCGAACTTGGGACAACGCGTCCTGCAAAATCTTCCGGTGATCGAAAGCGAGATTCATCCGCAGCGCCTCCTCCACCGGGAACAGCCGCACATCCGCCGCGTCGTCCGCCGCCCTGCGGTTCGCCAAGTAAACTTCGTTCACAAGAGCGAAAAACGCATGCGAGATGATCCAGCCGCGCGGATCGCGTCCCGGCTCGCTGTACACGCCCAAATACTCGATATGCACGTCGCTTACGCCGGTTTCCTCCTGCAGCTCTCTCTTCGCGCTGTCCAGAATCGTCTCGGTTTCTGCCGAAAAGCCCCCCGGCAGCGCCCACTGTCCCTCGAACGGCCAGCGCTTGCGCTGGATGAGCAGCACCTCGAGCTCACGAAGCGGAAGCGACTTTTTCCCCGTGTTCCTCTCCGTCGACGTGATCGTGAAGATGACGATATCGGCCGGCGCTCCGTCGGGAGTCCGGTATTTGCTCGCGGTATAGTTGGATGCGTTCTCCATCGGTTCGTTCATGGTCATCGTCTTCTCCGCCTAAATCAATAATATCAATTTGATATTCTCATTATGATATTATAATCGCAAATTGTCAAGCAAATTATACGATTTCTATAGCGTTAAACAAAAAAGGCTTTCCGGCCAGGTAATGCTTGATGATCGCCTGCGCATAAGGCTGCTCTTCCTGAAGATTTTGCGTTTCCCTCGGGTCGGGGGAATGGTGGCTGTAATTTTCGATCATTACCATCACCATAAAATGCTCCAGCGCCGGAAGCCAGCCCTCCTGCAGTTTCCTGACGCTTTCGTAGCCGCGGATCACGATCTCCCTCTGTGCCGGAAATAGCCCAAAATCATATGCGCGATGTCATAGAGAAAATAACCGAAGCCGCATCTTCCGAAATCGATCGGACGCGGTTCCCCGTTATGAAAAACGATATTCCCCTGGTGCAGATCGCCGTGGACGATTCCGTAGCTTCCGCTGCTTTTGTCCAATGTTCCTACCCACGAGAATATCTTTTCGGACGCCTCCTGATACAAGCGGAATTCGGCATCCGTCAAAAACCGATCGTAATATTGCGTTAAACGGGCCATCGATCGCCTGAAGCTCTCCTCGCCCCATACAGGGCGCGCGAATCCGGGAGGTACAGCGAATTCCCCGGCGGCCCGGTGAAGCTTGGCGAGCAAAATCCCTTCCCGATAAACCTCCTCATTCGTAAGAGCACGCTTCGGGTGTTCGCCTTCCACCCAGCTCAACAATGCAGCATAAAATGAGGCGCCGTTTTCCAGATCTATCCTCACACACGCGGACCGGCCGCGGGCCGGCAATCCTTTGGGAAGCGGGACATCCATCTTTTCGTTCAGAACGTCAAGCAGGTCGAGTTCCGATTCCAGCTCTTCACTTCGCATTCCCGAATAAATGCGGAGCAGGTACGCTCCGTCCTGATCCGTATCGATGAAAAAAGTGCACGTATCGGACAGTTGGTTGAAACGAATTTGCTTCCAGTCAAGGTCGTAATGCTGAAGCGCCTGCAGCGCCGCCTGCTTCGACAAGCTTATTTTGTACGATATATCATGGTCTTCATAAGGGTGCATCAGAAACGGTCCGGTCATATCTCTCCTCCTCATCGCTTTCCGGTTAGAATGAACATCTTCCTTTTCCATAACAACCAAATTACTCCTTTCCCTCCATTCTTGCAACAATAAGCTGCGTATGTTAAAAACATTTCAAGCCCCGTCATATTCGTGCACGTAATGTCGGATGAAAAACGCCGATTCCTGCTATCGTATGGATTAAGGAGGTCATAGCCATGGATTCGCTTCAACATATGAACCGCGCGCTGAAATATATCGAGGAAAATCTGACGGACGAGATTGATTTTAAAGAAGTCGCCAGACTGGCCTGCTGCTCCGAGTATCATTTTACAAGGATGTTCTCCTTTCTTGCCGGCCTCACGTTATCCGAATATATCCGGCGCAGACGGCTAACGCTTGCCGCATTCGATCTCAAGGACGGGGGCGCAAAGGTCATCGATATCGCGGTCAAATACGGCTACAATTCGCCGGATGCATTTGCAAGAGCATTTCAGCAGCTGCACGGAATTACGCCGTCGGAAGCGAGACATCACGGCCATCCGCTTAAAGCGTATCCGCCTATGACCTTCCAGTTAACCATAAGGGGAGGATATGAAATGAACTATCGCATTGAGGAAAAGGGAGCATTCCGCATTGTCGGCATCATGAAAAGGGTGCCTATCGTATTCCAAGGAGTAAATCCGGAAATAGCGGCAATGTGGGGAAGTTTGGACATGGAGACGATCGATATGCTTAAAGGTCTTTCCAATGTCGAGCCGCCGGGGCTGCTAAGCGCATCTGCGAACTTTTCCGAAGGACGGATGGAGGAAAAAGGAGAGCTTGATCACTACATCGGCGTGGCGACAACCAAGGATTGTACGGAGCATTTTTCGCAGCTCGAGGTGCCAGCCGGGACTTGGGCCGTTTTCGAAGCGGTCGGACCGTTCCCGGATACGCTGCAAAACGTTTGGGGACGCATTTATTCCGAGTGGTTTCCGTCCTCGAGCTACGAGCTGAGCGAAGGCCCGGAAATGCTGTGGAATGCGGATAAGGACGTGACTTCGCCCGTTTTCCGAAGTGAAATATGGATACCGGTTGTGAAGAAGAGATAATGAGGATAAAGGCAGCGGCTGCTTGGGATGCGAAAAAAAGTCCCGGTGGCCGCTGCCTTTTTATGCGGCTAAAGGTATTCGTTACCGGGCGGCCTACGCTTGTATACGCGAGTTCGTTCGCACCATATCTTTTCGCCGGTAGACGCTGTAGACGATTCCGACTGCGGCAAGCTGGATCAGCAGCCCGCTTCCCCCATAACTGATGAAAGGAAGAGACACCGATGAGATCGGAAGCACACCGATAGACATCCCGATGTTCCAGACGAATTGGACGGCGAAGATCGAGCTGAAGCCACAGATGAGCAGTCTTCCATAAGGGTCCCGCACGGACAAAGAAGCTTTGACCAGTTGGGATAAGAACAACAGCACCGCGAGCAGGACAAAGACGCCGGCAAACCAGCCCAAGCTGTATACGATATAGGTAAACACGGTATCCGCATGAATTTCGGGCAGCTTATTCATAACAGCGGCGAACCCGTGTCCCCACCATCCGGCGGAACGTACCGCCTCATCGATCTGTATGTAAAAATAACCCGCATCGCCTGCCATCTCATGCCGGTGAAAAAAACCGGCAAAGCGGCTGAAGCCGTTCGGAATGTGCAGGATGTAGGCGAGCAGCATTCCGGCCGAGATGAGAATGTGCGGCACCGCTCTCCGCGAGCCGCCTCCCGAAACAACTAGCAGCACCGTGTATGCACTTGCATAAATGAGCAGGTCGGATATCGCCTTTACCTTGGCCAAGAGCAGCATCGGAACGAAACTGAATAACGCGGCGTGCAGCAGCGTAACGCGCAGGCCGTCTTTTCGCCCGTTAAGATCACCAGCGGCCGTTGCGATAAACAGATAAGGTGCCATTGCCGCGAAATCGATCCTGAGCGAACCGAGATCAAGATAACTGGACATGCCGTTTACGGTCGGCCCCCACAGGATAGCCGACAGCAAGCCAATCACCGTCGCACCATACAGCACCCGCGAAAGTTCGGGCAGCTTCCGGTAATCGATCCGGCTTGCGGCAAACAGGGCAGCTGCCCCGAGGGCCATATTCACCGTCTCCCTGAGAAAAAGATCCTCTCCTCCATACATCCTGCGCGGTCCGGCAGCATAGCTTAATTCAACAGCATACATCACGACAAGAGCGATCGCGACGAGCAGCGCCAGACAGCCCAGCAGCAGCCAGGGAATGCGCGGCTTGTGCACCCGATTGAGCCCGCTTGCCACCTCGTCGGCGTTCCCCATCTGCTCGAGAGCCCAACGGGCCGCTTCATCGCCGTCATGCCCCCGCTCCTTCCGCGATTCGACCAGCTCGTCCAGATGGCTGAGCAGCTCCAGCTTGATCTCCTTGCGCAGCTCCTTTGCCCTAACCTGCCTGCAAATATCGTTCACGTATTCCTGTACAAGCGGATGCCTGTCCGTCATATCGGCTCCTCCCCCAGCACGCGGTCCACGGCATTGCGGAACAGGCGCCACTCCTGCTTCTTATCCTGCAATTGCCGCCTGCCGGCATCCGTGATCCGGTAATACTTGCGGTTCCGCCCCTCCGCCTCCTGCCAGTAGGACTCCACCCATCGCTCCGCCTCCATGGCGTGAAGAATGGGATATAACGTGCCTTCCTTCAAAACAAACGTCCCGTCGGAAACCCGTTCAAGCTCCTTGATCAGCTCATAGCCGTAAAGCTCCTTCCGCTCGAGCAGGTTCAGGATCAACGTTCCGGTACTTCCCTTGAGAAGCTCCTTGCTTATTTTCATATCTTCCGCAAGCACCGCCTTTCTTTTTCTGTAAGATGATTATACCTCGAAATAATATGCATCGCAAATCTATGTATGGATATAGCTGAAAAATCCAGTGTGTCCCGCCGTCTTAAACCGCCATTAAAAAATGAAGGCCCGCCTGCATAAGCGGCGGACCTACGATGTAAGCTGAATTAAGATGTAAGCCGGATTAAATTATCCGGTCGAGGAATGCAGGACGTTCCCCGCTTTGCAGCGATCTGCCGGCAAACGCGATGATGATCAGCAGCAATAAGTAAACGCAAACGATGAGCGCGCCTGTATATTCCTTAAACAGGATGTGGGTAACCAGCGCCCCGGACATAATGGTCATGAGCGCCCCTAAGGCGAACTTGGCTGTTTTTCCAAACCATAAGCCAATGCCGCCCGCAACCTCGCCTAGCCCTACCGCCACGCAAAACCAGGCAGGGAAACCGTAATGCAGGAACATGCTCACGGCGTCCTCCGCTCCGATAACCTTCAGCGATCCCACCATAATGAAGTTCGCCGATACCAACAGCTTCAACACCATTAACCCGATTTTCAAACTTTTCCTCGCCATAAAGAATCGCCACTCCTGTCACATTAGTCATGATAACCTCATTGTAACAGGGCAATACGACATCTTTTGACATATACGGATATGTTAAGGTTTCTAGAACTTTTGGCGAATCGGGTTGCGTATTTTCGCGGAAACCCGAATAATTAGATGCATGCCCTCACATCCATGGCCGGACGGGTCGTGAAGGCTGTATTGAATCGTTGAAAGGAACAGACAACTATGGAATTACTGCAATCGAACGTTAGGGAGAAAACAGCCGGCGGCTCGTCTTCTCTTGCTCTGCTGTCTTTAACCGTCGGCGCATTTGCGATCGGTATGACGGAATTTGTTATCATGGGCATTCTGCCCAACGTCGCCGATGATTTGCAGGTCAGCATTTCAGCCGCGGGCCAGCTCATCACGATGTATGCGCTGGCGGTCGCCGTGGGCGCCCCCATATTGACGATGCTTACGTACAAAATTCCGCAAAAAAAGCTGCTCGTCTTGCTCATGGGTTTGTTCATTCTCGGCAACGTCATTTCAGTGGTCGCCCCAAATTACGCCGTCCTGATGTTCGCGCGGATGATCACCGCCTTAACGCACGGGACGTTCTTCGGTGTCGGCGCCGTCATTGCCGCGGGCCTCGTCTCCCCCGACAAACGCGCCGGTGCGGTGTCCATGATGATGGCCGGCCTGACCATCGCGAATATTATAGGTGTTCCAATAGGCACATATATCGGCCAGCATATGGGATGGCGAGCCTCGTTCGGCTCGATCGCCATAATGGGCGCCGTAACGCTGATCGGCATTCTGGTCTTTATCCCTCATGTTAGGCAGCATCCGCCGGGAAGCGCTTTTCAGCAGCTCGCGGCATTGGTGAACCGCAAGCTGCTCGTTTTCCTGCTCATCGCGGTACTGGGTAACGCCGGACTGTTTTCTGTGTTCACTTACATTACACCGCTGCTTGTACAAATTACCGGGTTTGCCGAGCACAGCGTCACCTGGATCCTGATTTTGTTCGGCTGCGGTGTCACCGCCGGCAATATGATCGGCGGCAAGCTGGCGGACTGGAAGCTCATGCCTTCCATCCTCGGCATTTATTTTGCGATCTGCGCGATCCTGACGGCATTTACTTTGACCGTACATCATCCGGTCGCCGCGGTCGTAACGATCTTTCTTTGGGGTGCGGCTTCCTTTGCCGTATTCCCGGGGATGCAGGTGCGAATTATGAGTCTGGCTCAATCGGCGCCGGCACTGGCATCCACCACGAGCCACTCGGCCGGCAACTTAGGCAACGCGACCGGCGCTTTCATCGGAGGCATGGTCATCATTCATTTGCCCTTGACGTCGCTTCCTTGGGTCGGCGCCATACTGGTCGGACTGGCATTGATTCTCGGCATCGCCTGTTATTTGCCGGAACGCAAAGCTTCCACCAGATCATAAATCCTCGCTCCCCCCGGCATCGCTTCAGCAGCCGGGGGGGGGGGGGGGGGGGGGGGGGAGGGGGGGGGGGGGGGGGGGGGGGGGGGGGGGGGGGGGGGGGCCTCGCTCCCCCCGGCATCGCTTCAGCAGGGGGGGGGGGCATACCCGGTGTTGATGCGCCCCCCCCCCCCCCCCCCCCCCCCCACCCCCCCCCCCCCCCCCCCCCCCCCCCCCCCCCCCCCCCCCCCCCCCCCCCCCCCCCCCCCCCCCGGGGGGGGGGGGGGGGCATACCCGGTGTTGATGCGACAAGAGTGTCAATATCGCAAAAATCCTCGATTTCCAAATGTCCGGACACGGAGCTTACGACAAGCGGAGTTTCCGCATACCTTCCCGCTACCTGGTCGACGACTTTCAAAATTTGCTCGACCCGGCCCTGGCAAAAAAATGAGACCCGCTCTTTGTATCGAAAGAGCGGATCTTCAACAACTGGCCGATTATGATGCTTCTTCGATATCAGGGAAGGCCCAAAAATCGGGGGGCACGTCCGACCATGTTGGAACGGAAACATTTGCCTGCGGTACTCTATGCAAAATACGGTTGATGATCACAACGGCCTCCGCCCGGCTTAAAGACCGGTCCGGTGCGAACGAACCGTCTTCGTAACCGGTCATAATCCCTTTTTGGTACACCGCCTCAATTTGCCCGCTGGCCCAGTGTCCCGCCGTATCCTTAAAGGAAGGTTTCGACGGGTTATTGTCCAGCTTCAGCCACTTCCCTATAATCGAAGTCATTTCAGCGCGAGTGATCGGGGCGCTCGGTCTGAACGTTTGGTCGGGATAACCTGACAATAAGCCCGCTGCCTGACCCCACTGAATGGATTCAGCGGCCCAGTAGTTCGGATCGACATCGGAAAAATCTGACGCTGCCGTCTTCTTCTCCGTCGATTTCTGCAGCAAGCGGGATAACATAACGCTCATTTCCGCTCTGGTCACCGGTTCATTCGGTCTGAATGTACCGTCCGGATAGCCGAGTATATAAGGCTCGCGATGCAGCGGTTCATTTTTTATCGAAACGATCGTAAACGTACTGAATTTGTCGATTTGAATTTGTATGCCTGAGGGATAGCCGTTCACATCGAAAACGATCTTTCCCCGCTGCAGCACCTTCTCGCCGTCCGAGTGTTCAATAAAGACGCTCAAGGTTTGCAAGAAAAGCTCTCTTTGAGCCGGATCAGCCGGAATGGCGGCTCCGTCAATCGGAAAAGTGACCTTGACCGGAACTTTAGGCAAATTCGTTTCAATGTTCATCGGCGTACCGAGCACCTCTACGTCTCCCGCTTTGGCCACGGCACGGACTTCATCCGCATTTACGATTCTTTCTTTCACAGCCTGCCGTTCTTCGTCTTTTTTGACCGGAGCTATGTTAAAGTAGTAGTCCTGATCCCCGGAGAGGCCTTTAAGCGCATCGTTCGGAACGGTGACCGCAGCATTTTCCGTTTTTATTTCCAGGGTTACCGATCGTTCTGCCAAAATAGACGCTGAACGGGCCGGCAATACGATATTCACCACATCCGCCGGATCCTCCGGCAAGCCATCAATGACGATTCGCATCGTATTTTGCCCGGATTGCATGCTTGCCGCGGCTTCTTCCATTCCTTTGCCGCTCATAATCACTTGGTCGGCTTTTTGCTGTCCGAGCCAGATTCTTGTTATTTCGAACTGAACACTTATTGTTTCAAACCTGCTTTGTGAGGTTCCCACCTCAACCTTCGCTTGCCGGGTATCGGCCTTATTTCCCGTACCGGTTGATCTGTTGCTCTTGTCCTTGTAAACGGTGACTTGCGTTTGGGCTTTCAATCCCCCATAGGTGGCTTCCAACACGCCGGTGCCGACGGCTCTTCCTGTAATTTTGCCGGCTTCCGATATGGTGGCGATTTCGCTCGAAAGCGAGAATTCGGAGAGCGCGGTAATCTCGGAAATCGAACCGTCGGAGAAGGCTGCGTTCACCGCCGTTTGCTGATCCTTGTTGATTTCAACCCGGTAAGACGGTTCTGCAAAAGATATGCCTTTGAGCGCAGGGGCTACCGTTACCGTCGCGCTGGCCGTTTTATTGTCATAGACTGCCGTCACAACCGTTTGGCCGTATTTTAGAGCCTTCCATTTACCGATAGACGATAATCCGACAATTTCAGGATCTGCAATTTGAATTGCCCCTTGTTTCGTAACATCGATTTCTTGATTGTCCGAATATCCGATAATCAGCTGGAATGCCGCTTCATTCCCTTCGACTATCGAATAGGCCGCGGAATTGAAACGAAGTCCTGTCGGCTTCGGAACAACCTTCACCGTCCGCACTTTATCCTGAGCCTGGTTTCCGGTCAGATCGGCGACGCTGTAGTGTATCGGATACGTTCCGATTTTTCCGGTATTCACCGAACCGGTAACGGACAGAGGAGAGATGCCGGAAAGCGAATCCGATGCCAGAGCTCCCTTCTCGACATAATCGTCGCCCAAATATAAAGTAATCGTTTCGTCCCCGACCAAGGTCAAAACCGGCGCCGTTTTATCGATCTTGATTTCGGCGGAAACCGCTTCGCCGACACTGTCCGAGCCCGCGGCTCTGGCATAGAAAGCCGTTATCCCTTCTTGTTCGACGACGACCGGCGCGCTGTAATCGGTCCATTCTCCGGACTCTCCGATCTTGTACTGCACCCGGCTGCCGGAATCGCTGTACACTGTTGCCGTTACGCTTTGATTCGTCCAACCTGTATGGCTTAACGCAACCGTCAGAGTGTTGCTGACCATGATCCCCTGCGTAGCTCCGATATGGTTCAGCGTCAAATCCGCCGGATTGCCCGCCGCATCGTTAATGGTTGCTCCGGATGGGTCAATGGCGGTGGATACCACCTGTATGCCATCGGCGTCTTGATCCTGGACCCTTACTTGATAACGGAACAGCAGCTCCGTCGAATCAAGTGAACTTTCGTAAACGGCTTTGACGATCGTATCGCCCACCTTGAGATCAATCGTCGGAGCTGTACCCGATGCCATATTCACGACAACGGGCTCACTCATCTTCACAATAAAGGCGAGGTACATTCCCGCTTTGTACGTCCCGTTCGCCGGTACGCCGACCGAGGTTACCGCCGGAGCCGCCGCATCCACCAGCACCGCCGCCGTGCTGCCCACGCCGTTCAGCGTCAGGATCGCGTTGTTGCCTGCGCTATCCCTCAGCGTACCGCCGTTTACACCCAGGGCGGCACCTACAGAAATCCCATCCGCGTCAAGGTCTCCGCTCTGCACCGTGTAGCGGAACAGCAGCGCGCTCGTCCCCGAACCGGACACGTATGGAGCGTTCACTCCCGTCGATCCGATCGTCAGCGGCAGCTGCGGCGTGCCTCCCGTTGTGTCTACCGTCACGTTTTCGCCGAAGTTTACCGTGAAGTCGAGATTGTCTCCCGCCTTGTACGTCCCGTTCGCCGGCACGCTCACGCTGCCGACCTCCGGCGCCGCGGCATCCACCAGCACCGCCGCCGTGCTGCCCACGCCGTTCAGCGTCAGGCTCGCGTTGTTGCCCACGCCGTCCCGCAGCACGCCGCCGTTTGTACTCAGGTCGGCCCCTACGGCGATGCCGTCCGCATCGTTGTCTCCGCTCTGCACCGTGTAGCGGAACGTCAGTGCATTTGAACCCGAACCAGACACATAAGGGGCATTCACTGCCGTCGATCCGATCGTCAGCGGTAAATACGGCGTACCTCCCGCCGTATTTACTATCACTGTTTCGCTGAAGCTCACTGTGAAACCCATTGTATCTCCTGTTTTGTACGTTCCGCTCGAAGGCACCACTACGCCCGTGACGACCGGCGGAACGGCTTCGACTAATACCGACGTCGTGTCGGCTATATTGTTCAGCGCCAGGTTCGCATCGTTGCCTGCGCCGTCCTGCAGCGTGCCGCCGTTTGCATTCAGCGGGGTGCCTACGGCGATTCCATTGGAATCCAGATCGCCGCTTTGCACTGTGTAGCGGAACACCAACGCACTCGTCCCCGAACCGGATACGTACTCGGCATTCACTACCTTTGATCCGATCGTCAGCGGCATCTGCGGCGTGCCTCCCGCCGTATTTACCGTCACGTTTTCGCCGAAGTTTACCGTGAAGTCGAGGTTGTCTCCCGTTTTGTACATCCCGGGTCCCGGTACGTCGACCGTGGTCACCGTCGGCCGCACCGTGTCGACGGAATAATTGTTAGATTGGGTGATGCCGGTCCCCGCGTTGCTGCCACTCTTATCAGTCACGAGCGCATTGTCGAGCGTGATGATATTGCTGTCGTCGACGACGCCTGCGGCAGGCGTCAAGGTTGCGGTATAGGTGGTGTTGTCAGAAGTTGCGAGGTCGGTTAGGATGCCGTTCTCCGCTGTCATGTCTGTAATAGCAAATCCGATCACCGCTTCCGAGAAGGTGATCGTCACCTGCGAGGTTTTGCCGATACCCAGATTGTTGTTAGCAACTACAATCGTGGACGTTGGAGGGGCGGCAAACGCTTTGTCGATTAGGTACAAAGGTAGCCCCCCCACGATGACCAAACCTAAAATTAACTTCCATATTCTACTCACCGGATTCATATCCTTGTTCCCTCTCTCAATGTTCGATTCTTTTGCTATTGGCCGTAACGTTTCTACCTTTCCGGATATAGCTAAGGAGAAGCCATACCTTTATTTTCGGTATTTTTTGACATGGTATTAATAGTTTAATAGTTCTATACAGCCCAAAAATTCCCTGTATTCTTCTGTAAAAAATATAAATTTCATTAATTTGACAAAATTCGCTTCCTCCGACCATCTATTGACCGTTGAGCTTTTCTAGTCCGTCACTTCAACGATTGGGGCAGGTCGCCACGGCGCCTGCCCTAAAGGTATTAAATAGTTTTTGCCGAATATAAAAATAAATGCTGCCGTTGCTTGTGGGGCAGCATTTGCATGGCTCGAATCCAAACATGTGCAACATAATAAAAAGAGGCACTTCCATCGCTAGGAAGCACCTCCAAAATGAAATGACAAACGAAATAATTCAAGTGGCCGACTTATAATTGAAACTTTGGAACAAAAACTACCGCAAAAACGTGGTTGAATATATTATTTATGCTCCTGGCGTTGGAGTGGCTCTGAATGCATTTACTGTCTTGTCCATAACAACCTGTGCATCGCTTCCCGAATCAAGAATCGTATTTTGAAGCGATTCTTTTTCTACCCATACTGTGGTTACGGTAAGCGGCTCTGAGGCTTCGGTAGTCAACAAAGCGTCGACTTGCGCAGAAAAACAAGAATCACTTATCTTGGCATGAACCTCCGTAGCAACCACATGATTGTTAGAAATATAATTTCCATTACCCGAAGCAATACGTATGATTACAGGTGTTGCACCTGCCGGCTTGATGTTCTGAGAATTAATTCCTTCAGAAAAGTGATTAGCAATGACAGAATTATTATTGCCGCTGATATAGAGGAGACCATACAAATCGTCTAAACCATTGTCTGTTCCCAGAAAAGGAGTCCAAGGTTCATGGTCACGTAAAAAATGATTTGAAGAAACCAAGTTTTCCGAACAATTGCCCCTAAATACTACCATTCCTGGATAAAATGAATGAAGTCTATTATTGGTGATACTGGAACGTGTCACACCATCAAAATAGATACTGCTCGCACCTCGTGGAAAAACATTATTCGCTGTAATCAAAAGTCCGCCAAAATTTTGAGCGTAAATTGAATATCCTTTAAAGCCGGCTCCTATCAAATTATCGGTTATTTTTGAAGCCTGTCCCCAACCCCGCAGTTCTATACAGTTACCACATTCAGCTATGAAATTATCATGGATAGACAGTGCATCTGCATGATAAATAGTAATTCCATGCTCTAAATACACAAAACCCATGCCTGTAATCCGAAATGAGTCACAAGCACTTGCAACATAAATACCCGTTTTCCCGTTAGTGTATGTGTTTTCCGGATTTGTTTCTCCTGAACCATCTTCAATAAAATGCAAACCATCAATACAAAAGTCAGAAAACTCTACCGAACTTATTCGGGGATTTCCACTTCGTTCAACATAAAATGCAGCTCCTTTATATTCCTCGTCATTTACTTCCAAGGGAATATTTACGAGTATGCGACTTCCTCCCGGCCACAATTCATGCAAATCCGCCCATTCCTTCTCAGAAGTATTAAACCGAATACTCGAAGATGTAAACCCGTGTCCGGAACCCATAATTTTGAGATAACTGATGTCTATAACTACTTGACTGACAAGATGATAATCCCCCGGTGGAATATAGATCACCGCACCCGGCTTTCCGCCTTGATTCACATCAATGTCCGTTTGCCTACTTTTAATATCTGCTATCATGCTATTGATTACCTCACCGATATCTTCATACGGATTACCGACAGGCCAATCGGTTACGTCATAATAATTTTTACTAGCCATATATAAATTCTCCTATCCTTTCGATGTTTTGAGGCGACTTCAAAATGGGAGCTGCCCGGCTTTACCATGCGGAGTGAAGCTGCCATATATCAAGAGAAATGAGTTCCACCTTATCTCCGAGGCTAAAAAGCTTCAAGTTTGTACTGTACGGATCGGGATATATGTTATTGGTCATTGTCGTGCGCCCTTCATCCGCAAATACTTCAACAACGCAAGTATCTACGTAGATATGCAGCCTTAATGTATCCTTATCGGCAGATTCCAGTTTACATTTTCGAATCCCCTGACTCCATCCGTCCGATCTGTTTCTATCAAATTGAAGTTCTCCGGTCTTAGGCGAATAAGAGAGTACCGTCTCCTCGTTGCCGTCATCCGACACCCGCATTTTGAAGCCGAATTCCTCCGCGGGGCAAATCTTCAGATTGAATTCCGCCACAATCTCTAAACTATCCCCTTTTATCGATCGGGGAAGCGCTTGTATTTCCCCTTCAATCGTCGTACGTTCAAGATGGAAATGTTCCCCCCGTAACGCCTTTAACTCTTCAACTGGAAGAAATCTCAAATGTCCGTCATCGTCCATTTCTACGGTTCTTGGAACGGACATCGCGCCGCACCAATTGTTTTTAGAAGTGGGACCGAAATTTTGAAACCACGGCATCCAATCCCAAGCGTTCAACCACCCTATGATAATCCTTCTTCCTTTTGAATCCAGGAGGGACTGGGGGGCATAATATTCGAAGCCGCAATCAACTTCTCCGCAATAATCCCAGGTAAATCTTCCGGTGTCATAGTCCAATTCACCCGATAAATAAATCGCTTTCTTCTCGCCCATTCCCATTGGAGAAAACATCAGTATATGACGATCACCGAGTCGAAATAAATCAGGACACTCCCACATCGTGCCCATCGTACCATCACTCTCGGCCACCACACCGACATATTCCCATGCGATCAGGTCATTGGATCGAAATAGCAAAGCCCTTCCTTTCCCCTCTTTACTTGAACCTACGATCATGTACCATTTATCTTGATGTTTCCATACTTTGGGATCCCTGAAATCTGTGGAACTTTCTTCCGGCGGAGCCGAGATTACCGGATTCCCAATATATTTTTGAAAGGTCACACCGTCATGACTCGCAGCTAAACATTGGGTTTGTACAACGCGCCTCTCTTTCATTACGGTGCCGGTATAAATTAACGTCAATATCCCATTATGATCAACGGCGCTTCCGGAAAAACATCCGCCTTTTTCGTCAAGGTCATAGCTTTCACTAGGCGCCAACGCAATGGGGAGGTGTTCCCAATGAACCAAATCTTTACTTTTGGCATGCCCCCAATGCATAGCCCCCCACTGTGCGGAGTAAGGGTAATGCTGATAAAACATATGGTATTCTCCGCGATAATGAATAAGTCCGTTAGGATCATTTAGCCAATATGCAGGGGCCATAAAATGATATTGTAAGCGCAAGGGATCTTTGGCCACCTGATCTTTCATTTTTGCTACGGATTGTTCGGCTTTGGCCAACATGAACTTATGATAGGTGTTATGATCGTATTGCAATACGGCTTCCTCCCTAATTATGTCTCTATGAGTTCAGGCTCATTCTTTTACAGCACCCATGGTCATACCGCGAACGATGTAATTCTGCATGAAAAATGAAAACAGCATAACAGGCAGACTAAATAATGTGGCCGCCGCCGTCATAGGTCCCAGGTCCAAATTATAAGCGGTTAAAAACTCCGATATTCCCACAGGAACTGTTTTGGCAGCCGTGCTTGTGAACAGCAGCCCGAATAAAAAGTCGTTCCAAGACAGCATAAAACTAAATATGGCTGTCGTTGCCAGTCCCGGCAGCGAAATTGGCAAAATAATGCGGATAAAAGCCCCTAACATCCCGCATCCGTCCACACGTGCAGATTCATCCAACTCTTTAGGCAGGCTGTCGAAAAAACCGAGCATCATCCAAATGACAAAAGGGATATTGATACTTGTATAAATCAATGTTAAAGCCAGTTTGGTGTCCATTAAGCCTACTTCACCAATAATGCGGTACAAAGGTATGGCAACGCTGATAAGCGGAATCAACCGAACGCCCAGAGTGAATACCAGGAACAAATTCCCCAGCTTGGATGAAAATCTTGTTAATCCGTAGGAGGCCATAGAGCCCAGTAAAACGCTTAACAGCGTAGCGAAAGCGGCGGTTACCAAACTGTTGCCAAAATATTTGCCGATCGATAAATGAGTAAACATGGCAAGGTAGTTGTCCATCGTAAATTGGGACGGGAATAATGCAGGGGTAGACGATATGACTTCTCTCGGCGGCTTAAATGAACTAAGCATCAAATAAAGATACGGAAATAAAAACAGGCACAAAAAGCCGCATGTTACGATCAGATAGATAAATTGGCTAAGTCTGATCTTCTGTCTCCTTAGGGGTCCTCCGTGCTTCTGTTTAATAGAGTTTGCAATCACGTCGGTTATCTCCTTCCTGCTAGGCTGCTTTCTTGGCCGGACTCCAGAAATGTTTCAAAAAGAAGGAACAAATCCCCAGTAAGATAATCATGAAAATTACGGCCATGGCGCTTGAATACCCTTCCTGATTGTACCTGGCAATCGCTTTGTAAATGACGGTGCTGACCAGAGAAGAGGCATTGTTCGGACCACCTTGGGTCATAACCCAGATAATATCAAAGGATCTTGCGGCATCAATCATTCGAATGGCAACAGCCACAAGAATCACGGGTTTTAAGCTCGGCAGCGTAATATGCCAGAAGCTCTGAGCCTTATTCGCCCCGTCAATGCGTGCCGCCTCATACAAGCTCTCCGGAATCCCCTGAATACCTGCCAATAACACCAGCATCATAAAGGGAGTCGTCAGCCATATATCGGCTATCATACAGGACAATAATGCGTACTTGCTGTCGGATAACCACGGAATGCTTTGAGGTGTTGAAATGAATCCCAGCTTATACAGAAAGCTGTTCAGAATACCGAACTGGTCGTTCAACATGAATTTCCAGATCAACCCAGCAACCAACGGCGAAATCATAAGCGGGCTTAAAAGCAGAGTGCGAATGTAATTGCTGCCTTTGAATCCGGTGCTTAACAAGAGGGCCAGAACCATTCCCAACAGCAGTTCAACGGTTACGGCTCCGATGACAAATTCAACCGTGTTCAGCAATGACCGATAGAAGGTTTGTGATGTCAAAGCGCTGCCGTAATGTTCGAAGCCGACAAAACCGTAGGGCTGATCGTCTTCCAAAAAACTATTTTTGAATAACAGAAACATCGGGTAAACAAAGAACAAGATCATAAAAACTGCGGCCGGCAGGAAAAATACTATGGATAGCCTGCGATCCTTTGTAGTCATCGTACTTCACCCTTTAAATCAGTATTGAAATGAACAGAGGATAGGCGATCCTATCCTCTGCGATTACGGCAATCGATTTGCCTTTGCTTCTTACTTGCCTTGAATTTCATTAATGGTCGCCGCCGCTTTGGTCAATGCAGATTGCGGCGATTCCTTTCCCGACAGAGCTGCCTGGATAGCCGTAACAAGAGCTTCGCTTTCAATCTGATTCCAGCGGGCCAAAATCGGACGGTTTTGGGTCTGAGGGGCCTCCAAAGTAGCTTGCAGTGCATTAAGGTGCGCATATTCCGGCTGCTTGCCATACTTTTCAAACACTGATTTGCGCGCAGCCACTCCCAATGCCTTCATGAAAAGCTCGTTTTTCTCATAAATGAACTGCACATATTGTTTGGCGATATCCTTCTGCTTCGAAGCGTCAGGTATGACTTGATACCAGGGACCAGGTACTACGCCGATTCCGGCATCTCCCCCTATCATAGGCGCCACTCCTACCTTCCCAGCCACCTTCGACTTCGCCGGATCATTGGACGGTACGAAGAAATGCCCCCATGCAAGCATCATAGCCAATTTGCCGTTCCAGAACATTTCGGAGGTTTCGGAAGAGGCCATATTTAATGCACCTGGAGGTGCGGATTTGTCCTTGTTCAAAATGGTTGTCAGGAAATCCAGCGCTTTCACATAGGGCTCCGTGTTGACCAAGGCTTTATTGTCCTTGCCGACGACCAGAGGTTTTGCCCCCGCTTGAGCCGCATGATCCAACCAGCTGGCGACAGAATCGCCGTTATTCATCCCAAACACACTTGTGCCGTAGATATCCATGACACCATCGTTATTGGTATCGCGGGTAAAGAACTTGGCTACGTCTCTGTACTGCTGCCAAGTTGCCGGCGGCTTCAAGTCGTATCCATATTTAGCCTTGAAAGCTTCCTGTTCCTTGGGATCATTAAATAAATCGGATCGGTACAAAAGCACCTTCGAGTTCGTCCATACCGGCATGCCAAGAACTTTACCGTCTACCGTACCGCCATCGATCAAGCTGGGAAATAGATCCTTCTTCACGTTATCCGACATCAAATCATCCATCGAAGTCAAACCTTTAGCCAATGCGGGGAACCACAAAATATCAATGGTTGCCACATCGTAGGAGCCTTTGTTAGCACGTATATCCGCATTCAATTTGTCATAGACGCCGATATACGGCACCGTCTCGATCTTCACCTCATAACCGGTCTTCTGCTTAAATTCTTCCGCCGTTTGTGTCGCAACCGTGTTAGCCGGACTTCCACCCTCCACCAATACAGTCAAGGACTTGCCAGAGGATTTGGCAGTATCGCTCTTTGCACTTTCTGCCGCTTTGGGTGCTTCCGATTTACCGGCATTGCTTGAACAACCGGCCAAAACCGTCGACAAAACCATACAACCGGCAAGAATACCAGACCATAATTTCCCTTGCACTTTCATGAAGCGATACCCCCTTAGTAAAATATAAGTCTCGGTTTCCCCCGTGCCCCCAGCTTGATTCACGTAGACTGCGAGCCTCTTTGATAAATGGTAACCGCCTGATAGCTGTTTGTTTCTTATCAATAATTTCGGACCAGTGGAAGCGCTTCACTCATCACATATCTATGTTATAATACATTTACGGATTTGTATTTAGGAAGGATTATTGATTATTTGTCATATATTGCTTTTAATAATATTCGGAAGGGAAAGACCTGAACTGAACATTCAACAATTATCGCCGTACATTCGGATAGCAATGGATAGTTATATCCCTTTCCCTTGGTATTTAGAGGAGAGAGTTTTATTTGACTATGAGTTACTTTACCTTAAGGAAGGCAGAATACAAGTAACCATCGAGAATGATGTTTTTATCGGAGAGCCGGGGGACCTCTTTCTTTTTCGTCCAAAGCAACGACACTCTATTAGAAAGTTAGGAACAGATTTAGTACGACAGCCTCATTTGCATTTTGATTTGTTCTATAAAGAGGATAGTCCGGATGTGAAGGTTTCCTTTAAAAAACTTGAAGATATGACTGCAGATGAAATGAAATGGTTTCGAAACGACGATCTTGAGGAAATTTCCCCCCAGATTCCCAGTCACATCCGGTTAAGGAATACCTTAGTAATCGAAAGAATGATCTTTGAAATCATCAAAGAATTTCAAATGATGTTACCTTTTTATGAAATGAATATAAAAGGTCTGTTTCTGCAATTATTGAATGTACTGTTACGTGAAAACTACTGGAATTGTCATCCGCATCTGGTTACCAATATGGGAGAAATGGAGCAGCTGCGGATCTACTTGAAACACAATATCGACCGAAAGGTAACCTTAGATGAACTTTCCAACCTTTCGGGAATTAGCAAATATTATATGATTTCATTATTCAAGCAATCCTTCGGGATGAGTCCCATCCAATATCATCTTCTACAAAGAATAGAAAAGGCGAAGGAAATGATTCAATTCACGAATGATCCGTTAATGCTCATTGCCGAAAGTATCGGCTTTCCGGATATTCATTCCTTTAGTAAAGCCTTTAAAAAAATAGATGGGGTTAATCCTTCCTTTTATCGTAAAAAGAAAATCCATAAACATGAACATGAAGTTTAGAAATGAAAGATTGGCACCTGGCGGTAACCCAGAACACGAAAATAAAGTTCCAGACTACCGCTGCTGCTATATTTAACTAATGTTTCCGTTAGCGAAATGAGCAATATAACTCCATTTATTAAAACTTACGTCAATTCCTCTATTCTCATCTTCGTTATGTCATGGCTGCCGAATCGAAATTCATTCATAAGGCCAATCTGATTATCCGTTAGCTTGGAACGTGTGGATTACTCAACTGTGCTCCTCAATCAATGAGATTTTCCTTCCTTAGATCTCGAAAACTCCGTCGCATAATACGCCATGGCGATGGCCGGCAAGGCGATTCCGATCAGCAGTGCCGCCTCCCAGCCCCACGTTGCGTAAGCCCATCCCCCTGCCGCTGAGCCGATAGCGCCCCCTAAAAAGAAAATGGCCATATACAAACCGTTAAGCCTACTGCGAAATTCCGCTCCTAAAGAGAAAATCACCCGCTGCCCGAGAACCATGTTGGCGGAAACCCCCATGTCAAGTAAAATCGCCGCAACTACGAGGATGGGGACTGCGAGTGCAGAACTTGATGGAACCAGCAAGGGAAGCAGCCCGGAAAAGATGACGATGGCCAATGCCCAGCCCGTAGCCGGGCGAACCCATCCACGGTCTGCCATACGGCCCGCCGCTGGCGCCACAATTGCCCCCATTACCCCGACTAATGCGAACAGAGCGACCTCCTTCTGAGTGAAATGGAACGACGGACTTGTCAATACCAACGGAACCGTCGTCCAGAACAAACTGAACGTCCCGAATACACAAGCATGATAAATTGCCCTCCGGCGTAATGCCGGTGTCGTCTTCAGCAGATGCAGCATGGAGTGCAGCAGCGCCGGGTAAGCTGTTGCGTTCGAAGGCTGCCTTGAGGGCAGTGCCTTTGCCAATACAAGAGCCAGCGCGAAAATCAATGCTGCGGAGATGAAATATACGGCGCGCCAGCCCATATACTCCGCCACCAAGCTTGAAATGGGACGTGCGAGCATAATCCCCAGAAGTAGCCCGCTCATGACGTTGCCCACATTGCGACCGCGCACGGCTTCAGGCGAAAGATGAGCCGCATAAGGTACAAGGATTTGCGCAGCTACGGAACCTGCTCCGATCACGAGTGAAGCGGTGAGGAACAGGATGGCGCTTTTGATTACAGCGGCAATGGTCAAAACGGCGGCTGTAAGGAGCAATGATGAAAGGATCAACTTACGATTTTCCAGGATGTCTCCCAACGGTACGATAAATAACAAGCCGATCCCGTAGCCGACTTGAGTCAACGTAACGATGAGTGCGGCAGCCCCGGAGGAGAGCCCGATGGTCGAACCGATCGAGCCTATCAATGGTTGAGCATAATAAAGATTTGCCGCTATGATACCGCAAGCGGCTGCCAGGATAAAAATCAGCGATGGCGAAACCGATTTCTCCATTGAAATAGAAGCTGAATGCATAGAAAGTCCCCTTTTCTCACCATAAATTTTCTGGAACATTCGTTCCGAAATGTGCAAAAAAAATGTTTTATAGCATTTCCATCACCGTGTCTATCATCTGCTGCATCTTGCTGCGGTCACCCTGCACCTTCGCAGCGATATTTATACTATGATTCAGGTTTGAGAGCAGATATGATAAAGTCTTGATATCTTTCTCCGGGTTGATTTCTCCCGCCTCCTGTCCTTTGCGCAGCAGCTCATAGAAGGAATTCTCCAACTCGTTAAACCGCTCCCTGATCAACGCATTCAGTTGCTCATCCGGCGAATCCATGCTGATTGCTGCATTAGTAATGAGACAGCCCTTCGGCAGCTCGCCGCCCAAGGCGGAATCGATGTGTACCTCGAAGTACTGCCGGATACCTGATTTTGCGGATGTCGCATTGACGAGGATGTCCCGTTTGGCTTGCTTCCACTTCTTGTACCAGTTGATCGCCTCGATATAAAGCGTTTGTTTGTCCCCGAACGTTTCGTACAGACTTGATCTGCTAAGATCCATAGCTTCCAGCAAATCGGGAATGCTTGCCGCTTCGTAGCCCTTCTTCCAAAAAACGAGCATCGCTTTATGAAGCACCGCTTCTTTATCAAACTCTTTGTAGCGTCCCATGGTTCTCCCTCCGTTTCCGTAGGTACAGTATATACTTTTTCGGAACGATAAGTCCAGTATTTTCTGCAGATATGAAAGTTAGCCCAGGCTGGGATAAGATGGATTATTGACTTAGCCTTTGCTAGGTATTCGAGTAATCTGCCCGTTACGTCAATGAGGCTGTCGGTTATTGCCGCGGTTACCTCGTCGTAAGATGATATGGAGCTATCGTATTTCGTTCGTTCAGTCAACATTAGCTGCTCGAAATGGACAAATGTATTTTCAAGCCGTATCACATCCATGCGCGAGAGCACCCATTATATGAATTAAACCCGCCACTCTTCGGGAAGCAGTTGCCTGTATTTAGGCTGCAAATACCGATCATCGACAAGCACGAGAGAACCACGATCCCGCTCCGATCGAATCAGCCTGCCGCCCGCTTGCAGCACCTTGTTCATGCCCGGAAATACATAGGCGTAATCAAAACCGTCCCGTCCCGTTCCGTTGTAATAGTTTTTCATCAGATCCCGCTCCAGTCCTATTTGCGGCAGCCCGACACCAACGATAATAACACCGGTCAGCCGGTCTCCCTGCAGATCGATCCCCTCCGAAAAGACGCCTCCCAATACGGCAAAGCCGACTAACGTCCGCGCTCTTCCCGCCCGGAATTCGCCCAGAAACCGCTCCCGCTCCTCTTCCGACATCGTGTTCGTCTGGACAAGGATATCGGTGTCCGGCAATTCCGCTTCGTACGCGGCTACTCCGGCCTGCAAATATTCAAACGAAGGAAAAAAGACCATGTAGCAACCATTACGCCTGCCGATCCGCTCGTTCAGCAGCGATCCCAGTCTGGCCATCGAGCTTTCACGGTCTCGGTATCGCGTCGATAATGCAGCGATGCTTACCTCCCACTGGTCCTTCGAGAAGGGGGACGGAATCGCAAACGTATAGCTGTCTTCCCATGCGCCGAGCACATCCTTGTAAAAGCCGAACGGGGACAGCGTTGCCGAGAAAAAAATTTTGGCGCGATAGCCATTGCCCATCTGCCTCAGCAGCTGGGACGGGTCCAGGCACAGCAGTTTCACTCTGATCTCGCTGCCGTCGATTTCCGCATAGGTGACGAACCGTTCGTCCGCCGACTTCGCGATTCGAAGGAAGTTTTGCGCCGCGAAATACATATCTTTCAAAAGCGTCAGCCCATCTTCTTCCCCGCCTGCAGCAAGCGTCTGCTCGGCTGCTTCGGCAAACGACTCCAGCCGTTCAAGCAAGCGTTGCGGCGGACCCTCCAACAGCGAGTGAGCCCTCTCCCCCACTTCCTTGCGCAGCTCGATGAATACTTCACCTACCGCCTTCGCCGCTTGGGCCAATGCCCGTTGCTTCCCTCTCATTTCCCGCTGAAGACGGAGAAACCCGGATTTCATCAGCTCCGCAGAAAACATGTCCCTTGCCCGATCAACTAGATTATGCGCTTCATCCACCAAAAGAGCGGTTTGCTTGCGCTGCTCCTGCAGCAACCGCTTCAACGACACGCGCGGATCAAACACATAATTATAGTCGCAGATGACCGCATCCGCGGCGTATGCCGCTTCTAAAGACAGCTCGAAAGGGCATACCCGGTGTTTGCGTGCATATCGTTCCATCACCTCGCGACCCAACGAAGCCTCCCGCTCCAGCATGTCCAGCATCGCGCCGTTAAGCCGGTCAAAGAAGCCGTCTGCGTATTCGCAGTACTCCTTTGAGCAGCGCACCTCATCCTTGAAGCATACTTTTTCCTTCGCCGTCAGCGTGACGGTCTTCATCCGTAAGCCGGCATCCGCCATGGCGCGCATCGCATGCTCCGCCGCAGTCCGGGTTATCGTTTTGGCCGTTATGTAGAAGATTCGCTGAAGATGCCCTTGCCCGATCGCTTTAACGGCCGGGAACAAGGTCGAGATCGTTTTGCCGGTTCCCGTCGGTGCTTTTGCGAATAAATCTTTCCCTTCGGCGATTGCCGTATATACGGCACCGGCCAGCTTACGCTGCCCTTCCCGGTAGGCCGGATAAGGAAAGGGCAGGCTTCGCGCGCTCTCGTTCCGTTCCTGCTCGTGCCTGGCCATCAATCTTGCATAGGGCGCATAGGCCTGCAGCATTCCGAGTACTAAACCTTCCAGTTCCCCGGTCGTCTGCTCCTTCCGAAAATGAATGTGTTCGTCAGTTTCCAGCTGCACATATGTGAGCTGCACGCCCAGTTTCACCAAGCCTTCCTTCACGGCGTACATATACGCATAACATTGTGCCTGTGCCCAATGTTCAGGGTGCGCGTGTTCCTCAATCCTTTTTAAATCATGCAGAGTGGACTTAATCTCTTCGATTGTGACAAGTTCGTTCTCCCGGAATCGGATGCCATCGCAGCGCCCTTCCAGCCGAAAACGCAAGTCGCCGCACTCGAATTCCTGCTGCAGCGGTACTTCCTTGAGGTCCGATTCTCCGTACGTCTTTTGCAGCTTCTGATGCGCAAGCGTCCCTTCCGAGAACGTAGGTGCCGCGTGAAAGCCAGACTCCAGACTGCCTCTGCGAAACGCGTATTCGACCAGCGCACGTACGGAAATGCGAATAATCGGTTGCATATGCTCCCACCCGAAATCATGTTTGATTATGCATAAGCATACCATGTTTTGAACCGAATGGAAACAAATGTTCCCACAAAAAAACTGCATGCCGCCCTATCGAAAAGAGCCAGGCCATGCAGTTCGATGTCGCCGGGGAAAAGGCGACTCACCTAAACCAAGTGAACCACCCGAATATTCTTCTTATGCTGATTCAGATATTCCGCCAGCAATCTTCTGTGGCAATGGTGCGGCTTATCCTCACTGCACAAAAAGCAGTTTACTTCATCAGCCAATACATCATCTATGCGATTTTCGATTTTTCTTTTTGCAAGCAAGTCCATATATCGCTTCTCGTACTCGCCCCAAGTCATCTGCTTCTTTTTATAGGCGTTAAGTATGTCTTCAGTCGGTGCCAGCGATAAATCATGATGATAGGAGATTCCAACAAGCTTCATGACATATTCAAGATCGCCTTTTTTGGCATAACCGGACAATTGGGATGTATTATGCAGACGTGTGTCAATGAGATGCGTAACGCCCGCACCCTTCAAAAGTTCAACAAACTGCTGCAGACTTTTTTTAGCAAAACCAATCGTACAGACGTCTTGTTTCATTCCGGAAATTCGTTCCATTCCCGGCCATCGAGCAGCCTTCCGTTTTTGTGCTTCATCACACCGCCCCACTGCTTAAAAAAGAACGGAATCTGTGCGGCTTGACATTCATTTAATAATAATCGAACCCAGCCAGCATCCATTGGCCGGGCACCCGGCCCCGATTCTCCCCCTGCAATTACCCAATGAATATCTTGAAGGTTTACATTTTCCAATGGACCGATTAGCGGCTCGCATGATAAAAATCGTATCCTTGACGGTACTTGTCTGAGCACATCAATTCTGCCCACAACACGTGAGTTTTCGACACTTGTTCCTAACCATATGTTGTTTGTCCAAGTCAATTGGTTTGCCAAACGAGCGGCTCTTTCCGGTCGCTTCGTCAAAATCTGATAAGTATGCATGGGGGTCTTGTTCATGACATCAAATACTTTTTCAATAAACTGCTCGGATATGGCTTCGTGGAACAGGTCTGACATTGAATTGACAAAAATCTTTTTAGGCCGTTTCCAAGTAAACGGTAAATCAAGCGCTCCGGGATGCTCTTGTGGTTCAAAGCCATTAACGTACCTCGGATTTCCCATCGCTTGTAATCTCTTTGCCAGTCGTTCAGCATAACAATTCTTGCATCCGTCGCTTACCTTACTGCAACCGGTTGTAGGATTCCATGTCATGTCCGTCCATTCAATTTTTGTTTCGGACATTTTGCCGCCTCCTTGGATTCTCAGAGCACCCCAACCTCTTGCCGATGGTCAAACGACGGGAGCTTCCATCCCCATCGCGGCCCATTCTTCTTTGGCAGGACCATAAATCCCGGGTATCGTTAAACCGGCTTGCCGCATCAAGACCGTCATTTGACCGCGATGGTGAACCTCGTGCAGCAGAAAAGCGCTTAATGTAAACCCGTTTTTCCAAGGTTCCCCAAACAGGTTAACTTCCTGCTGCAAAGTTTCATCCGTCCATTGGGTACGGATCGCCTCCAGCATGGATTGAACGGCTGCCCGATAGGCTGCGGCAATTTCGGCGGCCGACGCAGGCGGCTCGGAATACACATCAGGTGCATCGAACTGAAGCCCTGTGCGGTGAAGCATATCCGGAACCGAGGTCACGATATGCCAGGCCAGTCTTCCGAGCGTCCGGTAACCGGGCAACACCTCCTGTTCCAAAGATGCGTCGGTCAAGAGATCCAGCAGCTTCTGCGTGCCCTCCGCTTCGCGAGTGTATTCTGTTATAAAACTTTGCAACGATGTGTACATAATGATTGCCTCCTTGTCGTTATTGTCAGGCCTGGGATCTGCCCGGCAGATATAGTATGAACGGGGTCCACTGACAGCGTATTGTCAGCGGAATTTGCCGAATTGAAAATTATTTGTACAATTCAAAAACCCGCCTGGCTTGGCTGCTGATTTCATCGGCGAGAGACTTCGGCTCCAGCACGCGCACATCCGGCCCGTAACTGAGCAGCATTCCGTAGAGCCAATTATCTTCCGGAAACTCCGACCTGACCAGCAGCGATCCGTCCTCTTCCACCGTCATTTTCTCCGGGCCGAAGAACTCTTCAATCCGCACTCTGACTCTCGGATGAAAACGAAGTACCATCGTTATGTATGACTGCGTGTCTTGCCTCCCCCATCTGGCATCCCCCATCTGGCATCCAGATCTTCCAGACGCTCCTTCCGGCGCGGGAATACTTCCATATCGACATGGAGCTTCCGGATGCGGGACAACTTGAATCTCCGGCAATCCTTTCTTAGCCGGCAGTAGGCGTATAAGTACCACGCGTTTCCTTTCCAGGCAAGCCCTATCGGCTCAACGGCCCTCTCCGCCGTATCTCCTTCGGGAGTGGAGTATGTAAGCCAAACGACATTCCTGTTCCTGGCAGCCAGCCGAAGCTCGGCCAGCTTATCCTTGTCCGCTTCCACCCTCGTCCACGGGCTCAAACCTATAATCAGCTGTTCCCCCGCTTCTTCCATTCGCTGCTGCTCGTTTTTGGCAATCAGCGCGCTGATCTTGGCCAGCAGATGATCCATTTGCCCATCCTGCAGGGGCGACTGCATGCCTTTTAGGGCCGTTACTATAGATGACAGGTCATCGAGAGTAACGATCTGTCTTTCTATGCGAAATTCGTCCATAATTTCGTAGCCGCCGTCCACCCCCGCATAAGATGCAATGGGGATACCCGCGGCATTGATCGCTTCGATATACCTGTAAATCGTGCGCAGCGAGACCTCAAACCGCTCGGCCAGTTCTTGGGCTCCCACTCTCTTGCGGCTGAGCAGAAGCATGGTGATACCCAGCAATCGTTGAAGCTTCAATGGCAAGGACCTCCCAAGGTGAGTCTTTTACATTATTTTACCAATGAAGAGTTCCCCAATTCAAACAGCTTATCGGGCTTAAGTCCAGTTTGCATCTCCATCCGCAGGAGATTATAGAACCAACCTGGAGGCCGATTTCACCGGGGCTCTTTTTGATTATGATCATTAAAGCGGGCACAGCCAAATCTGGTCGAAAATATGAGAAGGGGGCGTGTTGAATAAAATGCAAAAAGGAATGGCAATTGGTTTAGTGGCTGCATTACTTTCATCCGGTTTGATGGTGGAATCGGGGGTTTCGGCTCAAGAGCCGACCAAGGTTTCCAATCCATTTGAAAGACCGACGATGCCTTTGGCCCATAGCAACGTACCGTACGGCCCAAATGATTCCCGGGAGGTGGCAGGTTTTCTAGACGAGTTTTTTGCCAAAGAGAGTATCCGGAATAAAATCGGCGCTGTCTCCGTGTCCGTGGTCGGTAACGGTCAGATACTTGCGGAGAAAGGTTACGGAGTGATGGACAAAAGCTCGCAAATGCCGGTCGATCCGAACGATTCCGTATTCCGCATCGGATCCGTTTCAAAGGTATTTACCGCAGCTGCCATTCTTCAGCTTCGCGATCAGGGCAAGCTATCCCTTAAGGACGACGTTGAGAAATATTTGAACGGCTACAAAATCACAAATCCATACGGAACCCCCGTTACGATCGAAATGCTGCTTACCCATACGACCGGCTTCGAAGTCCGCGACCCCACCCCGGAAAATATCATATTCGACAATTCCCGCGAGCCTGTCGCATTAGAGGAGTACATTTTCCAAAACTTTCCCCCGGTCGTAAGGGAACCAGGCACCTCCTATATGTACGATAATTTCGCATTCGATCTGCAAGGTTATATCGTTCAATCCGTGAGCGGACAGCCCTTCTCCGACTATATGGAGGAACGGCTGTTTAAGCCGCTTGGCATGAATTCCAGCAGTTTTGTTATGCCGGAGGAGTTGGCGAATCGGATCGCGTCCACTTATGACAAATCCGGCAACGCCATTCCGTTCTACCGCATGTCGCCCGGCGTAATCCCGTCAGGCAGCATGATCTCCACCTCAGCGGATATGGCTCGTTTCATGAATGCTTTCTTAAACGGCGGTAAAACGAATGATGGCACGGTCATCTTGTCGCCCGAATCCGTAAAAGCGATGTCCGGGTATCATATATCGATTCATTCCCAAGTTCCCGATGCCACTTACGGTTTTGAAGCACCCTATCCACATAGCCTTGCTAACGGGCAAACGATCATCGCCAAAAGCGGCGATGTGCCCGGTTTTCACTCGATGCTCTGGCTGCTGCCGGAACAAAAATCGGGCTTCTTCATCTCCCAAAACACGGATGAGAAAATAATCGATGATTTCATTGCCTCTTTTATGGACCATTATTATCCGGGGATCGACAGGACGTTCGGAGTTTCCGGATTTGTTCCGCAATCGATTTCCGAACTGAAGAAATTCGCCGGAACCTATATCGATCTGAGAAGGGGGAAATTGGCCGCCAAAGTAACGGTGATCGGCAACGGTTTGCTTTCGGCAATTGACAGCCGCAACGTGCGTCATCGTTTCATCCAAGTGGATAACTATTTATTTGTCGATGAGAATGGGCTGCCTCTTGCCTTTAAACCCGATCAGCAGGGAAATATAGCCTATTTAAAGTATAATAGTCCTGTCAGCTATGCGGCGAAAAAGCGGGAAGCTTCCGGTTTCCCGGATGTGCCTGTCGATCATCCGTAT
The DNA here is from genome assembly GCF_023276405.1 of Paenibacillus hamazuiensis. NCBI lineage: Bacteria > Bacillati > Bacillota > Bacilli > Caryophanales > Paenibacillaceae > Paenibacillus > Paenibacillus hamazuiensis. The sequence goes on from NZ_JALRMO010000001.1 coordinate 5,909,415, forward strand.
GCGGAATTCATAGGGGGGCTCCAATCGTTCGGTATTTTGGAGGAGGATCCTTCTAAGCCCTATGACACGCAGGCCACAGTGACCCGGGAACAATTTATCCATGCCATCATGCCGTTGCTTGATTTTCCAGCTTCATCCGGCGCATCAACATTCATTGACATCGAACATTCACCGTACAAAGCCGACATTCGGAACGCTTTGGAAGCAGGTGTCGTGGCCGGGTCAGGACAAGATCGATTTGAGCCGGAACGCCCTATTCGCCGCGAAGAGGCTGCAGTGATTATGGGCAGGCTAATACGTGTGCTCGGAGTGCAACCGCCTTCTTTTTCGGCGGAAGTCCCCTCCGATACGGAGGAATGGGCGATTCCAGGTGTTCAAACGGTGACAGGCTTGAAGCTGCACGGACCGGAGGTTACCGCAGCAGGCGGTCGAATCGATTTTGGCTCTCAGCGCCTACTGAATAAACAGGAAATGGCCGCGATGGTGTATTTGGGTTTTCTTTTGAAAACCGGTTCGATGGGAAGCCGATGATAGTGTGCATACCTTCCACTAACGCATCACTTGCATATTTTGCCGCTTGAAGGATTTTACGAAAGAAAGAATTGCTGTTTAGCGACTATATTCCGGTTCATCCTGAATTGGTAAAGGAGTACGGCGAACTTAAACGGAAGTTGGCCGAACAATATGATTCCGACCCTGACGGCTACACACGGGCAAAAACGGCCTTTATCCAGCGTGTGCATGATTTGGCGCGTATGGAACGGGGACTCCCGCTTGAAAACGTGTGGGAAGAATAGACGGCCTGAACGGCCGATTCTATTTACGATCTGCCGGGAACACGGGCCCTGCCTGCCGTCTCGCCTCATCCATCACTTCCATCGCAAGCAGCGAATTGGCATGGGAGTTCGTCGCGCATTCCCGCTTTCCTTGCTTGAGCAGCTCGGCGAAATGCTTCGCTTCGTAATACATCGTGTTTTCGACCTGGGGCTGCGTTAGAGTTTCAACCGAACCGTCGCGGAAGCGGATTTCCACATTCCCAGGGGCGCTGATTTTATCGATGACCATCGTCGCGTCTTCCCCATGAATTTCCGAAGGCAGGGCGGAATGGGTGATCTTCGAGTGGTAAATGACCGCGTCCATATCGCCATATTCCGCGATCAGACTGCCTTCCCCGTCCACGCCCGACCCGAGCAGCACCGCGCTCGCCTTCACCCGCTGCGGTTTGCCGAACAGCACGACCATCGGGTAAATGCAATAAACCCCGAGATCCATCAGGGAGCCGTTCGAAAAAGCCGGGTTGAACGCATTCGGCATCGCACCTTGCTTATAAGCATCGTAACGCGAGGAGTATTGGCAAAAGCTCGCCACATACCGGCGGATGCGTCCCAGCTTGTGCAGATGGTCCCGAACGGCCTCAAAATTCGGCATCAGCGTCGATTTCATCGCTTCCATCAGCAGCACGCCGTTTTGTTGCGCCGCTTCGATCATCGCCTTAAGCTCGGCGCTGTTTGAGGCGATCGGCTTTTCGCACAGCACGTGCTTCCCGTGGTTCATCAAGAGCACCGCCTGCTGCGCGTGGAGTGAATTCGGACTGGCGATGTACACCGCGTCGATCGCACCGCTCCCCGCCATCGCTTCCAGATCGGTGAACCGGTGCGGAATCCCGAGCTTCTCTGCAAACTGCCCCGCCTGCTCCTCCGTGCGTGAATATACGGCAGCCAGCTCGATTTCTCCGGTTTGCCGCGCCGCGTCGATAAATTTTTCCGTAATCCAGTTAGTTCCTATCACTGCGAATCTGATCATGTACCGTGATCTCCTTTACCCTTTAATCGTCAAAACGTCTCTTCCCCGCATTCGCCTTCGGAGAGCATTCAGCATGCCGTACCCTATCGCCGCGCCGGCATAGTTCAAGATTACGTCGTCGATGTCCCCGCTGCCCACCCGCAGCAGCATCTGCAGCAGCTCCAGCAGCACGATCGATGCGACGAACGCCGCCGAAAACGATCCAAACCTTTTGCACCCGTTAAATATTAACGGCATGAACCATCCGAACGGCACAAACACCCCGATATTGCCCAAAATATTAACCATCCATGACCACAGACCAAAGTAGCTGAAATGAATGAAGAAATTGGCTATGGTGCGAAACGGAACCAGGTTATAGCTCAGCTGGATGTATCCGCGTTCGGATCTATGGAACCCGAGAAACATCCAATACAGCAAACAGGCGGTGTAGCCGAGAAAACAGATCCATACGGCCGCCTTCGCGATTTTCAACTGCAGCACCTCCTAGCCCTTAAGCCCGGGAAACCGCTTCTCCATACACCCGATCAGTTCCCCGTAGGCGTCCCGCAAATCCTTGATCGTGATCAGCTCCGGAACGCTGCTCCGCTCCTCATCGGTATGTCCGGACAGCACCCCGTCCAGACCGTTGTAGTTAAACTTCAGCTCTTTGTACGTCTGATCCAGCTTTTCCAAAACGACGCCGATCAGCGTCTGGTATTGTTCCATCGCTTCGTTCACCCGGCTTCTGCATTTTTCCACTTTGTGGGGAGCACTCCAGTCCATATTAATACAAAATGACCCGAAATGTAAAAAAACGGACCCTTCTTCCGGGGTCCGGTTACTGCGAAAATATCATTTTCAATCCGACGGCCAGCAGCAGCACGCAGACGATTTTTCGAAACGCCGCCTTTCGGATATACTTGTCCACGCTTAGTCCGAGGATCAAAGCCGCCGCGAGAAAAGGCGCCGAGGTCCAGAACATATGGACCACCGTATCCGTATAGTGATGGCTGTACGCATGCAGCGAGATGACAAAGACGCTGTTCAGCAAGCCGAACAGCTGAACGTTGCTTTTCGACGTTTCCGGGCTCCAATTCCGGCAGTTGCCGTAAATGATAATGGGCGGGCCGTACGTATTGTAAGCTCCTGCCAGGCCGCCTCCGGCAAAGCCGAACAGTGAAGCCCACTTGCGCTTCACGTTTGGAAGAGGTTTGCCTGACAAATCGTAAATCGAATACAAAACAAGCAATGTCCCCAAGGCGGTCAATACGACTTTCTCGTCGAGCGCTTTCAGCGCGAAGACGCCGAAGGGAACGCCAAGCAGCGCTCCTGCGCATAATAAGGCCATGTCTTTCCATTGAAAGGCATGGCGGTACTTCACGATAATGGCGACATTTTGCACGAGCACGACCAAGGCGACAAGCGGGGAGGCCTCTTTGACTCCTATCATCATGGTCAGCAAAGGCATGGCGATCAGCGACGACCCGAACCCGGAAACGGTCGAGACGAGCACGGCGATGAATAAAATGAGTCCAACCAGCATCGGCAGCATTCTCCTTGAATCCGCTGCTTCGAACGGATAGCTACTTATTCACTTCAAAGGCGGTTACCGCCGCTTCATCCCATTCGAAACCGAATCCCGGCAGATCGGGCGTCCGGACGCAGCCGTCCACACATTGGAGCGGCTCTTTAAACAACGCGCCGGCCCAGCTCATCCATTCCAGCTTGAGCGGGTGGCGGATGAGCGGAAACAAATGAACGGCATATTCCGGGAATAAATGGATTCCCGACGGTTTTCCATACTGCTCCAGCAGCACATTGATTTGCTTCCACCCGGAAATTCCTCCGGTGCGCTGCAAATCGGGGGTATACAGATCGGCGGCGGACTCTTCCAGAAAACGGTGGAACGAGCGAACGCCGTATAAGTTTTCACCGGTGGCTACGGGAATCGGCAAAGATGCGGACAATGTTCGGTGAGTCTTCATATTTTCCGCTTCGACCGGCTCCTCGATCCACGCCAGGTTGTAAGGGGCAAGCCGTTTGCCCATCGCTTGCGCCTTCTCCGCCGTCCATCCCTGATTGACGTCCCCCATCAGCTCGATCTCTTCACCGATCGCTCTGCGAATTTCACATACGGCGCTGAGATCCTCCTCTTCCTTCGCCCGCCCCAAACGCATCTTCATCGAGCGGAAGCCCGAAGCGGCGAACGCTTCGGCCTGGGCGGCCGCCTCCGCCGGCGAAACGAGCCAAAGCCCGTCGCTTTGGTAGGCTTCAAATGTCCCCGGCTCTCCGCCAAGCAGGCGGCATACCGGAAGACCGGTCGTTTTGCCGAGCAGGTCCCAAAGCGCGATATCGACCATGGACACGGCGAACATCGGCAGCCCTTGATGCCCGAGCAGCTTGATCGCTTCGAGCATTTTATGCCACAGGCCGTGAATATTTCGCGGGTCCTCACCGGTCAGGACGGACTCCAAATGGGACAAGCAGGAACGGATCGCCTGCGCCCCATGCAGATGGAAAGCTTGCGCGTAGGAAACTCCCGTCATTCCTTCGTCGGTCGTCACATCCAGCAGCACAAAGACGATCTGCCCGGATTTTCTGACACAGGACACGACCGGGTATTTCACAGGCACCGATACGACCCTGGTTTTAAAAGATGCGATTTTCATACCTTCACCAATCCTTCCGCCATTAACGGTCGTTCAGGCCTATGGAGATATATTTGATTTCCAAAAACGGCTCCAGCCCATAATGCCCGCCTTCCCGGCCTATTCCGCTTTCCTTCCAGCCGCCGAACGGAACCTGCGCCGCTCCCGGCAAAGGATCGTTGATGCCGACAATGCCGTATTCGAGAGCTTCGGCCACCCGGTAGGTCCGCCCCAAATCGCGCGTGAAGACATAAGCGGCAAGTCCGTACACGCTGTCGTTGGCCTGCTCGACCGCTTCGTTTTCCGTCTTGAATGTAAGGATCGGAGCGACGGGGCCGAATGTTTCCTCGCTACAAATTTTCATATCGGGACTGGCGTCTCCGATCAGCGTCGGCTCATAAAAATAACCGGTCATGCCTTCGGCTTGACTGAGTTTTCCTCCCGCCAGCAGCTTGCCGCCCTTGGCCAAAGCGTCGTCCACATGCTCCTGGACTTTCCGGTAAGCCGCTTCGTTGATCAGCGGACCGATCTCCACCCCTTGTTCGAGGCCGTTGCCCAGCTTGAGCGACCGGACGCGCGAGGCCAGCTTTTCGGAAAACGTCTCGAGGATCGTATCCTGCACGTAAATCCGGTTGGCGCATATGCACGTTTGCCCGGCGTTGCGGTATTTGCTGATCAGACACGCTTCCACGGCCTGATCCAAATCGGCATCCTCAAACACGATAAACGGAGCGTGGCCGCCGAGCTCCAGGGAAACCTTTTTCACCTGATCGGCAGAACCTGCGATCAAATGTTTGCCGACCTTGGTCGAGCCGGTAAAAGCGATCTTCTTCACAAGACGGTTCTCCAAAAATTCCGCTCCGATCGACGGCCCGTCCCCGTAGACCAAATTGACGACGCCTGGCGGAAAATCCGACTCGTGAAATATCTCGAACAAAGCGGCGGCGGTCAGCGGCGTAGCTTCCGCCGGTTTGATGACCACCGTGCAGCCGGCAGCCAGCGCCGGGGCAATTTTCCGGGTGATCATCGAGGCCGGAAAATTCCAAGGCGTTATCGCCGCAACGACTCCGATCGGCTGACGGATGACGTGAGCCCGTTTATTCACGGAGGAGGCGGGGATTATTTCGCCGTATATTCGCTTGGCTTCCTCGCTGTACCAGCGCAAAAAGTCGGCCGCCTGCATCACTTCGCCGCGCGCCTCCGCCAAAGGCTTGCCCTGCTCCATCGTCAATATACGGGCGACATGGTCTGCGCGTTCCGTCAACAGCCGGTACGCATTGTATAAGGGCGCCGATCGGTCCGCCGCGCTGAGCCGGGACCATGTTTTAAAGGCACGCGCCGCGGCGTCGACAGCCGCAGCCGCGTCCTGCCTCTCGGCGGCGAATACGGTCCCTACCTTCTCCCCGGTTGCCGGGTTGGTGACGTCCATCGTTTTTTTGCTTGCGCTTTCCTTCCACTGCCCGTCATAGTATAAATTCCCAAACATACGATCGCCTCCTGCTTTCCGCTTACGCTTTGCCCGCGCTCCCGAATAATTCGATCTTCTCTTTGACGATGTCCCGGATCGTTTGACGCACACCCTGGATGATGGCGAAAAAGTCGTTATGCTGCGGCTCCGCCAGATGCTGCCGCAAATAATCGATCGTCGCCCGGCGCCATTCCGTGGCGATGTTCACCTTGCTGATGCCGAGCGATATCGCCTTCCTCACATCGTCGTGCGGCACTCCGGTTCCGCCGTGAAGAACGATGGGCAGCCCGATCCGGTTGTGGATCAGCTTCAAATGGTCCAGGTCGATATGGACCTGCTCCCCATAGGCCGCATGAATATTTCCCAAGGCAACGGCAAGACTGTCAACCTGGGTTTCCCGGGCGAAACGCACCGCTTCGTCCGGATCGGTCAGCTGGCGGATTTCGTTTTTGCCGCGCGTACCCACTTTGCCGAGCTCCGCTTCCAAAGGGATGCCTACAGCCGACGCCGCCTCCTTGATGCTTTTGGTTATGCGGATGTTGTCCTCGATATCCATGTTGGATCCGTCAAACATAAGCGAAGTATAGCCGCAGCGAATCGCCTGAATCGCCTGGGCGAACCCGTTTCCGTGATCCAGATGAAGCACGACCGGAATTTTGGCGTTCCGGGCGGCTTCCCTTGCGGCCGCAGCCAGCACGTTCATCGGAGTATGATTCAACGTGGCTTGACCGGTTTGAATCATCACCGGCGATTCGAGCTGCTCGGCCGTTTGGATAACCGCCTCGATGCTGTCGATATGGTCTACGCTGAAGGCGCCGATGGCGTAATTGTTTTTATGGGCATGCTCAAGCCATTTTAGTCCGGAAACAAGTGTCATGATGGAATCCCCTTCTCAGTGATTTGGATGCTTATGAGCATGTTCAAAAAGACACAACACACTCTTATATGATCATCAAGCTTTTAGCGACTTCGATTTTCGGCAAATAATGTTTTTCGTATTGCTCCCGCAGCTTATTGACGTTTTCCGCATTAGGCATCACGGTCAGCGAGGACGGGACCGGGATTTCATCCAGCTCGTTGCCCGACTTGGCGGCGAAAATAGCCGCCCCTCTGGCGACGCCTTCCGAATCGCGGACGATATGCAGCGGGCGGTTCAGGATGTCGGCTTTGGCCTGCATCCATTGCGGGTTTTTGGTCGATCCGCCCGTGACCATCAGCCTTTCCATCTTGATGTTCAAATTTTGCAGCACTTCCATCCGGTAGCGGAACAAACAGCTTAACCCGTGAATGATGGCGGATGCCATCTGCGCGGAGTAACTGTTGGTCAACGCGCCGCCGAACCAGGCCATCTGAACGTGGCTCTCGGACTCGCTGTCGCCCAAAGGAGCCGGGTAGAACATCACCGCTTTATTGGCTCCGTTTTCCTGGGACAATACGGTAAGCAGCTGCTCGTAGCTCCATCCGGTGATGGAAAGGAACCATTCGATAATGCCGCCGGTCGTCCCGACGGGAAGAAGCGCATAATAGCGGTCGGCTATCACATGGCAGCCTATCGTAAAGTCGGGAATTTTCGTAAACATGTCCATATCGAGCTGCGGCATCGTAATGACAAGCGTTTCCGCCGTCCCGCACGAGTTCGTCACATCGCCGTCGAGCGTGCTGCCGATTCCGAAGGCGCCGACGATGTGGTCGTGCCCGGCTATCGTGACCGGTATGCCATCCGGCAGCTTGGTATATTCACCGACCTGCTTTTGCACATAACCGACCACTTCGCCGGCATGCACGATATCCTGCAGCAAGCCCTGCGGAATCCCGAATTCCGACATAAGCTCGCCGTCCCATTGGCGCTGCTTGATGTTAAACAGCATCGTCCGGCTGGCGAGGGAAATTTCCGTTTTTCGCTCCCCGGTCAAGCAGTAGGCGATATATTCGGCGACGTGCAGCCAGGAGCGGCCCTTGCCCCACTGCTCGGGGACGTGTTCCTTCATCCACAAAAATTTCATTAGCGAATATTTGGCCTGAGGGTACAGACCGGTTTTCCGGTAAAATTGCAGGGCCGGCACTTTGTCCTTAACCATGTTTAAATATTGGTTCGGACGTTGATCGTACCAGGCCAACACGGGGCCAAGCGGCTCGCCGCCGTCATCCAGCAGCACACCGGCCTCGGCAACGCTTGCGATGCCTATCGCCTTGATTTTATGGCCCTGCGCCTGCACCTGCTCCACACACGTCCGAAGCGCGTTGACCGTGTTTTCCCACAGCTCTCCGGCCAGGTGATAGATCCCTCCGTCCTTGGTCACATGGGCCGGGGTCGACGTTCGCGCGATGGCTTTCAGTTCGCCCAGCCTGTTGTATGCAGCTGCTTTGATGTGGGTGGAGCCAATATCCAGACCGATGTATAATGAATCCTTTTTTCGCATAGTTTCCTCCACGTCCTGCAAAGTTGTTAATGGGATCTATCCACACCGGGGTGCACGGCGACCTTAAATCCGTTCCCGCTCTGTGCGGTCCGAAACGCTTCTTTAATATCCTTTAAGGCGAAATGGCCTGTAACCAAGGGCTCCAAATGCAATCGTTCAAGCACTTCAATCGATTTGTGGTGACTGTACGGGTTAATTAACGACCCCATCAAGGTCAGCTCTCGCGAAAAAATAACGTTGGGTGAGATTTCCATCGAAAACTCCGGCGGAACGACTCCAAAAAACAAAATGGTGCCGCCGTTGCCGACAAGCTGCAAAGTCAGCTTCGCCGTATCGATTCGGCCCGCCGCTTCTATGACGACATCGGCACCCAAACCTTGGGTCATTTCCTTGATCGTCCGCTCCACATCGTCCGACATCGGATTGATGGCGAGGAACCCGCGCTGCACCGCCACTTCCCGGCGATAATCGTTCGGCTCGACGATGCACACCCGCCCTGCGCCTTTCATTCTCGCCAGCTCGGCGAGCACTACGCCGACGAAGCCGCCGCCCAGGACGACGACATCGTCCCCGAATTGAACATTCGCCCGTTCCATGCCGTGCAGGCAGCAGCCGATATTTTCCGTAAGCGCCGCTACCGACGGCGATATGCCGGAGGGAACCTTATACACGGTCTTTTCCGGGATCACGCAAAATTCCGCAAAGCCGCCGTCGAGCCGGACTCCGTATCCTTTTCTTTTCAGACAAAGATGCTCTTTACCAATACGGCAAAATTTGCATAACCCGCAAAACTCATGAGGTTCGATCGTGACCAGATCGCCAGGGTTCACCGACGTTACCCTGGAGCCGACCTGCTCCACATAACCGGCGAATTCATGACCGATCACGACCGGCGGCTCGGCTGGAAATTTCCCCTCAAGGATATGGAAATCGGTGCCGCAAATCGTCGCCGACGCCACACGAATGAGCACGTCATGGTCTTTCAATTTCGGAATTTCTTTCTCTACCAGCACTAGTTCATGGTGTCCCTGATACTGCGCAGCCAAGTATTTCATCGCTTCCTCCACCCGATCCGTCTATTTATAACCGCACAAACGGTTTGATCGTCTTGCCTTGGCAAAACTCGACAAACGTCTCTTCCAGCTGCTCGAACGGAACGATTTTGCTGACCAGCCTTTGAAACGAACGCTGGTTGCTCCGGTACAGCTCAATATTTTCCGCAACTTCATTCATGTCGAAGTAAAACGAACGGATCATGGAAAAATCTTTCCTTCTCAGCGTCGGAGTAGGCTGGATCACGAACGGATCGTTGCTTTCTCCCAGGATCACGACCGCTCCGCCGGGTTCCACCGCGTAGATGGCCGTTTTCCGCCCCGGCGCGCTGCCGCTCGCTTCAATGACGATAGCGAACTCGCCCGCCAACGATTCGGGATCGGCCACATACTCCTCGGCGCCGAACTCCTTCGCCACAGACAGCCTTTCCTCAGAAGGATCGGCCGCATAAATACGGGTAAACCCGAAAGCCTTCAGCGTCAAAACGGTGCCGAGCCCGAGCGGTCCGCAGCCGATTACGAGCACCTTGTCTCCCACCGCAGCCGATGCGAGGCTCCGCTTCGCCAGGCGGATGGCATGTGCGGCCGTACCGACGGTATCCAGCAGCAGCACGCCGTCGCTGTCCGTCAGATCGTCCGGAATCGGAATCACGTTGCGGGCAGGTACCCTGACGTATTCGGCGTATCCGCCGTCGCGCTGCCAGCCGACGAGCCCCTGGATATGCTGGCACCGGTTGGTCTCCCCTGCTGCACAGTATTTGCATTCGCCGCAAAAGATCGGGATATAGATGATCACCCTCGTACCCGGCTTGATGGTGGCATTGGCTCCGGCATGCGCGACCACTCCCGCAATTTCGTGACCCGGTATGTGGCCCGCGCCGTTATGAAACAACCGTTTATCCGAGCCGCACAGCCCGCAGCAGCTCACCTTGACGATGACATCGTCCTCCGACGTTAGCGCCGGGATGCCGGTCTCTACCAATTTAATCTTGTCTTCACCCAAAAATTGCGCTGCTTTCAATGTAGTTCGCTCCCATCCTTATGATTTCTCTTATTTCACTGCGCCGCTTGTCAGCCCGCGAATCAGCCATCTTTGCACAAGCGCAACGATAATCAGCACGGGAACCGTGATGACCGTCGCCGCCGCCATCAGGCCGCCCCAGTCCACGGCCGCAACCCCGATAAAGTTGAAGGCGGCTACGGTGAGCGGCGTCGTGTTCGAACCCGAGAGCACAAGCGAGAATAAAAAGTAGTTCCAGGAAAAAATAAACGACAGCGCAGTAGACACCGATATGCCGGGCAGCGCCAGCGGGATGTTGATTTGCCAAAGCACCCGGAACGGGCCGCAGCCGTCGATTAACGCGGATTCCTCGATCTCCTTCGGGATTTCCTGAAAATAGGACAACATGAGCCATACGATAAGCGGCATCGTGATGACCGTATGCGTGACGATCAAGGTCATGTAGGTGTCCGTTATTTTTAATTGCGAAGCGATGACGTACCAAGGAATCAGAAACAGTATGCCTGGAGCCATGCGGGCAATCAGCGTCAGAAAGGCCGTCCACTGCAAGCCGTACCTGGCCGCCCCATAGGCGGCCGGAACGCCGAGCAGAAGGCCGAGCGCCGTTGAGCCGCCGGTAACGATCAAGCTGTTGACGATATATTTGCCGAACGGATAAGAAACGAACAGCTCCCGGAAATGATCCAACGTCGGGCTGAAAATAAACTTCGGCGGATACGAGGTGATGTCCACATTTTCCTTGAATGCGGACATCAGCATCCACACGATGGGAAATACGAAGACTATAAAACAAACCGCCAATTGGATATAAACCGCCAAACTGGACTTCCACGTTTTTTTCACGGCAATAACCGAAGACTGCGCCGATTTTTGCGCCGTTAATGTATTCATCGTCATACATACCTCTTTCGCCATCGGGTAAGCAGGAAGCTGATCGTCATGACGATAAGCAGCAGAAACAGCATAGCCGTGCTTGCTTTGCCCATGCTCGTATACAGAAATCCTTGCTGGTACCCGTAAATATTCAGAGAAGTGGACGAATTGATCGGCCCGCCCTGCGTCATCACGTAAATCGTATCGAAAATCCGCAGCATATCGACCGAACGGAGCATCAGCGCGATCAGTATCGTCTGCTTAAGCATCGGCAGCGTAATGTAAAACAAAGCCTGCGTTTTGCTGGCGCCGTCCATATAAGCCGCTTCGTAAGGATCCTCCGGCAGCGCCTGGATCCCTCCGAGCACAATCATGGCGATAAAAGGCGTCCACTGCCAGATGTCCACGATAGAAAGCGCGTAAATGACCGATTCCGGGTCGTTCAGCCACGTTCCCGCCGGCAAATGAAACGTTTGCAGCACATAATTGAGAAAGCCGAGCGACGGATCGTACAGCTGCACCCATACCATCCCCGCCGCAACCGACGGCACGATAGCCGGGAAGAAGAACAACACCCGCAGCACCTTGATGCCTTTGACGGACTTGCTGAGCAAAATGCCCAAATAGGTGCCCAAAACCACCTCAAAAAAAAGCGAGATGGCGGAAATTTTCAGCGTAATCCAGGTCGATTTCCAAAACAAAACATCTTTGAACGTAGCCTTCACGTTGTCCAGCCCTACAAAGGGGAGCCCCCAAAAGGAGGAACCGGGAGCCCATTTCGTAAACATCAAATAAATCACGTAAACAATCGGAAAACCGATCAGCAGTACGGTAAAAATGACGGACGGAAGCACCATAATCCAAGGAGCGAGACGAGTGAGCGATGTGCGCGAGCTTGGAACACTCATTTTTTGTTCAGAACCTCCGTCAGTTTGGCATCAGCCTCTTTGGCCGCTTCTTCGGCCGTTTTATCGCCCAATATGACCTTGTCGACCATTTCCCCGATAAGCTGTCTGACCTGGGCCTGATCCTCCGCAGGAGGGCCGACATCCGGGTTGGCGTTCGCCATAATGAATTTCAATGCTTCGACCCACTGCTGCTTGAGTGGCGTGTCCATGGAGGACTTGAACTTCTCGTTATCCCAGGTCGATTTGCGCGGGCTCGCGATGCCGTTTAACGCCATCTCCAGCTGCATTTCCTTCGAGGTGGCCCACTGCATAAAGAGCCATGCCGCCTCTTTGTTTTTCGCAAATTTGTTGATCGACAGGCCCCATTGAAGCTGCGTCAGCTTGCTGCCTCCCGGACCCGGCGGAACCGGAACGACGCCCGTCTTATCGATCACCCGCGAGTTTTTCGGATCGATGATGGAGTTCAGCTCGTTGGTCGATTCGATCTCCATCGCGACCTTGCCTTGGGCAAATAAAGCGGAGGACTGGTAAAACGAATATTGGACGACCCCGGGAGGACCGTATTTCTTCGCCAGATCGGCATACTGCTGAATCGCTTTAATCCGGGTCGGATCCTGGAAGTTCGGTTTGCCGTCGTCAAACCACGTTTTTCCGTTATTGTATATGAAGTTGCCGAACGTAAACGGCAGAGCGCCCGGCAATCCTCTGAGCGTCACTCCGTGAATTTGGCCTTTGGAGCCGTCCACGATCTTCTTCGCCGCCGTTTCGATTTCATCCAGCGTTTTCGGCACTTCCGCGCCGTACTTCTGGAATAACTCCTTATTGTAATAAAGAACCGGCCCTTCCACATTGATAGGCAGTCCGACAAGATTGCCTTTGATTTTCTCGCCGTTCAGCGGCCCTTCGAAGAAATCCTTTACATCAAAATCGGGAGAAGTGATTTTCGCATTCGTGACGTAGCCGTCAAGGTTTTCGTAAAAACCGGAGTTATAATACTGCAGGCCCTCGCGGGATTTCAGCGACATGAACACATCGAACTCGTCGCTGCTCGCCTGCAAGGAGATGAGCGCCTTTTGCCGGACCTGATCCTCCGGGAAAATCATCGTATTGACCTTGATTCCCGTCAGCTGCTCGAATTCTTTGATATGCGGCTCCAGCGTCGTTATCCAAGGCTGCTTGTTGGCAAGCAGCGAAATCTTTTGCCCGGAAAATTGCTTCCAGTCAAATCCCGTCTGCGCCGGTTTATTTTCTGCGGTTGTCGGAGGCGGGCTTGCGGCAGGCTTGTTCCCGGTCCCTCCGGAACTGCAGGCGCTGGTGAGCAGCATGAAAACGGAAAGCGATGCAGCAAGATTGATTTTCAAGTTTCGCATTTGAAAGCTCCCTTCCCTTTTTTAATTTCTGATGGAATTTCTTGTCGAGTAATGTCACTTGATGCTTGCGTTCATTATATGATAGCGTTATCATACTGTAAAATACATATAATCTAAGTTCCTATAAGTTAAACTTATCTAAAGGAACTGCGCCGGCGGGAGGGATACCTTTGAATCTGCATCATTTATATATTTTCTGCGTGGTCGCCGAATTAAAAAGCTTCGCCAAAGCGGCGGAAGAGATCAATATCAGCCAGCCCGCGATCTCGCAGCATATCGGCAAACTGGAGTTCACGCTCGGAAAAAAGCTGATAGAACGCCGCGGACGGCTGTTCCGCCTGACCCATCACGGGGAAACCTTGTTCGAATACGGGCGAAGAATATTCAACATGGTGGAGGAAGCGGAAAATGCGCTGCTTAGGGTTGGCCGCCACAAGGAAAAGTTGTTTATCGGCTCGTCCACGGTTCCGGGAACTTATTTTCTTCCGAATTTCATCTCCGGTTTCATGGAAAAAAACCCTTATATCAGCTTTAACGCCGTATTCGAAGAGAACAATACGGAACTTATCGAAAAACTTATAAAAAACCAGATTGACATAGCTATTTCTTATGAAAGCGTTATCTTAAAAGATGAAATCCGGGTATCGAGAATTACCCAAGACGAATTGGTGCTTGTGCTGCCGGGAAAACATCCGTGGGCATCCGGGCAAATTATTTCCTTCGAGGAAATATTGACTCTGCCGTTTATTTTTTATTCCTCCGGGCTGTTCATCCAATCCGTGATGGAGGACATTTTGTCCGGACACCACGTGAACGTCGTGATCCAGTTCAGCCAGCTAGAAGCGGTCAAGGCGGCGATCACCCGGGGGCTCGGCGTATCGATGCTGCCGATGTCCGCCATTCGTTTGGAGCTGGAGCACGGCTTGCTCGCGGTCGCCAACTGCTCCGCCTTTCGCGTGCCGCGGCATTTGGTCATGATGCACAAACGGTCCGCCGTTTCGTCCGAGCCTGTGCAGCAATTTATCGAATTCATGCTGAATAACGATTGGATGAGGAAATAACGGGGCGCCGCCGAACAGAGCGAACTTAAAATATAGAGGAGCTGACGTTTTTTTATTCTTGATGTGGATGGGATCGTCTGAAAATAGAGGAACTGATGTTTGCTATTCTTGAGTGGATGGGCTCATCCAAATAATAGAGGAACTGGCGTTCGCTATTCTCGAGTGGATGGGCTCATCCGAAAAATAGAGGAACTGGCGTTCGCTAAATCGATGAAAAATGGCACCTGTGGCGGAAAAACTTGCAAATAACGCACTACAGTTCCTCTAATTTTCGCCAACTGGTCGAAATAGCCATTTTAGCGCACTGTAGTTCCTTTATAAACTCGGGCACCAGTGGAATTGGGGATTTGTAAGTTGGCCTGATAACAATGGGACTCTCCCATCTTCTCACTACCGCAAATACGTATCCGCATAATCAAACAGCGGCTGCCCTTCTTTAAGAAGCGGCGCCGCTGTTTTCAAGTTTGATTACACGGACTATGATTGGATTATTTCAAAATTCCATCCGCCTCATTATCCAGCAGCCCGTACTTCCTCTTGTAACGCTGCAAAATGCGAATCCACCCCGGCCCAAGCACGGACAGGAAAAACACGTTGCTCAGCGCATGGGCGAGATCGAAATAAAAGCTGGCGGCATACGAAGCGGCGACGGCAGCCCAGGTCAAATTTTGCCCCATGCCCGCGAGCGCCCAAATGTTCATAATCCAGCCGAACAAAAAGCCCCATACGAATCCGAAGACGAGCAGCATCCACCTGCTCCCGAGCAAACCCCACGTTTGCAAAAGGCCGGCCGTCCACCCGATCATGCCCCAACTGAACATTTGCCAGGGGGTCCAGGGGCCTTGCCCGAGAAACATATTCGAGACGAGCGCGGCGACCGCCCCGACCATGAAGCCCGTTTCGGAGCCGAACACCAGCGCGGAGACGATGATGACAAACGTCGTAGGCTGCACGCTCGGAAGCGCCGCGAAAGGCACCCGGCCGACGGCGGCGATCGCGGAGAGCACGGCTACGAGCACGAGTTCCCGGGCTTGAACCGTCCGCCTTTCAAATCGGAGGAAAAACGGGACGATCGACGCGCATACCAGAAAAAAGGAAATGAGCATATACTGCTCGTCGGTCGCCCAGGCCATAAATGCAAGGGACCCGGCAAACAGCAGGATGACGGCAAAAAGCGCGATTCGGGCGCGGCTCATATGCATTCCTCCGGCCGTTGCGGGGCGATGCCGCCCCCCCATTGCTCTCCAAGCAGTTGAGTCATCGCCGTCGTATAATACAAGTTATCGCGAAAAAACGATGCGGGTGCACCTTCGGCCGCGATCGCCCCGTTGAACATCATCGCGCACCGGGTGGCGTGCTCTGCGGCAAATTCCACGTCATGCGTGACCATGACGACGGTCCTGCCCATCCGCCGCAGCTCGCTCAGCCGCTCTCCCCACCGGCGTTTGGCCTCGGGGTCGAGCCCCTTCGTCGGCTCGTCGAGCAGCAGCAGCTCCGGGCCGGCCAGCAGCACGGCGGCAAGCGCCGCCAGCTGCTGCTCCCCGGCGCTCAGATCGCATGGGTGCCTGTCCAGCGCATGGGACAGCCCAAACGCGCTTGCGATTTCGGCGACGGAGGAGGTGCGGGAGACGCCGAGGTTGGGAGCGGCGGCAGTACCCGGCATCCCGTCAACAGCATCGCCCGCGATGCCTGCCGCTTCCAGGCGCTCCCGGCCGCGGCCCGCCGCCTGCCGGAGCTCCATTTCCACCGTTTCCTCGATAAAAAAGGTCAACGGGTTTTGATCCAGAAAGCCGATCCGTGCGGCCCGTTCGTGGGCCTTCCATTTGCCAAGCTCCTTCCCGTCCAAAAGCAGCTTCCCCTTCTGCGGCTTCAGAACGCCGGCCAGCGCTTTCAGCAGCGTCGTTTTGCCGGAGCCGTTCGCGCCGAGAATGGCGAGCACTTCTCCGCGACAGACGCGCAGTGAAGCATTTTTCAGCACCGGCGCGGCATCCCGGGGCGTATACTGCAGGACGAGGTCGCGGCACTCCAGCAAAACCAGAGGCTGTGAACGGCCATCCCCGGCCGGATTCGCGCCGGAAGACAGGCCGGCTGCCAAGCCTCCTGCAAAAGACTTCTCCGCAGCTCCGGGGGATGCGTTTACCGCCTTTGAGCCTGCTGTCGCCAAGTTTGCGTCCGGCGCTGGAGCGGCCCCCGAGGCAGAGTCTGCCGATCGTGCTGAAGCCGGCATCGAAGGCGCACCCGCCGAGGATGCGGCCGTATTCATGCCTAAAGCTGGTGCGCCTGCCGAGGATCCAGCCGACCGTCCAGCCGACAAAAGAGCATCGGCCTTCGATGTGGCCGCCCCCGCCGAGCCTGCTATCGCGCCGAATGCGGGCATGCGGCTCAGCAGCTGCCGTCCTTCCTTGACGGTCAGCGGCAAACTGTCGCCTGCCGGCCCCTCTTCCGCCAGCTGCAAAAAGAACCTCGGAACCGGCGGAACAAAATGCTTCCATTTGCGATCACCGTCCGACCACATCGCCCGAACCGCTTCGCGGGGGGTACCGACGTGCCGGATCGAACCTTCGTCCATCACGACCACCCGGTCCGCCACCGGCAGAAGCTCTTCAAAGCGGTGTTCGGCCATGACGATCGTCAGGCCTAAATCCTGATTGATCCGCTGAAGCAGCCGGATCAGCTCCCGCGCGGCCAGCGGATCGAGCTGCGCCGTCGGTTCGTCGAGCAGCAGCAGCCGCGGCTGCAGGGCGAGTACGGAAGCGAGCTGCACGAGCTGCTTTTGCCCGCCCGATAGCTCGAACACGTGTTTGTCCAGCAGCGGATCAAGCCCGAAATAATTGGACAGCTCCGCCGCCCGCCGCCGCATCAGATCGGGTTCGAAGCCGACATTTTCCATCGCAAACACCAGCTCGGGCAGCACCCGGTCCGTGACCGTCTGATTTTCCGGGCTTTGCTGCACCATCCCGATCTGCCGCGCGAGTGGCCTCGCTTCAAGCGAGCCGAGCGGCCGGCCTTGAAACAGCACCTCGCCGCTTCGCACCCCTACCGGTTCCAGCTCTTTTTTGATATGGCGGAGCAGCGTCGTTTTGCCGCACCCGGACGTTCCGCACAGCAGCACAAACTCCCCCTGCTCTACGTCAAGGGTGATCCGGTCAAGAACCGTACGCTCTCCGGCCGCATAACGGAAGCTCAGCTCCCGGATTTCCAGGATCGCCACAGCCATACCTCCCTTGCTTCAATGATGACGGGCACCGCGGCAAACAGTACAAAGCAGCCGTACGACAGCATCTCCCAGCCCTGAAGAGTGACAGTACCCAGCGATGGAAAAACCCGGTACGTCCCATACCCGAGAATCCGGAATGTGATGCACCCCGCCAAAAGCGCGGCAAGCACCGCGGACAGGCCCCAATCTCTGGAACGCATCGCAAATTCCTCGTACCGGCTGCGCGCCCCGGAGCCGTACCCTTTCGCCTTCATGGCATCCGCCGTTTGCAGTGCATCCTCAAGGCTTATGGTCAGCAAAATTTGCAGCAGCTTCATGCCGTCCTTCATTCTTTTGCGCAGGTTTCCGTGCCCGATGTCGATGCCCTTCGTTTTCTGCACGGCGGAAATGTCGGCAAGACGGCGTCTCAGCAGCGGAACAAAGCGCATCGACATGACGACGAGCAGCCCGATTTTCGGAAAGACCGATCCGAACAGGTAAAGAAACCGGGACGGCGTCATCACCGCGTTAAACGAAATGAACAGCACCAGGATCACGAGCAAGCTGATCATGGATAACAGTCCGTAAACGATCGATTCCAGCGTGACCGGCTGATCCCAGAAATAAAACAAAATATGGCGGCCGCGGTGGGCAAACAGCGGATTGAGCAGCACGTACAGCATGCCGATCGGCAGGTAAAACTTCAGCGTGCTTGCAAGCGCCGCAAGCTCCCGCTCGAGCAGGATGAGCAGCGCGGAAAGCAGCAGCAGGGTGACGACGTAAACCGGGTGGTTCACGATCATGCCGAGCGTAAAGCAGCCCGCGTAAAAGAAAAAGCAGGGAAACGGGTGAAAGGAACGGAACCCGCTGTTCATTTCATTTTCGCCCCTACGTCCGCACCGAGATCAAGCGTGTACAGCCATTCAATTTTGTCTCCGGATTTGAGCTTATAAGAGCCGGCGCCCTCTCCGAGAGCGCGTCCGTTCACTTTGTAAATCCAGCCGCTTTTCGGACCCCCGTCGAATTCGTACAGATTATCGATCCCCTGTACATAGGCGAAAGCGCCTTTCCCCGTATATTCCATTTGAATTTTGTTGTCCTTGGTCACCTGCTTCAGCACATCCAACACGGTCATTCCATCCTTAAAAGGCACGGACGTTTCTTTCAAAATGACGCCGCGCTCCTTGTCCCCGGTTATGCTGATATGCAGCTCGGCTGTCTCGGAAGCGGCGGGGGCCGCCTGCGCTTGCCCGGACGGCGCGGCATCGGCGGCCGGCGCAGGCGAAGCTGCAGCCGGCGTTTGATCCGCCGCGCCCGCGAGGGCGGACGCCGACGCTGCGGGCGCGGCCGGGTCAGCCGCAGCGGGCGACGGCGGCGCTGCTGCACCCGCGCTCGCGGAGGCCGGCGGCGGCGCAGCAGTGCCCGGGCTCGCCGAGGCCGGAGGCGCAGCGGCCCCCGAGCCTGCCGGCACCGCGGCGGACGCCGACGCTGCAGGCGCGCCCGCCGGCGCCTGGCCGGCGCTGCCCGCCGGGGCCGCGGCTGGCGGCTCGCCGCCGGGTGCCGCTGCGGCCACTCCCGGCGATGACGCGCCGGGCGCTGTCCCGCCAGCGCCGCCGCCCGCTTCCGCTTGCGCGGCCGTCTGCGGCTTGCCCTGCTCCTGTGCCGCCTGCGTGCCGCATCCCGCAGCCAAAATCATGATAGCGACGGCCGAAAGAAATAATTTATTCATGGGTGGTCCCCCCTTGCATGAAAAGGAAGAAAGAGCCCTTTGCTTACAGGGCTCTTTTCATCTTGGTCGATTACGGCTTTTTTGTCAATTCATAAGCTCTTACGGCTACGACCGCCGCCATCTCGCGGGTGGCCGAGTCGCGCGGCATAAACCGCCCGGACTCGCCGCCTTCCATCAGCCCTTTTTCCGCGACGGCCTGGATGTACGCTGCGGAGCCCGGGTACGCATCCGCCAAATCGGCGAATCCGCCCGCCCCGTTGCCGGAAGCTTCGAGCTTCAGCGCCCGGGCCAGCATGATCGCCATCTCCTGGCGCGAAATGGCTGCATCCGGAGCGAAGCGGTCCTCGCCGACTCCGCTTGCGATGCCTTTGGCGACAGCTTTCGCGACGTAACCCGCGTACCACGAGTCAACCGGAACGTCGGCAAACGCCGTTTTCGTCTCGGCCGAAGGCGCCTCGCCCAGCAAACGCAGCAGCATGGCTGCAAACTGGATGCGCGTCACCGGCTTTTTCGGCTCAAAAGCAGGAGCCGCCCCGCCCGTTCCTTCCATGATCCCGTAAACGGACGCTTTCTGCACGAACGGCAGCGCCCAGGATGCGATATCCGCCTGATCGGCGTATGCCGGCGCTGCCGGCTGCGAGGCCGGGGCAGCTTGAGCCGGGCCCGCAGGGTTCAGGTATGCCTTGTAAGCACCCAGCGCGAGCAAAGCCTGCTCGGTCGCCATCACCTCTGCGTCCCCGCCGCGCGTATGCGGGAATGCGCCGTTTTCCAGCTGCAGTCCGAGCAAGTAGGCCAGCATGCTTTTGCCGCCGGTCTTGAAGTGCAAACCGCCCAGTGGATCGTATCCGCTGACCGAAAGCCCCCAGATCACCTGGGCCGTGCTCTCGGCATTCTCCGTCCCTTCCAGCGCAAAACCTCCGTCCTCCGCCTGAACGGAGCCGAGCCATTTCACCGCTTTTTCCATGGCGTTTGCGACTTCCGTACGCTCTTTATAAGGGCTGAGTGCAGCCAACGCCGCTCCAGTCAAATCGGGATTCCCCGCCTCGCCTTTCACGAGAGGCCAGCTGCCGTCCGCATTTTGCACATCGAGTATCCACTGCAGTAGCTTCGCTGTCGTCCATTTCGCTTCGGCAGGCACGCGGTACGCCCCGCCGTTCAAGGCAAGCAGCGCGTAAATCGGACCGTTGCTTCCCTGCACTTCCATACGTTCGTTGTTATAAATACGCTCGATCAGATTGAACCCTCCGATCGATTCCGGATTGCCCCCTGCAGCCTGTACGCTGAGCGCCAATCTTTCGTAATCGGTGACGTTGCGGAACGTTCCGTTTTTCTCCTTCAGCATGGCCGCGACGCGAGACGTGTAATCGTCCGGAACGGCCGCTCCCGCCTTGCTTAGTGCGTAAGCGGACCAGTCGCTAAGCTCCGTTCCGTTCTTCAGCCACCCCGACGCGCGCTCGATAGCCTGGCTGATATCTTCAGCCGAATATCCTCTGTCCGCTGCCGGCAGTTTCGACTTATCGATAACGGCGAATTTCGTAAAATGGTTGACCATTCCGGTCACGACGCCCGTTTCGGCATCGATGACGGCCGGAATCGGAATCCACTCGTTCGTCTGCTCGTTCAGCCACACGAGCGCCCATTGATCGAGGTTATCCGCAGCGCTCGGCACTTTGATCGAAAGTTCCACCGGCATTTCAAAGGAAAGCCCCGCCGGCCCGAATTCGTACATAGGCGAGACAAGCTCGCTGCGTTTCGCTTCCTCCGCAGGAAGCTCGCTCACCTTCAATCCGGTTACTTTTTTAAGCGCGCCGGCCGGCACATTCAGCTGAACTTCCGCTTTTGCATCCGCCACCGTCGCAAAAGTATCGGCAAACACCAGCTTCTCGACGAACACCTTGTTGGATGCCAGCTCTTTGTGGAGCGATTCTGCGGCTGCCGCCGACATTTTCTTATCGGCATTCAGGACGACGGCAGTCTTTCCGAAGGCGCTGATCGGCTTCTTATTATCGTAGGAAAGCCCCAGCTCCTTGACCGCCTCGGTCAGCGCCGTACCGCCAAGTGCGGTCGCCGCCGCTGTGGTTGCCCCCGCTTCGCTCCGCAAATCGGTCCCGCCGTTCAGCGTATAACGCCAGGATACTTTATCTCCAGCTTTTAACGTGGCGGTAGCGGCTCCCGAGTTGAGGTAGCTGCCGTTGACCGCGTACATCCAACCGCTGAGCGGCCCCCGGTCGAACTCCTTCAGCCCGTCGATGCCCCGCACGTAAGCCGTCGGACCCGAACCGGACGACTCAACACGGTCCGCGCCCAACGCGCGAATCAACACGGAATATGCCGTATCGCCGCTGCGCAGCGCCATCGATGTCGAGACAATCGTCCCCATATCTTTGTCCCCGATGACGGTTAAATAGATGACCGGTTCGCTGCCTGTTCCCGTGCCGCCCGATTTCGGCAGAATGGTGATCGTCTGCGCCGTATGAACGACGGTCGGCGCCCCTCCGGCAGCATACCCGGAAATATCGAGCGTGAAGGTTCCTTCGGCCAGTCCGGCAAACGTTGCGACGCCCTGACTGTCCGTCGTCGCCGTCAAATCCCCGACTTTGACCAAAACCCCTGCGGCCGGAACCGGCGCATCAAAGCCGTTCGTTTTGGTCACCGTCACGGTGAACGATTCGTTCGCTTTCGGCTGCGCAGGATTCAGCGTGACCGAATCGATCAGGTACGTCGTCGGATTGTATTGCGCGTCGAATCCGCCGTAATAGATAACGGCTTCCTCGCCCGGTTGAAGCGAGTAATCCGCCATCCCCACCATCGGAATGACCCATTTGCCATCGCGATGGATGGCATAAAGCCAGGAATCGGCATCCGACCCGACCGATTTAATATATTTTCCGAAGCTGAAATTAACGATTTGGAAAGGGACCTGCTTCTCGGTCAGCAGCTGCTGGACGCTATCCAGCAAATTCGTGAAATAAGCTTTTCCGGACGCATGTGTCGCCGAAGAACCTTCGATCCGGACGATGGCCGGATCGGAAGGAAGCGAGCCGATCATCACCGTCGCGGAGTCCGTGACGATTTTCGGAGCCGTTCCGGTGCGGTATCCCGTTACTTCCGCCTTATACGTGCCGCCGGGAAGACCGTCCGGGAACAGCGCTATGCCTTGGGCGTCCGTTTCCACCTTTTTGCCGCCGAGCTCCACATAAACGCTGGATGCCACGGTTACGTCTTCCCGGTTGTACACCCAGTTCCACACCGACTGCTGCACCTTCACCTGGAACGCTTGGCCGGCCACCGGCAGCGCCGGAGTAACCTCGATCGACTTGACCAGCGCGGTATCATATCCGCTGTAGTACAAATAAATTTCGTCGCCGCTGCGCAGCTCGTAATCATACAAGCCGAGCATGTTGGTGTTGGTGTAATCCCATACGCCTTGTCGCTTGACGTTATAATACCAATAAGTGCCGCCGCTGCCGGAAATCCCGTTTACCGATAAGAAAAAATGCTCCGGCGTTTCTTCATATTTGATACCCGCAATTTTTAACACCTGGGTTACCGCCTCGTAAGCGGTCTTTGCCGTAGCGTAGCCATCGGCGATCACTTTGTCCGGCCCGACGACACGGACGGCAGCGTTCACAGCCCCGGTCGTTCCTCCATTGCCGGAGCTTAGGACGGCTTCATACGATCCGCTGTTGCCGCCGGTAAACGCCTCATAGGCGGCCAGCGCCATCAAGGACTGCCCGGTCGCTCCCGCGCCGGAAGGGCCGCCGGTCACATGGGCGAACCCGCCGTCGCTTTGCCGGTAGCTGAACAAATAGCTGAGCGGATTGCCGCCTGCCTTCGTAAAGTCCGTACTGCGGGCGTCGACGCCGGCGGCGGACAACGCCATGATCACCTGCGCGGCGCTCTCCGAGCTTTCGCCGATCCCCTTTTCCGAAAAACCGCCGTTCGTCAGTTGGACTGCCGACAGCCAGTCGACGCCTTCGTCAATCGCCTGCTGTACGCCGGGCAGCGATTTGTATGCGGACAATGCGCCGATGGCGGATGCGGTAATATCTACGCTGCTCACTCCACCGGCCGCAAGCGGCCAGCCGCCGTCCTCATTTTGTTGCTGGATCAGCCAGGCTGCGATTTTATCGGCGCTCCATTTCGCGTTTTGCGGAATGCCGTATGTACCGCTGCTCAGGGCAAGCAGCGAGTAAATCGCGCCGTTCGTGCCCTGCGCCGTCATCGCATCGTTATCATAAATGCTTTGGATAAAATTCAGCGTCGTCTTGCCGGCCGCAATCTGCTCCGGGTTGCCTCCCGCCGCTTTCACGCCCAGCGCAATCCGGGCATAGTCGGTGACGTTGCTGTAGCGGCCGCCGTTTTGCTCCAGTTGGGCGCTGATCGCCGCCAAATACGAGACCGGAACCGGCTTCCCGGCTTTCGCCAGCGCATAGGCGTCCCAGTCCGTCAACGCGTTTCCGTCCACGGTCATGATATAACGTGCCGCGTCCTCCATCGCTTGCGGGACCGTGATCTGCCCCTTACCCGCTTCGTCCGCATACGCAGACGGCGTCCCGCCCAGCACGGACAGCAGCAGGCACCAGCTCAGCAGGATCAGGCCGGTCTTTTTTAAATAGGTACATCTCTTCATGTCTTGCAAATTCCCCTCTCTTTGTTGATAGCCTAAGCGAACCGAACGAATTCCCCAAAGCGAAACGGGCCTTTGCAGCGCATTCCTGACACTTTGGGGGCCCCGCATAATTTCCTAAACAGCAAAAAAGGCATCCCGGAGAAAGGGATGCCGAAATGATGCGCTGACAAACTTGCAGGCGAAGAATGTTCCTGACAGGCAGTCGTTCCCCTCTCCTATGTTCGCGTAGGCGGCGGTTCTCCCGGATAGGCAGATATCCTGACTTTGCGGATCGTAGCTGCTCTTCCGTCTTCCCGCCTCCTTGTGGAGACAGTGACCTGGTGGAAGACGCTCCCCGCTTACAGTGGCGCGACCGTGCCGGATTTTCACCGGACTTCCCTGTTTGCCGAAGGCATGGAGCCGCCGGCTCCCTCTTCGACATCTATCCGAGTATATTCAATTATTTTAAAAGGATACCACGAACCTTGCGGGCCGTCCAACCTTTTTTGCAAGCCTCGACTCATTGGAAAAATAAACCGGGAAAGCGGGATAAAACGGCATTTTGCTCCGGTCACTTCTTGTCTGCTTGACATACTACTGCCTTCAAGGATATTATAGATCCAATAAGTCCCCGATTCAAGACTGGGGGACTTGGCCCACGCCGCTTTAAGTGCGGATGGTCGTTTATCGGCAGCCGGCATATGAGATAGGCTATAGCGGCGCCGGTGTCCGTTCGGGTTCATTGCGCGGACTCGCCTTCCGGGTCGATCTGCTCGGGATGTCTAATTATGGACATAAAGAGTCTTTAATATCCAATTATAAGGAGCTGATTATGATGGTTTACGATTGCGCAATTATTGGCGGAGGACCTGCCGGTCTCAATGCTGCCCTCGTGCTTGGCCGAGCAAGACGAAGTATCGCTTTGATCGACAACAACCGGCCGCGAAATGCCGTTACGCATGCGTCCCACGGTTTTATTACGAGAGACGGCATTACGCCGTCCGAGTTCCGCCGCATTGCTTACGAGGAGGTGCTCCGGTATCCGTCTGTCGATCATTTGCAAACCGAAATCGTTTCCGTTCGCAAGCTGGAGTCCGGGTTCGAGCTGCTCGATTCGTCCGACGTTCGCGTTCAAGCGCGAAAGCTGATTCTCGCGACGGGCGTCAAGGAGATATTTCCGGACATCGAAGGCTTTTACCCGCTGTACGGAAAAAGCTTGTTTAACTGCCCTTATTGCGACGGGTGGGAACTGCGGGACCAACCTCTTGTCGTCGTTTCCGAACTGCCGACCTTTTTTCACTCGGCCAAGCTGCTCTTCAATTGGAGCAAGGATTTGGTCGTCTGCACAAACGGCCGGGCGCCTCTGACGGATGAACAAAAAAAGCAGCTCCAAGCCAAAGGCATTGTGGTCATGGAGCAGCGTATTGCGGCGTTCGTCGGTCAAAACGGGCGCTTGGAGCATGTCCGGTTCGCGGACGGAACCGAGATTCCGCGGGCCGGAGGTTTCGTGATTCCCCGATTCGTGCAAAGCGTACCGTTCGCGGAGCAGCTCGGCTGCGAAACAACGCCTATCGGCGGGATTGCGACCGATGAATGGGGACAAACCCATATCCCCGGCTTATTTGTCATTGGAGATGCTGCGTACATCGGGCCCTCTCAATTGGTGCTTGCCGCGGCGTCCGGCAGCCGGGTCGCCATGAGGATAAATACGGATTTGTCGGACGAGGAGTTTGAGTGAGCCTTTAAGAATCAGTACCTGCCTATAAGTATCGGCCACCCTCATCGATCTTTTTAGCGAACTATAGGGGGCTGTCGATTAATCTTGCGTTTTTTGCTTAAATTGCGCCCAAAAGGGTAAACTTGTAGCGGGAACAGTAGTACGCCTTCAGACAAACCTAATGATTTAGGGATTTATGAAAGCCTGTGTCGACGCGAGTCCAACCGTGGCCGACGAACTCATACAACCGGCAAAACAAGACCACGGACACAGAGGGCGAAAAGCGGATGGGCCAAGCTACTTCCCCATTGTCGGTACGGCGACCGCTTTCCGCTCCAATTTCCAGAACACCCACAGCATATCGGCAAGCGCGAGCAGCCCCAGGACAAAATACACCGCCCCAAACGTGGTAGGTTGCCCGAGCGAGGTGAAGTTCAGCGAACTTGCGTCAAACTCGATCGCTTTGGTCAGGACGGAGCCGCTGATCGCCCCAGCCAAAAAGTTAACCAGGTTGTAAACCCCCATTCCAATCCCGGTTTGCTCCCTCGGCAGAGAAGAAGAAACGGCTTTGGCCAGCGACGCCTGCATGAAGGTGAAAGCCACATTGACGAAGGGTAAAGCGCAGGCGATGATCCAGGGCGATAAGCCGTTCACTGCCGATAAACAAAGCAATCCGAAGGCCAGCATCGTGAGTGCGACGTACAGCGTATACTTGCTGCCGCGCCGGTCGGCCAGCTGCCCGCCGACCCTCCCGAGCAGCGCGGCCAGCATGGCGGCCGGGAACAGTACGAAGCCGATCGTTTGCGCGTCTAGGTTGTACAGTCCTTTTAACATGATGGGAGTCAGCAGAAAAACGCCGAAAACAGTAAAAAATCCGGTAAAGCTGACGACCAGTCCGTTCACAAAGCCGGATATGTAAAACAGCCTGAGTTGAATGAACGGATTGGGCGATTTGCCGGTCCTCCAAAGAAACAGCGCGGTGAGAACGACGCTTCCTAGCAGCCACAGGGCGCTGAACTGCGTTACGGCCAGCATGAATGCCGCTACTCCGCCACCGAGCAGGGCGGCTCCGACCAAGTCGACTTTTTCCCCGGACCGAACCTGTTCCTCAGGAAGCGACCGGCGAATAAGCGGCAGCACGACCGGGGCGGCCAGCGAGATCAGGAACAGGTAATTCCAACCCAAATGGCCCGCGATAAAGCCGCCTATAATCGGACCGAGTCCAGAGGAAAAGGCGATCGTCGATGCGATGACGCCCATCACCTTGCCCCGCTGCTCCGGCTGAAAAAAACGGACCGGGATCAGCATCACAAGCGCCGGCACGCAGGAAGCGCCTGCGGCCTGGACGAATCGGGCTATTAATACGAGCGCGTAGGAATTTGCGAAAAAACCGAAGGCGGAAGCCGCCGCAAAAAGCAGCAAGCCGATCGTGATCAGCCTTTTCAGCGGGTATTTGTCGGCCAGCTTGCCGAAAAGCAGCGACCCGAGCGCGTAAATGACCGAATATCCGGTGACGATCCAGCTGACCGCCGAGGGGCTTAAGCTGAAATCGGCGGCAATATCGGGCAGCGCCACGTTGAACATCGTCGCATTCATCACCGAAAAGAACAGCACAAAGCACAGCGCCGTGACGAGGCGGCCGGACGCGGCCGCTCCACCGGCGGTTGGCGGTCGATTCGTACGGTTGTTCTCTCTCTCCACTCTCTACTCATCTCCCACAGCATTTTTTATATTTTTTCCCGCTGCCGCATGGGCACCTTCATTGCGCCCGACCTTGCTTCTCGAGGCAATATCGATGACATTCGACGGGACGGCAGCTCCCGGGGACAAAGCCGGCGCCGGCTTTCTCAAGGCGGACAGCCCGAATGGCATAAACACATTCTTCGACGACAGAGTCTGCCTGTTCCTGCGAAATCGTGTAGTTTTCCATAACAAATTTGACAAAAGCCCGACAGCTTGCATTCCGGTCCACGAACCCCGGTCCATCCTTTCCTTGACCGTATTATCCCACAAGATCCCGGCGGATGAAAATGGCGATGCCTCACAAAAAAACAAAAACCCGGCCTTGGTCTCCGCCAATGCCGGGTTTCGCCTAACCTGTCCCGTTTACTTCCCCTTGCTTTTCGCGTAAGCTTCATTCATCTCTTTCGTATAATCGTCGCCGCCGCTCTTCCTCCAGAGCTCCATGTCGGCTTTGTAGCCGGCTTCGTCGATTTTGCCGACGATAAATTTCGTCCTGGCGTCCTCGACGATCTGGTCGAGCTGCGTGCCCTTTTGCGTATAGGTCGGCGTCGTAAACGGTTCGCCCGGATTGTGAACGACGATTTTCTCGTTCGCTTTCTGCACCTCGAGCGATTTGGCCCGCAGCGGCGTGGCCGGCTTGAAGAGCTCCGGCGTCAGGTACGGGATCGAGGACAGCAGCTGGGTGATGTTTTTGTTGTTGATGTCCGGCGTCATCGGATCGGTAGCGAGCAGGATCGGAATCAGCTTGCCGTCCTCCACCTTGTAATGAACGCCTTCGAGGCCTTGGCTGATCAAAATTTGCATTTCCCTGTCGTTCGTCTTATCCAGGAAGGTCAGCACCTTCTTCAGATCGGCTTCCGTTTTGACGGCGGACTTCGAGATCAGGAACATGCCGTTATGTCCGGCCGTCGGCAGGTTGTGAAGGCCGGTCGGGCCGCTCACCGCGCCGATGATGTCGATGTAGCCCTTCGAATTGTTTTGCTTCATCTTCTCGTCGATTTGGTAGGAGCGCTCCGTCACGTCGATCGCTACGCCCGCCTGCCCGTTAACGATCGGGTCGTTCCACTTGGCCGAATCGTAAACCGCAAAGTCCGGGTTGACGAGCTTCTCGTCATACAGCTTTTTGAAAAACTTAAGCGCTTCCATATACTCCGGCGTCAAATGGGCCGGAATGAGCTTGCCGTCCTTCTCGCCCCACTTGTTCGGCGCTCCGAACCACGTTTGCATGATGTCCCAAGGCCCGCCGAAACGGGTGACGACCATGCCGTAGGTGTCGTTTTTGCCGTTTTTATCAGGGTCGTTGTAAGTGAATGCCTTCAGCATGTTGTAAAACTCGTCGATCGTCGTCGGTTCCCTCATGCCCAGGTTGTCGAGCCAGTCTTTGCGGTAGTTGATCCCCATCCTTCCGATCGGGCGGGTTACGTACAGACCGTAATATTTTCCGTTCACCGATGTATTGTTAAGAATCGTCGGGTTCGCTTTGCTGAGGTTCGGATAATCCTTAAGATAAGGGCCGATTTCCCAAAAAGCGCCGCCGTTAATGGCATTGGCCACCGCGGACATTTTCGCGTTATTGACAAACACCAGCGTAGGCAAGCTGCCGGACGCGAGCGCTATGTTCAGCTTGTCGCCGTAGTTGGCGTCGGGCGTGAACTGGAGGTCCAGCTTCACGTTGGTGTACTCTTCAATTTTTTTCCAAACCTTGCTTTCCGCCGTCGCCGAATCGTTGGTGTAGCTTTTCAGCATCACCGAGATCGGATATGGAGCCTCTTTGCCGCCCGTCGCTTTTGGCGCTTCCGTTTTCGCATCCGAGCCTGCGCCGCACCCCGCCAACATGGATACGGTTAATACCGCGCCGGTCGCAGCGGCAATTGTTTTTTTCTTGTTTGTCCAGGTCATTCCTTTTCCTCCCTTTAACGGTCTCCCAAAGTATACTTGTTTATGATGAAGCATGCACCGGCCGGCCGTCTTACCGATCCTTAAGGCCGCTGCCTGCAACAATCCGCATTATGAAAGGTCACCCTTTCACCGCCCCCAGCAGCACGCCCTTGGCAAAATGCTTCTGCAAAAACGGATAGACGAGCAAAATCGGCAGCGTGCCTACGACGATAACGGCCATTTTAATCGACTGGTCCGGCGGCTTCACATAGGTCGGATCATAGGTTCCTTGGTCGAGCGCTCCCGTTGCCAGCAGCACGATTTGTCTGAGCAGCACCTGCATCGGCCACTTTTTGGCATCGGTCAGGTAGATCAGCGCGTTGAAGAAATCGTTCCAGTGCGCCACCGCGTAAAACAGAGCGAACGTCGCGATCACCGGTTTGGAGAGCGGCAGCACGATGCGCCACAGCACGCCCATATCGGTGCAGCCGTCGATCCGCCCCGATTCGATCAGCTCGTTCGGAATTTCCTCGAAAAACGATTTGACGACAATCAGGTTAAACGCATTGATCGCCGTGGGCAGCATGACGGCCCAGTAGGAATTGAGCAAACCGAGATTTTTGACGACCAGGTAGGTGGGTATGATGCCGCCGCTGAACATCATCGTAAAGACGACCATTTTAACGAAGAAATTGCGTCCGACCATCTGCTTCCGCGACAGGGCGTAAGCCATCGTCAGCGTAAAAAACAGATTGACCAGCGTGCCGCCCGCCGTGATAAAAACGGATACCCCTAAGCTCCGCGGCAGCGCGTTGTCTTTGAAAACGTATTTGTAAGCGTTTAACGTAACCTCGTTAGGGATCAGAAAAAACGACCTGGCCCCGATCTCGAGATCGCTTGCGAACGAACCCGCCACGATATACATGATCGGAAGGAGCATGGCAAGGGCGATGACCGCCAGGATGACGCTGTTGGTCACCCCAAACACTTTTTCGCTGAAAGTCATATGGCGCGTATGCATAGGTCCCCTCTCCCCTTTCGTTCAGAATATCCCGGAGTGCCCGGCTCTTTTGGCCAAATAGTTGGATGTAAACACCAGCGTAACCCCGATGATCGCTTTAAATAATCCGACCGCCGTGCTGTAGCTGAATTGCCCCTGCGTGATGCCCACGGTGTAGACGTACGTATCGAAAACCTCGGCCACCGGCCGGTTCAGCGCGTTGGACATGAGCAAAATCTGCTCGAAGCCGCGGTCGAGAAAATTCCCCATCCGCAAAATCAGAAGCACGATGATCGTTCCGCGTATGGCCGGCAGCGTGATGTGCCAAATCTGGCGGAACCGGTTCGCGCCGTCCACGATGGCCGCCTCATATTGCTCCTGATCGACTCCGGCCAGCGCGGCGAGAAAGATGATCGTGCCCCAGCCCATTTCCTTCCAGATGCTCTGGGTGACGATCATCGGGCGGAACCAGCTTTCACTGGTGAGAAATTCGAATTTATGCCCGAACATCTTCAGCATCAGCTCGTTGATGACGCCTCCTTCAGTCGTGAGCAGCAGGTAGGTGATGCTGGCGACGATAACCATCGAAATAAAATGCGGAATGTATACGATCGACTGAATAAACCGTTTGTAGAAGGCGTTTCGAACTTCATTCAACATAAGGGCAAGTACGATCGGCGCCGGGAAAAAGAAAACCATATCGTAGAATCCGAGCAGCAAGGTGTTGCGGATTAAGCGGAAAAACGCCGGATCGGCGAAAAACAGTTTGAAATGGTCGAATCCGACCCATTCGCTGTTCATGAACCCGACGAAGGGCTGGTAGTTTTTGAAGGCCAGCAGCACCCCCCACATCGGAACGTACTTGAAAATAATAAAGTAGGCCAGTCCCGGCAGGAGCAGCAGCAGCAGGTGTCTGTCTCTTAATATTCGTGCCGGCAGCGTGCTTCGCTTCGCCCGCGCCGCGTTCGAAACGGACGTCATCGTTTGTTCGGGACCCAAAGCTTGACTCATGTTCTCACTCCTTCGTAATGCTGATAGCCTCACTGTAATCGGCTTGGAGTTTTCCTACAATCGGACTTTTTTAACGGGAGCAAAAGCGGCAAAACCCGCATGGTTATAGGGTGTTTGCACTTTTCTTTGGGTATTGGATAATTTTAATGGCAGCACTTCACCCCCTTAAATCTATGAACCACCCCCTAAATCCCCCTAAAGGGGGACCCCATGCGCCCCAAGCGCCCTGGACCCGCCCGCAGTACGGGAGTGCTCGCTGCTAGGTCGCGTCTGTCCGGCATGGATTTTGGGCTTTTCGCCAAAATCCTATGCCGGACACGCTTTACTTTTGGCGCGATGCCGGTGGAGGATGTGTGTGCCGCTGGCCCGCGTATGTTTGCCATGGTTTTGCTTTGCAAAACCTACGGCAACACGCTTTACCTTTGGTGCGGTGCCGGTAGAGAGGATGCGTGCCTCAGGACACGTTTGCTACACTGCGACACGGGAGAGCTAATGCGTAGCTCTCGATACGCATACTTCGGGTGCGACGTCGAAAGGGCATGTACATGCCACGAGCCGTACCATCCACCATAAAATGGATTTACTTCCACACTTGTAGACATGCGTCCACTCTTTGTATGTGCATATGGCATATCAATAGGAACATATACAGCGTACGCCCCAAGGAGAGTGGCAATTTTGAAATGTTTGAAAAAGAAATGTGCCGCGAGGAAAAAAAGCAGGCTTATACGTTCGTCGCGGAAATGGAGAAGGATGGGAAAACCCCGAAAAGCGGAATCGGGTGAAAATCGCAGCAGTCGAAAACGCCGGTCAAGAAGCGCCAGACCTCCCCGCAGCCGTTTGAAAAAGCGTCTTCACCGATGCGGGAATAAGGTTAGAAAGGGGTATCGTACATGGCCGGCGTGGCCGGCGAATGAATCCGAACACATTTCAGATACGTGGGGGGAGACCGGAGAGCCAGGACCGGGAGGGGATCACGGTCCGCGGGAAGTGCCGGGGCCGCCGGATGATCCGGGGCCGCAAGGTCCACGGGGAGTTTCGGGCAGCCCGGGATCAGCGGGAGCTCAAGGAGCGCCTGGACCCCCAGGCGATACGGGAGCCCATGGTGCGTCCGGGCCGCCAGGCGACACGGGACCCCAAGGTGCACCCGGGCCGCAAGGTGTGCCGGGAATTCCCGGGCCGCAAGGCGATACGGGAGCCCATGGTGCGCCCGGACCGCAAGGAGCGCGGGGAGTTCCCGGGCCGCCGGGCGACACGGGACCCCAAGGTGCGCCCGGGCCGCAAGGTACGCCGGGAGTTCCCGGGCCGCCGGGCGACGAGGGACCCCAAGGTGCGCCCGGTCCGCAAGGTACGCCGGGAGTTCCCGGGCCGCCTGGCGACACGGGACCCCAAGGTGCGCCCGGTCCGCAAGGTGTGCCGGGAGTTCCCGGGCCCCCAGGAGATACGGGACCCCAAGGTGCGCCCGGACCGCAAGGAGCGCAGGGAGTTCCCGGGCCGCCGGGCGATATGGGACCCCAAGGTGCGCCCGGTCCGCAAGGAGCGCAGGGGGTTCCCGGGCCGCCTGGCGATACGGGACCCCAAGGTGCGCCCGGGCCGCAAGGTGCGCAGGGACCGCCCGGAACCGTTATCGTTCCCGGAATCACGGTGGTTCCGACGGTAAACCGTTATTTTTATTTCCCGAGTTCAGATCTGAATTTATCGGTGCCGACCATCATTCCGGCCGGGCAGTTTACCGACGACGATGGAAATATGCCGCCAAGCTTCGCCGGGACCGGTCCGGACAGCTTCAACAATCTTTATATTAACGGTATCGTTCAGCCAGGCGGTTCGTACAACGTCAGTGCGTCCGGCTTGTCCTTCCCGGCTCAAAGCACTACGATTTATGCCGGAACGCCGGTCATTCTCGAAACGGTACAACTGGCCGCAAGTATCGTTACCTAGCAAATTTTGGTAGAATGCCCCTTACCTTTCTCTAGCACGCCGCATATATTGTGCTAGAGAAAGGAGGTGAGGAACGATGCCAATCGTAACCCCTTATCAAAACAGCCGAAGATTTACCTCCACCATCGGTTCGGGAACCGGGACAGGCGCGACGTTTGCAATTGCCGCTACGGCTTTCACCAACGATGCCGGCACTGCTGCAACGGCATTTCCCGCTACGTACAATTATTACAATCTTTATATTAACGGCCTCATGCAAACGGCGGATACGTCCAGCGTGACGACCACCACGATTACCATTCCCGGAGGCGATGTTCTGGATCCCGGAACCCCGATTGTGGTTCAGTTCGTCGTCTCCTAATCTCGCAATCACCTGTTCTTCGCCACAACCGGCTTCTATCACAGATAGAGGCCGGTTTCTTATTTTGCGGTTCCCGTTAGAGAGCGATGCCACTTTAGCGATGTGATTTTCTGCGGCTCATCTCCCGGTATTCGCTCGGGGTGATGCCTTCCTGTTTTTTGAAAATGCGGTTGAAATAGCTGTGCTGGTAGCCGACGCTGACCGCCACGTCGCCCATTTTCAGATCCGTCTCCCGCAGCAGCTCCTTGGCTTTGTCCATCCGAAGCTCGGTCAAATAGTCGATGAAGTTTTTTCCGGTTACCTGCTTGATCGATCTGCTCAGCACAACCGGATTCATGCCGACATGGTCGGCGCAGCTGTCGAGCGAAATTTCGTTCATGTAGTTGTTTTGCAAATAGATCAGAGCGGTTTCGACCGCTTTCTTGATCTGTACGTCGGCCCGCGCTTCGAGCTCCTGCATAAACGGCTGAATCACCTTGTGGTTGAACCAGTTCAGCATCTTTTGCGAGCCGCGGATTTGCGCAAGCTGCTCGTACAGATTGCTCGATTTGAACACGCGGACCGGGTCCATGCCGGAATGCCGGATCGTATGAAGGATGCTGCCGAGCAGCTGCAGCATGCTTTGCTGGACGTCGATTTCCTTCGCTCCCCGCTCCAGCAGCTCTTCCAGGAACAAAGCGACCAAGCTTTGCGCCTCCTGCCTCTGGCCGGTACGGATCATTTGCAAAATTTCCCGCTCGAGCGCAAACGGGTAACGAAGCTCGTTCGCATATGGCTCGGTCTTCAGCGATTCCAAATCGATGATCTGGTTTTCGCTGGCAAAATTGCGGTAGATGAGCGCTTCCCTCACTTCCTCGTAATGGGAAGGAACGTCCTTAATGGAGGAAGCCGGCCGGCCGATCGTAATGGAAACCTGCAGCTTCAATATATGATCGATCGCCTGCATCATTTCGCCGCACAGTGCCTCCAGCTCCTCCTTGTACGCCTGGCTGGAGGGTATCATGATGAGCAAGCCGACCGACAGATCGTGAAAGTTGATCATATTCACCTGCTCGAACCGGCCTTCGGCCAGCTCCTCAATGATGTTCGCAGCGGCAAAGGTGACCAAACCTTCGTCTCCTTGCGAGAACCGGCCTTCCAGATGCTCGAAACCGGTCAACTGGACATGCAGCACGAGAAACCGCCGGTCATCAACTTCCCAGCCGAAGTTTCTCATACGCTCGAGCAGTTCCTCTTCGGAATACGAATAAAGGAAGCCCTGAACGAGCTGAAGAAGAAAGCCTTCCTTCACATGAGGAAGCTGCTGCTCCAGCTTGTTCTGCAGCGCGGCGCTTTCCCGGGTCAGGTGGAGCCATTCTTTTTCGATCAAATTGAATTCGTCGTGATGGTCGGCCTGGCTTTTCGCAAACAGCCGGTCGCCTCCCAGCAGGCGGACGAGACGGTCGATCGGGGTATAAATTTTGTAGGAGGCCAGCCACGATAAAATAACGACAAGCAGCAGCGAAGCGCAGCTGACCGACAAAATAAGCTTGGAAATGAAAACGACCGGCTTGGTGATCACACTGATCGGCGAAGCGGAAACGTAAATCCAATCGGTGCCGATTCGGGAAAACGTCCCAAACGACACCGTATACGTGTTGTTTTCCCATTTGTACAAAAAGGACCCCGCTTTTATGCCTCTCTGGGCTACCTCCCGCTTCAAAGCTTGTTCAAAAGGATTCGCCCCTCCAATCCCCGTGCTCGACAGCAGCACTTCCCCGTTCATCTGCATCACAAACGTTTCCCCGACATTGTACGGAGTTAGCGTTTTCAAAAGAGCCGATGCCTTCTCCTTGTCCAGCCGAATGATCAACGTTCCGAACGGATAAGGCTCGGTTCCCGGTATTTTATGAACGAGGGCCAGATCCTGCTTCGCCGGTTCGTGCGGGTCTTCGGGAAGCTTCGTCCAAAAGACGAGTTTTTGATGCCCCAGCAGCTGATAATAGCTGTCAAAAACCGTCTGGTCCGTCACCACATCGTATTCTCGGCTAAACAGGTAGGGCTGCGAAACGTTCAAAAACAGCTCCACATTTTTCGCCAGGGGACTCGACCCTTTCATCACGTTGAGCGTCTTGATAATGTCTCGCGTCGTCTCGAATTCGCGCCCCAAATCGATCGTTTTCAGGTTCAAATTGAACTTCGGATCGAACGCCCAATGAGCCAAAGACGTCTCCAGATACGAAAATTGGTCGTCCAAATTGACCGCCCTCTGCATGATTTGATCCTCGTGCAGCTGCAATATTTCGTTAGCCAGTCGTCCCCCGGCGAGCCAGTAATATACCCCGCTCACGATAAGTCCGGGAATGCTGGAAATGATCAGAATCAGGATCAGGCTCCTGCGGAAAAATCTGCTTTTGACCAACAATCATCAACGCCCCTACGAAAGAATATGTCTTCTATTTGTTCGAGCAGGCAGGGTTTAATCCCTTCTGCCTGCCCGCGGCAGGGGCAATTTTCCTCTTGAATCTTACTATCCTTCCCGGGAACCCTATCTCTTCGCCCTCGCCTCCCAGATGTCCTGAACTTCCTTGAGCGTCTGCTCTCTGCTGTAAAGGCCGCCGACGTATTTTTGCAGCGGAAGCGCAAACTCGCGGTTGGCGCCGGACGGCCACAACGGGTGTATCCACGGAAGCGTTTTGTTGTTTTCGATATAGGCGCTCAGGTCGGAGGCCAGCGGGCCGAGCTCCTGCGACGGCTTCAGGTCGGTAAACGCAGGGTACAGCTTGAAGGAGTCGACCAAATACTTTTGCCCGTTCTGATGAAGCCACTCCAGAAACTTCTTGCTCTCCTCCATATGCTTGGAGTTTTTGTTGATCACGTAATACCCCGGCACGCCGACGGGCAGTTTCGTATCGTCCGGGTTGTCGGTGAGCGGAATCGCAAACATTCCCATGTTCAGATTCGGATTGATTTTCATGATCGAATTGATCGTCCATACGCCCTGCTGCATCATCGCCGTTTTGCCGGTCGCAAAATCGAAAAGTTGGCTGTCGTACGTGACGCCGACCGCCTCCTCGCCTTTTCCGAACTTCACGGTCATATCGAGCACATCGAAAAAGCCGTTCATCGCGGCCACGTCGGTTACTTTCCTCTCCCCTTTGTACAGCTTGTCAATCATCCCCAAGGCGTCCTTCTCATAGGCAAAAGGAAGGTTGAACAAATGCTGGCCGAGCACCCACCAAATGTTGTAGGCCTCGTTGTAGGAAAGAATGCCCGCCGCCTTCAGCTTTTCGTTGGCCTGCTTCAGCTCCGTCAGCGTAACCGGCACTTGCTCGATGCCCGCTTTGCGGAACAAATCCTTGTTGTAGACGAAGCCGTAGCCCTCGAAGGCGACCGGGAAACCGAACTTGCGGCCCTTTGCGGTCATGCCGGGCACGGCGGAAGGGGCCACCTTCTCCATCCACGGTTCGCGGCCCAGATCGGCCAAACGTTCGGACCAATCGGCAATATCGGTAAAAGATTGCACCATGAACACATCCGGTTCGTCTCCGGAGGCGAAACGGGTTTTCAGCAGCGTGGCCGAGTCGAACGACACTTCCGCTTCCAGGGTGACGTTCGGGTGCTCTTTCGAGTAATCGGCCGCCATCTGTTTGACTTTGTCGGTGATCTCGATTTTAAACTGGACCAGCTTCAGCGTAACTTTCTTGTCCTCCGCGTCCCTGCGCGCCTTGTCCACAGCTGCGTGCCGCGGCTCGCCGGCACCCGCGCATCCGGCAAGAGCGGCCGTCAAGAGCAAGCCGGCGCAAACGGCGGATAGCCGCTTTTTCATAGATGTACGCTCCCTTCGGTTCCTTCCGATTCCATTCGGTTCAGTGGTGCTTCGACTGCTTGCGGTACTGAAGCGGAGACAACCCGGTTTGCTTCTTGAACACCTTGCTGAAGTAGTTCTCATCGGCGTAGCCGAGCTCGCCCGAGATTTGCATGACGGACAGCTCCGTATGCTCCAGCAGCGATTTCGCCTTGTCCATGCGCACGTCCGTTAAATAGGTCACTACGGTCGTGTCGTACATTTCCTTGAATTTCCTCGCGATGTACTGCGGACTGAAATGAAACCGTTCGGATAATGCGGACAACGAAATATTCTCGTGAAAATTCCGGTGAATATATTGTCTGATCGCCTGAATCCCCTGACTTCCCGGCCCGTCGGGCGCACCTTCCTCGATAAGCGCCCACCAGCTTCCGATGACCGCCCGCTCCCATTCGCCCAGATCGCTGATCCACAGCGGGATCAGCATGTCACTCGGCTCCTTGCCGCCTCCTCTTGCCCGGTATTCGTAATGCAGCAGCAGGTTGGCTTCAATCGTGCACGCCTGCAGCTCCTTCAGCTTGAGATTTCCTCTTCGGCGCAGCGATTCCGCGAACGAACGGACGATTTCCGCGGCGTAAGTTTTGTCTTCGTTTTCCAGCGCTTTCTGCAGCAGCAGCTTTTGCCCGGCGAAGCTCGGCAGCTCGGGCACCGGCTTATCCACGCCCGCCGCGGGCAGCAGCTCGCACCGCAGAAGAGCGGCGCGCGCCGCGGCGACGGAGGCCGGCAGCTTATCCGCGTTCGCCGCGCTTTCGCATATACCGGTGAGCGTGTTCAGGCCGAGGGTCATCTTCCAGGCGCGAACGACCTTTTCCACGCTCCGTTCGTGCCCGGCGCCGTCGCAAGCCGCCGTGACCAGCAGCCACTGATCATCGCCGAGCCGGCACAAGTAATACGCGCCGCTGTCCTTCAGCATCTCGTGGGCGATATTGCTCAGCGCGAAGACGAACAGCTCCGCGTCGCCGTAAAACCGGCGTTCGACCAGCTCCGCCCGGTTTCCGGGAAGCAGCAGTGCGGCGCGCAGCCCGTGCTCCGGCAGTCCCACCTTGAAAAACAAGCTGCGGATGCCTTCATGGAAAGCGATCTCTCCCTTGAAGTACATCGCCAGCTTCTGCTCATGCAATAAGGAATCGGCCTGCCGCAGGCGATGCTCGTTTTCCCTGGCGAGACTTTGGCTGCTTTCCTGCTTGCTCCATTCGCCGATCGCCTTCTCCAGCGCCTGCTCGAGATCGAGCTTTTTAAACGGCTTGAGGATATAATCGACGGCACTCGCCTTAATGGAAGCGCGGGTATATATGAAGTCGTCATACCCGCTCACGACGATAATCTGGGTTCGAAAGCCTTCCTCCCTCACCTGCCTCAGCAGCGCCAGCCCGTCCGTTCCGGGCATGCTCATGTCGCAAAACATCACCGCCGGCCGGTGCGCGCGGATCAGCTCGACGGCCGTCTGTCCTTCTTCGGCGAACAGCAGCTCCGTGACGCCATATTTTTCCCAGTCGACCGCAAGCTCAATCCCTTCCCGCACATGGTCCTCATCGTCCGCTATCAGCACCTTCATTATCCTGTTCCTCCTTCGTCGCGAGGTCGGGTGACGGCTTCATGTGCAGCGCAATCACCGTTTCTTCGTAAGGTGTGCTGAACATATCCCATTCAAAACCGGGGCCGAAAAACAATCGGCACCGGTGCAGCACATTGACGAGCCCGATTCCGCCGTTCTGTCCCGATTGCAGTTGAAAATCGAGATATTCGCGGCGAATGCGCGCGATTTGCTCCGGGCTCATTCCTTTTCCGTTGTCAATGACGCGAATGCGCAGCTCGTCGTCCAGCTCCACGGCAACGTGCAGCGTGCCCAAGCCGCGCCCTCTCTCAAAGCCATGCACGATGCTGTTCTCCACAAGCGGCTGCAGGATCAGCTTGGGCACGTGCACCGGATAAGCGTTCTCGGCAATCGACAGCGTATAAGCGAGCTTGTTTTTGAAGCGCCCCGCCTGCAGAGACAAATAATGCTGGACGTGCTCGACTTCCTTTTGCAGAGGAACCACTTCCGTTTTCAGGTCCATGCTGTATCTCAGAATCGCTCCGAGCTCCGCGATCTTGTCGCTGATTTCCGGGGAACCGTGCCTGAGCGCCAGCGTGCCGATCGACTGCAGCGTATTGTACAGGAAGTGCGGATTGATCTGCGCCTGAAGCATTTTCAGCTGGGCGGTCGTCAGCTCGAGCCGGTTGCGGTATTCCCGGTTCATCAAATCGTCGATGCTGCGGATCATCGTTTGAAAACGGAGCTCCAGCACGCCGAGCTCGTCCTCCCGGCCCGAAGCGACATTGACGTTGAAATTGCCGGTCTCGACCCGGGCGATGCTTTGCAGCAGCCGTTTGATCGGCGCAATCGTCACAAACGACAAAATAAACGCAAACACGATGACAAAGCCGATGGCAATCAACTGGATCGCAAGCGACCGGTGCAGCGTCCGGTTCGCGGAATCGTCGATGGCCGCCCGCGGCACAAACTTGACTGCGGTCAGCGGAAGCCCGAGGAAGTCGGTTTTCACGTAGATGAATACGCCCTTCACTCCATGCAGCTCTCCGTCCTGCGCTCCCCGGTCAACGTCCGGAGACAGCGCCAGCTTCGGCTGCGACGTTTTATTTTCCGAAGAGTAGAGCAGCTGGTTGTCGCCCCGGATATACAAAAAGACGGCATCGCCCGCATAAGGGCCGGATTGCGATTGGATGAGCCGTTTGATTTCCCCCAGGCCGACGTACAGCGATACGACGCCGAGCACTTTGGGGCTGGGGTAGTCGATCAGCAGCTTGTGCATCGCCAGCACGTCTTCCCGGCCGAGCGAAGCCGCCTCATAGCTCATCTTTACGCCCCACCCCTCATCTTCCGTGCGCGGCACCGCCATCCGGTTATTTTGGATTTCTTCGGTGCTTATATTCGGATCCATCTTGTACAGCGTAAGGCCGTTTACCGCTGCGCTCATGAACCGGACGGCGCGAAATTCCGGGCGAAGATTGTAAATCGCATCCACTTGGTTTTTGATATAAAGCATCTGTAAGGGGGAAATTTCGGAGGCTCTAAGGTATCTGAGCAGCGTCTGATCCTGGTAAAACGAAACCGAAAGGCGGCTTAGCTCGTTCAAATATTTTTTGACGTTGTCCATGTTGACGTCCATCAGGTTCTGATTCAGCTCGATCACTTGATTTTCCACGGAATCGGAGGTTGATTTATATGAAAATACGTTAAAAAGCGAATAAGGAATGACCGCTGAAATCAGCATGCCGACGAGCAGCTTGGCAAACAAGCTTCTTTTGAGCCACTTCATGATGACTGACCTCAGCTCCTTTTCTCTAAAGACAAAGAAGGTAACCGTGCCGCTGGAAGACCGACATGATTACCCGCCCGTATCTTAAAATTACCCTTTCACCGCGCCTGACGTCAATCCCGAAATGATTCTCCGCTGGAACAGCAGCACCATGACGATAAGCGGCAGTGTCACGATGACCGAAGCGGCGGAAATATCCCCCCACGGAATGTCGTGCTCCCCCGGAAACATCGCAATGCCGACAGGCACCGTTCTCATGATGTCCTTGGACATAAAGGAAAATGCAAATAAAAATTCGTTCCACGCGCCGATAAACACGAGAATGGCGGTCGTGAACATGCCCGGCGCGGCGAGCGGGATAATGACTCTCCAGAAGGCGCCGAGCCGGCTTGTGCCGTCGATGCGGGCCGACTCCTCCAGCTCCGCGGGAATG
Organism: Paenibacillus hamazuiensis; assembly: GCF_023276405.1. NCBI lineage: Bacteria > Bacillati > Bacillota > Bacilli > Caryophanales > Paenibacillaceae > Paenibacillus > Paenibacillus hamazuiensis. Next base: position 5,950,809 of record NZ_JALRMO010000001.1, read on the forward strand.
TCTTTGAAGAAGCTCGCCAATATCCAGATCGTCAGCGGCAGCCCGTGCGTCGTGTAAGGCAGGATCAACCCTTCGAACGTATTCAGCAGGTTAAAATCCCGCAGCAAAATATAAAGCGGACTGAGGATCGATATCGCCGGAAACATCGATACCGAAAGCACGAGCATCAGGATGAGCTTTTTCCCCCGAAACTGCAGGCGCGCCACCGCATAGGCGCAAAGAGCACCCATGACGATGCTGTACAGCGTCGTCGCGGTCGCCACGATCAGGCTGTTTTCGAGGTATATCGTGAACGGATGCTTCGTAAACGTCGAGATGTAGCTGCCGAAATAGACCGGCGACGGGAGCCAATCCGGCGGCATTTTGTACAGCTGGTCCGGCGGCTTGAGCGACGTATTGATCTGCCAGAAGAAGGGAAACATCACGATGACGACGAAAGCCCACACCGCCGCGTAAAAAAAGGTTATTTTGGTGCGCTGTAGTAGCATGAATATCCCTCCTATCTCTTCTCGATGTCCACCTTGAGCACTTTGATGTAAAAGAAGCTGATCAGCAATACGCAAACAAACGTGATGACCGAAAGCGCCGAGCCTTTGCCGAAGTCGAGATAACGCATCAGTGTCGTCTGCGCGTACATCGACAGCGTTTCCGTCGAGTTCGCCGGCCCTCCGCCGGTCATGACGAAGACGATGTCAAACACGCGGAACGCATCCAGCGTCCGGAACAACAGCGCGACAAGTACGGCCGGCTTGACCAGGGGCACCGTAATTCTGATCATCTGCTGCAGCCGCGTAGCCCCGTCGACTTTGGCCGCTTCGTAAATGTCCGCCGGAATCACCTGCAGGCCCGCCAATATAAGCAGCGCCATAAACGGCGTCGTTTTCCAAACGTCGGTCACGATAATCGACCAAAGCGCCGTCTCCCTGCTGCCGAGCCAGGCGATGTAGTGATCGAGGATGCCAATCTTCACGAGCAGATCGTTGATCACGCCGAGCTGGTCGTTAAACATGAACTTCCACATCATCGCCGATACGACGGTAGGGATGGCCCACGGGACGAGCACCGCCGCCCGCACGATGCCGCGGCCGACGAAGCTGCGGTTGATCAGGATCGCAATCGCGAAACCGAGCACGAGTTCAAGCAGCACGGAGAAAAACGTAAAATAAAGCGTGTTCCACAAGGACGCCCAAAACCGCACATCGCCGCTTAAAGCCGCATAATGCGTAAACCCTACGAACGGTTTGCCCAAATACGGCATATTTAATTTCAGCTCATGCAAGCTGAGCCAAATCGTATTCAATATCGGATAAAGCGCAAACAGCCCGATCGTCAGCATTGCCGGAGCTACCAGCACGTAAGCGAGCAAAGACTCCTGCCGCCGGCCGTTCAAAAGCTTTTTGCCTGCAGCCGCCGTCTCTTTTGTCATGACCGCCGAGTTCCCCTCCATGTCCAAAACCTCCCCGTCTGTTGAAACCAAAGCCCCGGTTATCCCGAAAATGAACCTCGCCTAATTCCCCTGCAGCTCCCCGATTGAAAACAGGGACGGCCCGGCCAAGAGGAAGAGCCATCCCCGCCTCGGAACGCTATTTTTTATATTTTGCCAGCAAATCGCCGATTTCTTTCTGCATGTTCTTTACCGCCTGATCCGCCGGCTGCGCTCCCGTAATCGCCTTGTGCACCTGGATTTGCATCACGTCGGAAATTTGCGGGTAAATCGGCGATACCGGACGCGGCTTGGCGTTCATAAACACGTCGTACATCGACTCGAAGTGCGGGTTCGCCTTCAGCACGTCGGCGTTTTTGAACAGCGCCTTCTTGATCGGAATGCGGCCGCCGTTCACGGAAGCGAACGTTTGCGCTTCATCGGAGGTCAAAAACTTGATCAGCTTCACGGCCGCTTCCTTCTTCTCCTTCGAAATATTCACGTTGATCCCGAGATTCCAGCCTCCGAGCGTCGCCGCCGGATTTTTCCCGGAAGGACCTACCGGCATCGGCACGATGCCGACCTTGCCTTTGACCTTGGAGCCTTCTCCTTGCGCCGCTGCCCATGCGGACGGCCAATGCCTCAGGAAAACGGACTTCCCTTCGGTAAAGACGGTGCGCGCATCGTCTTCGATGTAGGTGGTGATGCCTTTCGGCACGAGGTCCGACTGCGTCAGAGCCGCGAAGTTTTTGATGGCTTCCACCGTATTCGGAGAATCGAGCACCACTTTGTTGTCCGGGGTCAGCACGTCGCCGCCGTTGCCCCAAATATACTCGAGCACGTTGCACACTAGCCCCTCATACTGGTTCGCCTGGTACACGACGCCGAATTCCGTGCCGCCCTTGCCTTTCAGCGTCTTGGCGATGTTCATCAGCTCGTCGAACGTTTTCGGCGGCTGCACGCCGGCTTCTTCCAAAATATCTTTGCGGTAGTACAGCAGCCCCGCATCCGTGTAATAGGGCAATCCGTATAATTTGCCGTTATAGGTGTTCCCCGCGATCGGCCCCGGCAAAAACTTGTCCAGCTCATCTTTCGTGAAATAGCTGTCCAGCGGCTCCAGCCATTGCGAAGCGCCGAACTCGGGAGGCCAGATGATGTCGATATTCATAACGTCGATGCTCGTATCTTTGGAGGACAGCTTGGTGACGTAGTCGTTATGCTGCGCGTCGGATTTTTGCGGCATCTCCATCACGTTGACCTTGATGCCCGGGTTTTTCTCCTCGAACATCTTCGCCAGCTTCGGGCTGACTCCGGTCGCATCTTTGCCGAACGACCACGTGAGCGTAATCTCTTTTTGCGCGGCCGGCTGCCCTTGGTCGTTTGTTTTCGGCGCAGGCGCGGAAGCCGGCGCTTCGCTTCGGCTGCACGCTACCAGCGTAGACATGAGGGACAAAGCGAGCAAGGAAGACGTTGCGGTTTTCAGACCTTTTTTCATAGGTGACCTCCTGGTTTAACGATAGTGGCTTCCAATGGCGCGCCGTTGTAACCGTTATCATTTTATCGGGCGCGGCTCCATTGCTGATCCTATTGTATAAACTCGACCCGCTCACCGTACAGGGAATATCCTCTATGAAAAAGGGAGATTTTTAACCGTAATTGTGCCCCCTAAATCCCCCCACTGGGGGGGACCCCAGGCTTCCGAAGCCGGCTTTGCTCCGCAAAGCCCTCAAGGCGCTCGGGCGCCCTGGACCCGCCCGCAGTAAGGGAGTGCTCGCTTCTAGGTCGCGTCTGTCGGGGTATGGCTTTTTTACCTTCGGGTAAAAAGCCTATACCCCGACACGCTTCACTTTCGGTGCGATGCCTAAGAAGCAAATGCGTGCCTCGGGCTCGCGTTGGCCCGCCATCGTTTTTGCTTCCGCAAAAACTTATGCCGGGAACGCTTTACTTTGGGTGCGATGCCTAAGGAGCAGATGCGTGCCTCGGGCACGCCTTCTTTCGGTGCGAGATCGGGAGCGGGGCTGCCTGGCGTCTATCTAAACGGACATCAGATCCGTTATTTCGGGAAAAACGCCTCATTTCCACATCTTTCGGACATGAGATCCGTTATTCACCGAAAGAGCGTCACGGGCTTGGCATTTTCGGGCTATTAACGCACCCTGTGTCCGTTTTGACGTTCAAACGCGCCATTTTCGTCAAATAACGGACCTATTGTCCGGAAGAGTAGCTCCGGCCCCACGACACCATGCGACGTTTACGAGTCGGAGTCTTCCCCATCGTTCATAACCTGGTTAACCAAATTTTGCGTTGCATCCGCCGTGGTGTCTGCGGCATGCTCCACTGCTCGTTGGACGTAACTCGCCGCTCCCTGAAAAGCGTTTTGATCCACATCCGCTTTGCTAGTATCAGCGCCGTTATGCGATTGATTGTTGTCGTCCATCCCTATTTCTACACCTCCGTGTGATTGGTTTCTTGGTAATTTTTCCAAATGCGAGGCTCGTTATTCGCCGACTAAAAAACCGCCCGGAGGATCCGGACGGTTTTTGGGGTACATGTATTTCCAGCAATGGTTTTACACCATGATTTTGCAAATGTCGTTGGTGAACTCGACAGGGTCGCCGATCGGCAGCCCTTCGATCAGCAGTGCCTGGTTGTACAGCAGGTTCGTGTACAGCTTCAGTTTGTCTTTGTCGTTTTGGTAGGCGTCCTTCAGCGACTGGAACACTTCGTGCTGGACGTTGATTTCGAGCACTTTGTCCGCCTTCACATCTTGGCCGGTAGGCATCGCCTTGAGGATTTTTTCCATCTCGATGGACACCTCGCCCGCAGCGGACAGACAGACCGGATGGCTTTTCAGCCGCTTGGAGGCTTTAACTTCCTTCACTTTGTCGGACAAAGTATTTTTCATAAACTCAAAAAGCTCCTTGTTGTCGCTCTCTTCCGCCTCAGCCTGCTTGTCGGCGGCATCCGTTTCGATTCCGAGGTCATCGCTCGATACCGACTTGAATTCCTTCTCTTTGTATTTCATCAGCATCTTGATCGCGAATTCGTCGATATCGTCGGTGAAGTACAGGATTTCGTAGCCTTTGTCGGCGACGAGCTCCGTTTGCGGAAGCTTGTCGATCCGTTCGATCGAATCCCCCGCGGCGTAGTAGATGTACTTTTGATCCTCCGGCATTCTCGAAACGTATTCGTCCAACGTGACCAGCTTCTTCTCCTTGGAGGAGTAGAACAGCAGCAAATCCTGCAGGTCTTCCTTGTTCGCACCGAAATCGCTGTATACCCCGAATTTCAGCTGGCGGCCGAACGATTTGTAAAACTCCTCGTATTTCTCCCGTTCGTCCTTCAGCAGGCTTTGCAGCGTGCTTTTGATCCGATTTTTGATGTTCTTGGCGATGAGCTTCAGCTGTTTGTCATGCTGCAGCAGCTCGCGGGAGATGTTGAGCGACAAATCCTCGGAATCGACCATCCCTTTGACGAAGCTGAAATAATCGGGCAGCAGATCGGCGCATTTTTCCATGATCAGCACGCCGTTGGAATACAGCTCTAGCCCCTTTTCGTATTCCTTCGTGTAGTAGTCGAACGGCGTTTTTTCCGGGATGTACAAAATCGCGTTGTACACGACGGCCCCGTCGGCGCTGATATGGATATGCTTGATCGGCTTGTCGAAGCCGTACCGCTTCTCCATGTAGAAGTTCTCGTAGTCTTCCGCGGTCAGCTCGTTTTTGTTTCTCCGCCAAATCGGCACCATGCTGTTGACGGTTTGCTCTTCGACATACTCCTCGCGTTCGCTGTCGCTGCCTTCCTTCGGCTTGCTGCGGGTAACTTCCATCTTGATTGGGTAGCGGATGAAGTCGGAGTATTTCTTGATGATCGACCTAAGCCGGTACTCCTCCAAATATTCGTCGTAGCTGTCGTCTTCGGTGTTTTCCTTGATTTTCAAAATAATTTCCGTACCCGGCGCAGCTTTCTCGCACGGCTCGATCGTATATCCGTCGGCCCCTGCGGACTCCCATTTGTACGCCTCTTCGCTGCCGAGCGCTTTGCTGATCACCGTCACGACGTCGGCCACCATAAAGGCGGAGTAGAAACCGACCCCGAATTGACCGATGATGTTATGTCCGTCTTTCAGCTCGTTTTCCTTCTTAAAGGCAAACGAGCCGCTTTTGGCGATGACGCCGAGGTTGTTTTCCAGCTCGTCCTTCGTCATGCCGATCCCCGTATCGGAGATGGTCAAAGTGCGGTTTGTTTTGTCCGGCGTGATTTTGATATAGTAATCCTCTTTGTTGAAAACGAGCTTGTCGTCGGTTAACGCCTTGTAGTAAATCTTGTCGATGGCATCGCTGGCATTGGAGATGAGCTCCCTCAGAAAAATCTCCTTCTGCGTATAAATGGAGTTGATCATCATTTCCAGCAATCGTTTCGATTCGGCTTGAAACTGCTTCTTGGCCATGCGCGGATCTCCTTCCTTGACATCATGTGCGTCGGAGTGATTTTAGCACTCCGCAAACGAGAGTGCTAATTCTTTCTTTTATATATCACATTCGCTTGGGGGGAGTCAATATGCTGCAATGAGGTGAAGCAGCGCCGGAAGCAGGAGAATCGAATAAAAATGTCGAATTGGCTGGAAACTGCGTATCCAACTGAGTGAGGTGGCCCCTTTGTCTGAAAAAACCGAAGCTTGTCCCGACTGCGGCCGCGAGATGCCGGTGAATCCGGGTTTCGTTACCTGGTGCGATCATTGCCATTGGAATATCGATCCCTATATCCCGAAGAGCCGCAGGGACCGGCTGTGGGCTCGATTGAACAAGTGGCTCGGCTCCAATAGGAATGCGGCGATTTTTGAACAAATCCGCGGGGAATGGCAATCCGGATTCCGGCTCACACCCTCCCGCCTTCTGGCCTACAGCTTTGCGGCATTATGGTACGGGCTCGTATGTTGGGTTGCCTACAAAACCTTTATGATCTTTTACGAGATCCGGACGTTGGGCGATTTGCTGGCCGGTCTTTTTTTCGCCGGATTGACCTTTGTTCTTGTCCCCCGGGTGTACAGGCTGAAAAAACCTAAGCTTGACCGGCGGGAATACCCGGCCTTATACCGCGCTGCCGACGAGGCGGCCGCTTTTCTCGGTGCTCCTCCCGTCGACGGGATTGTGATCAATCTGAGTTTCAACGCGGCGTATACGATTTCGGGCTTTCGAAGGAAAAAGCTGCTCATTATCGGTCTGCCGCTGTTCGCATCGCTAACTCCGGAAGAAAAGCTCGCGATTATTTCCCACGAGCTTGGACATCATGCGAACCGGGACATCACCCGCAGCTCTTTTCTGGGGGGCGTACAAAGAGCATTGGGGCGGCTTTACATAACTATATATCCAAAAACGGACTTTTCGGACATCTTGTCTTCTTTAGCACGGCTGCTGGAATGGTTTCGAAAAGGACTGGCTTATGTCGTATTGGTCCCATGGTATGCTATAGGACTCGCCGTTTGGGCTGATTCCCAGCGGGCGGAATACGGCGCGGACTACGCCGCGGCTTCCGTGGCCGGCACTCGTGCCGCCGCCTCGGCTCTGCGGAAAATGTGCTATGGCCCGACTTTTTACAAAGCGCTCGATATGGTTGCGGAATACCGGTACACGGCCAACCTGTTCGAGGAGTTCCGCGGACGCATCCGTTCGGTGCCGTCCAGGGAGGTGGAGCGGATTCGCATTCTGACGGAGTTGACGGAGAGCCGCATCGAATCCACTCACCCTCCGACACGGTACCGGCTCGCTTTTATGGAAGAGAAACTGCCGTCCGCCGCCCCCGTTCTTCCTCCCGAACTGCTCATCCGAATGGAGGAGGAGTTTCTGGCTTTGGAAGCGATTTGGGAAAAAAGAATGTTGACTGATTACCGTTCTTATATGTATGACACTTACTAGGTGCCGCGGTCGGGTTCGGCTCATTCGGTAGACGGTGTAACGGTTGCAGGTGAGCTTATAAGGGCCAAATAGGTGATTTCAGAACGATAACGTTTGCCAGAGCGGTTATTTGTGAACTTTTACCGTATTGCGAGATACAAGATGCGAAATAAGCTCTACCACAACCGTTACCCTTTCGAAAATGACGTTTTTGAATCAAATAAGCTCGACCGCAACCGTTAGACTGCCCGCCATGTAAAAAAACAGCGGGCGCGCCAATACAGGCACGCCCGCATGCTTTATTTAAGCCAAAATCGCTTCGATTTTGTCCAGCATCTCTTGCGACAGCTCGATGCCGGACGCCTGCGCGTTCTCTTCCACCTGCTGCGGACGGCTGGCGCCGATCAGGGCGCTGGCGACATTGCTTTGGCGCAGAATCCAGGCCAGTGCGAGCTGCGACAGGGTAACGCCGAGTTCGCCCGCGATGCCCGAGAGCTGGGCAACCTTCGCGATCTTCTCTTCCGTGATGCCTTTGCGCATGTTTTCCAGCTTGGCAGCGCGGCTGTCGGCCGGGATGTCGTTCACGGACTTGTATTTGCCGCTGAGGAGCCCTTGAGCGAGCGGCGAGAAGACGACTTGTCCGATCCCTTTGGCTTCGCCGAACGGAATCACTTCTTTTTCGATGTAGCGGTTGAACATGTTGTAAACCGGCTGGTTCACGACGATGCGGTCGAGCAAATATTTGTCCGCCACCGCAAGAGCTTCCGCCATTTGCACGGCCGTCCATTCGCTGACGCCGGCGTACAGGATTTTGCCCTGGGTGACCAGGTCGTCGATCGTCCGCAGCGTCTCCTCCACCGGCGTGTTCGGGTCAAACCGATGGCAATAGTAAATGTCGACGTAATCCGTTCCAAGCCGCTTCAGGCTGGCATGGCATTGCTCCATGACATGCTTGCGCGACAAACCTCGGTCGTTCGGACCGTCGCCCATCGGCCAAAACACCTTCGTAGCGAGCACGTAGGAATCGCGGGGGTACTTGGCCAGCGCCTCGCCGACGACCTTCTCGGCCTCGCCCCGCTCATACACGTTTGCCGTATCGAAAAAGTTAATCCCCAGCTCGTACGCCTTGTGAATGGAATTGACGGCGTTCTCCTTTTCCACATACCCGCCGTAAGTCAGCCAGCTGCCCAAGCTGATTTCACTTACCTTCAGTCCTGTTCTTCCCAAGTTCCGATACTTCATGCCGGTGATTCCTCCGTTTTCTAATTGGATTGGGTGGGTTTCCACATCCTAAACTATAAAAGAGACAGAGGTATTTTCAAAGTACTGAAATATTGTTCATCTAGTAACCTCGAGTTAAGTAAAGGACGGGTCAGGGGGCGAAAGACATGCATCCTTTCCGCCCCCTCGTTTGCATTCGGCATTATTTGACTTGCTTCTGCTGCTTGACAATTTCCCACACATCTTTGATCAAGAAGGCGGTGTCCTTGTTTTGCGCGTACCAGTTATTCATATCCTCTTCGAGCTTCTTGCCTCCGGCCTGATCCCAAGCCGCTTGAGCATCCTTGATCGCCTGCTCCGGCGTATATTTCTCACCGCTGATCATCGCCTTCACGTAAAAATCCGTCATTTGCTTAAGCAATGTCGCATGGATCACATTCGAATCTCCGGCAAAAGTCGGCATATATTGCCCCAGAGCAATGCCTGGGTACATTTTGCCGGGATCCATGTACGTATCCTGGGCTTTTTTATACAGCTCCAGCCCCGCTTTCTGTTCCGGCTTGGCCGGATCGAACTTGTTGACGAGGAAGTCGCATTTATCGACGCGGCTCAGGAAGATTTCGTAATCCGCCGCATACCCGACTTCGTTTTTAACCTTTTGCGGATCGGTCGGAATGGGGCAGCCTTTCGCATCTTTAGTCCAATGCACGCCTTCGTCCCCGTAGTTGATCTTCATCCCCGTCTCCGGCTTCATCATGAAGTTGATGTACTGCGCGGCGGCAGCGGGATCCTTGATCATGGCGTTGAACGCGGTGGTCATCTGAATCGGGTTATCGATCGCCCCGGTGTAATGACCGAGCGGCGATTTCGGATAAGGAAGCAGATCGATTTCGGCTCCCGGCACATTTTTTTTCAAGGTCGTGATATCGATAACGGGGAACTCATACCAGTTGGTGCTGGGATTCACATAAATACCGAGCTTGCCGTTCAGGAAATCCTGCTTCGCTTTGGCGCCGTCCTTGTCGTTCAGGAAATCCTTATCGATCATACCGCCTTGATACAGCTCTTTTTTAAAGTTCAATGCAGCGAGATCATTCTCCCATAAAATGCCGATTTTGCCGTCCTTAAGCCCCCACGACAGCTGGCTGTCGGACATCGGCGCGCCGAACATTTCATTGATGGCATACTGGGAGTAGGTGGATAAATTCATCCCGTACGTATCTTTCTTGCCGTTTCCGTCCGGGTCTTGGTCGGCAAACGCCTTGGCGACCTTGAGCAGCTCGTCGGTCGTTTCCGGCATGGACAGATTCAGCTTCTTCAGCCAGTCCGTGCGGATGAAAAACGCGTGCGCGGGAGTCGCTTCTTTCATTTTACCGATGTAATACAGCTTGCCGTCCGGCTTCGTTCCTGCTTTTTTCAGCTGCGGGTACTGATCGAGCACCTTCTGGTATTCCGGCATATCCTTCAAGTAATTGTCGAGCGGCAGCAGCTGCTTCTGGTTGTACAAATTGTCCCGGAAAGGTGTATTATACTCGTTGATGATGTCCGGAGCGGAGCCCGATGCGAACAGCATGTTGAGCTTTTTCGTCGAATCGCTGCGTAAAATCGGCACATATTTCACGTCCACGGGACCGTTATTATTGATCCACTTCGTCCAGCGGTTGTCTTCGTAAGAGCCCTCCGATGCCGGTACGGCCCCCCGGTCGTACATGGTTACCGTCACTTCGGCACGTTTGGCCGGTACTGCAGACGGCTTCTTCGATGTCTCGGATGCCGCTGCCTCCGTCGCTTTCTTCTGCTCGCTGCAGCCGATCATTGTAAGGGTGGCAGCCACTACGACAGCCGTAACCGCCGTCCCCTTCCTCAAGCCGCTTTTTTTCATATCCTTTGCCTCCTCATCAAAATGTCTATTGCAATCATCTATCATCCAGCCGGATCAGACGGCGATGATTCCTCGAGGGTCAACCCTTAACCGAACCCAGCATGATGCCTTTGATAAAATAACGCTGCAGAAACGGATACGCCGCCACCATAGGCACCGTCAGTACGATTACGCCCGCCGCTTTAATCATTTCGCCCATGAGCGATTGCCTGTCTTTATCCTCCATCGCGGTCAGCATCAGATCGCTCTTCTGCTGCATCGCCTGGACGATCACGGTCAAATTTTGCATGTCGGATTTGTTAATATACATGAGCACGCTCATGAAGGAATTCCAGTAATGCACGCCATAAAATAACGCAATGGTCGCAAGCATCGGTCCCGACAGCGGAAGTGCGACGCGGATCAGATAGGCCGTATCGCCGCAGCCGTCCAATTGCGCAGCTTCCTCCAGCTCCTTCGGCAAATGCTCGAAATAACTTTTCATAAGCAGCAGATTGTAGGTGCTGACGAGGCCGGTGAGCCAAATCGCCCAGTAGGAATCGATCAGCGACAAGCTTTTGACGACCATGTAGGTCGGAATCATGCCGCCGGAAAACATCATCGTAAACACCATGCCGAGTATCAAAAAACGTCTGCCGGCCAGAAAGGAGCGGGACAGCGGATAAGCGGCCGCAATCGTGCCGAGCATGCTCAACCCCACGCCTCCTAAGGTGATGACCAGGCTGTTGCGGAAGGCTGCGATGGCCTGTGTGTCCGTAAAAAAGTAGCGGTAAGCGGCCGTTTGAAAGTCCACCGGCCACAGCCAAACATGTCCCGAGTCCACAGCCGCTTTCCCGCTGAGCGACACGGAGGCGAGATGGACGAAAGGAAGCAGACAGCTTAACGCCAGAAGGATAAGAACGATGTAATTGACACCGTAGAAGAGGCGATCTCCAGCGCTCGGTTTCATGCGATACCCTCTTTATTGGTTAGGATGGATTAAAACAATTCGTGATTGTACGCTTTGGCGATCCGGTTGGCGATCAGCACCAGCACAAAGCCGACCGTCGATTCGAACAGCCCCATGGCTGTCGTCAAACTGAACTGCGCCTGCTGAAGGCCGATTTTGTACATATATGTGCTGATGACCTCGGAAACGTCGGCAACCGCCGAGTTTTGCAGATTGTAGACCTGGTCGAAACCGACCTCCATCACCTTCCCGATCGCCAGAATCAGCATCAGCACAATCGTATGGCGAATGCCGGGCAAGGTGATGTGCCATACCTGGCGCCACTTGCCCGCTCCATCGATGCAGGCTGACTCATAAAGCGCCGGGTCGATTGCCGTCAATGCGGCCAAAAAAATGACGGCACTAAATCCCATCTCCTTCCATACCCCGGAGCCTACAAAGATAACGGTCCAGGAGACAGGCTCGTACAGGAAGGTGACCGGCTCTACGGACAGAAATCCGAGCAGGCGGTTGACCGTCCCGTAATCGGTCGCAAACAGCGTCAGCACGACGCCGGAAACGATCACCCAAGAGAAGAAATGCGGCAAATAAATCAGTGTCTGCACCCATTTTTTCACCCATGTCCGCCTGACTTCGTTCAAAAGAACGGCAAGCAGGATCGGCAGCGGAAAACCGAACACCAAATTGAGCACCGACAGCCATAACGTATTCCATATCATCGATAACGTGTTCGGTGTGGAGAACAGCAGGCGGAAGTTTTGCCAGCCGACCCATGGACTGCCAAAGATGCCGTCCGCAAAATTGTAGTTTTCGAAGGCGATGATAAGTCCCGCCATCGGCACATATTTAAACACGATGTAGAACGCGGCGACCGGCAGCAGCATGGCATAAAGCGGTATGCTGCGCCGCAGCCTGCGCACCCGGGCAGCCCGCGAAGATTCTCCCGCCGTCCATGCGGACGGGAAGGCCGGGGCATGGCCGTGCGGCTCCGTCGTCATGCCGGAACACCTCCGATGCCGTGAAGACAGCGAATTTGCCCGGTTTTAACCGATTCGTCTGTCGATTCCGTCAAAGCGGCAAGCTCGGCTGCGATCCTCGCATTAACCTCCGCATCGGAGCGGGCGGCCGCCGGTTTCGATTGTTGCCTCATGTTGACCTCCTGCAGCTTCTGTTGTTCGTGGGCTGCGTTTCCCTCCACGTTACCTGCGATTTCATTATAAAAATTCAAAAAAAAAGAACCCTTAAAAATTTATAGACAAACCTATAAATTCGTTGGATTCATGTGAAATTCAAGTAAACGACTCCTTGCGGTACTCTTTGGGGGAGAGGCTGTAATACTGCCTGAACGTATTCGTGAAATAATTAGCCCAACTTTCCGCCATTAGTCGGATGAAGCCTTGATTTGATTGGGTATTCAAAATTTTATTGGTCACTACAATCTTTTTGCAACCACCGTATGTTTGCGTTTGAGCGGATCTTTGATATCGAGCAATCGATAGATTTCCTGATGAGCGCTTTCCGGCGAACTCGAAACCCGAATGTGGTGAATCTGGTCCTGAGCATCGGTGAGCATGATCGTGCTGCGTTGATGCGTGGATAATACGTTGCGCACCGTTGACCAACGGCGGTGATCATCTTGCTCGATGAGCGTCTTCTCGATGCTTATGAGCAAGTGATACGCCAGCACGGAAATAAACAAGTGACCTTCCGTCCGACTCTTTTGCTGATGGTAAACAGGACGCATACCCAAATCCGTCTTCAGCGAACGAAACGCTTCTTCGACTTGCGTAAGCGTCGTGTACAGTCGCCAAATGTCTGCCGCCGCCAAGTCCTGATGACTGGTTTCAATCACGTAACAACCGGTCAATGTTTGACGTTTGGCGCGGCTTTCTTTCTTGACGTAAGTGACAGCCGTCACCTTCTTCTTTGCCTCATCGAGCTGCAGTACGATGTCGTAGTGAGCAGCGATGCTCGGGTATCGCTCTTTCAGTCGACCGACCCGTTCGCCAACCTTTTCGACAAGTTGAATGTTGCCTTTGGCAACGGACATCTGTAAGCGGACCAGGTCCTGCAGGAAACGCTCTTCCTTGAGCGCGTCCATCGCTTGTTCTTTCTGTTCCCGTCCGGCGCTCAGGCAGAGTACCCGTGAGCCGTTCTCCCACGGGATTTTTTTGACAAAAACCGTCTCGGAGGTGACGTCATTGCCGATGGGTTCGAATGTGTTTCTGGCCTGTTCGAATTCCTGCACATACTCTTTCTCGACAGCCCGGCGCTCGACCACCAGATAAGGATAACCGCCGGATTTGAGCAACTGGATATTGTCCTTGGTGGCAATCCCCCGATCCATGACGATCGTCGGCCGCTCTTGGGCAAACAGATGCGGTTCTTCCGGTGTGTACAGGCGATCCAGAATGTCCGGCAGCGTTTTCGGTTCGGATTGGTTGCCGCCATAAATGCGGCTAAAGATCGGAAAACCCCGGTGATCCACCACGAGCGCCAGCGTCACCAGCGGCCGGTCAGCGCGTTGTTCTTTGGATTTGCCGCGTTTGGCCAGCGTATTGTTCTTGCACTGGCCCTCGAAATACGTGTTGGTCAAATCATACAGAAACAATGTCGTCCGGCTCGGAAACAAGAGCGCTTCCTGGTCGCGCAGCGCCTGCTCGATCCGAACTTTGTGGGCAAGCAGTTCGTCCGCGATCTCGTAAATGGCATCTTTACGGATGCGAGAAAGATCCGTCGGCAACAGTTCCAACAAGGCGGTTTGGTTGCGAAGCCAATGCCATGCCGCCAAATCGCTGGAAGGAGCAACGAGCCGACCGATCACGACCGCTTGAGCAAGCGCCTGTTGCTGCGTGGATAATCCACAGTCTTTCAGAATTCGGTTCAATCCTAATCGCTCCCAAAAGGTATGCGCGACCAATTCCGGACCGAGTGAACGGTGTTCGGAGGAAGCGATACTCTGAAGATCCACGGTGACCAGTTCGCGTTGTTCGTGCCGTTGTTGCTTTTCTTGGGCTTTGGTTTGAACGAACCGGTAATGCTTCATCGCCGCATCGGCCGCTTCGGCAATCGCAGGCTCTTCGGCCAGGAGAGAATCTTGTCCGGCTAAACGAGCTTCCAGAACGGCAGCCAACGTGCGCCACTGAGATTTGGGGAGCGTGAGCGTACCTAGTTCCATAATGACCCGTTGGCGCGGACCTTTGCCGGTACGGTAGGACTCGACCAATTGATGCTTGGTGTACGTGGTATTCGATTTTTTGTGTTGGGTAGAGGTTTGACGAATGAACATACCTTTAACTATAGCAGAAACCGAAAATAAAGTAAATACATTAAATATATATTAGGTCACTACATTTGCGACTTTGAAGAGTGACCCCAGTAAGATCAAGGGGTTTCGGGTACGAAAAAGCGGTTTTTGCTCCAAATCGGGCAAAAACCGCGGAAAGTTGGGTTAGGCTCGTTGAAGCCGACGGCATCGGCGATTTCGGCAATTTTTAAATCCGTATTCCGAAGCAGGACGGCGGCCTTCTCCATCCGCACGCGGGTCAGAAAGCGGGTGTAATTCTCCCCCGTCTCCTTCTTGAACCAGACGCTGAAGTAGCTGGGGTTTAACCGCACGTGGGCAGCAACGTCTACAAGCCGGCAATCCCCCTTGTAGTTCGCTTCGATATAAGCGGTGGCCTGTTCAATCAAGCTGCCGCTCCCTGCGGCGCTCATGGAGGCTGCCGGCACAGTCAGCTTATCCAGAAGCTCACGCAGCCGGTCGGTGCGGCCAAGGGCGATCGTATTCGCCAACTGGTCTCCAAGCTGCTGAACCACTTCCCGGTCGATAAAAGGAACTGCCGCCCTCCCTGAAATTGGATCCGCTGGCAGAATACCGCCTGACTTACCTTCCTCCAGTTCCGCCATCTTGTTCACCCGCGCATAAATTCCCGCCAAATGCTTAACCCGGGGCGCCTGACCTACTCTAATGAGACGAATCTGCACGTGCGGAGCAAGCTCCTTTATCGTATCCATCGCCTCCCGCAGGAATTGTTCCGTCAGTTGCGGTGAAGCGGCCAGCAGAAACCGGTTGTGCTCCACCGCTGCCAGCAGCGCCTCAGGATCTGCCTGTTGTATCCGCTGCTCAGTTAGGGCGATCGCCGACGCCAGCGCCTCATCCCGGTTCCTTTCCTCGCTCACCACATAAGGATCCGGCTGCACGCTCAAGCGGAACAGCCAGAGCTCCTTGCCGGACAATATTTCGTCCAGCTGGATCAAAGCTTCTTGTTCGCAGGGGAGGTTCAGCAAGGCCGCCCTTAACGCCTGAACCTGTTCCCGCCGCTTTAGGATCGACTCGCTTTGCCGCTTCGCCTTTTGTTTGCCATAATAATCGGACGCCTTGAGCAAAACCTTGCCGACCTCTTCCTCCGTACAAGGCTTGACCAAGTAATCCAGCGCCCCCATCTTGACGGCCGATTGGGCGTATTCGAAATTTTTGTAGGCCGTCAGAAAAATAAAAAGCAGCTCGGGATGGCGCAGCCGCGCTTCCGCAATAAAATCGATACCGTTCATCCTCGGCATTCGAATATCGGTCAGCACCAGATCAGGATGTACCCGCTCCAGCATGTCCAGCGCATCCGAGCCGTTCGCAGCCTCGCCCGCCACGCTCCACCCGTATTGCCCTTCCTGAATGATCTTTACCAATCCTTTGCGAAAATTGGGCTGATCCTCCACGATCAGAATTTTACCTGCCGGCAACTTCTTCACCTCCGCTTCGATATTCTTCATACGGCAAGCTAAGCCTTATCCTTGTCCCCGCATCGGGGGCGGATTCGATGTGAAGACCGTAGGGCGGTCCGTACACCAATTCAATACGCTTGCGAACGCTCCGAATCCCGAGGCTTTCGCGTCTTTGCGCCCTTTGGCGAACCGGCATACCGCCGTAATCCGAGTTCATTATTTGGGACAACCGCTCTTCATCGATACCATCCCCGTTGTCGGACACTTCGATCTTCAGCTCCCCCTCCGCTTTCCACACCCTCAGCCCGAATGCTTTATCCGCGGTTTTGTTGCGAAAGGCATGTACGAATACGTTCTCCACGAGCGGCTGCAGAAGAAAACGCAGCATGATTCCGTCCATCGCATCTTCGTCAATCCGGATGCTTATCTGCAGATCCGATTCGAACAGCTCGGCCTGCAGCTTCAAATAATGCTTGAGATGCTCCAGCTCTTCCCGCACGGTTGTGAACGAGCGCACCGGCATCAGCGAGTAGTTCATCGTCTCGGAAACCGATTTGATCAGCGCCGCCGTTTCTTTTTGATTTTGCAGGATCAGCTTCCAATAAATTTCGTTAAACAAATTGTGCAGAAAATGCGGGTTCAGCTGAGCCTGAATCGACTGCAGCTGCGCTTCCCGCTCGCTGAGCTGCGTCGCATAAACCTCCCGGATCAGCCTCTCCACCTGCTCCGTCATCGCATTGAAGCTATCCCCGATGTAAGCAAGCTCGTCTTTCGTACTAACGACAATGCGGGTTTTGAAATCGCCGTTGCGCACCTTGTGCAGCCCCTTCACGAGCTGCTTCAGCGGCCGCAGCAAGTTTCCCGTAGACAGCACGATGAGAACGCTGCTGAGCATCACGCTGATCAAACCCGAATATACGATTTGCCGGGAAATGCTCCGGTTTTTCTGATGAACGCCCTCAAGCGACGTTGCACTGAGCAGTTGAAAGGAATACGCCGCAGAACGGCTCTGCGCATAGATCTGGTCATTGACAAAGTACAACCCTCCGGCATCATTTGCATCCTGAAGATCAGGGAGTATTTCCGCACCCCAGGAAGTGCTGCTGTAAATGAGTTCGTGAACGGGGTTGTATAAAAATACTTCGTCCGCATCGTCCTTCAGCAGCCCCTTGAACGACTTGGCGAAAAAGGATTCGTCGATGGTGATGACCAGCATACCGTAGGTTTGCAGCAGGCTGTTCTTCATCAAGCGGGCGGCGATGACCGACTGGCGATAACCGCTGGGTTCCATGGAGCTCGGCAAGGGCAGGCTCATCCATAACAGGTCCCCGGAGGTTTCGTTGATTCGGGAGCGAATCTTCGCGTAAACGTCCCTGTCGAGCGGCTTGATGACGGAAGTATTGAAGCTGAAATAGGAAGGGATTCCTTTCAGGTCGTACAAATACATGCCCGTGATGTAGGGGGCGTCCAGTTTGATTTGATACAGCTGATCTTCGATCTGCTTCTTGTCGGCATACAGCGCGTACGGGTCTCCGACCGATGTCATGGCGTCAATGCTCTTGATTCTGTTTTCAATCAAAGGATTAAATACGATCGCTTGCGATATGCGATAAATTTCCTGGACATTCAACTCCAGCTTCGCCATAGCATCTTCATTCGTGCGTAAATACTGCTTGCCGATCTCATCCTTAAGCAGATCCATGCTGTTTTGGTAGGTCAAATAACCGGCAATGCCGGAGGAGAGCAGGATGATGCACGACAAGCTGAGAATAAGCTTGATCTTGAAGCTGCGGTTAATGCTGACAAACAGCCTGGATACAACCTCCATGCCTTTCCTCCCTGCGTAATCATGAGCCTTGGTCTAATTATTGTAAGCATGTTTTATTATCAGAGTATTAAGCTTCGCCTGAATTCCCGACCATCGGCGGTCCTAAGGGGGATCTTTGAATATCGCAAAAACTTTATTATTTGATGTCAAATTTGCTAAAATGGAAGGAACATTTGGGAAACCGTATCGGGAGGAAATCATTATGTCCGCTGTCATCGATAAAATCGCCTGGATTCACATAATCGACGGCCGTATCTTGGGAGCGCGGTCCGTGGGGAAAACCGCTTTTTATTTTCCGGGAGGAAAACGGGAAACGGGGAAAACGGATACGGAAACACTTCTGCGGGAAATCGAGGAGGAGCTGACCGTTCGGCTGAAAAAGGAAACGATCGAGTACTTCGGCACTTTCGAGGCGCAGGCGGACGGCAAGCCGGAGGGGCAGCTTGTGCGCATGACTTGTTACACCGCCGATTACTCAGGGGAGCTGTCCCCGGCTTCCGAAATCGCCGAAATCGCTTGGTTAACCTACGAGGACCGGGAGCGTGTGTCCGCGGTGAACAAGATCATTTTCGACCGGCTCCGCGAGATGAAGCGGATTGCGCCTTATTTGTAAGGACCTTCAAGACCGATGGACCGGCTTTCTATACAACCGGAATTCCAATTCGAATGGAAAAAGGGTCAACCGAAGCGGTTGACCCCATACTTTCAGACTAAAATCCCTCTGCGTGTTTTCGGCGACTGAACGCCGGAGCTGCCACCAATCGGATGCCCCGATGCGGAAATAGCCCGTTCCCTTCCACACGTCCAGATCTGTTCAATTCAGCGAGCATGACTACATCTGCAACAACTTTAAGCGCCTTTCACCGTCGCCATCGGCTTGCACTTGGCCACAACATGAGCCAAACCCGCCCCGACGACGCTATCGATAATTTGATCCACATCCTTATAAGCTTGCGGCGATTCATCCAAAATCGATTCCAACGATTTCTGGTTGACCACGATCTCCTCGTCCGTTCCGACTTTCAGCGATGACGAAAACTCGTTCAGCGTTACCAATTTCTTCGTCGCGCTGCGCGAGCGGATTCGTCCTGCCCCATGACAGATGGAATAAAAATTGTCCCTTCCGCCGGGAGCTCCTACCATGATGTAGGAAGCGGTCCCCATCGAACCCGGGATCAACGCGGGATGCCCCGTTTCCACATACGGCTCCGGATTGTCCGGGTGGCCCGGCGGGAGCGCCCGGGTAGCTCCTTTTCGATGGACGAAAAAGGACTGTCCTTCATGCTCCTCTTCCCATGCGTAGTTATGCATAAGATCGTATAACGTCGTCATCTCGAATTTATGGCCGAATACGTCTTTGCCCGCCTCCCGGACGGCGTAGGCAATAAGATGCCGGTTCACGACGGCGTAATTCAAAGCGGAGTACATCAGATTCACGTACTTCCGGGCCAGCGGATGTTCGAGCGGAGCGAACAGCAGCTTCGGGTCAGCCGTGCCGAGCCCTTCCGCACGCATCATTTTCGCCAAGAGACTGCCGCAGTATTGGCTGACGGAGCCGCCCCACGCCCGTGATCCCGAGTGGATCATAACCGCCGCCTGCCCGTCGAACATTCCCCATTTCCCGGCAATCTCCCGCCGTTCTTCGGCAATTTCAACGGACTGAATCTCGACAAAATGGTTGCCGTTGCCCAGCGTTCCAAGCTGGCGGTGCGAACGGTGCCACACCTGCTCCGGGAACAGGTCCAGCGCCTCTTCGTCCAGATGGAATTTGCTCCGCTCCACATGGGTCAGCGACGTCGCCTTGCGCGGCGTGTAGCCGTCCGGGATATATTTTTTCGGCAGCCCGTGAAGCCCTTTTTTCACCACATGCTCCAGCCGAATGTCCGAGAAATGCCCCCTCGCATGGTCCTCAATCGGCAAATATTTTTCAATCGCCTTGACCAGCTTGCGCCGCAGCTTTACGTCCTTCAGCTCATCCTTATGCAGGTTGGTTAAATGAACCCTCATGCCGCAGCCGATATCGCTCCCGACGATCGAAGGCGATACGTAGCCGCCAGAGGTGTTCCACACCGCCGTAGTACCGATGCACGTCCCTACGCCAACATGCACGTCGGGGGTATAACTCATATACACTTGGTTCGGAATTTGCAGGTTGTTGTTTGCCATCTCGAACACTTTGTAATCCAACGATTTAAACAGGTCCTCGCCTGCATACACATGCACAACCCCCGAGGGGAGCTGTACTTGCCGGTAAAATTGTTCTATCATAAACGATTTCTTTCCTCTCCGATTTTTTTTGAACGCAAAAAAAGCCATAGACCCGCATCGTCCATGGCCGACTGGTAAACAAAGCAAATAGGCGCGCAATTCCCCCTATTTGGCCGTCATACGTCCGCTGAGACCGATGGAATGAAGCTTTTTGCAGTTGTCGTGGTATAGGTTTTGAATGCAAATCATTGTCATCGGCCTCCTTTTCATTGAATTACCAACATCTTACTTGCTGCAGCCTCTGGTCGTCAATAAGCTTCGGGAGGAAAGATTGAGTAAAAACGATTACTCCTGTTCGGACAGATCATTTATCATGGCTTCCCTTGTCTCTATGATCCGCTCCGTCAGTCGGTCCAACCGCTCTTTGATCAAAATAACGTCCGAGTACTCGCGGGGGATGCTTTCGAATCCGTAATAAACGCCGGCTATCCCGCCTGTAATTGCGGCGATCGTATCGGTATCTCCTCCGACATTTGCCGCCCGTTGAACGGCTTCAGTGAACGATCCGCTCGTAAGCAGGATGTGAAGCACCCAACGAAACGTATGAACGACAAAGCCGCTCGGTTCACAGGCAGGTTCATCTTCGAGCAAATCCTCGTATTCCGTATCCGCAATTTCACTCCCGATAGCGTTGGCTAACGACTCGCCGTTTAAAAGTCTAAAGACGATTCGATTGTATATTTCGCAGGCTTGATTGCACCGCTCGTCATAGTGTGTCATTTTCGACTGCATGCGAGATATCTTTTCAATATCCGTGACATTGGGATATATTAACCCGACGGGGAGACAACGCATGAGCGACCCGTTTCCGGCGCTTTGCCCCAGATCCAGATCTGCGAGAAAAGCGGCCTCATACCAATTTCCCTTATAGGTGCCAAGTACTCTGCGAATGATATTCCCAATATCTTTGGGATTCGATCGATACCACTCAAGAAACCTTTCGCCAATAGCCGTCATAGGATTGTGGGGATTCTCGAGGATTCCTTCGGCTACACACAACGTCATCATCGTATCGTCGGTCACTTCCCCCGGCGTCAGGTCCCAAACCCCTCCACCGATCATTTTTGTGAGGTAACCGTGAGTTTGCTGAATTTCTTTGCGGGTCATAAACTCCGTCGTCCCGCCCAGCGCATCCCCGACAGCTACGCCATAAAGCCCGCCTTTGATTTTGGTGTAGAGGTTCATTCGATCGCTCCTTTGAAACATCATCTCTCATTCCTCTCGCGATTCAGTTTCGGTTCCAATTCGGGTTAAAACGGTACAACTTGGACGGACGATGCCCCGCATCCTTTGTAAATTCATTCGTTTCCGTCACCATTGCTGCAATTTTTCTTCGGAACGCCGCCGCCAAAAGCTCTTTTCCCAGTATCACCTCGTAAACCTGCTGAAGCTCGGATAAAGTGAATAGCGGCGGCATCAGATTAAAGGCGATATCCGTATATTCAATCTTGTTTCGCAGGCGCTCAATGCCGTATTCGATAATTTTCGCATGATCGAATGCAAGCCCCTGCGACTCTACGATCTCGCGGCTTATTCTCGATGAACGACCGACGGTGGTCTGTACGATTTTTACGGTGGCAGTCAATATCTCGGATTCGTTCTGAAGGGCGATTTTCACGAGTTTCTCGATTTCACGGCCTTCACTCAAGTTGGTTTTTTTCTCTTGAAACACCTCGTATGTTACTTCGAACCACTTCGCATCTTCCGCGTCATCCCCGGCCTGAATATCCATTTCAGTTCGATCCGCAAGAGCCATGTAAGAGCAGCTAATGACCCGCGTTCGCGGATCGCGATTGACGTCTCCCCACGTAAATAATTGCTCCATGTACACATTGTCGATGTTGGTTTCGCTCTTCAATTCGCGCTGCGCAGCATCATCAATACTTTCGTGAACGGACACGAACCCTCCGGGCAATGCCCACCGGCCAAGAAACGGGTGCTCCCCCCTCTTGATAAGCAGCAGCTGCAACGATTTTTCCGAAAGCTTCCTGTAGTTATCCTGCTCTTTATCCATAACGGTAAAAATAAGCATATCCACCGTAACGGAAGGACGTTCATAGATACTTGCATCATACGACTGTAAGTACTCCTTCTCGGTCAGTCCATTCCGGTCACGGAGCACCGATAGATCCGTCATCATTTATCACCCGATACACATAATTTGTTATTATCATTTTGTTAATATCTACTTGTTATTATATATCGGTTACTCGGTAATTTGTCAATACTCGCGGAGGCAAAAGTTGGAGGGATCTTCAGCTTGAAAATTCAAGGATCGGACGAATCACGCGTTATGGCAAAGGCGGGCATGAAAGGCTGGGAATTCCGGAAGGAAGCGTAATGACCGTTGAATTTGAGCTGGACGGACAGCAATTCGTCGCGTTAAACGGCGGTCCGCATTTCAAATTCAACGAAGCCATTTCGTTTATCATTCATTGCGAGGATCAAGAAGAATTGGACTATTATTGGGAGATACTCCAGAAGGTGGAGATAAAAAGCTCAGGTGTGCGGCTGGCTGAAGGACAAGTTCGGCGTATCGTGGCAAATTATCCCTGCCAATTTATCCGAAATGATCAGCGACACCGACCCGAAAAAGTCGGAAAGAGTAACTAAAGCTTTGCTCCAAACGAAAAGCAAAATTGACATAAACGCTTTATTGCAGGCGTATAAGGGTAGCCATCCATAAAAAAGCGGATGGGGATACCCCCCAAGGGAAGCTCCCATCCGCTTTTATTTTCCTTCCTCGCCCTCCGGCTCGACCAGCCGGTGCCTGTACCACTTCTCCCCACGAAAACGCAGCAAAAAGATCGTGCCCCGCACGCCCCATTCGAGCTGCATCGCAAGCCAAACCCCGATCACACCGAGCCTAAGAACGATACCGAACACATATCCGAGCACGACCCGGAACAGCCACATCGACAGCATCGACATCATTGAAGTGAACCGGGAATCGCCCGCCGCCCGCAGCGCCGCCGGCAGCAGGAAGCTGATCGGCCAGAGCGGGATTTGAGCGATCGCGTTGATCAAGGTCAGCGTGAAAAGCTCGTCCACAATCTCTTCCGGCGGGTGGAACAGCCCGACAAGCGGCCTGTACAGCGGAAGGAGAATCGCGGTCATCAGGACAAAAGAAACGGACGCCAGCCACAGAAACGACTTCGTGAATTTCCGCGCATCCCGGATATTTCCCCTGCCGATGCACTGCCCGACCACCGTGACCGTCGTCGTCGATAACGCGGCCGGCGCAATCTGGTACACCATCGCAAAGGTCGAGCCGATCGCATTGACCGCGATAGCATAAGTGCCCAGGCTGACGATGAAAATTTGGGTCAAAATTTTGCCCCCATTAAAAAACATCTGCTCCGCGGCGAAGGGCAAGCCGACGAACAATATTTTTTTGAACATCGCCATATTGAGATAAAAGGCGTCCCGAATGCGGAATCGCAGGCTGTCGTCCAACCGGACGAGATAATAAATCGCGCAGATAGCGGCCAAATAACGGGAAACATTCACCGCCACGGTCATGCCAAGCACGCCCATATCCAGCACGTTGATGAAGACGACGTTTAAAAACACATAGGAAAAGTTCATGATCAAAGACAGCGTCAAGGTTACCTTCGTCTTGCCGATGCCGCGAAGCGCGCCGCTGATCGCTTCTTTGATCGCAATGCCGACAAACGAGATGCCGTTGCCCACGAGATAAACTCCGGCATGATCAAATACGTCCGCCTCCGCCGATCCGAACAGCAGCTTTAGAATCGGATGGAAAAAGAGCACGATGAGCACGCTGATGCACAGCGCAAACAACGTGACGGCGGAAATCGTGCTGGAGGCGGCCTTGGTCACCATGGAATCGTTGCCGCTTCCTTTATACTGCGCCACAACGACCGTTCCCCCGGTCGCCACGGCGACAAAGACGTTGATCAGAAAAATATTGACCGAGTCGACCATATTGACCGCGCTGACCGCCGCCACACCCGACGAGCTGATCATGGCGGTGTTCACCAGACTGAGGCATACCAGGAAAGCCTGGTCCACCAAAATCGGCGTAAACAAAGATACGATTTGCCGGTAGTCGATCGACTCTCCGGAAAAGTATTTTTCCAACAACGCATGCATTCGGGTTTTAGTATTGGATGATCCCATAGCCGTCACCTGTCATCCGAAAAAGTGCGCAGCCGCCGGAGCGACGGGAATACATACATCCACAGACCGGCCACCGCAATCGTTCCGATGCCGCCGATGAACGTGGCGTTAACGGCTCCGAGAAGCCCGGCCATCATGCCCGACTCGAATTCGCCGAGCTGGTTGGAGGTGCCGATGAACAGCGAGTTGACCGCATTCACCCGGCCCCGCATCTCGTTCGGCGTATTCAGCTGCACCAGCGTAGAGCGGATCACGACGCTGATCACGTCCGAGGCGCCGATCAAAAACAACGCGATCAGCGACACGTACAGGCTCGTCGAAAGCGCAAAAAGGATCGTCGACGCTCCGAAAACCCCCAAGGCCCCGAACAAGGTCGGTCCGAGCGCCCTTCTCAGCGGATAATGCGCGAGCACGAGCGACATAAGCAAAGCCCCGACCGCCGGCGCCGTACGCAGCAGTCCGAGCCCCCAAGGCCCCGTATGTAAAATATCCCGCGCAAAAATCGGCAAAAGCGCCGTCGCTCCGCCCAAGAGTACCGCAAACAGATCGAGCGATATCGTGCCCAGGATCACCTTATGGCGAATGACGAAGGCGAGTCCGGAAAACAGGGAGCGCAGCGACATCGGCTCCACCCTTCGTTCGCTCCGTTCCATGCGGACCCAGCCGATCAGAGCGGCCGCCGCCGCAAGCGCCACCGCCGACGTGACGTACACCGTCGACGGCCCGAGCGCAAAGAGCAGCCCGCCCAGCGTCGGGCCAAGGATCTGCGCCGTTTGCCCGGCCGACGCCGACCAGGCGGACGCCTGCTGGAGCAGCTCCTTCGGCACCAGCTCCGGCACGAGCGCGGACAACGTCGGCCCTTCGAAGGCGCGACAGGCGCCGATCACGGCGGCGGCCAGCAAAATTTGCTCGCGCCCGAGCCAGCCGGCATGGTTGCCGACGACGAGAAACGCAGCGACGGCCCCTTCGCACAGCTGGCAGATGAGCACGATTTTTCGCCGGTCGAACCGGTCCGCCGCATGCCCCACCAGCAGCGTCAGCAGCAGCATCGGCACAAACTGGGCCAGTCCGACAAGCCCGAGACTGAAAGCATCGTCCGTCAGCACGTACATTTGCCATCCGATCGCCACCGACAGCATCTGGAACGAAGTCGTCGACAAGATGCGGGCCGCCCATGCTTTGGCGAAAGACGGCAGGCGAATGACGGATGGACTTTCGGAAGGTAACAAAATCCGCTCACGACCTTTCTATGGTTAGCACAATCACGTGGAAGAGTAGAAAAGGTTCTCGTCCTTACTTTACCACGGATGAGCGGATTATGCTTACAAAAAATTAACATTCGCAGGTTTGAGCCGTAAGGCGAAGAGGTAAGGCGTTGAACGTTCCATTATCCAATAAAGCAGCCTATTACATGGCAGTCGCTTTTTATTGTATCGGCATCGCCGCATCCGTTTATATGGTCTATCAACTGAATATGCTTGGCGTAAAAGGCCTCTCCTGGATACCGGTCTTGTCCTGCATCATCTCGACAATAGCCGTACTAACCAGAATGAGCATGTTTGGTTTTATCGCTTCGTTCGTTTCTTTTCCGCTCGCAGGCGGTTTGTTTGCTCCCCAAACGTTTTTGCTCGGCGTTGTTTTTTTGGCAAATCTTTTTATAAGCATCTTGTTACTGTTGGGAAAAATCGGCAAATCGCAAACTTCTTCTTAGCTCACTTCCGCGCTATTTATCGTTGCAGGCCTTCGGCTGCGCACCCCATGGTCAGATGGACAAACGGCACCGGGTTACCCCAACAAACGGCTTCCTCTAACGTTTCATCTTGTAATCAAAACGATCCGGACATTGAGTCGATTCTCCTTTTCAATATTGTCTCTTTATTCGGACGACCAAGAAGGGATTCGTCATTCAAATAAAGAATCTCCCATACGGGTTCTTCCGGAATCGTAATGAAGCAGAACGCGGAAACCGTCCCCCACTTAAGCTACCCGAACAAACGATCCCGATCATTTCGAGCGGCTGCAGAGGACTGCAATAGCATCGATTTTATCGGTTGATTAAGCATAAAAATACCTCCGTATCCAACATAACACGGAGGTATAATCTTTCGATATATGGTTTGTATGGAAACGCAGGCAACGGCTTCCGCTGCCATCCCTTCGAATCAAAGCGAGGAACTTCGAGCTCAGGGTTCTCCATTTGTTCTTTCCCATTTGTTATATTTAAAAGCGTAACAAATATGAACTATTAATGTAACAGACAGCACAAGCACGATTATATGTAGCAAGTCAATTAGTAGATACTCATGTTTCGCGATTCCCGTAAGTGTCCACCAAAATATAGGTGGTCCCTGTATAATGATAGATGCTACCCCAAATATAAGTAAAACTACGGCTATTATTTTTTTTAATATTACATTTTTGTAAAGAAGAGATATAGTCAAAATCGATACGAGTACCCCTAGTAGAAGACCTACGTTAGCCCATCGCCTAACATAACCATCTTCCGAACCTTGTTCCATTCCTAAAAAGGAAAAATCAAAAACATTTAACTTATAACACGAAGCTAATATAATTGATGCGATCCCGAGTGAACAAGAATACGTTATCAACTTTTTCATATCTCTCCTCCTCATTACTTCCTAAATTTATTCTACATGATAATTTCTTACACTTCCATGACGAAAGGCGCACCACATCGTGATGCGCCTTCCGTTTAAATATCACTTATTAAGTTCTTCAAGTTTCCAAGAGAGACCCATAGGACGAATGTCATGCTCAGTGCTTTCAGTATCTGCTGTTTCTACTGCGTAAACCTCTGCATCGTTTTGTACATTATTTAAATCAGCAACAGAGCCTTCTCCCTCAATTTCAATGAATCCTTTGAAGGAATAATCCTTGCTATTGATGATTTTGTTTAAAGATTCATCAGTAAGTTCTGTGGTAGCAATAGTTACACGTTCACCAAGATTATTAATACCACGGGCATATATTACAGATGCTTTGAGATTATGCTTGGAAATAGTTTCTTTGATCTTTTTGGCAGTTACCGGGGTATTAAAGGTAACCGTGAACTCCTCCTTTACTTTTTGGTTCCTATTATCTTTTTTACTCGTCTTTTTATCTAGAAGATCTCTGTGTTTCTTTTTATAATCTTCCAATTGTTTTCTGTTCGTAATATCATCGTAAGCTTTACTAACTTTAGCCTTCTTTGACTTAGAATGGGTATCAACTTCTACTTTATTTGACAAAATACCTACTGTTTTTGCCGCTTTTGTAGAATTTGATGAGGATACATTGCTTGTTTTAAAATTGTTAAAATATTCGCCTTGCAAAGCAGGACCTGTCGTATTTACACCTGGAACGTTGTTATAGTCTCCGCCAGGGTATAAAGGAGGGATACTTTGAGAGGCATAAGTGATTAAGTATGGATTAGCTGATGAGTTTAGTATTCTAAAATTCGCAGTATAGTTGTAGCGTGTCCAGTCACTCAAAGCTCCACGGCTTACAACTTCAACTTCCTCGTTTCTTCCATATCCCGGTGTTGTACTAGATTCATCTTCCTGGTCATCTTCGAAGTCGAATTTAGGATCGGGTAGAGTCGTAGTGGCGGAATATCCGTTAAGGGAATGAGTGGTTCCGTCTTCCTTCAGATCAAGGGTAAGATATCTACCATATGCTTTTTCGTAATTGTCTATTTGTGCTGGAGACCAGTAAATGCCTTCCAGTGCCGTATAAATATAATTGTCTCCCGCGCTGTAAGAAGCAACGAAATTTCCCGCATTAGGCCTATCCCAATCTGATGGATCAGTATTCACGCTAAGAGCTTTTGTTGCTGTTCCTGCAAAAGCAGTAGGTGCCATGGTAAGGCACAACGTAGTCGCGATAGCGCAAGAAAGAACTTTAAATTTTTTCATAACTTACCTCCAAAATTTATTTTATAACACTACTATAATCTACCATATTTGGATAAAATATAGAATAGTCCATTATTCCCTTTTATTGTAGTTTTATGTCATGTTTCTTAAAATTGTCTATATATGTTATAAAATAGCATATTGATCCAATAGAGGCAAATCACAGCTACCTTGGTATTTAGGGGAAAAAACAAGTGTTTGTAACAGGCTACAAAGTACTGTAGCTTGCTGTCGATAGCAGACGTTCCTTAAAAACTAACCCAACTTTCCGCCATTAGTCGGATGAAGCCTTGATTTGATTGGGTTTTCAAAATTTTATTGGTCACTACAATCTTTTTGCAACCACCGTATGTTTGCGTTTGAGCGGATCTTTGATATCGAGCAATCGATAGATTTCCTGATGAGCGCTTTCCGGCGAACTCGAAACCCGAATGTGGTGAATCTGGTCCTGAGCATCGGTGAGCATGATCGTGCTGCGTTGATGCGTGGATAATACGTTGCGCACCGTTGACCAACGGCGGTGATCATCTTGCTCGATGAGCGTCTTCTCGATGCTTATGAGCAAGTGATACGCCAGCACGGAAATAAACAAGTGACCTTCCGTCCGACTCTTTTGCTGATGGTAAACAGGACGCATACCCAAATCCGTCTTCAGCGAACGAAACGCTTCTTCGACTTGCGTAAGCGTCGTGTACAGTCGCCAAATGTCTGCCGCCGCCAAGTCCTGATGACTGGTTTCAATCACGTAACAACCGGTCAATGTTTGACGTTTGGCGCGGCTTTCTTTCTTGACGTAAGTGACAGCCGTCACCTTCTTCTTTGCCTCATCGAGCTGCAGTACGATGTCGTAGTGAGCAGCGATGCTCGGGTATCGCTCTTTCAGTCGACCGACCCGTTCGCCAACCTTTTCGACAAGTTGAATGTTGCCTTTGGCAACGGACATCTGTAAGCGGACCAGGTCCTGCAGGAAACGCTCTTCCTTGAGCGCGTCCATCGCTTGTTCTTTCTGTTCCCGTCCGGCGCTCAGGCAGAGTACCCGTGAGCCGTTCTCCCACGGGATTTTTTTGACAAAAACCGTCTCGGAGGTGACGTCATTGCCGATGGGTTCGAATGTGTTTCTGGCCTGTTCGAATTCCTGCACATACTCTTTCTCGACAGCCCGGCGCTCGACCACCAGATAAGGATAACCGCCGGATTTGAGCAACTGGATATTGTCCTTGGTGGCAATCCCCCGATCCATGACGATCGTCGGCCGCTCTTGGGCAAACAGATGCGGTTCTTCCGGTGTGTACAGGCGATCCAGAATGTCCGGCAGCGTTTTCGGTTCGGATTGGTTGCCGCCATAAATGCGGCTAAAGATCGGAAAACCCCGGTGATCCACCACGAGCGCCAGCGTCACCAGCGGCCGGTCAGCGCGTTGTTCTTTGGATTTGCCGCGTTTGGCCAGCGTATTGTTCTTGCACTGGCCCTCGAAATACGTGTTGGTCAAATCATACAGAAACAATGTCGTCCGGCTCGGAAACAAGAGCGCTTCCTGGTCGCGCAGCGCCTGCTCGATCCGAACTTTGTGGGCAAGCAGTTCGTCCGCGATCTCGTAAATGGCATCTTTACGGATGCGAGAAAGATCCGTCGGCAACAGTTCCAACAAGGCGGTTTGGTTGCGAAGCCAATGCCATGCCGCCAAATCGCTGGAAGGAGCAACGAGCCGACCGATCACGACCGCTTGAGCAAGCGCCTGTTGCTGCGTGGATAATCCACAGTCTTTCAGAATTCGGTTCAATCCTAATCGCTCCCAAAAGGTATGCGCGACCAATTCCGGACCGAGTGAACGGTGTTCGGAGGAAGCGATACTCTGAAGATCCACGGTGACCAGTTCGCGTTGTTCGTGCCGTTGTTGCTTTTCTTGGGCTTTGGTTTGAACGAACCGGTAATGCTTCATCGCCGCATCGGCCGCTTCGGCAATCGCAGGCTCTTCGGCCAGGAGAGAATCTTGTCCGGCTAAACGAGCTTCCAGAACGGCAGCCAACGTGCGCCACTGAGATTTGGGGAGCGTGAGCGTACCTAGTTCCATAATGACCCGTTGGCGCGGGCCTTTGCCGGTACGGTAGGACTCGACCAATTGATGCTTGGTGTACGTGGTATTCGATTTTTTGTGTTGGGTAGAGGTTTGACGAATGAACATACCTTTAACCATAGCAGAAACCGAAAATAAAGTAAATACTTTAAACATATATTAGGTCACTACATTTGCGACTTTGAAGAGTGACCCCAGTAAGATCAAGGGGTTTCGGGTACGAAAAAGCGGCTTTTGCTCCAAATCGGGCAAAAACCGCGGAAAGTTGGGCTAATAACTTCTATCTGTTCGCAAATAATAAAGATGCAGACTCGATAATAAAGTTGTAGGCTGAAATATTAAAGTTATAGACTCGATAGCGGTAGCGCGTTAAGCCACGCACTTCAATATGCAAAAAAAATAGATAAAAGCCTCATAATTTAGCGGCTTTTATCTAATTCCAACAGAGTATACACACTTATAAATCCACCAGTATCACATGAACCAGTACATCCAATAGTCATATTAATTGAGGTTATTGAGTTATTTACGGGAGGCAGATTCCAATAATTCCAAGACAACGATGCCGCGCCATCAATTTGTGTATCGGGGGTTAGCCCAGCGACTGTTGGTTATCGATGAATCAGGGTTTAACCATCCTGCTGCAAGCAGATTATTATTTTGATCAGTCAATTCGCACCACACTTCATCACCACCATAATTAAATACATTAAAAAAGGAAACATTTTTTACCTTCAAGTAATCCTGTGGATTGAGTTTGACCATAAGTGTCTAAATACAAATTTGCATCGCTTGCGAATGCAGGTACAGCAACCGTGAACAAGCATGAAGCAGCAAGCATTAAAGTTATTAAACTCTTTTTCATGCAGATTCATGGTACGCAGCCGCGCTAACCGGGGGTTCTCGCTATATAAAGGCTGAATCGCTCCGGCACCGTTCGACGCTCCCCCGGTTTTCCGCACCGCTTCCGGTCAAGGGGCATCGGCGCAGCATTGCGCATGGGCCGGCCTCTATGCCCGGGCAAGAACATTTTTTTACCCCAGCCAATAAAAAACTTTCCCGTTTGCCGTTTCATTCGCTCCGCCCGCTGCGGCAGGAGCAAGCTGCCCCGGATTCCACTCCACGGAAGCGAATTTCACACCGGACTGCGGCTGATCGCCGATCGACACCAGGGTCCCCCTCGGGACCAAGGGGTACAGCTCTTCCATATCCGCATTGGCCATCCGGATGCAGCCGAGCGACATATCCTTGCCGATCGACTCGGGAGCGTTGGTGCCGTGAATGGCAATGCCGCCCATGCCGAGTGCGGCGTTTCCATAAACCCCCGGATGCTGGCCCTGCGGCTCCTTCACCCGGTCGGTTACGGTAAAGGTCCCTTCCGGCGTCGAGTCTGTCGCTCCCAGCCCGACCTCCTTCTCCATCAGCAGCGTCGAGCCGGAGAGCAGCTGAAGCGAATGGCCGCTTTTGCCCACTACCAGCCGATAACGCCCAAAGTCCGGAGCCTGCGCCCCCCGCTCCCCGGGGACATTCGGATAAAACATATCTCGAACCTGCGCAGCCGACGCGTCATACACCCATCCGCCGGAACCGTCGTACTTACGGGCAATGCGGCTCAGGCCGGACTGCGCTTCCTTCGGGATGAAGCTCAAATAGTTGTGCGGGTAGTCCCGGACCAGCTCGTCCAGCGAGATCGGCGCTGCGCCGGTATCGGCTATATAAGCCTCCAGCGCCGTGCGCACGAGATTGGCGCCCGCTTCCGTAACGGGCTTCAGCTTTTGAAAATCCGTATTAAGAAAGCGGATCTTGACCGTCCGGTCCTCCGCCAAGTTATATTCCGCCACGACAAAAGCCATCTGCTTCCACGCCGCATCTGTCATCGGAACCGCTTTCTTTCCGGTGCCGGATCCGCTTTTGGCAATTCCGTATATCCAAATATGCTGCCCCGGATTTGTTTTGGCGAGCCCCAAGGCTTGATCGTACAGAGCTTGCTCAACGTCCTTGTGCGGTTTGTCGTAAGGGAAATACATAATAAACGGCATCTCTACGCTCTCGTAAGTGATTTCTTTCCCTACGCCCCACGGCTTCAGCGCGGAAACCGAAAGGGGAATCGAATCTTTTCCCAGAAAAAGCCCCAAAAGAATCAAATTGAGCAGCAGTAGAGCAACGAGCATCACCTTCCAAAAATACGGCAGAGCCGGTCTGCTCCTATAGACCACTGCCTGCGGCGGAGATGGCATCTCCACGCGCGGCGGAGGCGCGGGGTTCCTGCCTAACCTGCGGAGGGAGCCGGATGCATCGTAATAATATGGCGAAGGATAGGTCTTCATGCATTCGTTGTAATGATAGACCGCTTTTTCTTTGGCGCCCTGCTGCTCGTATTTTTGTCCCACCTTGTAATGCGCCTCGGGCGATTTGGGGTCCAAATACCGCAAAACCTTCTCATAATACATAGGATCGCTGCGGTTAATGTATAGATTTTTGTGCAGATGTACGACCTTCTCATCCAAGTGGCTTTTAAAACGGCTGCTTGTTCGGTCCAATAGTGTCCCCCCTGTCATTTGATCCGTTCTCAGGTTCGCGCGGCGTTTTTTGATACATATTGTATCATAAAACGCAAATTTTTTTCCTACTCCTACGAGGTTGCCGATCATAAGAAAACAGCCCTCTACCCCAAATACTACGATACATTTTGTATCAGGTCAATAGCGTCTTCTCATTCATAATGAAGAGACGGCTTTTGCCCGGATATAAGACTCATGAAATAACCCTAAAGTCCCATCCTTCCATTGTTATGTGAACATTTTGTAAAAATTCGACAAATATGCCTACAAATTTGAAGCCTTTATCCCAATTATTCGTATACATATTGTCAAATTTTGCAAAAAGACAGAGAAGGAGGAATACATGTGAGACTTGCCATCGGGATAAAGCTTGTCCTCGGTTTTTTAACCATTTCCTTGCTTCTGGCGGGAATCAGCGGTTTTTCACTGTTTGAACTGAGGCATATCCAAAGCTCCTACAACGATCTGGTGGGCCGAAGAGAAATTATTTTAGCGAATTCCAAAGATATTCGGGCAAGCGCGCTGCAGCAGATGAGCAGTCTTCGCGATTATTTGCTGACCCAAAATCAGGAAGGGCTGGCGACATACAGACAGGCGAATAAGGAGGTATCGGACATTATTGTCAAAACGCTGCCGATGGTTCGGCGCGATGAGGATAAAGAGGCTTTGAACAAATTGGGCGAGCTGAACAAACAGTTTAAGGAAAGCGCCGAGCAGGCCATTGCCTTGGCGGGTACCAGCAAAAGCGAAGCCGTACAATCGGCCGGGGCTGAGCATGCCGCCTCCGAGTCGCAGAGCGTATCGACGGCCACGGAAGAGCAGCTTGCCTCGATGGAGGAAATATCCGCCTCTGCGGCCTCCCTGTCCGACATGGCGGCCGAGCTGCAGCAGCTGATCAGCAAATTCAGGCTGTAGGAAGCAGCCAAAAAGGAACGGCCATCCCCTCACGTCATATCGTGAAAGGATGGCCGTTTTTTGCTGTCGGGCTCGCGTATGCTTTCACCCGGAGGACCTCTCCTCCGCTATGGTCTCGCGTGTCACATCCGAAATGACTTCCTGCTCCAGCCGAATGCCCTTCTCCAGCATCATTTCCAGCACCGGGCGCCAATCCGCATATTGCGGATCGCTCAACGCCTGCCGAAGCTGCACGGCGTATTCCTCGCTGGCTTCCGCCGCTGCGGCCTCGTACTTCAGCAAAGTGGCTGCGTCCATCCATAACGGCTGCAAATGAGGGATAAATCGTGCCTTCACATACTCATAAATCCGAATTCCCCCGATGTCGATATCGCCCCAGTGGTACGCTTCGGGCATGAGCCGATCCCCCGCGGGCCGGACCGCCCCGGACAGCTTGCGGAAAAAGCTTTGCAGCAAGCGGCGGGGATAACCGCCCGTGTAGATGACCAGCTCCTCGGCGCTTCGGTCGCAGCGCTGCTCCAGCCATTGGTGGTAGCTGGTCAGGTTCTCGATCGTCACAATACGCCGCGCCGTCGTGGCGACCTCCGTCATCTTCCGGACGGTTTCAGCGGATAATCCGACGCCTCCGGCAAACGGCTCGCAGCTCAGCTCCCGGCTATCGATCTGAAACGTCAGCGGTCCGCTCAGCCAAACGTACTGCGGATTTCGGGCAAGCCCGAGCAGGTCGAGCCACTCCTCCTCCGTATCGCGCTGCTCGCCGGAAGCCATTTTCGCCAAAGCCAGCAGCCTTTTGAGCACCGAGCGCTCCAGATGCTTCGAATCCTGAAACAGGCGCTGGCTGAACAGTCGGATAGAGACGGAATTCCCTTCCAGCAGCGGCAGCTCGCTCAGCGCCCGCACGAGGTCCTCGTATCCCGAAGGATCGTCGACGTCGAGATGCGGGCTTTTTCCTTGCGACAACGCGGCATCCGCCTTCTCCCGCCATTTGCGCACCCACACCCAGGGATGATTCGCCAGCGGTGCCAGCACCTGACGGAGACGCTCGAGTTTCTCCTTGAGCGGTACGATTCCGGCCAAACCGTATGCTTGCTGCACCCGGTCCAACGGCAGGATCACCTTGTCGATATCCGTGCCGGCGCTAAACTTTGCCCAGACTAACTCGAGGACGCCGAGATGCTCCAGCTCAAGCAGCGCTTCATTCATCCACTGCCGCTTGCGGAAATCCATCTCATCGTTATAATCGGCGGTAAACGGGCTTTTGCCCATCGCCAGCTGCGGCCGCTGCTTGCCCGGAACTCCGGTGGCGAACGATTGGCTCTGCTCGTATTTGCCGAGGAGGATATCCAGCAGCCTGCGGGTAAACTGACGCTTGTACGACGATTCATTTAACTCCATATAAGACCGAAACCTCCTGAACGGTTTGCTGCGCCCTTAAGATAGCCCTGGTAACTCCACCGAAAGGAAGACTGGATGCCCGGCGCCCATTTTCATGCTGTCCGGTTAGCGCTTTGACACCGATCGCAGACCGAACGCGAGAGTCGGAGTTACCGCTATTGCTATGGTCCGTTCCCGTGCCTCTCCCGGCGTGCGGCGGAACTTGCAAGGCGGATGCTGCGGCCCGCCTCAGGCAGTTGCTGCGGTACTGTGCAGCAGGTGATGCGGCAGCGCTCATCGGCGGGATTGTCGGCCCCATGGCGGCTCAAAAGAGCGTCCCCTGCTCAGCCATTTCGTCCCGTCGAAGATGCCCCTTGGCCCCGGCGGCTTCTTCCGTCCTTTGGGCGGCATCTCCAGACGCGTCATCAGCCTCGTCCCATCTGTCGATCATATCGACAAAACACTGATAATTATGCTTGCTGACAAACAGCGTGGTCGTCACCTCCGGCGCCATATGCTGCATCTTCTCGTCCGGCACGGCCGCGATGAGCTGAAGCCCCATCTGCTTGATCAGGCGCAGGCTGGACTGGATCCGCTGCTCGTCCATTTTGTTGAACGCTTCGTCGAAGACGACGAGGCGCGAGCTTTTGTTCGAATACAGATGGTGAAAGGACGCCAAAATCGCGATGTAAAACGGCGTCTGCGTCTCCCCGCCCGACTTCTCCTTCAGCACCTGCGAGAACCGGTAGCGGGCCCCGTTGCCGGAGGTGACCATAATATCGAAGTCAAGGTACTGGCGGTAATCGGTGAATTCCTCCATGTCCCCCGCTTCGCCGCGCACGAGCTTTTCGAACAGCTCGTGCAGGACCGCCGTCCGGTCGTTGTCCGGCAAATCGAAGAGCGAGCCTTTTTCCATAAGCAGCGGATCCATCACAGCCTCGTAAAACTTCCGGTAGCGGTCGCTCGCGGAAACCTCGAAGTGGTACTTGTCGTCGGAAAAAGGAAAATGCCGAAGCGCATGGTTAAGCTGCTGGAACTCGCGGCGGGCCATCTCGATCGCTTCCCGCAGCTTGAAGATAAAATGCGATTTGAACTCCTCTTCCGACTCGGCAAGAGCCGCCTCCACCTTCTGCTGGTACTCCGGGATGTCCAGATGCTCGATCTGCTCGAGCAGCTTCTCGTAGGCGGCGTTGTCCGGGTCGTTCACATCGCCGGCAAAAGCGTGGTCGATATTGTACTTTTGCCGGAATTTGACGACTTCCTTGAACTGATCGTCCCGGCGCGTCTGCTGCCCCTTCCAGCTGTTCTCCATACCTTGCAGCCTCTGCCACGTGCTGGCCGCCGGATTCTGCCGCCGCGCTTCCTCGAATCGCTGCAGCGCACGCTGCTCGCTTTCCGGACCATGCTCGGCCACCCATTGCGCCAATACGGCCTCGGCTTCGCGCACCCTGGTTTGCTGCAGCAGCACCGCTGCGGCTAGCTGCTTGCACTCGCTCTGCGCTTCGCCGTCCTCCTTCTGCAGCTCGCCCCACTTGGCGGTCCACTGCCGCTCCGCTTCCCGCCAATGCTCGTATTCGGCCTTGAGCCGGTCCGCTTCGGACAGATCGAGCCGCTGCAGCTCGGCATCCGCCTGCGCCAGCAGAAGCCCGCCTTCCTCGCGCTCGCGCATCAGCTTCAGGTTCGCGGCCAAATTCGCGTAAAGCGACCGCTTTTCCTTCATCCGGTCGATCCAGTACCGAAGGCCGTCCGCCAGCGAGCGCAGCCAGTCTGCTTCCTCGCGGGCCGCCTTCAGCTCAGCGCGGCGGATTTCCAGCTGCCGGGCGATCGCTTTGGTCCCTATGTAGGGCACCTCATATTGCCTTTTCGGAATTTGCCGGGCGACAAGGTTGCTGTACACCATGCAGCTTTGCGTAACTGCCGTGCGGTGCTTGCGCAGCTCCTGCTCGTCCGCCGCCTTCATCACCTTGCCAAGCAAATGCTCCACATGCGCCTGAATGACGGGATGCTCCGCCTGCAGCTCCTCGGCCAGCGATCCCGGCTCTGCCGTACCGAGGTAACGCCGCTCCTTGTCCGTATCGACAAGACCGACGCCCTCAATCTGGTGCTTCCATTTTTCCCGTTCATAGATGCCCAGCGCCTCCGCGAAGCAATCCGGCTCGACAAGAAGATCGAACCGCTGCGTATTGAGGTACCCCTCCAACACGTTCCTCCAGCCTTCGTCCGCCAGTTCCGTCTCCTCGCAAAAAATCCAGACAGCGGACCGCCCCTTCAGCCTGTCTTCCAGCAGCGCCTTCAGCCGGCGCACGGGCTCCGCATAGCTGCGCCGCTTCTGCTCCAGCTCGCGGATGATCAGCTCCAGCTCGCGAATCCGTTCATCCGCCGCGCGCAGCGCCTCCTTCAGCCGGGACTCGCCGCCGAGCAACCGCTCATACCAGCCGGACAGCGCAGCGCCGGCTTCCTCCAGCACGGCCGCCCACGATTCTTCCTCGTGCGCAGCCACGGCGCCGTGCTCGGCAAGCTGGACCAGCCGGGCCATGTCGTCCCTGAGCCGAAGGGCCTGCTCCCGCTCACCGGGCTCCCACGGCCAATAGTCGTTGCCTGGCCACTCTGCAAAAGCATCCAGAAGCCGATGCTCCTTGCCAAGCTGAGCCCGGTAGACGCCGAGCTGCCGCTCCAGCTCCGCGCGTTTGCGTTCAAGCTCGCGGATTTGCGCCTCCAGCTCCCGCTTCCGCTGCTCGGCGGCGTTGTTTTGCCAGCGCTGGTAAGCATCGCGGCTTTGCTCGCCGGCCTCGTTTTTCTTCAGCTCGGCCAAACCGATCTGCTCCCGGACATGAACAAGCCGCTCCTCCGCCTGCGTCCTGGCGCGCTCCTGCTGCTCGAGATTTTCCGCTTCATAGGCCGCTTTCAATTTGCGAATGACATAGTCTTGCTCCTTGATCGTCTCTTTCAAGCGAACGTACTGCTGGTAGCTGCCGCGAATCGTTTGCAGCTGCGTCTTGCGCTGCTGCAGCAGCTCCAGCTCCATCCGGTAGCGTTCGTGGATATCGAAGTTTTGCTTCATCAGGTCGAGCTGAAGCTCCCGCTTATCCAAAATGTAATCGTAGACAAAGTCGCGAATATTTTGGATTGGCTTGAACGACAGCGCTTTGGTGAAAATTCGGAAAAAGCGCTCCTGCAGCTGCCCCATCCGGGCGAGCAGCGCCTTCTGATAATTGGACTTGTTGCGCTCGAACAGCGACTTGATCCTGCCGCCTGCGCCGGGCGATTGCGCGCCGCCCGAGCCGGATCCGTAGCGCCGCCGGAATTCTTCGCGGTTCAGGAGATGTCCTTGAACGCTGACGAAGTCCAAATCGTCCAGCCGGCAATCGGCTAAAATAAAAAATTCCTCCTCGTACGAACGGTCGCGGTACACGTCGACGGCGGTGCCGACGACAAACGACTCCCGCTTGTCGTCATCACGGAACTCGGCGACAATGTAAGTCGTAAAGTCACCGTCCCGCAGGAAAGATCTCTCGTCGCTGCCGATCTTTCCTCTCAAGTAATTTTCAAAGCTGCGCTTCGCTTCGTCGTGCGCCGCCGCGTTAAAGCGGATGAGCCGCTGGTCGGCGACGAACAGGACCTGGAGCGCGTCGATGATCGTCGACTTGCCAGCCGCATTTTGCCCGGTGATGAGCGTCTGCTTGCCGAACTCAAGCGTCACGTCGGTAAAATAATGCCAATTAATCAAGCGAAGCCGCTTCATCCACTTCATCGAACAAATCTCCTTCCCCGCCGGTTTCGTACCTCTCCAGCCGCTCGGCCAGCTGCTTCAGCCCGTCGGCTTGAATCAAATACATCCATGTATGGAACAGCTTGAACCGGGCATCGTCGGAACGCGTATCTTCATCGAGCGGTTCCAGCAGCTGAAACTGCGAGCAGAACCGGATCAGCTTATCCAGCGTAGTCCGGTTCACCCAGTCAAGCCGGAACGTCTCGTATTTGCTGCGAATTTCGTACAGCGTCGTCATCGGAAAATCCGCGAGGGACAGCCCTTGCCGCTTCTCCTCGTAAATCAGCCGCAGAACGAGCAGCCACACCGTCTGCTCGCGGTCCAATCGCTTACGCAGCCGCCCATCGGGGATATGCAAATAGACGCATTCATGCCGCTCATCCACCGACAGCTCCCACCCGAGAAAGCGAAAATATGCCTCCAGAGCCGGACGGTGGCGGCGGATTACCATGTAGGCCTCACGGTCCTTTTCCTTGACAAGCAAGTTGACCTCAAGCAGCCGGTTGATAACGTCCCGTATTTTCCCCTGCTCCGAATCGCTCACGTCGTGAAACATCATCTGCGGCCACTCCCTTCCTTGCGCACGATCGTATGGCCGTCGAACCGGTACCCGCCGATTTCCAAAATTCTCCTCGTCTCGCTGCGCTTGATGCGAAAGCCAGACCCGCCGTCGGACCCGTACAAATATACGTATCCGAGCATAATGAACTGCTCGGCGGTTTGCGGCGCCAGCTCTTCCATCTCCATCTCCGCGCGGTCGCCCATGCGGCCCAGCACGTAATCATCAACCTTCTTGCGGGTAATCGCCTTGCGCATCCGCTCCCGGTTATAACTGCGCAGCTCGGCCAGCACATCCTCCGGCACGTCCACCTTCACGTGCACGTCCGGTTGGTGGGGCGCTCTTTTGCGGCGCGGAGAAAACATCGATTGCTCCGACACCCCGCGTACCTGCCGCAAGGCAAACAGCCGACCCCAGTCTTTTGCGTCATGCCTTTTTCCGATCAGCTCCAGCACCCGCGCAAGCTGCCGGTCCGTACCTTCGTTTTGCTGGCTCAAATAGCGGGCGCGGTCGTAGGACGAGCGCAAATACTGGTTATGCCGCACATCGATTTGGTAAAACAGCTCCTCCAGGCCCGTAAACGTATCTTCGATGAAAAAAAGCGCCTGCCTGACCGCATGCTCCGCTTCTTCCTGCGAGGGGAACATGCCGCTGGTAACCCCGTCCAGCGCCGCCTCCTCCAGTTGATCCCGGTCCAGCAGCCACATCTGCACCGTATTTAAAATTTGCATCCGGTAGCGGGCTACGTGATCCGACGTTTTCAACCGGTGGTAGCTCTTGTCGATAATTTGCGATTTATAATGATCGAAATGGTGGTCCAGCACATCCTGAATAGATGTCTGGCGAACCACCTGCTCCATATGATGCTTCATATTGTTGTAAAGCGAAACCAGCTCCTGGCGGAACTGCCCGCTGACGTCAGCCGCGCCGAGCACGGCGGAGCAAGGCTGATGCTTCGCCGCATCTCCGGTCAGCGACTGGTAAATGAGAAACGCGAAGCGCTGGTACTCGACCGTTTTCGCATCGCACAGCTCCTTCAGCACCCCGATGATCCGGATGGCGTAATGCGGCAGCACGATAAACCGCTCGAATTGCGAGCGCGTCTCCACGCCGATCCATCTCAGGCGCTCGAGCCGCCTCAGCACCGCCCCTGCCTGAGCGCGCGTGATGTCCTCCAGGCTAAGCTGATCCCGCTCCGGGGCGGCGTCTTGGCCTTCCTCATCGGTTACGGCAAGGTCATCTCCCAGCTCCTTGTACGTTTCCAGCATCTCCTGCAGCAGATCGCGCATTACTTCATAGCGGATCCCGAACCGTTCGGTTTGCGCATGATCGAACAGCAGCAGCAGCGCCTCCGCATATATGCGTTTGTTCGGCCCCGACAAGAGCTGAAACAGCCCTTCCGGAATCACGTCAAACAATTTCATCGTCATCACACACGTTCCCTCGGCACTTTTTGTCGATCATTGTAAAAATTATACCATGTTTTCGGGCTTGGCCGTATGGAAAATACAATAAAAAAACAGACCGTTCCCTTCAGCGAGAACGGCTTCTGGCCATTTCGTCAACTTCCATTCGTCGGCTACTTCACTTTCTCCAACAATCTGGGGACCCCGTCCGAGCGGTTAAGATGGAAAAAAGCGACAAATCTATCGACCGATTCGTTACCGCTTTTTACTTTCTTCATCAGCTTCCGGCTTCGGCTCATCACGTAAACCCGGTGGTTTTCGGAAAAGCCATAGACAAGCCCCGATGTCATCCCATACTCGTCAAACCGGACAATCCTGGAAAACAAAAGCATTCCTTTCTTCAAAGTTTGGCTCATCCCCAAGTCTATGACATTAACAACTTGATTCGTATCCATCCCTTTAAGCTTGAGAATGCAAGCGGACACATCGATATCTTCAATCTCGTAAAGAGCCGTTGCCGATCGCTTCATCGCCTGATACAGTTCGGCTTCCTCTTCATTTGCGGGAGGATGTTTTTCCGCATAGAGGGTGAATGCGCTTGGGCCGGTTACGGTCGTTTCATACACAATGAAGTCTAGGAGCGAATCCCTCTCCTCTTCCTTTTCCAACACGATATCGTTATTTTTCAAAACACCTAACATTTCGGCAGACTTCTTCAAGTCATTAATGCGAGCTATTTCTTTCAAAATCTTTTTATGCAGCTCAAACTGCATTTTCCTGTAACTTTTATACTGGTCCAGTAAATTCATTGTTCGCTGCCTCCTTACTCGGTGTCATTGAAACAATTGTTCGTTTTGTTCAATAAAATGCAGGCATTCATCCATACCGCCATTGTACAAACTCATCCATTGTCCTGTGTGACGTTGCCAATCCGCTTCGCACGTATTGCCTGAAGCATCGTAAAGCGTGATACGCGCCATCGGGAACACGGCATATTTTCCGTCAATCAGCGGTTTAATAAATTGCACGTCGGGGTTGTCCCAGCCGAATTGCTCGTGCAGCCGATACAAATAAATTCGCCCTGCTTTAATTTCAACACGGTGAACAATCTCCCGAAGCCGTTGCGATGCAAAAACAAAGCGGTTGACTGCCGCTTCCAGCCTTGCTTTATCCGATGGGGTCAGCTTTGCAGGTTTGGGACTGCCCGACCAACGGTTATTCATCATTTTTTCTTCGCTCCCTTGGCGGATTCCCGGAATCATCACCTTGCTTGTGCAAAATGACGATACTACTATACAGGTTAATACGGCGATTGTAAACAAATGGGCAGCAGCTTACCTCTCAAACCGGAACCAGCCGAAATCGAAATGGCTGCCGGGCAGAAAAATAAACGTCACCTGCTGCTCCCCGGTCACTTTCTCCAACTCGAACACCCGCTCGGCATACCCGTCCGAGTG
Source organism: Paenibacillus hamazuiensis (assembly GCF_023276405.1). NCBI lineage: Bacteria > Bacillati > Bacillota > Bacilli > Caryophanales > Paenibacillaceae > Paenibacillus > Paenibacillus hamazuiensis. The sequence goes on from NZ_JALRMO010000001.1 coordinate 5,993,168, forward strand.
CGTGAACTCGACAAGCTGGTTGCTATCGCCATCCGGACCCGCGAAGCGGATATGAATGGTGTTCTTCTCAATAGGGGACCTGCCGTAAACAACCAGCTTCGTTGCTCCCTCATCCGTAAAATCCATCTGCTCGAACACCAGCGACACATTATTCCCGATCCCCTCGACACCACGCTCCGTGACGGCAAACGTATCCCCGTAAATGCGATCGCTTTCTGCAGCGGGATTTTGCTCGAACGCCCGGTTCCTTTTGGCAAAAGAAAATCCCTTGATGTGCACCTTCTTCCGGAGCACAAAACAAATCGACGTAACCCCGCGAAGCCTCTTGGACAAACGGTACGTTTCCTCCTGATACACGTTCCATTTGGAAGGCTTCTGGTAAATCACATCGGCCACCAGCTCGCTGCCTTCTTCGTCCGGCATCCCTTCCCAAATCTGCAGAGCGTACTCTTCGCTTGTCAAAGCGAAAATCGGAATCGTGATCGTATCCGACCCGTACGGCCCGAAGTCGATGTCGCGAAAACCGACCCGGGTTTCACCGTCCCGTGCCGTAGCCACGCCCCGTTCGTTGCCGTTGCCGACCTCGCCTTTGCTGTAATCGTACAGCCCAGCGGAAATGAAACCGTAAGGATCCTTATAGGCCGTGCCGAGACCCGTCGCCTTGAATTCCAGCTGCGAGATGAGCTTCGTCTTGTCCGTGCCGTTCCGGCTTGTGCAGCGAAGCCGGAATTCCCCGTCGCCGAGAGCCGTAACCTTCGCATCGAGACCCGACGCTACGACCTTGGCAATGTTCGAGGCGATCCCCGCGTCGTTCACGACGCTCCATTCCACTTCCCGGTATGACGTATGCTCCGGGTACAGCCGCGCCTGAACGACCATCTCTTTTCGGTTCTCGTCAAAAAGCTGCCCGGACTCGCTGACGATCTCGATCTTGCGGAGAGGAATCTCCTCCGGACTTCCCATGACGCAGGGCAGCTCGCGGTTCCGCATATAGGCGGAAATTCCCGCCAGATCTTCACCCGCCGCGGGCAGCGCCTCAAACTCCGCAGCTTGAGGCTCCATCCCTGCGGAAGATACCTCGATGCGGATCTTTCCGGGCTCCGGCGTCGCCCCGATGATCGCCATCAGCTTGCCGCTGAACAACCTTCGGCTTACCCCTTTATACGGATCGTAGTCGGTGCTGTCCCCGTTATCCAGGCCGATCAGCCGCCCCGCTCCCGTCACCTCGACGCGCACCCGGTTATTCGCATTTTCCACCGGACGGCCGTCTTCATCTTCCATCGCGATTTCCACAAAAATAAGGTCCATGCCGTTCGCGGTCAGCGTTTCTTTATCCGCCTGCAAGCGAATCTTCTTCGCATCTTTAAACGAAGCTCCGGTATCCGTGGCAATCACTTCACCGTTCTCGTCGTAGGCGATCGCTTTGAGCTCCCCCGGTTCGTAGGGAATCTTCCACCAGCCGAGCAGCTGCGTTCCGTGGTTGTGGTCTATATCGTAGGTTCCGACGGTGGAGCCGTTCAGCTGCAGCTCGATCTTCGGCGCATTCGAGCATACCCGCACATCGATCATTTGCCCCGGGTTGAAGTCCCAGTACGGGAAAATATGAACCATCGGCTTCGTCTTATAATCCGTCCACGCCGCCTGGTAGATGTAATACGAATCCTTCTTGAATGTCGCCGTATCGATCTGCCCGAAATACGAGTTTTTCGTATGGTAAGGCGTAGGCTCGCCGATATAGTCGAAGCCCGTCCATAGAAACTGCCCGAGCGAGAACGGCGTATCCCTTTCCGCCAAAATGCACGCCTCCGCCGACTTCGCCCCCCAGCTCGTCGAGCTGTTGCCCAGCGCGGAGCACTGCTCGTCGTCGTCGGCCAAAATCGACCTCTCGAACGGGAAACGATAAATGCCCCGGCTCTGCACGACCGAGGCCGTCTCGCTGCCGTAAATGATCCAGTCCGGATGCTCTTCGTGATGCTTGCGGTAATATTTCTCCGCGTAGTTGTAGCCGGCCACCTTGACGATATCCGCGCATTTCTGGGCGTTCTCCCACGGCATATAGTTCGAGCCGATCGTCACCCGGCCGTTTTCCTTCGGATCGTACTTCCGCACTTCCTCCATCAGCATGCGGGTGATTTCCTGCCCTCTCTCGTCCGCATGCGTATCGTAAATCTCGTTGCCGATACTCCACATGATGAGGCTCGGATGGTTCCGGTCCCGCATCACCCAGCTCTTCACATCGATCAAAGCCCATTCCTTGAAAAATCTCGCGTAATCGTAAGGCGTCTTCGGCCTCTCCCACATGTCAAAAGCTTCCGAGACGACGAGCAGCCCCATCTCGTCCGCCAAATCCATCAGCTCCGGCGCCGGCATATTGTGGGCGGTCCGTATCGCGTTCACGCCCATCTCTTTCAGAATGACAAACCGCCTTCGGAGCGCCTCTTTATTAAATGCGGCTCCGAGTGCTCCCAAATCGTGATGCTCGCAAACGCCGTTCAGCTTCATCTTCCTGCCGTTCAGGCTGAAGCCCATCTCCGGGTCAAGCATGACTTCACGGAACCCGATATTTTGCGTGACCGTTTCGAGAGGTGTCTCTTCCAGGACCGCATCCCGATCGGCGTCGGCGGAAACCAGACGCAGCCCGGTAACGAGCCGGTACAGATTCGGCTCGTCCGGGCTCCACAGCGAGGGGCTTTTCACCTGCAGCGTCTGCCGAAGCTGCGACCGGGGATCGGTTCCCGCAGCAACCTGATCCGAAGCGACGGCAACTTGTGCACCTTTATAGAGGATGGTCTGCGTGATTTGCACGTCGTGATGGATGTTCAGGTCAGTCTCGATTTCGACCTGCCAAACGTCCCCTTCCCGCTTCGTGGAGATATAAATGCCGTCCGTGACGATATGATTGCGGTTTCTCGTCTTCAGCCACACATTTCGGTAAATGCCGGCCCCCGAATACCACCGGCTGTTCGGGCTTTGGTGCACGACTTTCACCAGAATCTCATTTTCCCCTTCCACAACGGCGCCTGTGATCTCATGCTCGAAAGAGGAGTATCCGTATTTCCATTCGCCGACAAACTGACCGTTCACATAGACGGTCGAGTCCATGTACACCCCGTCGAAGTAGAGCAGAACCTGCTCCGCCCCCTCGGCTTTCGCGTATGTAAATCTTTTGCGGTACCAGCCGATGCTGTTTTCGTACAGATTCAGCGTATCGTAGATCAGCCAATCGTGAGGGATATCTATCGGCTCAAAGGTCAAGAAAGCGCAGTCGGTGACATCCAGGCTGCTTTTCGCAAATTCCCAGCCATCGTTAAAGAGGATTTTCTTATTCATGGTTGGTGTGCCCCTTTCCAAACACCCGCGCCACCTCAGCCCTTAAAGCCTCCAGCAAAGGAAAACCCGCACCATGCCCCAAGCTGTCCACGATACCCTCGTAATACCATTTCTGGCTGTCGCGCCCACGCTTGAACTTGTCCCATGCCTTCTCGCCCATCTGCTCCAAATCGCGCCTGATGGTCCGAAGATTATGGAGCTTATCCGCACACGCCACCTGCCGCACCGCCAGCGGAGCCGTCTGCAAAAACTCCAGCGTATGCCGCTTCCGCTCTTCCCAGGGGGCGCTCTTATCCGGCTCGGAGCAGCCTCTCACAATCTCCAGCACACGCGGGCCGAAGTGAGCCTCCAGCTCCTCCTCGGTCACCTCGGTATCCTCAAGCGTATCATGCAGCAGCCCCGCGGCCACGACCTCCTCGGAGCAGCCCGCTTCCACAAGCAGCATGCCCACCGCGAACGGGTGGCTGATGTAAGGGATATCCGTCCCTTTCCGCCTTTGCTTTTCATGCGCTTTCGCCGCAAATTCAATCGCACGATCTATGATTGGCATGGAATACACTTCCCATCGAATGGATTCTATGTTTTATGATTCGACGGGTTACAGATTATTCCTGTTGGATTAGGGGCAAAAAAATAACCCGGGATCCGGGTTGCCTTATGGTAGGGGGGGTTGGGGTTAGGGAGTTGTCTGCAGTTTGTTGCGGATTGGCACAACCCATGTTGGCAATGGTTCAATTTTGTTCTTCAACTTACCATTCGCTGCCTCTAATACGATTTTCCCGTCCAGTGTACTATTGTCAATGACATACAATTCATTTACCAGATCCATATAATCTAACAAATTTTGCAGTGAAGTGTGATGGCGATACATTATATCTTCGCTAGGAATGTAATGGCCTCCATTTCGGACCCGAATGGCAACACGTTCGATATTTAAATTGGGATCCCCCAAGCCAACATAAAACATGGATATCTGAAATTGATTCGCCTTTGCTGCCTGCATAAGCTTTATTGCATACCCACCGGACAAAGTCGTTTCAATGGAAAATTCCCTTTTCGTTTTAATGCATTCTCGTGCTAAACGAATGGCTTCCTTCCCGGCAGAAACCCGAGCTTTTTCCGGTTGTAAAGGGTTAATACGTCTGGCCAATGCATCCGGATCAATATTGACATTAATGCCTATTCGATCAATGATTAGATTGCGAATCGTACTCTTGCCGCTACCATTGTTTCCGGCAAAAACAAACATCGTAGCTTTCGAATCAGACATATCCATCTTTCTTCTCCTCTGGCAGGAACTCCTTCCCGCCATCGGAGTACTCCTTTACCAATTTACCAGTCTCTTCATCTTTGTAAACGACGTAAGTTCCATTGGCCCTGGCATCAATTTTTGCCCTTTCTCCGGTCAGTCTAATGAGCTTCTTTATGTCATCAATCTTTTCCATATCGTACACCTCCGTTTTCATTTAGAATATCATTAATAACCTTTCAGCTTACCTTATGAGCCACATTTCGCATGTCCTTATGATATTTGTTTCACTGTCAGAGTAGTCGGCCAGTTCTTCAAGGGCGGTTTGTGACCTTCCTGCTGACCATAAAACCGCCTTTCGCTATTACCATTATACTACAAATTAAAAAGTTTCTAACGTCAGCGGGTTTATAACCTCGTTACGAACCTTCATGTACGGCAACATACGATCATCCAGTACCTCCGGCTTAATAACAACGCTCCTCTTACAAACCATTTGTCTGCCAAACTTCCCTCAGCGCCGATCGGAACAATTGATCCAGCTTCTGATCTTGATTCCTCACAGCTGCAGGGATTCGGGAAACCGCATCGCTGAAATAGGCGATCTTTTCCTCCAAATATTCGTCGATCGAGTGGATTCGCGGTTCATAATCCATTTCATCGCCGGCCTTTTTGCGGGCAAGCAATTCCCCGATCACTCTCCTGAGCCTGCTTCCTTCCGGCACTAAACCTTCGACCAAAGCATCAAACTCAATCGGCGGCATCGCGTTATGCCTTTCGATCCATTGGGCTTTTTATATATTCAGGCAACATAAAATATCTTTAATCGGTGCAGACCGCGAGGCTTTGTTAAAAATTCATCATTTAATAAAATGCGGAAACTTTTCGGGCGCATTACGAATTTCCCGAGCCAACTGCTCATAAGCTGCCGCTAGTTTAATAGAACGAACTCTTTTGGCGTCATGATCGCGTGGTTCAATAAACCCTTGTTCCCTCCATTGACTTATCTTTTCCCTGATTGAGCGATCCGACAAGCGTAGAAGCTCCCTCATTTCGCTTGTCGTTATTGTATCCTGTTTAAAGGTCAATTGAGCAAAAACCATTCTTTGCTGGGGGTCTAACTTTCGAATCAGTTCCGGTTCGATTTTCGTCATTTGAGCAGATTTCTCCATGACAATGACAGCAGCCTCCTGGAATACCTCTGACAGACCATCGATAAAAAATTCGAGCCACAGAGTCAAATCGGCCTCGTTTCTCCCGAAATAATAATTGTGGTGAAGGCCCAATTGGAGTCTGCGGTAGTATTCTGCCAAATTGCGATCATAGAAATTTTCAAGCACAAATAATCCTTTCAAACCATATCCACCGCGGCGAAGGAGATAGGTCGTTGCCATCCTGGCAGTCCGACCATTCCCATCCATATACGGATGAATCGTCAAAAACTGCCACATAAATATCCCCGCTTTGATCGGAACCGGAATCGAATAAGTTTCCGGAGAGTTAATCCAGGCAACTAAATCTTCCATCAGTAGTGGGACGTCAGTCCATTCGGGGGGCAAGTAGAATCCGGAAGCATTACGACTCCCTACTTGATTTTGTTCTTCCCGATAATCGCTAATACGTGGTCTGCGCCCGTGAGATATTCTAATAATGGCATGCAGCTTCTTAATAAATTCTTCCGTAACCGGCAGTTGCCTTTTTTCTGCTTCATCCAGGTATTCCAAAGCTTTCATTAAATTATAAACTTCCTGTTCCTCATTATTATTGCTATTGCGGTACAGGACTTTTCTTTTCATCGCCTCATCGAGCGTATTTCCTTCGATCTTTGTTGAGAGAATCACCGTCTTTTCCATCGATTCTTTCTTCAGCAAGTCGAGTATTGATGCGGGTAACGGGAGCAAATCAACAACTACACTGGCACGCTGTATATCCATAAGTTTGCGAGCAATGCGATCGGTTATTGAATATTTGGGTATGAACACAAAATCACCATCCTTATTTCTATTATAACATTGCCGCTATTTTGCCGCAAAAACATTCGCCACTCCTGATAATGGCTTGATAGATGCATTCGTAAAAGCCCTCACCTTGTTATTGCAAGATGAGGGCTTGGATCGTGCATGACCTTGATCGTTTCGACACGAGTATCTGGTCGTTTATCATCTGACTATTTGATCACTATGCGCTGATTATCATCTACCAGGACGTAGCCCAGTTCAATCGCTTTCTGAATTCCAAACTTCACCACTTTCTCCAATGCGGTACCGCTTCTGGCGTAGCCCAAAATTTTAACAACTTGTTTGATCAATTCCTCTGGTGGAAGACTGATCTGCGAATCCAAAACTGCTTTAACGGCAGCCGCTACTTCCTCGGGCGGTAGATCTTCTGCCGCACGACGCTGCGATTCCTCGGCTGAAATTCGAAACATTCCGTATTGATGCGGCTGAGTTTCTTCCGGCCAAAAGTATATAATTCCTTCCATTTTCGTTGTTCGAAGCCTCATCCTAGCAAACAAATCGGAAAATCGCTGGTCCAGCTTGGCACCCAACCGTGTAATTCCCCAAGCCTGTAAGATACGCTTAGTTAATAAATTTCGGCTAATGGGTCCCTCTTCTTCGATGACCCTCTTAATTTGTCCTAAGATCAGATCGGTGTAATTCGGCAAATAAAATTGCTCTGCACCGAACGATACGGGATCAAGTATGCATTGCTTGTACAACGGTATGTGCGTAGATTTACTTGACTGGTTGATGTCAACAGGATTCATCTCAGCTAGTGCCTCAAATTTTGCAGAAATAGCAGCTTTCTGATTTAGCTGACTCGGTTCCTTGCTGGCAGGCGGCGTTACGGGTTGAATCTGCGACTTCTTGTCTTTGGCATGCTCAATAGCTTCAACTATATGCCGAACGACATTCTGCCTGTTCTCCCACCAATCCGGGCTCCATACCCTCAGCAGATTCCAACCGAGCTGACGGAGCACCCGTTCCCGTAAAATATCGCGATCACGAGCAGTTTCAGCATTTTCATACATAGGTCCATCGAGAAGAATGCCCACGAGGTATTGGCCTTGATGCTCCGGATCCAGCACGCCAATATCGACGCGATAACCCGATGCCCCTACGTAAAGATCCGTGTCGTATCCGAAAGCTTTTAGTTCGCTGGCCAGGCTACGGTGAAGATGAGAAACGATCGGAATATATCCTACGGCCTGACCGACAGGCAGTGTCTGCTTTCCTTTTTCAGCATAGTCCAGAAACGCTTTTAAGCCCAGCACCCCCTGTGCGCTGATCCGGCTTGCCTGCAGATGATGGGAACGAAGCGTCGAGAAGACTATCATCTCATGTCTGGCTCTGGATACGGCTACGTTCAATCGCCGCCAGCCGCCTTCACGATTCAACGGACCAAAATTAAGACTTACCTTGCCTGAGGCGTCAGGACCATAACCAACCGAAAATAAAATTACGTCCCGTTCATCTCCCTGGACGTTTTCCAGGTTTTTGATAAAAATGGGTTCCGGCAGCTGTGCTAATAACATATCCAGCTCCGCCTCACGCTTACATGCTTCCTCTAACATATCTTCAATAAGCGTCTGCTGAATGGAACTGAAGGTGACAACGCCGATGCTTCGCTCCCGTAATACAGGGTCCTTGATGCGGCGAATCACCTCTGCAACGACAGCCTCGCCTTCGGCCCGGTTCTGTTTCGTACGTCCCCGGTCATAGAAGCCTTCCACAGGGCGCCACGTCACACTTGAAACAGGCTCATCCGGGGACGGGAAGGTCAAAAGCTTGTTCTCGTAATAATGAGCGTTGCTAAATGCAATCAAGCTCTCGTGTCGACTGCGGTAATGCCAGGACAAATGCCGCTCAGGCATCCCTAACGCCAAACAGTCATCCAGAATGCTCTCCATATCCTGCAGTGCCTGATCTTCGTCCTCCGATTCACTATTGCTCTTGGCGAAAAAAGCGGTCGGAGGCAATTGCTTAGGATCACCTACAATCACTGCTTGATTTCCACGTGCTAACGCCCCTACCGCTTGCGCCGTAGGAACCTGCGAGGCTTCGTCAAAGATAACCAGATCAAACTTGGCCCCATTTGGATCGAGATACTGGGCCACCGAGATGGGGCTCATCAACATGCACGGTGTCAGTCTTCGAAGCAAATTCGGAATTTGCTCAAACAATTTGCGGATCGAAATGTTCCTCCCGCCGCTTCGTATCGCTCGCTGTAAAATGCCCGCCTCCGAGCTTTGCGCAGCTTCTTGAGTCATCTGGGGGACCCTCGAGGACAAACGCGCCGCAATCTCTTGCTGCGTTAATTTTGAAAAATGTTCGTCCGTATCTTTAAACCGCTGGATCGTCTCCTCAAACAAATTTCCCGAGAAAGCCATTAAGACTTCGTCACGGGCTATGATGTAATTGGCTATCGACTTATGTAGACCGCGCTCAAAAGCAACAAGAAGCTGTTCGTTGGTTAATTGCCCCCGCTCATACGGAGTAATAAGTGGAAGCAGTCCATTCTCCTCTGCTGCAGAGCGCACTCTGCACCAAGTGCTCCAGTCCCGCAAGCGATCAAGATGTAATGCCCAAAGCTTGGACTTTTCCAACATATAAATATGCCAATCCCCACTTTCAGGCGCGGACCTTAACCGTTCAAATGAAATGTTTAGTAATCGGCGCAGTTCCTCCTCGTCCTCCGTGATTTGAGCATGACGACTCAGCATATTTTTGAAAAACTGAATTTGAGCTTGATCGTGTCGGGCTTGAACCAGCGGCTCCGCCATCTGAATTCTCGCCTGGTTCGCTGCTGCCTGGCTGCCGAGCCCTTGTACTAGCAGCGTCTGCACCTGCATAAGCCAGTCACAAGCTTCAGATATTTCGTCCCAACGACCTTCTCCATCCCCTAACAGCGTTGAGCCTAGGAATGGAGCTACCGTTCCTTTCAAGCCTTTCAGCTTCTGTTCTTCTTCCTGCCAGGTTATAATTTCAATTAGTGCCTCTTTCACTTGATTTTTAGCCAGCGCCTTACCGGATTTCACTAGCCTTTTCATCATTTTATAGATCCGATTTTGACCGCTCCATTTAGGCAGAAACCACTGAAGCTCCAGTTTGTTCCACTCCGCCAATATCATTTTGGCATCGAAATGGGTAAGTTCCGACGAATCGTATCCGGCAAATACGGTCTCCCTGATACGGTCTCGTTTTCTGCCTTGATCGACGGCAGCCCTCAACGCTGTCAAGGGCTCTTCCACCTCTTGTGCTTGGAAAACCGCCACCTTGAGGTCAGGGACGCGAGTAGCAAGCTCGGCTAATTGAGCAAGCACCTGCATATTCTTGTAGTTCAAAGGGAGCCCGGCCATTCCAAACCATTCCGCCGCTTTATTTGCGGTCGTCCGAAGATTGGCGAGCTCCGGAATGTACCTGTTCAGCAGTGTCTCGACCTGGCTTCTTACAGCTTGTGAATACGATGTAAGACCGGAGTCGCTCCAAGGATGAAGGTAGGGGTTTCCGCACTGCGCACCGGCCACTTGAATCTGTGCCGTAAGATCCCTCCAGGCTACGATCTGCTCAGGAGTTAATTTATCAAGGCTCGCATCATCGAATCGGACAACAACCGGCCCTTCACTGGCTTTCTCAAACCCGGTTATGGCGTCATACAAACTCAGTCCGAAGTGATGCTTGCGATGAAGAGCATCCACATAGCTATTCAGCCTGCTTCGCAATTGAAACAAACGCTCAGCTTGGCTGTTCCATGTCTCCGAAGGTGGAACCCGTCTGGCTTCGATGGCTGCTGCTAATTGATCAAGCACCGACTTTTTCGTACTTTTGTTAGAATGCAGCTCCAGGCAAAATGAGCCTAGACCAATCTGCTCCAGCCTGCGCTGCACAACGGAAAGGGCCGCCATCTTCTCAGCTACAAACAGCACTCTCTTCCCTTCTGCCAGTGCACCCGCAATCATGTTGGTAATGGTTTGACTCTTACCGGTCCCAGGCGGGCCATGAAGAACAAAGCTCTGTCCGCTCGCGGCGGCACGTATAGCCGATAACTGCGAGGAATCCGCGCTAATTGGCATGGCGAGGCTTGAAGGATGATCTTCATCAAGCTTTCTCTCTGTTTCGCCGGCTTGCTCCTGCCACTTGAGACTTCCTTCCATAAGGCTTGCCACAACCTTATTCTCGGCTAATTGATCCGCTCGCGTACGGATATCGTTCCACATTACAAATTGGCCGAAAGAAAATAACCCCAGATACGCGGTCTCTTCGACATCCCAACGAGAAACATGAATAAGGGCATGCCGAATCACATTGAAAACTTGTTTGAGTGCAATCCCCTTGTCCTCTCTTGGCAGCGGATCAAGGCCATCTATGCCGATACCGAAATCCTGCTTCAGCATTTCAAGAAGTGTAATATTCATCTGTGGTTCTTCATCCCGCGCCCGAATCACATACCCAAGACGAGAAGATTTACGCAAAATATCGACAGGAATTAATACCAACGGCGCATAACGAGGCTTCTCGCTTACCGGCGATTCATACCATTTCAACAAACCAAGTGCAAGATAGAGTGTGTTTGCGCCGTTCTCTTCGAGCGAGCTTTTCGCCGAACGATAAAGATGTACGATTCTGCGTTCCAATTCCATCGCATTCAAGTCGACGCGCAGACGTTTCCGTTTAAATTCCTCCCGCAGCAATTGAGCCAGCGGGTGATCGCTGTAAATACCCTGATACAAGCTGGCGTTGCGTCCGTTATCCTGCCAATCGCTTGGCTTCGCCAGCATTTGGAACTCTTCTCCCTCTGCAAGCGCATCTTCCAGATCCCCTAATTGAGCCGTTATCAAAGGGATACTTGATTTTGAAAGACGAAAGTTAAGAAGCGAATTACGTAAAGTCAAATCTAGGAGTCGGCGTTCCCACTGCTTCTGTCTGGTTATTTGCGGTAGGGAGTCTACTTCAAGCGGCTTTTCAAGCACGTCTAACAGTTCCGGTACTGACGCATTTTCAGCCTGTACAGATTCAGACAGCTCGATCACCCATCCGTCAGTCGTCGTCGTTCGCAACGGCAAAGGCCGTATTGCGGCTGCACGCGCCCGGCGTATATCGACCAAACAATCAAATTGATCCGGGTCTTGCAAATGTGCTGCCGCCAGTGCAGAGGCTTGATCGAAGCTTATAGACTTTCCTTCTGTATAGGCTGTTGATTCTACCACGCAGATCTCGTTAATGCCCGCAGCAAGCCTCTTGGTTAATACGGATATGTCATCCTGAACACTTTCTGAGAACGTCTCTTCCTCTAACCAGACCCCCGCAAAAGCGTGCCCTTGGGTAAATACTAGTAGCGGATGCAGACCGATAGCTTCCAAGCAGGCTGCGTATAATAAAGACAAATCCAGGCAGTTCCCCATTCGATGGGTGAAAATCGTTTCCGGAAGCCGAACACGCTGGCCGACGAGTTCAAAGCTTGGAGGAGCCACACAATATGTAATACCTTTTTGTTGCAGAGCTGCATAAATCGCAGCAGCTTGCATGCGTACCCGGTTAGGGTCCTTACTTTGATAAGCCGTAAATGAAGGGTTTCCGCTCCATTTTCCTAAAATGTCAGCGGCTTCGCGAACAACTTGGGAGACGTGCGGGTGATTCGGTGTCACGAAGGCGGCTGTCATTTCGGGCAGAATGGAAAGCCCGCTCCACTCATCAAAAGCAAGAACGGCGATCGATCCCCGTTCCTGCAGCAGTTCCGTTTCACCTTGAGTTACGCTTAAAGTCAAGATGCCGGTGATGCGCTCCGATAATTGTCCAAGAAACGTAGAAGACATTTGCAATGGAATCGCACCAAGATCGAGTGATTGCCCAGCAGGTAGAACGTCATAAACCTTACTCCACTCATAGACAAACTCCGGCTCCGAGGTTAATCTAACCGTGACGCCTCGAATCTCCTCTTCTGTCGCATTCGTGATTGCGATACCTTTCACAAGAGGTACCTGATTTTGTTGCATGCCGTAATTGACCGTCTCACTATATGACCATTCGCAGCGTATCGCTTTGTCCAATGTTGTAACCTCCAGTCCTCTTTGTTCTCTAGTTCTCTTCACCTGCCGAATTTCCAATTAGTACTATAATAACACTAAAACCCGCGTATTTCTGCGGTTTTCGACAGGGAATTTTGCAGAAATAGGAAAATCACCCCTGCTGCCTAAGAGAGTATCCAATTTGGGTCAGGACCGAGAATATAGCAAAAGGTGCGCCGCTTTAATCACTGTTCATCTAGAGACTAGCCTATTAACTAACAAGCGCAACCACATAGGCAGCCAAAACAACATCCAGATAATGAATAGAATAATAACCAATCCTTTGTGGCCGATCATTTTTTCCAGACTGTGCAGCGCATCATACAACTGGTTTCTCGCCCGAATGACTTCCGCGTCTTCCTGCTCATCCATCTCTTCTTCAAAAATTTCCGGCAGTTCCTTGGTCAAGAAACGATATGCTAGAAACAAGCCTACTCCCAGATATACGGCGAAAAGCAGGACCATTATAGTGGATAAATTTAATATATTTATCACTCCTTACCCTTGATTATCGCGGAAGAGAGCAAATCTCCGCTCATCAATTTCGCTCAACAAATCCTGCTATGCGATTGCTGCAAGCGGTGCATTTTCCAAGTATCCATAAACCGTATGGATCACTATGGACCGTATATTCTACGATTTGTACCTTATCGGAACAATGCTCACAATGGATATTATTGATTATGTTCTTTCGTTGCTCCTCCGGCATTGCACTCCAAGTTGACCATGCATCGTCTTCGCAAAAGTTATCGTTTCCGATAAAATAAAACGAGGAATTTTTCCGGAGATAAAAATTAGGCTGTAACATGTATTCCAATGGATAAATATCACCTCGTGCCGAGATCAATCCTTTAACCAAAGCAATCGGACATCTATCTTTCTGATCGAGATGATGATGTCCAAGTTTCTCAGGTTCTTCAAGCTTAACGATTACAAAAGCATCTTCCTGATCGGTCAATTTATAAATGACATTCTCCGGGTTAAACACTATATCTTCATGATCGAATGAGATGAGATGATACTCCTTGTTTTTCCATTCTGTTCGAATTACCTTAAAGGCTTGATTTTTAACAAGATCAATAAATGCTTCAAGAGACAGCCTTAATTCAATCCCCGTAATGTATCCATATTCGTCCATATCGTTTCCGTACTCGGTACTATAACCAACTTTATAATCTTCTTTAAACGTGCGCGCGGCAGTAGTCATTTGATCAAGATAAGAATTTACTTTTGAATCTTCTACATAGGGAATAATTATTTGATCCGGAGATACGTACTCTGTAATTTCGTTTTTTCCTCTTTCATAATCGTCGAAATCGTCTTCCTGTTGTTTCAAATAAATGTATCCCATGTCCGCAGGGGACCCATAAAAACATGTAATTCTCAAACAAATCCTCTCCCTCTACTTCGTTATCTAACGATAATCTTCTCAAGCTGCTCCAAACGCTTCATGCAAGCAATGGCAACATTTGAGCGAATCCTCCAAGCCAATAAAAAGGCTTTAACAATTACTCCGTTCGATATCTCCTCCCGCCAAGCTTCTCCATATCTTCCCCTCCTCTATTTCACCAAATCTTTATCTATAACCCATATATTAGCCTATTAAATTGACACTACGTTGTCATAGAACGCACGTTTGCCAATATTTTTCTGGGAGGAGCCCTACAGAACAAACGTTCCATGACAAATAGTTGTCATCTCGATATGCTACGCTTGGGGCAGGTCAATAGATGAAAGGAGTGCCGCCGCGATGTATTATATCGTTTTTGATCTTGAATTTTCCGTTCTTCGTAACAGGCAGTACAATGCCGACATTCTGGAAATAGGCGCGATCAAGCTTCTTGAAGAAGACGGACAGCTCGCCATGATCGATTTGTTTCACACTCATGTGCGACCATCTCAGCATCGGACGATCACGCCTCTTACGACGCAATTTACCGGGATCACTCAGGAACAGGTGGACAACGCCCCCTCGTTTCATGAAGCCGCATCGGCTTTTAAGGAATGGCTCGGGGAAGATACATATTATTTATGCTCATGGGGACCGGACGATAAATACCAGCTTGTCCGACATTGCAGAGAACATAACCTGGGGCTCGACTGGATCTGTAATTACAATGATATTCAATTAATGTATACGCGGCTGCAAGGAGGCGATTACGGCCAGAGATGGGGGCTGAAGAAAGCTCTGAAAGCGGCGCATTTACCTTTTTTCGGCAATCATCACAATGCTTTGGACGATGCTTTCAATACCGCGAAGCTGTTTAAATTAATTTTTGCTAAACTGATCTTCGAGAAAAACAACGCCGCCTATGAATCTGCCTATACGACGTCTCTCGTCTACTCCACCGGCAATGAGAAGTTCACTCCATTCAGCGGGCTTGCCGCGTTACTGGAGCAGGCTATGTGATTGTGCGAAAGAAGCGCTAAGCAAGCAGCGCTTCTTTCCGTTAGATAAACGATAGCGAATGATTAGCCTGTAAAATCCCAGCCACAAAACCCAGCAGCTTCTCGTTACCCTCATGCACCGACAAAGAGATGGAGCCTACGCCGCAGTTAGGCCTTCCGCCATGACTGGGATAAAACTCCGAAATCTGAACCTGTTCCGCAGGATAAAGGGCAATGGCGGCCATCGTTCCTTGAATGGCATCCTTATAGGCGTGCATCTTTTTCAGATCTTCGGCTAGAAATCCTTTCTCTTCCAAATCCTTATACTTCGCGTCAAAATGATACCACGCATCGTCCCAGTACAAGCTGATATCGGGGCGCAGCTGCACGGCATACGATTCCGGCCGATCGAACGTGCGATTGTACCAAAGCTCGCCTTGTTTGCCGTCAAAGGTGAACGTCAGGTGAAATCCTTCCGCCATGTATCGTCCCCATACCTTGTCACCGGAGAAGGAATCATTCGATCTCTTGCAGCCTGTCACCTGCTCGATAGCGCGCAAAACCTGGAAATAACACCAATACTCGAACATCTTGGAGATGTCCCGAGTTTCCAATAATCTGTTAAAATCAGTGGAAGAGAGCGGATAGCGGGCCCCCTGCATGAATTCCTGATAAAACGAAAACCATTGCCGATACCCCCTCCTCCTCTGCAGTACGGTGCTGTTTTGAGGGATGTTGTACGCAATCTGAGTTTCCTTCAGCCAAGGGGTTTCGAACGCCGTCTGAAGCCACCTGCGAAGCTCTTCGTTTTCTTTTTGCAGGTCATCCAGCCGGTGAACCGGACGGCGGTTCATTTTCAGACGTAGCTCCCGATTCATCCACTCGGTCAGCTCCCACAATTCCTTGAGAAACATATGTATAAACCGATTCTCTTTCGTATCGAAGGTAAGATATTTCTTAACAACGTGAACTTCCTTCGGAAACCACGTCGTCCCTTGATCACGCCGGTTCCTGTTAAGATTTTGGAACAGCGCCGTATGTTCGAATGAATGAGGAGAAGACAGCTTTTCCAGGTTTCCGGATCTGGTCATCGCCGCCCATGAAGAACTGCCAAGCGTTTTGGTTTTCCATACAGGCAGAGCTTCATATTCCGCCAGCATCGCTTGATGGGGCTCTCTGGCGATCCACTCCCATGCGCTGACGGCTTCTTGTTCATAGAGGATGCGATCTCTTGCCAGCGTCCATTGCTGGTATCGGATCGTCTCCGCTTGATGCGTATTCTCCGCATGCTGCTTCACGGGCGGGAAAGCACTGAACGGAAGCGTGGAAAACTCCTCGCTTACCGCTCTCCATAGCTGCTGTACATACTCTTCATCCCACTTGGTCGATTTTACGGAGAACGATTGCCCCAGAAGATGCAGTGTGCCGACATAATTTTTTACGTTTAATGCATACAAACGGCCGTGCAAATGCTTTAGAATACTCGAATAATTGCGCAAAATAAATTCCGACGGGATGTCATTCTCTCCGCTTGCTTCGAGGATGTAGGCCGTTTGTTCATATAAGACGGGCTCATGCAGTTTTTTTCCGTTTAAGAATATGTTCATCTCGATACTCCATGTCATCTACTGGATGAAACTGCAATATCCGGTGCGATTCAGCTGCCTGTACATCCGTTGTATCTTTCTCATCGTTCTTGGATAAAGTCCGTCAAGGTCCGAAGACTCAAGCGTGCTTCCTTCGGCCGGCTCGGTCCACGCGAACAAATCGATTAAAACCTGCTCCATCTGCGCCCTATTGCCATGCAGCTTGGGCAGCACCTTCTGCAGCACTCCGATATCCAGTACATCCGCCTCATCCAGAAGCTCTTCCGAACAAGCGTTTTGTATAAAATAAAACAGCTCGTCCACAACCCGGTAACCGAACGAGATGCCGTTTTGCAGCAAAAGATGATGAAGCTGCTGGGCAGCATCAAACAGTTCCTCCAGCCATTGTTTATTTTCCGGCAGAAGATACGATTTGTTATATAAACCCAAGTGATACCGCGAATCCGCCGTAAACCATGCTACCTCTTCAGGACTGGCGGTCGTCGTCCGACGGCTTGACGATGAGCCTCTGCCCATGTTGATGTAGCCGTCCAGATCCATTTCGTTGCACTCGATCACATGGGCGCGATCCAGCACCTTCGGGCTGAACATGTAAGTCGTCTCGTCCACGTTGACCGTCCCGATGATGTACAGGTTATCCGGAATTTCCATTCGATTCGGCACCTGGTAAATCGTTCCGTCATCGTCGGTAATAATAATCTCTTCCTGCCATTCTTCGTGCAGCGGGATTTTTTCCTGCAGCAGTTCTCCGCTAGCGGATATACGTCTGCTCTCCATGCAGCTTAAGAAATCGGCAAAATAATATTCCACCTTGGACAGATTCATCTCATCCAAAATGAGCAAGAACGGCAGCCCCGGATGCTGCTTCGCCCGCAGCAGAAGCTTTAAAAACTCCGTCGACTGGTACGTTTGCAGTACAGGGTTATAAAACCCGAGCAGCCCGGTATGATCCAACCAATCGGGCCTTACCGACATGAAAGCAACCTGGGAGACGGCGGTTCCTTCCGTTTCAGGCGCCTCTTTGTAGAAACGGATGCTTTCCCCGGCCCCTTCCACGGAAATAAACAACGAATCTCCGGGGACGAAGTTATTTCTAAGCCATGTCATGAACGTTTTACGAAAACCGAGCCTAAGATGGCCTTGCGTCTCCCTCTTCATCAGCGCATATTCCGATTGATCGGCAAACTTGAGCTGGATCTCCACCCCTTGATCCAAGCCGTCCAGACTCAAATGCTCGGCGAGCCGAACCGGCACGATCATTCGTTGATATGTAAAATTGTAAGGATACAGGATATAAGTAAACAGGTTGTCCGCCGGGGCCGACCTGCGAGTCGATGCGGAAATAAACTCGGCGAACAACTGCGCGATTTTCGTTTTGCCCGTGCCCGAAATCCCGGATAAAATCAGAAATGGTTTGCTTTTTAAAGACATCACAAACCGGGTCAGCATTTCCTTGTCGAAGTAAAAGCCGCGGCTTCTTACAAAATCATAAAAATGATCCAGAAATGCTTGGCCCGATCCGCTTGCTTCTCCATATCCCATGCCCATTTCCGCCTCCTCATCGGCATCTTCCATGCTTTCCAGCTCCGTCAGTCCCGGAATTTCGAGGGAGGAGTTCAAGCGGTAATGTGCTTTTACCAGCGTAACTATAAGCATATTGGTGACGAAGGCATCCGTCCCATCGACAAACCCTTCAGCTTCGACATCCCATATGCCGATTTCGACCATCCGGTTGTCCGTATCCATCCCCAAGGCTCGCAGCGTCGATAGCGCATGTTGCTTTCTTTGTTCATTCCCCCCATCCCTGGCTGCGAAAACGACCGTCGATTTAACGGGAATATGGGTGTGCCGCAGCCGGTGCTCGGTCAGCACTTTGTGCAAACCTACCTCATGATGTACGCTGTTATCGATAAAACCATTCATATAATACGAGATCCCGTCCGACAGCCCATTATGACCCCACGGCCCAAGACGCAAGGAGAAATAGTGACTGTATTCCGTCTGATCCGTATCGTGATAGGTTAGAAGAAAATTTAGCCACAGATTTCCTTCCTCATCTTCGAATTTCTCTTCGAAATCAACCTCAATCGCCGTTGAGCCAATTTGCAGGGTAACATGTTCGTAATTTTCTTCATATATCGCATTGTATATCGCTTGAGCGACTTCGTAATCGATGATCATGATGCCGGCTATCCTCCTTTTTACCACTTCGCCCGATAGATCGGCTTATTTTCGAGACCTCGAATCAGAGGGGTCCAGCTTTCCGTTTCAGGGAGAGCATCCAGAGCGTCCTCCACCATTTGCAGCTTGGCATCGAGCGCATCGATATGATGAAGCGCAACCGCCTCCGCCGTCTGAGGCTGTACCGGGCTTCCCCATTCTCCCAGATTGTGATGGGACAAAACGAGATGCTGCAATGCCGTTACCCGCTCCGATTGCAGATTGATCCCGCTCACAAGGGCAGCCTCCGTGATCCAATTGGAAGCCATCGCAATATGGCCGATCAGCTTTCCCTGCACACTATAGTCGGATACGATGCCTAATTGGGCTATCATCTCCTCCGGTTTGGCGATATCGTGGAGAGTGATCCCCGCCCTTAGCAGGTCCGCATTGAGGAACGGCCGCTGCTTGCAAATGAAGTCCGCAATTTCCAGCATCCGCACCATATGATAGGCAAGGCCCGCACAATAAGCATGATGATGGGTTTTAGCAGCGGGATAATGCAGCAGCTTCTCTTCCACCTTATTGACGCAAAACGAAACGATGATCTTGATCTGCGTATCCTGGATGCTCTCCACAGCCTGTTTGATCGTATATACGAGGTCAATGGGACGAATCGGCGCCGTACGGACAAAGTCCGTTAACGATACGCCGTCCTCCGCCGCGGCTTTTCGCATGCGTATCACTTTCACCTGCGGCTTGTCCCGGTACGTTTGAACGATTCCTTGAACCTTCACCAAGTCCATAGGAAAAAAGGTTTCCTTATCGGTTGGGCTTACGTCCCAAAGCTTTGCCGGAAGCTGGCCGCTGGCATCGCAGAGGACAATGTCCATGTAATCTTTGGGCGGAGTTGCGTTGGTTTGTTTGATCTCCAGTTCCTTAAGCAAGTAAAAGCCGATAAATTCGTCTTGGATGGCTAGATTTTTTAATAAGCTCATGTGGTTTCCCCCCTGTGGTGATAAGTATATTATACACCGGGTGGCTGACTTGGGGGCGTCAGCGAACGGGTGTTCGCAATTGGCAGTGAATAAATCGAGTAGGCCCATGAATGAATTCATGGGCCTCTCACAGAACCGGACGTGCGGGTCATCGCATCCGGCTCCTCCGCGCTTATCCCCGCTGGGGATGATGTTCATTATAGATGTCTACGAGAAAAACGAGACCTCTTTCTCTGAACCAATCGTTTGGCATTGCAACACTGGCTGGCTTGGATAGCGAGCTTCTCCATGCGAACATACGCATCTTGGGAAGCTCTCCCCTCCACTTATTCTTTCTTAGTGCCCTGTAGAAGTTCTTCGGCTTTTTCCAGCTCCGCAACTGTACCATCCGGAGCCTTCTCCTTATCCATGCATCGTACTCTCTCATCAGACTTCCTACGTTGCCCCAGCCAAAATAGCTACCCCATCCACGTAAATATGGATTCAACTTCTTTCGGATCAGCTGTTCCACATTCACCGTTTGGTTCCGCCGCGTAATTGCTTTCACGCGTTCTTTAAATTTCTGTTTGGCTTTCGAGGATGGAGTAACCCAAAATCCCGGTTTAAACTCATGACCTAGGAACATAAAGGACTGTTCCAAGTTGTTCACGATCTTGGTTTTCTCCGGGTGTACTTTGAGCCCAAGCTCTTGTTCCAGTAGACGAATAACACCTTGGAGTACCCTCTCTGCCCCCTTTTGGGATTTGCAGCAGATCACAAAATCATCGGCGTACCGTGTTATACGGTGCTTCCGTTCAGTCATGAGCTTATCCAGCGGGTTTAGGTAGATATTCGCCAAAAGCGGACTAATAACCCCACCCTGTGGACTTCCTTGCTCGTTCAGGTGAAAACTTCCGTTCTCCATGACTCCGGACTTTAAGAAGCTTTCTATGAGCTTTAGGACACTACCATCCACCACTTCTTCCTTGACGGCCTTAAGCAACTTGTCATGTGGAATGAGATCGAAATACGATTTCAGGTCGGCGTCGATCACATAAACGTATCCATCCATGAGATCTTTCCGAATGTTCTCCAGCGCCATGTGTGCACTGCGTCCCGGGCGAAACCCAAAACTACACTCCATAAATGTCGCCTCGTAAATCGGTTCGAGGATTCGGCGGGTCGCCGCCTGTACTACGCGATCGCGAATTGCGGGTATCCCGAGCGGCCTTTGACCCCCATTTTCCTTGGAAATGTACATGCGCCTGACCGGCATCGGCTTGTATGCCTTCGCCCGCAGCTCCTGCTGAAGCGTTCTTAAGTTACGCTCCAGTTCACTCTCGAATACCTTTATGGTCACTCCGTCTACTCCCGCTGCTCCCCGGTTGCGCTTGACCTCCCGGAATGCCTCCTCAAGGTTCGGCATCGCCCATATCTTGTCGATGAGGCTGTGCCATCTGCGTTTTCTCGGGACTTCTACTCCCTCACGAAAGCCTACCTCTCCTTTTCCTTCCTTCATGTCTCGTGTTCCTTCCCTTTCAGTTTCCGGACGTATAGCTAATCTTTCAGCCTTTCCGGTTCCCCTTCGGTACTCCGCCCCAGACGGCCTACCCTTTTGTTCAGCCCCGGCTCTTCGCTCTTCTTGGCTCCCCGGCTTCTGTCTGGCACATGACGGCTTCCTAGGTGGTTATGCTTTTCTTCCACGGTTCCGGGCTTCGCACCAAGTCTTTGCCTTTTGGGTCTAAGCTTGCACCGACAACGTTGGTGTCGGTTCACTTGCCATTGCGGCTTTTCCGGCAAGCTTTCTCACTACTATCCCTTCGTATGACTGCTCACCATCCATCATTCTGTCTTAGCCCTATAAGCCTTGAAAAGAGTTTACCGCTATGCGGAAGACGATAAGCCCTCCTTGGGTCACGTCATCGTCTTTCCCCCGAATCCAGTCCTCCTAACTTTCGAAGCCTATGGTGGTATAGGACGTCCCCTTCTCTTGCAGGGTTATCCGGCTTCGCCAGCCAACATGGTTCATGCCGCCTGTTCCGGGTTTTGCCTTCTGATCCTCCGCACCCTCCCTTACGGCCAGAGCACTACCAGTCGGCTATGCGCTTCCGCCACCCCGCGGTGCGCTCGGGACTTTCACCCGTTAGTACGATGCGCTGCCAAGCGCACAAAAGAGGCGGCTTCTCAGCCGCCTTTACTACGCCCCGACAACCTCTGCATTCTTGTTAATGGCATCGATAATACCGATAATCGACCGTGCATCGTCCATATTATGGCTGAATAGTTCCGTGATACTGCCGACCGAACGGAACGGTTCCTCCAGAAGGACGGATTTTTCAATGACTCCATTTTTCACAACATAATCGATGATCAGTTTAACAAATCTCAATTGATTGACATTCAGGCGATTTTCCCCGAGAAACTCCATAAACGCTTCATTTGCAGCCTCCGGATCAAGCCCTACGACTGTTCGCACCAGCTTGGTTATCGGCATGTCCTTATATTCTCGCTCATAATCTTCCTTGGTTCCGAGCTCCGTCCACAAAATATGTTCAAGCATCTGTAGGTCCTGGTTCGTGATCGGCTTGTTATTGCGCAGTTTATAAATGGCGATCTGGTCGTCCTTGTTGGTGTGTAAATAGTGGTTAACCTTTTTGCGGTAATTTTGCAGCTCATTCGTATTGTAAAATCCCCGACCTTCTTCAACGCCGAGCCACTCGTCCTTAAAATCCGTATAATAAATTTGCTGCGTTTCCCGCTCCAGGAACTTGATCAGATCGCGCAAAGCTTCCCGCACCTTCTCCAGTTCGAAAATATCCGCTTCTTCCCAGAACCCGGTGGTCATTACTCTTTCAATGACATTGCGCCTTGCGACTATTTGCGGGACATTTCCCAATTGAGACAGCTTTTCCGCCGTTTCCATCACTTTACCGATCGGCCTGACCGCTTGAGTTCCTTGAAGCTTCGCCAGTTCAATCAACAACATCATATAATCGAATCGTTTAGCCAATTCGTCGCTGCCTAAGGAAACGATGAGCGGAGCGATATGCTCCTTCAAATCTCCCATATCCGTATCGGTTAACGAGCGCCATGCGGCGTCATTTTTGTATTTGTGAACATATTCAATGTGCTGCCTGATGCGAAAATGCTCTTCATTCAGCGCATTCACGCTTTCCTTCAACATTTCCACCAGGTCCGTTCGATGAGCGATGTACTCTTGTTCCTGATAACGCAGCTGTTGGAGTTCGCGGACAATTTGCGTTCTTACGTTAAACAGCTTCTCTGACAGTGTCTGAGCGACTTCTCCGTCTTTTCCTTTCGGATTCGCCCGAAAATATTCGAAATTACGGCAGAAATCAAAGATCAAGAATTCTTTCTTATCCTCGCCGATGCCGTGAAGGTCTTTACATAACCGCGTTCCCCGGCCGACCATTTGCCAGAACTTCGACTTCGAGCGTACTTTTTTGAAAAAGACCAAATTGACTACCTCCGGAATGTCGACTCCGGTATCCAGCATATCTACGGAAACGGCCATTTGCGGCAGCTTGTTCCATATGGAGAAATCGTCAATCAATGATTGGTAGTAATTCGTTTTAATATCAATGACCCGAGCAAAATGGCCTTTCAACGCCGGATACAGAGCATCGAATCGTTCTACTATGGCAACGGCATGGCGGTGATTTTTGGCAAAGACGATCGTCTTCCCCAGCTTGTCTCCGCCTTCGACCTTCAGCCCCCGCTCCATGACAAACTGAAGCACCCGGTCTATCGTGTCCCGGTTAAATAACCATTCATTGATCGCCGCACTGTCGATATCCCGCGGTTCCTCTTCTTCATCCTCCAGCAACACATCTTCAAACTGTTCTTTTTCTTCTTCGGACAGATCATCATAACGAATGCCGTCATCCATAATCTTGGTCGTCGTTTCAACTGTACGATAATCGACCAAATGTCCTTCCTTAACCGCCTGTTCCAGCTCATAAGCGAAGGTCGGAACACCGTTTTCCAGATGGAACACATCGTACGTATTTTTGTCGACCTCGTCCTTGGGGGTCGCCGTAAGGCCCAGAAGGATGGCATCAAAATAATCGAATATCGCCTTATATTTCTTATAGACGCTTCGATGAGATTCATCAATGATGATCAGGTCAAAATGACCGACGGTGAACAGCTTTTTGCCGTCCTTGCGCTTGGCCTCGTCGATCGCATTCATCATGGTCGGATACGTCGAGAACACGATCCTGGCCGTCTCCGGGTTGTCCTTGCTGTCAAGCAGGTTGCACAGTGTCATGTCGGGCAAATGTTGGCTGAAGCTGTTTTTGGCCTGGCGAACCAGCGTGGTGCGATCAGCCAGAAACAACACATTTTTGACCCAGTTATACCGGCTTAACACATCGACGATCGCACTGGCGGTGCGGGTTTTGCCGCTCCCGGTCGCCATTACGAGCAAAGCGGTGCGCTGCCCCTTGTTTAACGCATCGCATACAGAGAGCACTGCCTCATGCTGGTATGGGCGATTCACGATATTGTTGTTGATTTGGACTTCCTGAAGCGGCTTGCGTATCGATCGCCGGTTAATTAGCAGCTGCAGCTCGTCCTGGCTGGCAAAGCCCGATACAATTCGGCTGGGGTATTGTTGATCATCCCAAAAGTTAGTGCGGAATCCGTTCGTATAATAAATCACCGGACGCTGGCCATACCGCTGCTCCAGACAATCGGCGTAGAGCTTCGCCTGTTGTTTGCCTATATTCGGATCGGCGCTTGTTCGCTTCGCTTCTACAACCGCCAGCGGCTTCCCGTTCTCGCCGAACAACACGTAATCCACATACCCGATGCCTTGTTCATTAGGCATTCCCTGCACTTCAAATTCTTCGATCACATTTTTCTGAAACGTCCATCCGGCCAGCTTCAGCTCCAAATCAATATAACGTTTGCGGGTCTCGTATTCGCTGATTTCATCCGGAACAAAATCATATTCCTGCGTATTCTGGGCACGCCGTTCAGTGAGCTGCTTGCGAAGCTCTTCATTTTCCTTGACTAAATCTTCCAGCTTGCGGTCCTTCGACCCCAAGCGGTCGTACAAATCTTGCAGCTCCTGAGGCCTTACTTTCTCCTGCTGCTTGTTTTCTTCCATCAGAAGCTGCTCATCGAAACTTCTGGCCGAATATTCAACCGAATAGCAGTAATCGATCCAACCGACAAAATTATGCAAGTTGCGAAGGGACAGAATCGCTTCGCCGCGGCTGATCGTTGCATTCGAATGCACGGCAACATTGCCCAGCTTCGTAATGTATTTCAGCTGAGGCAGTATAGCCTGATCAATGACGCGAAGAAAAGTCACGTCATGAATCAGGCTCGACAAGTTATCTTGATAAGGGACCTTCAGGTCGCTATCGTATGTAAACAGCCATTTTACCGCAAGCTCCAGGGCCCGCCGGCTGAGAATAGCGCAGGTCGCCGGACTGACGACCAACGCTTTCTCTGCCTCTATGCACGCGTTGGCGAAGCTGGCATAGGTATTATTTTCACTGAGAAAACCGAAGTTCGTTAGCTGCGCGCCGCTCATCTAGACCGGTACACCTTCCTTTGCTGTCAATTCGCCTTTGAAGGCTTTTTGAAGAAGTGCTTGGAAGTTGGTTTCTAGTTGTTGGAGGGATTTCATTTGCTTCCTCTTTTGTTGTTCAACCTGAATAACTATCTTAGAGAACTTCTCTTGTAAGCCAAAGTCAGGATTTATTATTTCAAAACTTAACAGCTTACTTTTGGATATATTGGGCATCGACCCAGCAGTACCACCAGCTAATTTTTGTATTTGTTTTTTGTAATTGGGATTGTTAAACAAATGCCACAAAAATAACTTATTTATCTTACTATCTTCCTTAAGAATAAATCGGAAGATAGTATCGGGCAACATTAATTTCGGAGGTGTGTCAAAAACATAAGCACATGTTCCAACAAGCTCAAGAGTATTTTTTCTAACAAATAATAAATCATCTTTCTTTACTTCTAAACCAGATCTTGGGGTAGTATCTTCTGTTATAGCTTTATTCTCAGTTGCAATGTACGACCCCGATGTGATTGCGCTTAATTTCAAAACTCCCCATTCATCTCCGTGGGCTTGGTTAGTTTTACAAACGGGGCTCCATCCACTCTCAATATTTATAATGTGATGGCTTAATTTAACTTTTTGCCAGTCACGGTCGTTTACAACTGGATCACCGAAAATATCCAAGAATACGGCATGGACAAATTCATCAAGTTTGTCTATTACTTCTTTCCGATTATCAATTAATGATTCGGCTTTTTTTAAAATTGTAGAAATTTTTCTTTGCTGATCTTTGTTTGGTAAAGCAATCTCAATCTCACTTATATCGGAGGTTCTAATACTTGGATAAGACTCATCGACAATTAACTTACTTACGTTGAACCACCTTAAAAAATAACTGATGTAACTTGGATCAGCTAAAGATTCATTAACCTCAATAGTAGCTAAGTGATTAACAACATATACATCAGATGAACATTGATATACTCGATTTTTTAAACAGCTCATTCCACTTTTGGCAAGGAGTAGGGTTCCTTTTCTTGTGAGTTTCAATTTAAGAAATATAGCATGCTTCTCGTTTATTTTAGGAATATCATTAATATCCTTTCCTGCAAGCAAATCATCGAGGTGGCTAACTCGAATAAATGGGTATCCTTCATTATCAAAGTATTCTTGTTTTGGGGCAGTTGACCCAGCAGAAATCAGCGCAATTTCCTTTAATTTGACTCTGTTGATGCTCACCCCAACAACGCCTCCAGTTCCTCTAGCCCCTGAACGATCTCTTCCTCCAATTGCTTGATCGAAGCGAGAATCTCCCTAGGATCCTCAAACTGAACTTCCTCGTATTCAGTTTCCTTATACCGATTGATACTTAAATCGTAAGCATTGTTACGAATATCCTCTACTGGCACCAGGAAAGATTGCTCCGTACGTTTGCGCTCCTTCTCTGCATCCAAACTCTTAAATCGTTCAATGATGTCGGGTATATCGTTAGCCTCAATCGGATTCCGCTTATCATCAAGCGAATAACCGTCTGCTTTCATATCATAGAACCAGACGTGATCCGTTCCGCCGGCGCCTGTTTTCGTGAAAATCATGATAGCCGTCGACACCCCGGCATATGGCTTGAACACTCCGCTCGGCATCGAAATAATGGCTTCCAGCTTGTGGTTATCCACAATCTCCTTGCGAATGTCTTTATGCGCCGTGCTGTTGCCGAATAACACACCATCTGGCACGATAGAAGCGCAGCGCCCCCCCACCTTCAGCATCCGCAGAAACAAAGCAAGGAACAGCAGCTCCGTTTTCTTCGTACGAGTCACCCGCAGCAGATCGGCCGCCACCGCATCCGCATCAAGAGATCCTTTAAACGGCGGATTGGCTAAAATGAGCGTATATTTATCTTTGTCCGTATTATTTTCGTTCAAGGAGTCGCGGTACTCAATATTTGGATTGTCGACGCCGTGGAGCATCATGTTCATCGCACCGATGCGCAGCATCGTGCGGTCCATATCAAAGCCGTGGAACATATCGTTGTTAAAATGCTCCCTTAATCCCTGCACAAGAAACAGATCGGCATGATGCTTACGCAAATATTCACCCGCGGCGACTAGAAAACCCGCCGAACCCGCGGCCGGATCGCAGATGATATCCTCCGGCTTAGGCCTCATCAAAGCGACCATCATCTCGATAATATGTCTTGGCGTACGGAACTGCCCGTTCGTTCCAGCCTGAGCAATCTTCGACAACAAATACTCGTACAAGTCGCCCTTAGCATCTCTTTCCTTCATGTCAAGGGTATCGATTCCTTCTATAATGCGTACAAGCATATTCGGCGTCGGAATCATAAAAATCGCGTCGCCCATATATTTGGCATATGCCGATTCCTTATCCGAATGAAGCGACTTAATAAATGGAAATACTTCATTCGCTACAACGTCATACATTCGCTGCGGGTCAAAATTTTTAAATTGATGCCAACGCAAATGCTGCTTATCACTTGGAAAAATACCGGTAAATGGCATAGACAACAGCATCAATTCGTTTTCCTTGCGTGTCTCCGCATCATCTAAACCTTTAATAAATAACTCAACTTTCGCACCTTGAAAATCTAACCTAAGCCAGATGTGGTGCGGGTTGCGGACGATTAATTCTTTGAGTTGACAGAAAAAACACCTTTCGTTTGGTAAAATGGAAATTGTCCAGATCCCCATTCCAAACAGAAAGGTGCGTATCTTCATGGTACACCAGAACGCTCTGTCTGAAAAGAGTTTGCATCGAATTACATCGTTGTTTGTTACTTTAAAAATCGGCCACTTGCTGCGCCAGGCCGGCATTCGCAAGTCGTTCGGTATGCCAGCGCTGGAAGTTTTTCAGCTTCTGTTCACGCTTGTTTTCCAACAGCGTAATTGGTATCGCCTGTTAGAGAGTGAGCGCTCCTCGGTGCCCGGCAAGGACGTCATCTATCGTTTTCTTAACCATTCCGGCTTTGCGTGGCGTAAATTCCTTCATAGCCTAAGTCTCTTGGTTGTTCGGCGCTTCGAATCTCTCATTTCAAGTTCTCGTACTCGCGTGTTTATCGTAGACGATTCTGTTTTGAAGCGAAATCGAAGCAAGAAAGCAGAACTGTTGGCTCGCGTTCATGATCATACGACAGGTCGATTCGTCCGCGGTTACAATATGCTCACGCTGGGTTGGTCGGATGGCTTCAGTTTTGCTCCCATCGATTTTGTCATGCTCAGTTCCGCTAAGATCACCAACCGTTTTTGTGAAATAAAAGATAACTTGTCGAAGCGGACTCAAGGATATAAGCGTCGCTTGGAAGCATTCACCCGTAAGCCAGATGCGGTCGTAGAATTACTCAAACGTGCGATTCGGGCTGGTTTTGCTGCTGATTTTGTGCTCATGGATAGCTGGTTTACGCAAGCGCCACTTTTGCGAAGCCTTATGTCGGAAGGGCTTCACGTCATCGGGATGATCAAGGACATGAAGCAGCGCTATGTCTTGGGTGAAGACCTCGTCACGTTGAAGGAGCTTTACCAAAGGCTGCCGCGATCGACCAAAATAGATGTACTCGGCTCGTTTCTTGTTCAAACAGCTTGTGGACTGCCAATTCGACTCGTATTTGTGCAAAACCGTAACTGTCGTAGGGAATGGCTTGTTATCTTGAGCACCGATACCGAACTGAGCGACACGGAAATCGTGAGGATTTACGGAATGCGGTGGAGCATAGAAACCTTCTTTAAATTCACTAAATCCCATTTGAAGCTTGGGACGGAGTTCCAAGGCAGATCGTTCGATTCGCTGATTTGCCATACGACGATTGTGTTCAGTCGTTACTTGTTATTAGAATGGGAACGTCGTGCGAATCAGGATGCTCGTTCACTTGGAGGTCTCTTCTTCCTATTTGCAGACGAAGTTCGGGAACTTGACTTCAAATCGGCGCTACAACAAATCGTGGTGTTCTTCTTGGAGTTGACCAAAACCAAGACGAAAAGGGAGAGGTCTGCACTTATTTGTCAAGTCCAACAATGGATTGCTGGTTTGCCCAACTATATCAAGGGTTTACTGACTGATCTTAGCTGCGAAAGTTGAGTAAATAACAAATATGTAAACTGTTCGATTACGCTTAACGGGTTGGTTATGCCGCCGGTCCAAAATGTCTCCCATATCCGATCTACTTTTTGTCTTAACTCGCCTGTAATCATGATAATCTCCTTTTGCAACTAATTTGTAGATACTTCCGCCGATCCGACTTCTATATAAAGTTAACATACCCATATGTCGCAGTGATGTCAGAAAACATTTGTTCCCATCACTATAACACATAGTTTCTTAGTATCTTGGTATTATAATTCGACACAAAATCTCATATTTCCTCTTGTCGAACCGCTTCCGAATTCCCCCAGACACAAAATATTTCCAACCCAACCAGCAGGAATAGGGCCTGCTACGAGACCCTTCCAAGTTAACAACCCACATACTCCGCCCGATTCGTAAAATAAAGCCCAATCTCCTTCACCCTCTGCCCCATAAGCCGCTCCCACTTCTCCGCATAGGCCCGAACCTGCGGTGCATAATACCGCACGAACGCCTCGAAATGCTGCTCCTCGAACAGATCCGTTTTAAAATCGGCGATTACCCAGCCGTCCTCTTCCTCGAACACCAGGTCGATCACGCCTTTCATCAGGGTGGGAGGCTCTTTGACTTCTGAACTCCAAACCATCTCCTCGGTGTTAACCGTTTCACGGAGCCAGCGATGCCGCCACATCCGGCGCCGATGCCAGCGCCTCGGGGCTGCCGCCGCTTCCTCAAGCTCCGGCTGCCGCTGCAACGAATCGGCGAGCCGGCCCCACGGATCGATCGCGGGCTTGTCCGCATATCGGCTGACGACGAGCAGTTGCTTCGCGCGGGTGACGGCGACGTAATCCAGCCGATCATGTTCCGCATGCTGGTAAGTGCGCTCCCTCTCCGCTTTCTCGTCCCAGCCACCGGACCTAAAGCATGGAAAAACTCCATGTCCATCGCCTCCAGTCCCGATTCCTCGGAAGTAAACGGAGCATCGGATTCCAGCGGCACCATTCGTCCTCCCGTAATCTTCTGCAGCATCTGCCGCTCTGCCGCCGATAGCTGCAAATGCTGATCAACGATGTACATCGTCTGCGTTTGAGGATCCGGTTCCACATACCGACGAAGCTCCGGCGAATCAACGAGACCGTGCTCGGCCAAATACCTCTCGTATCGCTCCATAAGGCTGCGTACATATTCGCCTTTAGCAGCATTTTCAAACTAATCCGACGTAAGCTCGTCCGAACGAACCAATGCCTGCCGCCAGGCTTCGAGTGACCACAATTTTTTTGCGAAGCGGATACGCTCGAATCAGTTCCTGAAGATGAGTTAATCGCCGAGTCATTGCACCATCTCCCAAGCAAAAAAGGAACCTTCGGCTGCCAGCGTTAGCGTTCCTTTTTCGTATTTTTATGTACGGTACATCTCCTGCCATCGTTCCAATTGCTCCCGCATCTTGTCCCGGTAAGAGACCGGCTCGAGGATTTCCGCTTCCGGCCCGTAAGAGTTCACCCACATCAGAAATTCACGGTCATGGTTCAGCGTAACCTCGAACAAAAGACCGCCGTCCGCAGTGTCCTTCATTTTGGGCTCAACGAACCACTCTTCTTCTTTAATATATCGGGCTACTTGCGGCGAGAATCGTACCTTAAACCGAATCAGCTTGCCGTTGCCCCGCTCGATCGAAAACGTATGTTTCATGTACTGGCGGATACTGAACCCGTCCTTGTCGAACTTCTGGTCTGTGATCCCGACATCGCGAAACCGGCTGACCCGGAAAGTGCGAATGTCTTTCGCCTGATGGCAATAGCCGATTAAATAGAAGCGCTGCTCGCGGGGAATAAGGTAATACGGATCGATCAGGCGTTCCGTCTGTTTATTTCGGCTCTGTGTATGGTAGACGGCTCTGAGCGTATTTTGCTGCAAGATAGCCTGAATAATCGGATACAGGTAGTTCGGGCTTTCTTCATCCCGGCCAAACGGCGTTCCGAGCTGGATGATATCCGTCACTTGCTGCAGCACATCGGCACGCCGACTTTTTTCTTTATGATGGGTAGCCATGACTTTCTCATAGGCCGAATCAAAGCCGGGCGGCAAGAGCGGCTTCACTTGATCGATCACCGAAGGCAGCATCGAAAAAACAAGCGCTTCCTGCTCGGTAAAATTAAGCGGATACATGGAGAAACTGCCGACGAAGGTATACCCCTTCCCATGACCTAAATTCGTTAAAGGGACAAAAGCACTAAGCAGTTCGAGATCCCGATAGATCGTCCTATCCGTCGTTTCGCAGCGTTCTGCGAGCTCGCGGCCCGTAATGCCCGGTTTTCCCTGAATAAGCATGATGATGCGTAGCAGCCGGATTAGTCTTTCCGTCATAGTCTGACTCCTTCCAACGTCGGTTTTGTCTTACTAATTTCGACAAAAACCGCTCAAATCCTGCATCAGGTGTTTAAATATTCCTTTTTATCCATTCGACACCTCACTCTTCTCCCTCTGAAAACTCGGGCTCGGGGTCTATTATACCTACCAAAAACGACAACGGATTGTCAGCGAACGTTTGTTTGAACAAAAAAACGAAAAAAAGGGATGTGCAGCACGCACGTCCCTTTTACGTTCGTTGAGGACCTTCCGGAAGATCGGCAGTAGGGATATTTTTCATAAGAGCATTCTACCTTCACCTCTTAACAGGCTCCGTAGACGTCCCCCCAGTATCATCTGCTTTTGGCACATTTACTTCTAAAAGAAACGAGCTGCCAAGACGTAATTGTTCTACCACTTTTCTTACGTCGAGTTGTATCTTACGATTATGGGCCATGAATACCTCCGCAATTATTAGTTTTACCTTTATAATAGCGGAAACATTTGACAACACCCTGTCACGGAACGCTTGTTTGCAATATAGTGGTGAAAATCAATGTTTATTGTTTAATCATCCAGCATCTGGTTTATGTTCGGTAATACTTTCAAAGCTCGTCCACGAATATATAGATCGAATTCGTTTTCAAATCCCGTCTTCTCCAAATTGATCAGCACTTTCTTACCCATTGTCAGTCCCGGCAACTGATTTACCGGGTATACCTGCAGACTCGTTCCGATGACTATAACAAGGTCGGCAGCTTGAATCGCATGAAGAGTTCGGCCCCAAGCTTTTTCCGGCAAAGTCTCCCCGAACAGGACGACGCCGGGACGCAGCCTTCCTCCGCATTCACAAGCTGCTTGTTCCATGAAAGCTTCTACGGTTGAAGCCTTGGAACATTTCGCACAACGGATGGATCGGATGGAGCCATGAAGCTCTTCCACCAGCTGATTCCCCGCCATTTGATGAAGGCCGTCGACGTTCTGGGTGGCCAGCAATTGCAGAAGTCCTTTTCGCTCCCATGCGCTGATCACATCATGTCCCGCATGCGGACGGACACCCTTCAAAGATTCCAACCGATGCGTGTAAAAAGCATGGAATAATTCATAATCACGTTGAAGGGCTTCTACTGTAGCAACCATAGTCGGGTCAATCTGACGCCACCATCCATGTTGCGAGCGAAAATCCGGAACTCCTGCATCGACGGAACAGCCCGCTCCGGTCAAGATAACTGCTCGTTTCGCTTCTTTAATCCAGCAAGCTGCAGTATAAAACGGGTTCTCGGAAAAACAAGCATCGTGCCATCTCTCTTGGGAATATTGACCCGGATGATATCGCTGCAGTTCCTTCCAGATATCCATGGCAAACGCCGGATGGACATAAACCGGTGTAAGCCGAAACCAGGAAGTGCTGAGCCATCCCAATCCCTCTTTTAAGTCCGGTGATTCCCGCCGCTGCGTTCGATTCAGATTCACAAGTAAATCCCTGTCTTCCTCATGCAAAAAATCAGCTAAAGCACTTTCATTCGTTTCCTTCGTAAAGAGCCATGACCGTTCGGTCCGTTCCCCGTACAAAGAAATCGTCCCGCCCTCAGAGGCGATTGTTAATAACAGTTCACTCATGGGGCATCCCCCTCTTAATTCAATTTGATATGCGTCGTCTCATCGACTTCAATATCGAAGATCAGCTTAATTTCACTTTCGGCCGATATCGTAACATGGAAACAAAGTTCTTGTGCGGTTGAATCCGATGATAACGGATGACTTGGATTCAATAATTGAAAATGACGATGAGGGATCCAGTGGGTTACATGGATCTCTGCTGCCGTACTTTTCTGGTTTGAAAGGAAAATTTCGTGAGACTCTATAGTCATTCCCCACTTCTTTTTGCGGTCTCTCAATACATGCTCGCATCGAATATCAAACGCATCCCCAAGGTGCAGCCTCACGGTTTCATTTTTTGCAGTGTGGTTAAGTTCGTCTTCGCCGATGAACTCCAGCGCCCCATCTTGTTCGTCTCGCTGATAAACTTTAATGAGTCCTTTGGGTAAAGGTCTGCCGAGTTGCATATGATTTGCATTCATGAATTCCAATATGATTCTGGCTTTTGTTCGACTTGAGCGACAATCGTAATAAACTTTACAAGGAACGTTTTGAGCTTGGAATAACGGAATTTGTTTGGTTTGATTTTGCTTTAACGTAACGCTTTGATCGAGTGTATATATGTGATAATCGGCAAATTCCTTTTCCACAAAATTGGCATCTGCTGTCGAGTATACGACATTCTCCCTTTTCTGCACATACAGAGGAGGCTCTGGCCGGATTCGCTGAACGTCCCCGGCAATGACTTTTAATTTGGCGTTCGAGAATGTCGTGCCGGTTTGATTGTCGATTCTCACCCAACCGGTTAGATCGCAGTGGTCTTGCCTCAGTTCAACAACATAGTTTGTAACCCAATCAAGGCCTTCTGTTAAATAAGATACCTCAATACAATCCGAATGTTGCCGTGGTATCTTCCATGCCAACGCCGGCTTAATCAATAACCCTTCAGGCAGTTCGGGCAAAACGAGCTCATCTTTAGGGTCTAGATAAATCTCTTTGGTTTCTATGTTTTCTAAGATCAATCCGTGGTCCGCGCTAAGCAACCGACATTCTTTCATATTCCCATCTTGACCCTTTAGCTTCACATGTCGGCCTACGTATTTACCAAGCAACTTTTCTTTATTTACGAGATCGTATTCATAGTTCATTTCATGGATGCGGAGCCCTTGAATTAATAACGAATCCGTATCCATTTTTTCCGCGACATCCAAAAAGTAAATGCATTCCGTATCCGGCTCCATATTTAAGGAGCGTTTTTGCCTTATGGCACCAAAGTGGCCATTATAGACCGTGATTGCTAATTCCAGCTCTTCTTCCCGGGTGGAGAAATATGGCTTCATGCGGTACCTCCGTTTTATTATAGATCGCCGAATAAAACAGGCTGGACGTTATTGCTTAAGTACAGCGGATGTCCGGGTTCCCCGTTCTTCAGCTTTTTAAGCGCGTATACTTTCACTCCAGCACTGCGAATCAGCTCCAGGACCTGTTTGCCTCTGTTTCGGATCCGTCCATGTTCTCCCCAGGCTGCAATTACCATGGGAGTATCCCGAATAGATTCCAGAATGTAAGAGTCATTGTCGTCTCCAACCGGATTATCGCACAGATGTAAATTCTTAGGGTCTGTGCTGCGATATGCAAACAAGTTAACGACCTCCAAACTCCCGAATCCCCAGCGTTTGGAATAAGTAATACACTTTGATATGGTATTGTCGTCCGTGAGATGATCAGCTGTAGATGGGTTCAACATAACCCATACAATCCGAGGTTTTCCTTCTTCCCATTCCCTTGCGAGTCGATATCGATACTCGCCCTTTAAGATGGCCTCTCGTTTCAAGATGACGTCTCCTCCCATTGTACTGTTTTCTACACCCATATGCCCCCCACAAAGCGGCAGGATACTGAATCACTTCTACGACTCATACTTTTCCATTCGATTCTTATTTGTTATCCTTTTCCCGTTGTACATCGTTATCCGGTGAACCAATAACTGCATAGTGCGTCACATTAAAGTTCACGCTATTATCCTCACGAATCCAACATGGTTTAACTCAATTATATGAATACACAAGCATTTCGCAAAAATCTAGCAACAACCTCCCCTCTTACAGGTACCGTTTCGCGAATCCTTACAGCCGTAATAAACACAAGTGACATTTTAGATAAAAAAATACCTACATGACTCGTATGTTTAAGTCCGTAGGTATACGTTTGGCCAATGCTGTCAGGTTAAGCGGGACCATAGCGGAACTATGATTCGCTAAATCGGTCCATTTCGGATATTTGGGAAAATTAGCGGAACTCAGGTGATCTATTTGCCTGTTCGCCCGGTACAAACGCCATTTTCCGCCGATTTAGCGCATCTCAGTTCCTCTATTTTTCCAAAGGTGCCCGTTTCCCCCAAGATAGCGAACGTGGGTTCCGCTATTATAATAAGCTGCTTATACTAGCAGCCCCGGTCTGTCCAATTTCGGACCGCGATCCATGCGAACGCATTAATCTGACAGCATTGAACGCCTCGCCTTGCCCCCACCCCAGTGGAAACTAACTGCGGGTCAATCTCGCCTTTTCGATGACAAGCTCGGCTCTTCGCTCTTCGAATTTGCGTACCACTTCGCCCGCGATCAGCTTTTGCTGCTCTTCCGTTAACTTCATCAGTTTGCATTTAAAATGAACCTTCTGGATGATGCGGTCAATTTCCTTGATCTGCCGGATAACTTCGGAGATTTTGTCCCGAGACGCCTGGGTCTGCGTATGATGCAGCTGCCGAAGAGCCTTGTCTCGGCTTTCTTGGAACTTCTCGATCGCGCCCAGCTTTATGGCTTCAAGGATACCGTCAATAATGCCGTCCCACATATTAAATCTTGGAGATCAGGGCCGTCATCCAAACATGGAGATTAGCCGCGTACATTCCCTTGGCCGCCTCCGGCACATTGGCGTTGGTCAAAATTTCATTCGCTTTTTCCATCACTTGAATAATCAAATCTCCCCGCTGCTTGTCCGAGAGACGGTCTTCCTGCGCTTTTTTTACATAAGCGTCCGCCTCCAGCAGCATCTTGTAGCCTTCCTTTTCGAGCAGTGCGATCGAGTTTTTCGTATCCGAGTAGGTTCTGGCGATATGCTCGATGGTGGAGATCGCATCGGGGATTTTACCGACTAGATGTTTCAACGCCTCTTGCTTTAAGGAGTCCAGGTCAAGTCCCGACTGCTTGCTCTTATCGGGCATAATGACCTCGACTTCAGGTTGATGCCGGGTTATATTTGTATGATCTGCCATGTTCTCGCTCTCCTTCAGCTTAATATAGCGGCCACACGCTGCCGCTCTTGTTCGATCCGATTGCGGAGCTGCTCATATCCGTCCAAAGCGCCCGCATCGCCGGCCAGGCTGGACTTCAGCAACTCTTCATGCTCCTTGCAGGTCTCGTCAAAATGTTCATCCACGAGCGCCATCGTTTCCTTGATGGATAGGTCAAGCTCGCCGGCCACCTGCGGATTAAATTCCTCCGACCATTTCCGCAAAGAGGTTCGCAGTTTCTTATCCAGTTTCCCCTGCCAAGTAGCCACATCCCACAGGTAAAATCCGATCTCGATCAAAACGGCCACCACATTGCCCAATACTTTCGTGCTGGTGAGGCCGAGCTTGGCCAGGATCTGAGCCACCTGATTATGGGTCTGGCGCGAAAATGTTTTGTTAAACAATTTGCCGACGTGCTTCAACGCCATTTTGCCGAAGTTGGCGACTCCCGCTCCGGCTCCGCCGCGGCCGCCGAATTGCCGAAAAAACTGGAAGGCGACATGCTTCATCCCTTCGTTTAATACACCTTTCATTACGTTGGTCTTCAGCTTCTCAAACTTGTCCGAAATCAGGGTTACACTCCGCTTGTAATGACCTATGGCCGTATTGGCCAGGTCCTCCATTTCCCGATTCAGCTTTTCCAGCCGGTCGACCATGAGCTCAGCCGTTCTCTTGCAAGCAAGCGCAGCCTCCCTCGGCAAGACATGCGCTTGAATGAAGGCGCTGCAGTCGCTTCCTTGCGTCCACCGATTCGAAGCCGCGATATGTTTGCTGCATGTGTCGGCAATAGCCGATTCTTCCCGGGCAACATGTGCCTGCAGCTCGGAGATTAATTCACCCCTGCGCCGCTGTACCAGCGCATGAATATTTTTTTGCTTGTCCCGGAGCTGGTGGATCTCCTCTTCCAGCATTCGCTTCTGCTCCTGATCCAGCTGAACCATGTGCCGCTTGGTTTCCGCGGCGCTTGCCAAATTCTCGTAGATCGACTCCAGGACCAGCTTGGCCCGTTCCAGCCACTGCCTCATTCGCATGTCGGAGCTCGCCTCTTGAGCCAACCACTGCCACAAATGGACCGCTTCCGGTACGGAAGCTTCCCCTTGCTCTTCCACCAGGAAGGTGTTCACTTCCATTCGGATTAACGACCGGACATGATCTTGAATCTCCTTAACCCGGCGATCCGACTCTCCCGATCCGGCGGGCACCCGGTTGATAACAAGGACGACCGGCGGCAGGTCATGATGAAAAACCTCATGCAGCAGCTCGAGAAATCGTTTATCGGCTTCCAGCATCCCGCTGCGGTACATCACGCAGAAAACTATATAATCGGCCTCGGGGATAA
This sequence comes from Paenibacillus hamazuiensis, assembly GCF_023276405.1. Classification (NCBI taxonomy): domain Bacteria; kingdom Bacillati; phylum Bacillota; class Bacilli; order Caryophanales; family Paenibacillaceae; genus Paenibacillus; species Paenibacillus hamazuiensis. The sequence goes on from NZ_JALRMO010000001.1 coordinate 6,031,145, forward strand.
AATTATTTAATACCTCGGAATGCTCCTCATAGATGGAGTCATATCCCGGCGTATCCAGGATATGCGCCTCCACTTCAAGCTGAATCCGGGTGCGGTGCTGCAATCGGCGCAGAGTGGAAACGGGTTCGTCCAACTGCCTATAAAATTGCTCCTGCGTGATCTGTTCAACTTGCCCGTCGTTATGTACAATGGCATATTGATCTTCCGTATTCGCGCCCCCTATGACCTCGGTCACTATCGATGTTGTCGGTGCCGCGGATACTCTGAGCCGCTCCTCGCCGATCAGGCTGTTGATGAGGCTCGTTTTGCCGGAGCTCGTTCGCCCCACAAACGTCATATACAAGGCGGGTTGATTCAGCTTCTGCAACAACAGTTCGGCCGCGCTTTGCATGGTGGGATATCCGATTTGGCCCGCGAACCGAATCGCCTGTTGAGTCGATGCAATAAGCTGCGCGCGTTCTGATTCATATGCCCTCACGAAACGGCCTCCCCACTTACAGTCACACTTAATTTGTCGACGGCTTCCTTCGCCCGCCGTAAAATCTCCAGAGATAAACTCGTGTCGCGTACCAGCGCATCATGATTCAGCAAGCTCTGATCGATAATAGCCCGGCGCTGATTAAACTCGGCTTCGATTTGGTTTAATTGGTCGACAAGCAGCTTCTCCAGCTCCTGAATAAGACGAGTCATGTATTGCTTCGTTTCCCGTTTCACCATATCCCGAAGCTGCTCCATCACCTCGGTTACGATCGATTTGGCGGACTTTAACGCGGCGGCCTTCCTGCGGTTCTCGATGGTAGACTTCACGGAATACCCGAGCAAGGTCCCGACCAGACCCGCCACGGCGACGGCCCCTGCAACCACCCATCCGGCAGGATTGGACACGAGCAGGCCAAGCAGAACCGGGGCGGCGGCCATAAGCCCCAAGCTGGCCACGGTAGGAATGGTTCTTTCGAATTTAAAGCTGCCTTCGGATTTCACTTCGAAATCAAATTCCGGCTTACTCTCGTTTAACTGCTTTAGAATGGACTCGAAGTTCACCAATATTTTTTTCGCCGCGTCTTGAATTTGAAACTGCAGCTCGTTAATTACCGTTAATTGAGCCTCCTGAAGCTGCTCGGTGACGATCGTTTCGAAGTAATGCCCGTCATACACCCCGGTTGAGATCTTCCCGCTAATGGCCTGCAGGACCTTATCCTCCAAATCGTCCGTAAAAGAGGACATGATCTTTCGAACGCCGCCTGCCAGCTGCTCCGACTGCTCCTTCAGCTCGTCGAAGCGGCTGTTGATCGTCTCCCGTTCTTCCTCAAATTTACGCTGCTGCTCCATGAGCTCCATTTTCGAGGTATCCGCGTTTTTTTGAAGATCCTGTGCAATTAATTCGTTGATCCGAATGCTCTCGACAATCTTTTGCTCCAGCCATACGACGTTGTCCCAGACGACATCTTTCGACCAGGTCTGCAAACTGTTGTCTATCGTTTCCTCCAGCACCGGGATGCCGGAACGGTCCCTCAGCGCCTTATCTTCGGTATAAGTGGCAAGGACAGCGTCTTTGATCTGGACCGGCATAATTCCCCTGCTGTATGGAACGCCAATTTCGCTCGAAATTTTCGTCAAAACCCCGTGATTATGGCTCATGCCTCCTTCCAGCTCGCGTCTGGTTTCGTTTTCCCACCAATTTTGAACGAAGTAGGCGTTCGACAATTGCGGCCATACGGCCCGCAGAAACAGCGACTCGATCCGCGTAATGGGAGGAACGGTTCTAAGCAAGAAGATCGCCGCCGAACACGACATGATGTACTTCATCGTCGTTTCCTGGTTCGCCGCACTTAAACTCGCCACACCCGGAAGGTCCACAAACACAACATCCGGCCGCAGAAGAGGCGAATGGATGTGCAGCTCAATATGATGAATCCCCAACTGATTGTTCGGATTAAATTCATGATTAACGAGCCGGTTTAACTCCTCCCGGTCAATAGGCGCGCTGGTTTCACGCCCGTCCTTAAATTTCACGATATAACACGGTTCGCCTTCGATACACTTATGAATTTCGACCGGGATGCAGGTCGTTTCATCGGCTTCCACCGGTAAAATATCGTCCCCCACGACAAGCGCGTTTAACAGGGAGCTTTTTCCCGCACCTTGTATTCCCAATACGGCAATAATGAATTTATTGGAGATTACACTTTGTTTGCGGCTGGCGACTGCCTGGTCGAACGCTTCTTTGGCCGAGTCGTCCGGCAAAGATTGGCGGATAGTCCGAATTAACTCTTCCTGGCTCAACAGATCTGCAATGGATGGCATATCGAAGTCTCCTTCTATGATTGAGGTTTACGGGCTTTCTCGAGAGCTTTTTGCTTGCCGAAGAAAAACATCCAAAACCCGGGAACCGATTGAAGAAGCTCTTGTTCCTCACGGTAGCTCCTCCACTCCTTGGCTTGTTCCTCCAAGCGGTCGTTTAACCGGGATAGCTGCTTCTCGTAGGAGGTCTGCAGCTCGCTAACTTTGTCGTTCATAACCGCCAGCTTGTGCTCCGTCTCCTCCAGCTTGTTCAACAGCGCAGCCAATTCCCTTTCAACAGCCGATCGGACCGATTCAACCCGCTCCATCAGCTCCTGGCTCGCCTTAGTCCCTTCCGCCGATTGCTGCTGAACGACGGTTTGCAGGTGATCGGAAAAGTCCTTAAGCAGCTTCTGAATTTTTTCCGAGCGTTTCTCTCCATTGAGATCCGCGGCTTTAATCGAGCTGCTTACGGTCTCTTCCAATTCCTCCAGCTGTCGCTGCTTCGCCAGCCTGGATTGCTGCAGAACCTCTTCAATCCCGCTATGAACGGCATTTTGCAGATCGCCTAAGATTCGTTCGGTTTCCTCGTCTACGAATATCGTAATAGGGTCTTTCGTTTGGTTGCTCATATAAAAGTTCCTTTCTATCTGGGTTCAGTTTTGTACACGGAGCAGCGACGAGACTTCTTTGAAAAATTGGCCCGCTTCGTTTCGAGTATCCGCATGATCCAGCTGCGGGAATATAGTAAACAGAAGGGATAACGCTTCCTGCTCCTCTCCTTTTCCGGCATGCCACATAAATTGATCGGCGGTATGAAACAACGCGGTGTATATAGGATTGACATGATCCACGATGCAGACGGGGTTTGGAATCGAAGCGAATTCCATGAGCTCCCGGTAGCTTTTATACGCTTCGGAAAGCCCTGCATCGTGGAGATACTCCTTGAGCGATTGCACCATCCACACTGCGGGCATGTTCTTCAACACTTTGGAAATGAGCGGCCCTTTCAATACTTTACGCGTCAAACCGAGCTGATGGATATCAAGCTGGATGAGGCCAAAAGGTTTTGCCGCGCCGTCCTTCCAAAAGTCCCCTTCGATCTGATCATTCGTTGTTAAAAAAGCATATTGGAACGGCAAGCTGCCCGTGCTTATTTTCACCTGCTTGAACGTATTGAAGGAAGCCGCACCAACGGGATATGTCCCAAAGAGCGAATAAAATGCTTGGTCCATCCATAACTCGTCACGGCCAAAAAACCACAGGTTATAAGCTGCAGGATCGTTCCCATGACGGACGAGAGCCTTTTTGATCATTGCTTGGGCATAAGCTCTTTTGTGCCGGTGCGCCAAGGACAAGAGCGATTGGGTGTAGGTCAATTGATCTTGACTCAGACGCATGGTTCGCAAAGGCAGATCCGGCTGTTCCTGAACGGGCGCCTTTATAATCATCTCCGCCGGTTCTTGGGCCGTTTGCTTTGCCCTGCCGAACCAGACTTCCTCAATGTCGCCCAATCGGGAAAGCAGCGATTCCAGGACGCGGGCGTCCTTTGGTTTGTTGGCCCTGGCGGCAATCACCCCGTTCTTTCTTGCCATCTCCTCCCGGATGAAATGTACCCTCTTCTCCTTCTCCGCCTTCCAGCTTGTTACATAAGAAGCCAGTTGTTCGTCAAACAAAGACACGTAAGCTTGAAATTCCTCCAGCGTCTTGCGTACGTTAACCACTTCGATCTGTTCTTCCTCGTAGACCGTTTCATAGTCGCTTTCTCCGGTAAAGAAACGCGCTGCTTTTTTCAACCATAAGAAGCCACTAGGCTTTTTCCTTTGCGACGTAGTCACCTTTGTTTTGGTTTCCTTATGTATCTTGACTTTGTCGTCCTGTACAAAAGTTCGGCGGTGCGAACGAACATCTTCATAAGTCAGATTCAGGATATCCAGAACTCTCTTCTCCACCGCGTCCGAGGAATCGATAGATGAAAAAACGTCCGTCTGCAGCTTCACGGCGCTTTCTTTCAGCTTCTTGGCCTCGGCTTGGATCTCGTGTTCGGCCAAGCTTTCAGCATCCCGCAGCAGCCAATTTTTACGAATTTCCCCCAGCCGTGAGTTCAACAGGAGTCTGCCATCCTTAAAGAGACGATCCACTTGCTCGCACTTGCGATCGTAATTTCGGATGTAAACTTCGATCCCTTTTTTCAATTGATCCCACCTGTTAATCACATCGGAGGTAATGCCTTTATCCTGATGATAGGTGGTCAGATCAGCCTGTATGCGTTCTTTCATCGAATCGATATGCCTTAACAGCTGTGACAACCGCCGGCTCGATCGCTGATCTTCCATTTGCCTGCATACGGCGTGCAGCGAATCGATGAGCGGCTGCAGTCTGGATTGGGTCCAGTGATCCATGAGCCGAGCACCTTGGGATTTCAAGCCTTCCAGTGCCGATATTTGAAAAACCGGAGCCCGGCTGAGGGACTTGTTATCGGTCTCTTGAAGAATCTTCTCCATGCGTTCCCTCAATCGTTTCTCCACTTCTTGAACGGAACGCCGAACAACTCCCCCCGAAGTCACCTCACTCGTAACGCAGTCGATAAAATTCTGAACGACCATGACCGGCTTATGCTCCAGAGCAATTTGATTGAGAGCGTTCAAATTCGACTTATCGCTGTTAGCTTTAGTTGTTGTCACGTACAAAACAAGATCCACCGTAGGAACCAGCTGGCGCAGCGCTATTTCTTCATGTCCCTCTAATCCAAAAGCATCAAGGCCGGGAGAATCCACGATTTCAACGTCATGCCCTATCAAGAAATCTGGAAACTCCAGACAAATCTCGTCGACGTTTTTGCCGTTACCGGGATTTTTCAATTCATCGGCATAATCGGCAATGACTTCTTTATTTAATTGCTCTCCCGTAAATTGAGCGGTCGTTCCGACTTTATATATGATGGTCGCCCTACGGACGGGGCTTTTCTTGCAAGAGACAAGAACCCCGGAGGTCGGTCTTGCTTCTTGGGGCAAAATCTCTTCGCCGCACAGCGAATTAATCAAGGTGGATTTCCCGGAGCTCGTCACCCCAAGCACGCCGATGCGCCAGCTCGATCTTGTCCACGTTTTTACTCTCTTGTCCATCCACTCGAGGTCGCCCTGCACATAGGCCTTAGGAATATCCGAATGCTGCAAAATTTGCTCTATCTGACTGATGACGTCCAGTTCTCTCATAATATCTCCATCCACTCTTCATCTTCCGACTCGGATCATACATTGTAAGATTTGTAAGATGCTTCGTACAGATTTAAATTCGACATTTATATCCAATTTCCTCCGTTTCATTTGACTTCCGTAGGAAAAATGACCTAGGCAATTCGTATTTCTATCTTACCATCTATGAATGACATCACCTTGTCAGAGAATGTACGTTCGAGAGCATATAAATAAAAAAACTTACAAAGCGAAATATCGCTCTGTAAGTTCTTGACGCAACCGGATTCTTCTTCCCATTCCGTCTAATTCAGATTAAGACCAAAAGCGCGTGTCCCCAGTTTAAGCTTAAACTTATTTTCCACCTCGACCACTTCTTGCATCGTCAGTGTCTTCGGAAGGGTCTGCAGGACCGTGTACTGAAATTGAAGATAGCGAAGCGGGTCTTGTGCTAAAAGCGCTGCAAGCTTAACATTCCCGCCGCTCGGATTTCTAGCGTAAACCTTCCAGCGCCCCAATATCCCTTCCTCACCATAGGCACTTCCAACATACTGCGAACCGTCGACCAGGTCTACAATCAAATACACTCCCGCTACATGGGATAACATATCGTGCCAAACCCGATTGGAATGCGGATGTTCCATGATTTTCTTCATTTCGTTATAACGCAGCATAATCTCGTCATAGCCTTGAAAAGGCTTGGCAAAACCTTCCGGCCGAATTTCAAAGATAGGAATCGGCGTTTCTTCATTTAACCAACGATGCCAGATCCGATTTGGATCATGAATGACAAGTCGATTCATGTATTCCTCTAGAAATGAATCCTTTTGCAAGGTGTAGTAATGTAAAGGCTGCGCCAGGAAATCCGGATATGGAAAATTATCAGGTACACCATGAGCAGTCTGATCATAATGTGCCACTCCCTTTACTTCATAAGTACCCATAAAGATAAATCGATTATCGCTTTCACCGATAAATGACAGAATATAATCGCAATCCCGAAACACTTCTTTGCTCTGCAGCGATTGATAAAATTCAATGAGATCCAATTGCTTGAGTCTTTCCAAATCTACTTCGCCTGTTTTATGTTTAACGACCTTAACTCTTTTATCGCTTGGCAGGCCATGCCAACGAGCGAATTGGGTTAGATTCACGAGGGTTTCCTCCTTTGTTGTGCTTAAGATGCTTTCCGGTTCTACTTCCATATTTTCAAAATACTTCGTTCCGATTCTTGATTGTAGCTGATACCCTCCAGAAGGCATCCGTCTATTTTATCTTAATAACTTCATAAGAATCAAGGCGGAATCTATAATTAGCAGCAACGTAAGCTTCAAACCCTTCATCCCAATATCGATTTATAAAACTGTTCCGCGTCCGCATGACTCGGAAGCCCTGAGACCTGCCCATCCCCTATCTCAATAACCGTCCATTCTCCGCTCGTGGTTTTGGCGATATCCATCGTAAAAAAACTGACTAGCTACACCCTTTGCTAAATCTATAAAAGAGTCGAAATTAGGAATCTCTTGTTGATAGTCCACCTCAACTGAATCATATCGGATTCGTTCGATTACTCAGATCCGAGCCTTTTTTACTCCGTCGTCCTGTACTCTTTTCACGCATCACACAACACCCTTTTTTTAAATTATCCTCTAGCCTATAAATCATTTAATGATTAACTCAATTTTAATATGCTCAGGGGGAGAGGGCTATTCCAAAGAAATAATGCAATTGTAGCGACCACCGAAGAGACGATTCGGACAAGTTCTTGTCGTCTTTCCTGAATCACAACACAGCACTATTCTTCAGTAGGTTACTAACCACACGTTCAGAATATATCGGATTTTATACATATGTTCCCCTGGGCGTTGAGGGACGGGGAGTAAAATTTAATCAAGCGCAGATTGCAACATAAATGTACACCCGGGTTCGACAGTCGGTAGATGCACAATCCGTCTCAAACCCAAGCGGGACAAGGGATGCGGCAGTTGTGGATAACTACGTGTGGTGCCTACATCTTTTGGGGGTCAAGAGAGCGAAATATCCCATATTTGCTGGGGTTCTGCGATTTGCAAGGCCGAAACAATTGCCCGATGTTCGTCCGTTAATTCCGTCCGTTGCCGCAGCTTTCCACCATCCAAACGGTACTCAACCAGATGCAGCGTCTGCATGAGCGAACGAATCTCGCGCCACGTTTGACCGGTTTGGTTTTCTGCAATCCGGATGAGCATCAAGGCCAGCCAGCAAAGCAGGACATGTGCGCGAATCCGTTCTTCTTTCCGGTGGTAGACCGGCCGCAGTTCCAGCGATTGCTTGAGTGTCCGAAACGCTGCTTCCACCTGAAGCAATTGCTTGTACCCGAGTGCCACGTCTTCCGTGGACAAGGTGTCGTCAGAGGTGCGCAGCAAGTATTTGCCGTCCAGATGCTCCATCGCTTTGACGGCGGCCAGATCGATACGCAGATTGCCGCGCTTGTCGGTCTTGAGATACCGTTTGTACGTCGGATGGCTGTGTAGACGGCAGTGTGCCCCGGTATGCGCTTCGCCGTCCAGTTCCTTCAACCGGGCAAGCTCCGTGCGCAGCTGCTCCAGATGCGCTTCGCGCCGGGCGGCATCCCGCTTTGCTTCTTCCGGATTGCGAACGAGCACGTATCGCTTGCGCGCTTCGCCATCCCCCACGACGATCTCCTTGACCTCCAGGTTGTCTCGGATCGTTTTGAAACGTCCCGGATGCGCGAGTGCCGCTTCGACGGTCGGCTTGCCCGACGTCATCTTCTCCCCGGCAATGTAGTGGCCGCCGCTCTGTTGCAGTACGCGCAGATTGTCTTCGGAGGAGAAACCGCGGTCGACGACGGTAATCACACGCCCGAGTTTCCACCCGATCAGATCCTTTTTCACCTGCGGCACAACGTTCATATCCGACGTATTGCCCGGCCACACCCAACAACGAATCGGGATGCCCTCACGCGTGACAGCAAAACCGATGACCACCTGCGGAAGGTCGGGGCGATGGTCTTTCGAATAACCGGTTTTGCGAAAATCGTCTTCGTCGTCCTCTTCCGTCTCAAAATACGTGGAGGTCGTGTCGAAGAACAGCAGATCGACTTCCAGATTCAGCAAATCCGCTACCGTATGGAACACTTCACGCTGGATGCTTTCTTCCGACGTGAGCAGAAAATCCATTGCCCGGTAGCCATGCTGCACGTCAAACGCCGGAAGGTCCGGGATGACCACTTCACGATCCACCCAATCTTCAATCGCCAGCTTGCTGCTTGGTGCCAGCGCCCGATTGGCCACCATGGCAAAGATGGCGCGTTCAACCGGCATGCGGTATTCCCGGTCGGCAAGTCGTCGTGTAATCGCTTCGCCGATACCAAGCTTCTTCCAAAGTTGATCGAGCAGCCATACGCCGCCCAGCGAACGACTGCTAAGGAGCGTAACCGAAGCGGGTTGCGCTGAAGATGGAGAGGGCGCTTGCGGCTCGCCAATAAAACGGTGGATGCTGGCGGCAAGACGTTTCAAGCCCTCCATGTCCAGTTCGTCAGCGCGGCCGAAATGGTACAGGACTTTCGCTTGTGGAGTTCCGGTCACAGGATTTCGCTCATTATGGGCGAGCTGTACGTAACGGGTGATCGAACCGTTTTTATTTTTACGAGAGATTGTTCGTATATACATATCTACAGGATATAATATATACTACAAGAAATGCAACAAAAATATCTAATTATCCACAAAAATTTAGTGCCTACAGTTTTTTGGATTTTTTCGCGTCGTAGTGCCTGTGGAAAAGTCCGAAAAGCCGCGTCAAATCTGGATTTCAGTTGTCCACAGCACCCAAAAGGGTGCCTACTTTTCGAGGGTTACTGTCGAACCCGGGTAAATCGGTCAGGACGATTCAAGCAATACTGCTTAACCTTCTCACTCACCGTTTTCTTGCACACCACACACATATTAAGATCGCTCGGATCGGGAAAGCTCGTCGCCGAGGAAAGATTCTCATCTCCCTTTCCCGCGGCTTTCTTCCGCTGGGCCACCCACAACACAAATCCCACCCTTAGCAACAATGCCAACAGTGCAACAACGATCGCATAATCGAGCTCAGGTATACGTATAGGAACATGCATAATTTGACTTTCCAGTACCCAAACGAACACTTTACACATCATCAAGAAACCTAAAAAACTTACCAAAAACATCGAAATCGAATTCTTATTTCTTCTAGCCATCCGCAAGTTTCTCCTTTCACTCTTAAGAAGTAGCCGTTGCTAATTGGACCGTACCCTGAATCTTACTAATCATGAGTTCATGTTTTGCAACCCTTTATCATCTCGACATGTCGACTTCTAACCGCAGGGTCTTCAATGTTCGCTGAACGCAATTTCTCATGAATATTCTCGACCACCTGTGCGCTAAGAGCAGGAACGGACTAGAACGGACTCCGCTTTAATCCGCAGTAGCTGACGGTCAATAAATTCGGACAGTTCCACATCGTAAATGACAAGTTCATCGGATTGAATATTACATAATTCTGGGTCAATACCAAAACGACAACGCATTGTAAATGAAATCATGGATATGTAATACCCGCTCTTAAGTCTCAACCTCAATCCCTACCACCTGCCGCGCCAAATCCACATACTCGCGATCCAACTTCACCTTGACCGCACCTAGACGTCGCTTCTGACGCCACTCCTTCAGCTGCTCCTCGCTATCCAGGCGCAGCTCCGCCACCTCTTTAGCCAAATCGAAGCTATACTTTGAGGTATACAGCAGCCGATGAATCCCATGTCCCCCAGGGACAATTGGCTTCTCGCGAGACAGCCATTCTTCCACGCTAAAAACCACGTACAGCTCATCGGTAGCTCCTCTACTCGATGGAATATGCGTAATTGCTTTGCGTGGAACGACCTTCCACTCCTTGATTTTCCCGTAATAGGTGATACCAACGTTGCCTTGGCGACCAAACATTTGGATCGATTGATACAAAGCCACATACTCTAGCTGAGTTAGCACTCGATGGTCGGTAATGTTCTTAAGCGGTGTATGGTAAAACTTAAACCGAAGCGCAGCATCGAGCTGCTCCGACTTACTCAGCGAACCGATCACCATATTTTTACCAGACAGCTTATTCCGGTAATACTCCTTCGTTCCCCGCGGCTGAGTTGAGCGTTCAAATGCCTTCTCCGGACTATCCAAGATGATCTCATCCAAAAACTTTTCTATCAGCGAAGTCGACTGCGGCAAAAACGGAAACGCCCCGACATTTACGAGCTCAATACTTCTGTAGAAATGATGCCCTTGAAACGCCTCCTCATCATGATACGGAAAAAGCACATATGCCCCGAACATACTTCGCTCGAACTCTTTGCCCTGACCATCCAAGTACACAATCGCATCGCGGTAACGATGCATCGTGTTAATGTCATCTTCCTCCGGCCCCGGAGCATGATACTTCTCATGATAAGGAGTGCCTTCGTAGGCCGGATTCAACCGATATTTCGCATCAAAAATGTACTTGTACTCCACCGCGGCATCGTTTTTCTTTAAAGTGAGCACGTTGTCCGGCCGCTGACTAGTCGTTGTTGTCCTTCTGTCCTCACTAGGCAAGGCGTTGTAATAAAGCGTAAACACCTCTCCGTTACGCGGGTTCCGGTACACCATTTTCGCCTTCTGCGATTTATCCAAAGTAACAAATAACCCTGTCCGGTTCACCCGGATGATATCTTGCTTCACCAGTTCATATTTCTTGCTAAGCAGATGGTGGATTTTCAGGAAACACCAGTATTCGTACAGCTGCGCCAAATCCTTCATCGACAATCGGAACAGATCGCTCTGAATCGATAGGCCCTTCATTAGCATCAAGTAGTTTCGATATACGTCTCGGTAGCCTGGTGCCATCTGAAGCACCAACGAAACGGTCATATGCTTCATTTCGCCAACATCCAAAAAGTCATGCTTCAGGAGACGATGCAACTGACCTTGCATAAGCGCTAGCTTCCTTGCCAGCATCGGATCGTCAGCACGGCCCTTTTGTTCCAAGCGAACCTTAAGGTCCCTCAGCTTCTGCTGAATCCGAACCAGCACCCACCTTACAAATCGATTCTCCGCCGTATCGAAGTCAACATGCCTTTTCGACTCCAATGCATGTGTCGGTCGGAAACTTCCGCTCCCAACAGGAATAAACCCAGACTGATCGTCCCGAACGAGAAGATGAGGGCGTTTAGTCAAGAAGGCGACGTTTTCCCTACCCGCTTTTTTTACCCGCGAAGCTTCCATAAGCCGATTTTCCACCTGCAGCTTCGAATGCGGCGACATTTTAATGCGCTCCACTGCCTGAACGAGCTGATCAAAAATATGCTGTAGAATAGCGAAAAACTCCGTCAAGCTCTGGTGCCGGGTCTCCTTTAAGCCAGTAAGATGGAACGTTTTTCTGAGAAAATCGAACGAAAGATTGTAAATTTGTTCATTCACATCGTTTAAGATCGCTTGGTAATCGTTCTTGTAATCCATCTTGGTCGGGAAAATTTCCAGTTGAAGCCGAAATACAGGCGCACCTTCAAGACGAATCTCCAGCTCGGTAAGACCCACCTCATTTTGAAAGTTCAAGATGCCGGATAATATCATTTTCCCCAGAGATCTAACCGATTGCCTAAGATGAACATTGTCATGATGGAAAGTGAGCGAGCACTCCTCTTTCTTCTCAATAACTAACTCATACGACTGAGTCTCGAAAAAAACAGGAAAGCCCGGGGCCCCCGCACTCCACGGCACAAGCTTATCTTCCATAGGCGAAAACATCGATACTCGTTCAATCTGGACCGTTGGCCCGATTTCGGAGGCATGGAAACTCGCTTCCACCCAGCCGTTATCTTGTCTATGTAGATGTAGCGTCTCCACGGTCGGATGAAACGGCTTTCCTTGCAAATACAGGTTGAACAAATTCGTCTCTATCCGCAGTAGCTCAACGCTTTGATTAAGAGAGCCAGTAGGAAGTGAAGCCATCTTCTTCTAACCTCCGCAGCATGAAGGCGATTTTCCTAGCACTTTTCGGATATTTCGCGTCTCTGATCCTATCCTCCGATTGGTACAGCTCCGATGAATCTTCCATCAAGTTTTGCAGAGGAAGGGGCCGCCCTGTGGCGATTTGCATCAACTGCAACAACACCCTCTTCACAGAGGAACTGCTCCCTTGAACGCGAGGCAAAATCTTTTGCAGCAATTGCATATCCAATGCCGCTTCTTTACTCAGCAGTTGGAACCGTTCATTGTAGACCATGTAAAAGCAAACGGCATCCCGAATCCGAAACCCCACATGGGAATGAATATCCTCTAGAATCGCATTCACCCGGACGAGAACCGATGTTGTTTCTTCGATCAAATCCTTATATTCCTGATACACATCGACAAGCTGCAAATAATCACTCCGCAAAAAGCTGCTCGCTACTGCAGTGGGAGCTTGATCTTCCTGCTCTTCAGTCAGATCGGGGTACTGATCTAACTGGATATAGTTGAACTCGATCGTATTGGCTCGATCCAGAACCTTTTTACTGAACGGGTGCGTCGTTTCGTCCATATTTACCGTACCGATGAGAAAAACGTTATCCGGGATGTACAAATTCCCGTAAACTCGCTTATCCTCTTCGGTCGTCAGTGATTCTTTTTGAATTAATGGAGCCGTGATGATCCGATCCCTTTGCCACTCTTGCGTTTCGATAACACTCAGTACATCGCTAAAATAATGCTCTACCCTCGCCAAGTTCATCTCGTCTAAGCAGATAAAGTAAATCTTATGCCGATTAGCAGGCTGGATAGCCTGAGCAAGCACTTCAGACAACGCCCCCGGACGGAATACCCCTGATAGATCTTTATACCCCAGCAGATCCGAAGGATCACTCCAATCCGAACGCACCGGAATTAACGTGAATTGGCGATTTGCCGATGTTGCCCCCATAGCCTCTGCGAACAGTTTGACGAGCTTGGTTTTCCCGGTTCCCGACACGCCCGCCAGAATCACGAAGGGTTTGGATCTTAGAGATAAATAAAAGTTCTCGATTAATCCGTCAGGGTAGCTAAACCCCTTGTGTTTTATGTAGTTTTTGACGTATTCCAATCGTTCACTTACCGTCAAGGTGTCCACGAGAGGTTGCTCCTCATCATCTATGTAACGATATTGGCTGCCTGTTTTTGCAACGAACTTCAGCGTCTCTAACCAATTCAGCATAAACATCGATTTATGCTGCTGGGTCACTTCTCCCCAGGACTCTTGCGTATGGATACTCTGTGTAAATCTCGGGATAAATTCTTGCAACGTAAACGTATTAAGTTCTTTAACGATATGAATAGCTTGGTTAATGCTCTTAATTAATGGAGTCTGGGTCTGCTCATTCCTAATCTGGGCTCGAAGCAACTCAATCTGATGATCCGTCAATTCCCAGATGTTATCGTTAAATTCCTTAACGTACTCCTCTCCGAACGGGGTCAAGGAATAATGATGCTGCTCATATTCGATAAGACCAAACTCACCTAATGCTCGCCCGATATGGGTAATACGCTGCCGCGGGTACTTCACATCATCCCCAGAGATAAGTACCTTGGACTGATTGGCAATCAGAACATCGACGGATAATCTTAATGGATAATGATCCTTCAAATATTTTAGGATACCTTGTCCCAGGTATATATTGGCAATGGTGTATCTAAAGCTTCCGTTTTCGTCGGAATCGCCAACTGCTAGATTCACTTGATTTTCTACATATTGCTTATAATTCTGAACCATATTGTTCAAGTCGGAGTAAAGCTGCTCATCTTCAGGGATTTGGTCTTTGTCGTAGCGGTAATAAGCTACAGTAGATACCTGATAATCCTGGCCCAAACCACCACTTGTCAGGTAGATGCCGTCATCCATCTGCATTCCTGCTAAGGGCAGCTGCTCACGAATCTCTTGTACTTTTTGCTTTAGGTACTTATAACCTTCCGACCTACCTTTTTCCCTAAGGGGGACGGTTACTCCTTGCATGATGGTTAAATAAACAGACTCCATGTTTTCTGAAAATAGATATACTATGTAAACACCTTGTTGTGTCGTTTCCGTGATCCTACGATCCATAATGGCGATCCACGGAATCGTTGCCCAATTGCCTTGTCCTACGGAACCTTGAATCTTTAGTTCTTCGTTCATGAAAGGAACGTTTCTAAGTGTGTCAGGAATCGATTGTCTCACAAGGCTTCCTAATTTATGGCCTGCAAAAGTCTCCCTTTTGGCTTGTAAATAGGTCGACATGATTTCCGAAAGCGCTTGTTTCAGCGAGAAGTTCGGGGTAGTCTTGAACTGACTAAAGTAATTCTCAAGCTCCTGAATTGCATAATCTTGCAGCTCAACCAGCACGTTCTCTCCCCAGCTTTGGTACAACTGATCCTTAAAGCCAATAGTTTGCTGATTAGGATCGTACTCCAGTATGCTTGATAATACAGAGATCGGGGTGCTTATGACCTGCTGGACTTGACTATCCGTCATGTTCTCCCATCGAGTAGCCATTTTTTCGGGAGGTAGATCGACGGGGAGGCCTTGTTTCTCCCTGTCTCGGAGCTGGGCTAGGAATCGCACCTTCATCTTTGGGAATGATATCAGTCGCTGGCCTGCCTCGTTCATTTCACTTAGTAAGGCAAGGATTAGCACCATTTTGTAGGATTTTTGCTTGTTTTGAAAGATGTTTGATAATTCTTTGGGTAAGCTCATTGGATCACCTTTTTGGAAAACTGACATAGCCTGTACAGGTGCGTACTTCTCATCATAACGCCTTAGTATGTTTGCAGCTTGGAAACAAACAACCGATCTTAATAATAATTAGGATCGGTTGTTTGTGTTTTAATAAGCCAGAAGGATGTGGTCAATATATGTACCTAAAACGTTACTTTATTGATCTACAGCAAATTTGCTTATAATTAATGATGATAAATGTGCACCATCAGTAATAGCTTAGGGATAACACTGAACAAGTTATTTAGTGATTAAACTGTTTTCAAAAATTACTTTATCAAAGGATTCGACAATTGTTTTCTTATTATGAAATAAGTACTCCTTCTCTTTTCTAGAGTTTCTGGCCGAGTACTGAAGACTGTATAATTTTGTGGGACAATCATCGTAAAGTTCTAAGATTGCGTCTTCATAATCATATGTAGTAATCCAATGGTAGTCACTTAAGTCTAGTATACATTTAGCTAATTCTTGATGATCGTTATGATTAAAAAAATTTGTGTAAAGGTTTTTTCCCTGTTTATAGTAAGGTGGATCGAAAAATATAAATGTTTTATTTTCATCCATATTCTCTTTAATTACTTCCTCAATGAAGTCCACTGCGTTCATATTGAATAAAGTAATAGCTTCTTTGTGTTTCGATATATCTGAAATTTTCTTAATAAGATTCGGTTTATTGAAGCGACAATCAATTTTATATTCACCTGTTTGATCATGTCCCCCTATTGGTCCACCTGTAATAATTCCTGAATTGTTTGTACGGTTTAGAAAAAACGTAGAAAACCCTAGATCCAACAGTCTTGTATTATCTTTATTTGAATAAATATCCTTTTGCTTATACCATTCCTTCATATTAACAGGTGTTTCTAAAATCAATTCAATAAATTCACCAGTATAATTTAGAATGGAGTACCACAAAGCATAAATTGCTATGTCAAAATCGTTAATTACAACCCTAGATACTCTTTTCTTAAGTAATAAATCCATTGCTATTCCTGCCCCTCCAGCAAAGGGCTCAATGTAGATACCATTAGAAATATTATTACTAATTAATAATTGATATATGAAGTCCGACATCTGCGATTTTCCACCAGGATACCGTAGAGGAGACAAAGTTGTTGGCATTATATTCCCCTTCTAATCTTCTAATGTTCACTTACGGATTATTGTTTAGATTCTCCACCATATATTTCATTATTATTCTCCACCTTCTTTCAATATCCCATAAGGCATCTGTAGAAGGCAAATTATATTTTCCGTGTGTCACGGAATTCAATTCGTCATGATCCTTTTTTGCATGGGCCATATTTATCGTTCTTTGATAATTTTGATTTATACCTTGAAAAGTACCATTTGTAACACAGTAATTTAGTAAATCGGTTAATGATGGATCTTTAGCCGGATTTCTCCACAAGGAAAATAAATTGTTCTTTATTAAATACTCTTGCAAAGTACATTCCAATAATGTCCTAGTCAGATAAGTCGCACTCAAAGTATAGGTTGATACCCTTGTTCTATGTAGTTCAAATAATGCTCTTTTTATTCCAGGGTGATTTCCTTTGTAAATAATCCCCTGAAACAAAAACGAAATATTTTCTGGCTTTTGTTGCTTAATGTTGTCTTGAGGATCAGGCTGCGATTGGGTAGAAGCATTGATTGTTGCTACATCCTCTTCCTGAAGTTCTTCTTCCGATCTGGAATTATCTTTAGCATTCTCGGGGCCATTTGCTCCTGGTCCAGATACTGATCCTTGTTCTTCTTTCATTTCATTAGAATCTGTAGGTGTTAATTCTTCTTTTGAGCCGTGTTCCTTTGCTGCTGCTGTTTCTTCGGTAACCTCCGAACTTTTAGTCCTGGGCTCGTTACTTGATTCATCAATATTCTCTGGAGTAAGTACTTCCGGATCAGATGATTCGTCAGGATTGCTATTTTTCCATTCTTCACTATCAATGAAGTATGTCTGATAAAAATTCTCCCGATCGACTTTGTAGTAGACATCACTAACTGTAATCTTTTTGTCTTTCAATAATTGAAGGATATATAAAATTTTCTTTTCGCTTTCTGCACTTTCTAGTATTATTTCTGGTATCTTCTTATCAATTACAATCCCTAAATGACTACGCAAATCCGGATCGCCAAATATACGCTCCATTGTAGAAAGGGACCTTTCAACTTTGAGCAAGTTATCTAAATAGTTTACTAAATATATTTTGTAATCATTATTCGTAAATCTGTTTTGAGCTTTATAGTCCCATTGAAGACGACCAACTCCTTTATTCTGACCGATATGCTTGTTTTGTATAGTTCTTTTCATTTGGTCTTCTTCTGCTGGAATATCATACACAACGCAATCAACGGAAGCTATTGGAGTATAATCAAAATCTTTTTTGATTTTATTAATTCTTTTTATTAAGGATTCTCTCTTGTCTATATCTAGAGGTAAAAAGTCGGGATTATTTAATAGCTTAATACATGTAATACGTCTATTACCATCCATAACTAGGTATTTATTCGGAGCTTCATGTTCAACCACTATTATTCTTTCAGAAATTTCAAAACCATACTGTGCAATTGATTTCATTAAGTTAAGTAGTTTCTGTTCGCTACCCTTCTTAAACAAAATTTTTACTGCTGCTGCTTCGTTTTCTTGGGGCTCATCTCTAGGATTTTCTTCGTTTATAAATAGGTCGTTAATTTTAACAACTTTAGATTTCATGTCGATCTACTCCCTTCACTGGTAATTTAACCAAATCCTTCATATTCAAATAATACCACAAAAACAGCCGAATAGGTCCAAGTCCCTACAGCAATCGACGTAGAAGTAATAGATTTTTGTCTAATTTGTAGATTTTACTCGTTCCTTATTCCAAATTTTCGCCGTCACTTGTGGTATGGATCCCTCTAAATATCTTAAACTGCTTAAGTACACTATAATCGATAAGCATGTTTACAAAAAAAGGGGAACGCGACATATTGCGTCCCCTTTCGCCCCAAATCTATTGCCTCTCACCCAAACCCCTATTAGACCAACACCGCCACACTATCCACATGGGATGAGTGCTGACGGTAGAAAATAATTAAGATGTGGCTGTATTCACCGATACACATAGCCATAAACAGATAAAAGTGACCTCAACATCTGAGGTCACCCAGTAAAGTTAGAGAATGCTTTTGTAAAACAAAAGCCGTGCCTTTCGGCTAGATATTCTTACACTAAAGTTTATGGTTCTCACTTACAAAGTATTCATGAAATGTAAAAAAGGGAATCATAAGATTCCCTTTTTCATTAGAAATACTTCGTTGCCGAAGTCATGTCTCAGAAGAGACTAGATATATCATTTGTCTACATTTTACATTCGATCTTACTTCTTGTCAAGTTCTAATTGGATCATTAAACATTCATTAATTTTCTTCATTTTTTCATCTTTAATTTTCCCTACTTTTATACCTAACTTCGCCTTATCAATTGTAAGAACATCCGAAATAATCACTCGTGATGGATCTTTCAGTAACTGGACACCATCCTCCAGATCATCACTTGTTAGTTTTACCTGATATGGTTCTTTCACTACATTTCCGTCACCTTCAATAGGTAAAACATTAACTTTTTGAGCAAACAAATTGCCAGCCGTATTTTGAATAATAATTACAGGATGTTCCCCACTTAACTCACTTCCTACATTTTCACCAATAAAAGCATTGTATATTTGTCCCCTAATTGGCTTTATTGGATGTTGCTTCTTCTCTTTTCCTTCTTTTGGACGTTGTGTATTGAGCTGAATACTATCATACGTTTGCTTTACCGAGTTGGGTATAGCTTCAATTAATGACAACCCCTTAACAAAGTCACTTTGCTTTAGTTGACTAATAACAGACTCCGCTTTTTTAAGTAGTATTTCTTTCGATTTCTCATTCAAGTCCTTTAGCTCATTGTATTTGGACAAAATTTCATCAATCCTCCATTCAAATACAATATTCGACACAAAAATTGGGATTCCTCTCCATTACTGATATTGTATATGAATATCCGAACAGTTCATCATCTGTACGAATTATAAAACAAAACGCCCAATTAGCAATCCATTGGGCGTTTTACACTTGCAAAATCTGTACTTAAAAGTACACCTGTTTTATTGAACTTATGTTATATGCAATTCATTCTGATATATTCAAGAATGTATTAGTTTCTGCCTCCCCGACCATCTCGCCTTCCGATGTGTATCTACGCAACCGCTGAGTTGATGCATAAGCATCGGGTTATTTTTATATGGCGGTTTGAGTTAGGCAAACGGCTCGATCCCCCCCCCTACTACGCCAAAATAGTTAATTTAAGCGTAGCAAGGGTGAGCTGTGATAGTAATATGGCGTATAATCGCCGAGGTATCCCGTATCATCAGCTTCGCAAATAGCGATAAGCTCAGCGGAGCCAAGGTCTGGTATCAAACGCTCCGTAATCACCACGATTATTGCTTGTCCCCCTATCCCTTTCGGGAACCAGGACAGTCACATCCTACATGAGAAAGAAGGAAATCTTTATAAGTTCGGCTATGGCAGGCTATGCCTTACCGAACTTGCAAGGCAAACACGCCCACCGTCAACGGCACTGCCAGGAAGGGTTAGTTCCTCGGTTAAATTTTTAGGCGATCATACCTTCAACGCCGATGTTTTTTTATTTTCACATCCGAAATCTCTTAAACGGACTATATAGTTATTAGGATTTGCAAGTTGGTATGACATTGCTTTTCACTTCCTTTGGAAGATCTCATATCACTTACAAGTCGAATCGAGTTGATAACTGACAAATGAAAAAGACAAATCCACCACTTAATGTTGGAATTGCCTCGGTTCATTTTCTTACTAAATTGGAATGCTTTACAACCTCCAGATACTGGTTGGTTATATCGTAATGCGTAAATCGGATTTGAATTAGCTCCTGTTCAATGGAACTAACTCTCCAATCTGCTAAGATACGAGACAATCTTGAACCCCTTATTTCTTTTGTAAAGAAATCTCTTTTAACTTTCTATCTACCCAAGCTTTCATCCAATTGATTTTTTGCTGTGCCCCTAAATCCATGGTTTTCATTTGTTCAAGTTTGTGGCGGAAGAACTCCAATGTCTGCTGATTTGTATAATGAAAGCAATCCAACATAAGAAAATAATCATTATCAGTAACAAACCTTTCCCGTAGCGCTGATTGTGATATCTGGCTGCAGGATAGAATAGAACTCTCAAAGTCCGAAAACCCCATAACGATTCTAGGGTATACTGCAATTTTACTTTCAAGCTCATACGCTTTAACCAAGCCAGGACCATATACTATGTCGTTGTCGTGATAGATTTTGCCTACTGCAATACCACCTCGGAGCAGGAGGCCGTGCTGAGATAATAGGGATTGCGTGAACACCGTAAGAAGCTTTGTGATTTTGTTCATGGCACCACGCTCCTTCAGTCTGATGGAAAAAACCAGGCTGTCGGAAATAGAAGTCATCATAACACCTTTGATTTTTAACATTTTAGCCATATTATCCTGCCGTATTAGATAAGGGAGTTTTAAGATTGCTCCTATATCCTCACATTTCGACTCATCATTCACAAGATTTTTAAAACCTAAAATATCAATAAAAGCTATTATTCTTTCTTCATACTTCATGTTAACCTCCGTTTTGCTGGATCTCTGTGGAAGTAAATTACCCTCCATGCAATAGACTGTAACATTAGACATGAACCATCCACGGAATATCCAACGGCTATACCTGGACAGATCGTGTTAATCCGTGTGTACCAGTAATGATTAAATAAAGTTTCGTAGTTTAGTTTTGGACGATCGTTATAAAAAAATCTGCCAAATCAATCGAACAAGCGAATACGCCATTTTTCCCCTTTATCCTCCCGTAAATCAAATCTACGGTTAAAGCATAGACTCTATTCTCTTTGTAATTTCATTCTTTTTAAAATTGGATATTATATTCCTACATTCATTGGCTTGGCTAACTAGACCTTCTATATAATCCTCAATTAGCTTATTTTCTCTATTAATGATCACTCTTACCTCAGATGAGAAAGATTTAGCAACGCTTCTTTCCATCAGATATTCATACCCTGTTTCGCCTAAACATAGAATCAAAAACTCAATGATACCTTTTCCCAAGTAATGATTTTCAAGTAATTCAATGTACTGACTTTCTGAGAACTTAAAGAAACGATTGATAAAGAACACTCTAAAATCATTTTCAAAAATAAAATGGTCTGTTGTATAAGAAATTTTCTGGCAAAAGTAAAGCAAATGTTGGACAAAGAACTCCTCACCTAACAATTTGGGAGTTTGCAGCATCTCTTCCAAAAATTCAATTTTCCAATCCCGATGGTATGAAGTTGTCACTCTGTTTAAATCAAAGTTATAAAAATCCATTGGATAATGGCGGTTATCTGAAAAGATATATATAAACATAAGAAGCTTCGCATATGACATATGCCGCTCCCGTAAACACCTATTAACAATCTCCTCGTTCAGCCGCGTTATATTAGTCTGCTGACTGATCCATTTTATCAAATCACTATCAATTCTACGTCCACTTCTGTTTTCAATTTTATAGCAAACGAATTCCAGGACATGTTCAGAGGTGACAGATTCATTCACCCAAATAGCATTTATAATATGCCTAAAGAATAGAATATCCTTTTTCCATTCCCATGAGGGACCAGTATATAGCAGATGGTAGAAAACCAAGGATACCTTGTACTTATAGTCCAATTTATTAGCTAAAAAAATTGCGTACTCTTTATTTTGTTCTGTATATTCCATGTAGGTAATATAATTATAAATAACGTCACTTGTTCGATCATCTAAGAAATCTGTCCTATTATTTGAACTGAATGCCCCCAAGAAGTAGGAATGTTGTTTAAGCTTCAGATCAGTTAGATAATTTTTATAATGATCTAACATATTTTCCAAATACATATCGTAACTTTGAACGAGCACCTTTCGAGAATTTTCATGTACAGGATTATTGAACCTGTCAGCTTCTTGAATAACATTGAATCCTTCTCTTCCGATTACATGGCGGTGAATTTCCTCAATATCTTCCAAGGAAGAAATACGATTCCTAATAACGGATGGCAATTTAAAATAAACACAGTCCCCATTAGTCCAATTGGTTCTACTAGAATAGATGCTAAGTAGTTTATTAAAGTATGATTCACCCTGATCGTCTTGCAGATTGTCAATGCTTTTCTTTACAGTATTGTCATGCCATCTATAGATCGCTAATAGATCGCGCAGACTTAGCTCCATATTATTTTTTTCGATCTTGTTGTAAAGACTATTAAAAAAATTGTGTAAATAAAATGGTTTATAATTAAATTCATGCTCATCTAAATTGAAAAGCTTGTACACTATACTGCGTTGGTTTGGGGTAAACTCCACTGGACTGAAAACTTCTCTTAAAACATGCTTTAACATGTCGATCTTTTCGTTCTGAGTTAATGATTCTAACTCCCCAAAAAGTTTATCTAGAAAATAATCGCTATTCTCTTCGTATGAGTACTCAAAACTCCGCTTATATTCTTCTGCCACTGCCTTTTTTATTTTCGACTCTAAGCCTAAGGTAGCGTCAAGAAGTTTGTGTATGGCGGTAGGAATATCCATCGGGACGATGGATAGACGTTTTATTTGAGTATTCTGACTACTTTCAATAAGTGCCTTGAGCAGCGCGTTCTATCTAGGTTGCTAGTTACTTCCAAAGGCTTTATATGGAGGGGTGGGCATGATAGGCTCACGGCCAGGGCGACACGAGTTTACGAGGTGTCGCCGCGTCGCCTTGCATCATGCCCGCAGAGGCTCCATGTCAAGCCGGCTCCTCAGTTTCGTTCGAGGGATAGCGTTCCTCGAACATCAGGGTAAGCTCTTTTTTAACTTTGGCATCTCCAAAGCCGCGGACGACTCGATTGCCGAAGCGTTCGTTGTACTCCAGTATCTCTAAATAGACGACCTTCTCCGCGGCATCAATATTGGTCAGACTATTCATAGGCTTCAGGCGTTTACGGAACTCTTTGTTCATACGCTCAATCGGATTCGAGGTGTAGATCGCTTCTTTAATAAGCGCCGGATACTTGTAAAAGGTCAAGAGTGTAGGGAGTTGGTCCTCCCAGGACTGGATTTCCTTCGGATACTTCTTGCCCCACTTGGCCTTTACCGTATCGAAAGCAGCTATAGCAAGATCATGATCGATCGCATTGTAGATCGTTTTGAGGTCTTCGATAAAGTCGGTCTTGTCCTGCACTCGAATTTTCGGAAAAGTCGACCGAACCTTGTGAACAACACAATGCTGTACGTCCGCTTTCGGGTATATCTCCCGGAATGCGTCATCCAGTCCAGGGAGGCCGTCAAATACGCCGAGCAGCACTTCTTGAGCGCCACGTTTATACAAGTCTTTCAGGACATCTCGCCAGCCGTTGGCGCTCTCTTGACCGCCTACGTAAAAACCAAGAATTTGCCGGTGACCATCTTCGTCGATACCCATTGCAAAGTAGATGGCCTCACCACTCACCGTGCTTCGTTTCAGCTTGACATAAAGGCCGTCCAGGTAGATGACAGAGTAACGCTTCCTCAGCGGTCTCGACTGCCATGCTTGGATATCCTCCAGCACGGTAGCCGTAATGTTGCTCACGGTGGTCGGAGAATAGTGGCTGCCGAACATACTTTCAATGAAGCGAGCCACATCCCGGGTGCCCATGCCGCTTTTGTACATCTGGATCACCGCTTCTTCCAGCCAGCCATCTCTGCGTTGGTAGGGTTGAAACATCTGGGTTTGGAATTCACCGTTACGATCCCTTGGGACTTGCAAGTCATCGATGTATCCAAACTTGGTATGGAGCGAGCGCTTGTAGTATCCGTTACGGCTGTTGTTTTCAGCTTGATCTTCGCCTTCCATGAAGCTTTTAATCTCAGCCTTCATGATATTCTCGAGATTTTCTTGAATAAATTGAGTGACAAGATTTTCAAATAGCTCCGAGAGCATGTTTTGGTGTATAGTTGCCATGAGTAGGGTTCCTTTCTTGGTGACTTCGCCATCCCGAGAATACCCTACTTTTTTGTTGCCTGACTAGGCTCCAATTCTTGGTACACAAACAATTTTACACCGTCAAGCCTAAGCTTCGTCTTTCTTGAATATCATATAAAATCTTCATGCTATTCAGACTTTGTAGAAATAGATATGCATATAAGACGTAAATAGATAATACGCTCACTTCCCAAAAAGCCTGAGGGAAACCATTAGAAATGTTAAAATCCTTAATTCCCAAGAGAATAGCTTTGCTTAGGATTGGATAAATAACAGAATACATTATTAGCAATTTAAACATAGTAGATTTAAATACTTCAAATCCTAGGCGCTTAAGAAAGATATCTTTAGTTATACTTCGTCCCCAATATTTATCATTTTTATTTTGAAGAGCATATCCGATTGTAAACTGCAAGAAAGTGTACAAGATACCGTACAATGTTATAATACTAATAACCAACGCTATATAATTATCTTTATTGCCAAGCTGAATAAATCCGTATTGTTGCTGAATCGCTGTAAGTGAAGCAATTAAGACTACGGGGAGAATTATATTTTTGATAGTGTATGGGATCTTTGTCTTGAACAAAATTTTTCCAACTTTGTTATACATAGGTCTATATTTCAATTTAAAATACACGTCTTTTATTAATATTTGGACTAAAATTATAGAGACTACTAAAACAGAGAAGATTTTAAGGTTCTCCGAAATGAATTTAATACCATCCATGTGACTGTTCCTCCTGTTTATAAAAACCATAACTTTTGAGCTTCTCGGAAAACATTAGTCTCCAATATGCTCATCTTTTCCGAGTTTACTTACTCATAATTGAAGCAAAGCTTCCCCACCTAACTATTCAATCAAACCAGGCTTATCATCTATCACAAAAATGATTACAAAATATTGTTAAATTTCTTCATTGTCTTTATCATCACAATAACACATTTTGGAGAAAAATGGTCTTTCTCGTTTAACTTTCGAGCATAAAGAAAAAGACCAGAGCAACCGCTCTAGCCTTTGTATGTTATGCTAATTGTAATGTTTAGGACCTCAGCCTTTAATCCCTCACCAACACCGCCACACTCTCCACATGCACCGTCCACGGAAACATATCCACCGGCTGCACCTGGACGGTGCGGTAGCCGCCGTCCTCGAGGATGCGCAGGTCGCGGGCCAGCGTCGACGGGTTGCACGAGACGTAGACGACGCGGCGCGGCTGCATCGCGAGGATCGTTTCCAGCAGCGCCGCGTCGCAGCCTTTGCGGGGCGGGTCGACGACGATGACGTCGGCCCGGACGCCCTGCTTGTGCCAGGCGGGGATGACGACCTCCGCCGGGCCGACTTCGAACTGAACGTTGCGGATGCCGTTCAGTTCGGCGTTGCGTCGAGCATCGGCGATGGCCTCCTCGACGATCTCGACGCCGTATACCTCGCGAGCGTGGCGCGCGAGGAACAGCGAAATCGTGCCGATGCCGCAGTAGGCATCGATCACTGTCTCGTCGCCGCCGAGTCCGGCGTACTCCAAAGCTTTGCGGTACAGCACCTCGGTCTGTACCGGGTTCACTTGATAGAACGAGCGCGCGGAAATCGCGAAAGTCACGTCGCCGATGGTGTCGAGGATCGTCTCCTCGCCCCACAGCACGCGCGTCCGGTCGCCGAAAATGACGTTCGTCGCCCGGACGTTCACATTCTGGCAGATGCTGCGCACACCAGGCAAGTCGCGGCGGATCAGGCCGACGAGCTCGTCGCGGCGGGGGATATCCTCGCCGTTCGTGACGAGCACGACCATGATCTGCCCGGTGTTCAGGCCGTAACGGGCGACGACATGCCGCAGCAAGCCTTGCCCCGTCTCTTCATTGTACGGCCGGATGCCGAGCTCGCGGGCGATCCGTTTCACGGCCGTGACGACGGCGTCGTTTTGCTCATGCTGGATGAGGCACGCCTCCATGTCGATAATCCGGTGGCTGCCCTGGGCGTAGAAGCCGGCGACGAGGCCGCCTTCGCCGAGGCCGATCGGCACCTGCGCCTTGTTGCGGTACCGCCACGGATCGCTCATGCCGAGCGTCGGATGCACGACGATGCCGGGGCTGTCCGCATCGACAGCCGCCACGCCGCACGCTGCACCACCGGCAGCCGCGTCCTCCTCCGCAGGAACAACCGCGCCCTGCCCTTCCTGCGTTTGCACGGAGCCGCCCCCGCTCTCGCTGCCGCCAAACCCTGCGGAAGCCTCGGCCTCTCCCGCCACCTTCAGCTTCCCGATCCGCTCCAGGTTGTCGATGACCATCTGCCGCTTGAGCCTAAGCTGCGCCTCGTAGCTCAGGTGCTGCAGCTGGCAGCCGCCGCATTGCTTGTAGATCGGGCACGGCGGCTCGACGCGGTCCGGGCTTGGCTGAAGCACCTCGAGCAGCTTCGCGTAGCCGTACTGCTTCTTCACCTTCAGCACCTTCACGCGCACGCGTTCGCCCGGCAGCGCCCCCTGTACAAAAAGGGTAAAGCCGCCGACGCGGCCTACCCCTTCGCCTTCATGCCCTATGCCGATAATGTCCGCTTCGTATTCGCCGTTTTTCTCGACCGGCGCGCCTTCCGCTGCGGCAACCGCCGCTTTCGAACGGGCGGCTGACTCCCGGCCGCCCTGCGAAGCGACTGGCCCGCGCTGCGGGTTTCTTTTCTTTTTGCTCATACGGCTTATGTCACTCCAATGTTATTCCGGTTCTGTTTCTACGGCAGCTTCAGATCGAAGAGCTTCCGTGTGTTCTTGTAAGACGATTCGCCCGATTCGTCCACAATGACGCGCAGGTGGCTCGGCAGGTTCGTGAAGACGCACGGCAAGGTCCCGCCGAATTCGCCGTCCAGGTTGAGCTGCACGTAGTCGGGGGACGTGACCTGGATCGATCGCGTCTGCAAATAAATGACGTTCGGGTCGTTCAAATGCTCGCCGCGCAGCGCCAGCGTGACGACGCGGATGAACTCGGCGAGGTTGCATTTTTTCAAAATCAGGCAGTCGAACAGGCCGTCGTTCAGGCTCGCATCTGGAGCGAGCTTCTCGAAGCCGCCGACGGAGTTGCTGTTGGCGATCAGGAACAGCATCACTTCCTCGTGCAGATCCTGCTCCTCCGTGCGGATGAACAGCTCGATCGGCCGCAGCCTCGGCAGCTTCTCGAGTCCCTTCATATAATAGGCCAGCTGGCCGATCATCGTTTTCAGCTTGCTCGGCACCTCGTACGTCAGCTCCGTCATGGAGCCGCCGCCGGCGATGTTGATGAAGTAGCGGTGGTTCATTTTGCCGACGTCGATGACGCGCGTATGCTGCTGGATGATGAGATCGCACGCATACTCCCAGTTGCGCGGAATGCCGAGCGCACGGGCAAAATCGTTCGTCGTCCCGAGCGGCAAAATGCCGAGCGGAGGCCGATGGTCCTTCTCCGCCATGCCGTTGATCACCTCGTACAGCGTGCCGTCGCCGCCTGCGGCGATGATGATGTCGAAGCCGCGGCGCACCGCCTCGGCGGCCGCCAGCGTCGCGTCTCCCTCGCCGATCGTGGCGTGCGTCGACGTCTCCAGCCCGCCGCGCTCGAGCCGCTGCAAAATTTCCGGCAACCGCTTTCGCATTTCCTCGCGGCCCGACGTAGGATTATATATTAATCGTGCTCGTTTGACCATGCTCTTAATCACCCGTTCGCATAAGTTGCCCCGCAGGGCCTAACCAACAACAACATCTATTTCAATTCCGGTGAAAAAATAAGCGGACGATCGTGCCGCAGAAGCGCAGCGGCCGCCTTTGCAGCGGAATCGGAACGGATACGCGGCCCAAGGCGTTACGCGTTACAACCTCCGATTCGCGGAGCCAAGCCTCCTGCATGGTACGAATACGTTCATCGAACGGCTTCGACCGGAAGCTTATCCTGACTGACGGATGACCTCCGCTGACAGGCGTTACCTGCGCTTCCATAGAGTCCCGGCCAAATCACCCGAATAAACAGCGAAGCTCGGCTTCGCTTTCGGGACTGGGCTCCGGCGGAAGACGATCCGGTCACGCAGCGTTATTTTTCACCCGGCATCACTTCTCCCAGAAAACCGCCAGCTGCCGCTCCATCCACCGCGAGATCAGCGGGTCCGGCAGCAGCGCCTTGCCGTTGTACCGGTAGCGAAAGCCTTCCAGCCGCTCCGGAATGACCTCGCTCGTAAAATACCCCTCGCTCAAAAACAGCGGAGCGACGATAACCGTGCCGTCCGGCTTCCGCTCCTGCCACCGCTGCATGACGTCCGGCACCTGGTTCGGCAGCAGCATCGCGATGTCGCCCGCCGCGAAGCCGCCGAGCTCGCGGATGCGCTCCGCCAGCCGCTCCAGCCCCATCTTCCACCGCTGGTGGAAGCCCTTCTCCGCGCTGCCGTGCCCGATCAGCACGACGATCTCCCGCGCCGGGTCCTCCGACAGCGGCTCGATGTTGCGGTAGACGACCTCGGCGATCGTCGGGTCGTCGTCGATCGGCGACGCGAAATGAATCCGCGCCCGAATCGCGAACCGCTCCATGTCGGTCGGCAGCGACGGCTCGGGGATGACGCCGAGCGCGTAGCTGATCTCGTCGATATGCGTGCTGCCCGAGGATACGAACAGCGGAATGACGATAATGTCCGTCACTCCTTGCGCTTCGAGCGTCACGATGCCGTCCTGTATGAGACGCCCCTCGACGATTTCGAGGAACGAGGAGAACACCGGCACGCCTTCCGGCAGCCGCACGTCCGCCACCGCCTCGTCGACGAGACGGACCCATTCCCGGCTGCGCGAGCCGTGACTGATTACGAGAACGCCGAACTGCTTCACCTGCCATCACTCCCGCCATAGCGGCGCATTCGCCCTCCGGCGTCGTTTGCGAAATAGATCGACCGGGCATCCGGTCCGCCGCCTGAGTTCCGCCCCGCATTCTGTTGTACAACATGCTATCGAAATGACGCCGCAAAGTCAATCCGCAGAAAGGGCTCCGCCTTTTTCGATAAACAAATAAGCCGTCGCGGCAGCCCCTGTCGAATGCTTCATCCATTTCTACGACCGCTTCCTTACGACAAGGTTCCTTTAGCTTATGCTTTTGCCTTGTTTGTCCAGCAAACTCCGGATTTTCTTGACGGTATCGTCGTCCAGCGGCACATGAACCGAAATTTCCAGATCGGGAGATTCCAAAGGCTGCAGCGTGAGATGGACAAACATGAGCAAGCCTACTTCCGGATGATTGAGGATTTTATGCGCGTCTTGAGCATCGAGCACGTCATATTGCTGCCAATACTCCTTGAATTCTGCGCTCGCTTCGCTTAACCGCTCGACTTGCTCCGCCCACCACGGATCATCCACATACTTGGCGAATCCCGCTCTGAACTTGGCGATGGTCCGTTTGGCATGATCCTCCCATTGATCCCCCTTTATCGAGCGGAAAGCCTTCGACGTGAACGTGATCCAAAGAAAATTCCGTTCCCCCTCGGGCAGCTTCCCGTTATCTCCATGAACCGCAGCGAATGCGGCATTCCATGCAATAATGTTCATTCTCGCATCCAATACGGAAGCGGGAGACGTCCCCAAGCTGTCCAGATGCCGCTGTATCACAGCGCTGACTCGCCCCTCTTGAGAGCGGGAGCGTTCCGGGGGAAGCTGCCGGTGGGCGAGAAGAAACAGGTGCTTTCGTTCCGTATCGTCCAGCCGCAGCGTTCTCGCCAGGCTTTCAAGAACTTCGGCGGATACGTGGATTTGCCTTCCTTGCTCCAGGTAGGTATACCATTCGAGACTGATGCCCGCCAGCGCCGCAACCTCCCCCCGGCGAAGGCCGGGAGTTCGTCTGCGCCCTTCCGGCAGACCGAGCTGCTTGGGCGACAAACGCGCCCGGCGATTGCGCAGGAACTGCGCCAGCTCGCTATAGCGATCGGGCTGTATTTTCGACATACCGTGCCCCTCCACATGACTTCATCTTTCGGTGGTAGTGCCACTTCTAGTATAACTGGACCTCTGAATGCCGTTTTGATTTGATTATACAATAATCTCCGTCAAGACGCAGTCCACTATCCATAAAGGAGCGAATATCTATGAACATGCAGAACAATACGATACTGATTACGGGCGGAGCGAGCGGAAGGGGTGGCTCTTGCAGCCAGATTTCTAAGTGGTGGCAACACCGTGATCATCACCGGCAGAAACGCGGATAAGCTTCAGAAAGCAAAGGCCGCCTACCCCGGTCTCGTTACTTACACCTGCGATGTATCCAAAGAAGAAGAGCGAGCCGCCCTTATCGAAATCAATCGCCAAAAATCTCGCCGGGCTGCAGGCCCGGGCGCGCCGCCTGAACGGCAAAAAGCCGCACGCTGCGTATGATGCAGCGATGCGGCGGCGGCTCCGTTATATAGGGCAGCGATGTCGTTTGCTCCGATCGCCTCCCGGATGGCGCCGAAACACTCCTTTGGGATTCACCGTACGTTGGAAGACCCCGAAGCCCTGCTCCCGCCCGACCGAAATCCTCACGTCCGACAACACTCCAAAAAAACTACCGGTTCAGACGCTCCAGCGTCATTTTGTACCCGTCATTGCCGTAGTTCAGGCAGCGCTTCACCCGCGAGATCGTCGCCGTGCTGGCGCCGGTTTCCGCTTCGATCTGGTTGTACGTGTTGCCCTTGCGCAGCATGCGCGCCACTTCGAGCCGTTGGGACAGCGACTGAATCTCGTTCACGGTGCACAGGTCGTCGAAGAAAATGTAGCATTCCTCTATATCTTTCAGTGTCAAAATCGCTTCAAATAACTGATCGATCGCTTTGTCATTGAGCTTCTTCAGCTGCATAGCCATTCAACCCCTTGATGAACTTCATTGCGTATAATGGTTCATATTCGACATCCGTTCCTCAAAATCCTCCCTTTAGATTTGCGAAACGTTAATATTTTTATGCGGTGCAGGACGAAAATATCGTGATAAAAACCCGGATACCCGGGATATCCGTCTATACCAAACAAATGCCTATCTCATACAGTAAAGTATCGCGAATACATCAAATACAAAGGATTGTGAATACAGTATGGAAAAACAAACCATCGGCAACCAGGGCCTCGTTCATACGAGAGCCTTTACCGAAAATCCGGCCAGCTTTCCTGGCGCCTTCCAGGGCGGAGCGAATTTTCCGGCTCTGTATCAGGGCGGCGGGCTACCGACCGCGACCGGAGCGACCGGACTCACAGGGGCTACCGGGCTCACCGGGGCCGCCGCAAGCTCCGGGTCCTCGTTTAACCTCGGCCAGATCAAGCAAATCATCGATCGGATGGGCGGAATTGAGGGCATCATGGAGACCGTAGGCAAGGTACAGAAGGTCGTGCAAAACGTCCAGCAGATGGCGCCTATGTTCAAGCTGCTGGCCAACGCCTTCAGCAAAGCGAAAACGACCGACTCCAGCGCCGGTCTGTCCCCCGCCCGCAAACGCCGCCGGAGAAAACGCCGCCGCTCGTCCGGAAGAAGACCGCGCCGCTAAGCGCTTGGTTCTTATTCGGCCAGCCCGCCTGCAACCAGCAGCCTTCTTCCCAAACGCTGGAGGAAAAGATGAATTTGCCTCCCTGGGAGTTTTTTCTTGCCCGCCCGCCTGCTGCAAGCTTGCCGCTTCCCGCTAGCGCTGCAGGATGAGTCCAATGGACCCGTATGGGAAGAAGCGACATACATCGCCGTACGCCCGACGCACTCGCCGGCCCGCCCACAGCATGGCTGCAGTCGCTCCCATAGCTCGTGGGCACTCCCTCTGCAAACGCAAAAAGAACTGCCCTCCTTGCCCTTTAGCCGCCGGTACGGCCGCCCAAGGAGAGGCAGTTCTTTTTTTCAGTCGAAGCTTATCCGTTGTATCCCTTGATCGGCTCGAGCGGAGTGGCCGCTTTGCCGTATTTCGGATAGTCGCGGGTCGTCGGCGCGGCCCATTTGGCCGCGTTGCGGATGACGGTGCGCACGTTCTCGTTGTAATATGTCGGGTGCGTTTCGTGCCCCGGACGGAAGTAGAAGATTTTGCCCTGGCCGCGGGAATAACAGCAGCCGCTGCGGAATACGTTGCCGCCCTCGAACCAGCTGACGAGCACCAGCTCATCCGGCTGCGGGATATCGAAATGCTCGCCGTACATTTCCTCATGCTCGAGCTCGAAAAATTCACCAATGCCCTCCACGATCGGATGGCCCGGAGCTACGACCCAGAGACGTTCCTTCTCGCCGGCTTCGCGCCATTTCAGATCGCAGGAGGTGCCCATGAGCTTTTTGAAAATTTTCGAGAAATGCCCGGAATGCAGCACCACGAGCCCCATGCCGTGCAGGACGCGGTCATACACGCGGTTCACGATCTCGTCCTGCACTTCGCCGTGAGCCTTATGCCCCCACCAGATGAGCACATCGGTGTTTTGCAGCTTCTCTTCGGACAGGCCGTGCTCCGGGTCGTCCAGCGTCGCGTACGAAATTTCAAAATCGGTCGTGCCGAGCCCTTCCCCGATCGCCTGATGAATCCCGTTCGGGTACACGGAGCGGATCGTTTCGCTTTCTTTTTCATGACGGAATTCGTTCCATACGGTTACGCGCAGCTTGCCCATTTTATCCTCATCCTTTGTCCCATAGATTTCAACATCGCTACCCTCAGTATATTCAAGTTAGGCGAAAAAAAATATGCGCAAAGTTGCCGCCTCTTTATGCAAAAGTGTCCTTTACCCTCCGACTCGTGTTATAATTGAGATACGGACAGCATCCGAGCTATTCAAAAGTGCTTCATCCTCCATCTGGAAAAGGAGCCCAGGCCTTCATGGAAACAAGTGCCGCCATTCACAACGAGAAAATTCATTACCAAAATCCGCTTCTCTGCATCAAGGTCTTCGAAATCACGAGCCGTAACGGCCGCGCCGAGCAGCCGAAGATGTGGAACTGGCATTACCACAAGGAAATCGAATTTCTCGCGATCAACGAAGGTTTTCTGACCGTTAATTCGAAGGATGAGCTGGTTACGCTCGCGCCCGGCGATGTGATTTTGCTCGGCTCCTCGCAGCTTCATCGCACGAAGAAGGCCGATCCGGCCGATCTCCACTACATTGTGCTGCAGTTCGACATGGCGCAGTATTTTGACCAAAGCACGATGCCGTATATGAGCTGCTTCTCCGAGCTGCACTATCCGCTGAGCGAGCTGAACTACATTTTCCGCGAAAACACCGCCGTCCGCCAGGAAGCGTTTCGCATCATTTCTGAAATCCTGGAAGAGACGCAGTCGAAAGCCAAAGGCTACGAAATCGCGATCAGCGCGCTGATCAAGCGGATGCTGCTCCTCCTGCTCCGCAATGACCGCAAAGGAATCATCCAGCCAGCCCCGGATACCGAGCTGATCCGGCTGCAGCCCGCCTTGGACTTTATCGAGCAGCACCTCGCCGAGAAAATCCACATCGACGACGTCAGCAGCATGCTGAATCTGAGCTATCATTATTTTATCAAGTATTTTAAAAAAGTGATGGGCATGTCGTTTGTCGATTACGTCAACTACAAGAGAATCAAGAAGGCGGAGCGGCTGCTTCTGACGCGCGACGTCAGCATCGCCGAGGTCGGCGAGTCGGTCGGCATTCCGAATATGGCGCAGTTTTACAAGATGTTCAAGCGGTGCAATCAATGTTCTCCGAAGGAGTTCAAATTGAAGATGAAGGGTGAAGTGATGAAGTAAAACAAAGAAAGGGAGATGAATTTGCCGGAAACCGTAACGAAAACGAAGCCGCAGCGCAAGAAGGAGCACCTTAAGCTCAAACGCGTCGATGTCGTACGAAGAGTTTTATTTATGACCCTTGGAGCCGTTCTCGTTTCTTTGGGCCTTGAGGAATTTTTGATCCCTAATAACATCATTGACGGAGGCGTGGTCGGTATCTCGATCATTTTCTCCCATTTGAGCGGTCTGCCGGTCGGTCTGTTCCTGCTGCTGCTCAACCTGCCGTTTCTGCTCGTCGGGTATAAACAAATCGGGAAAACATTCGCGATTTCCACGTTGTTCTCCGTTACGATTATGTCCATCGGCACGTTTTTGCTGCACGATGTGCCGCCGGTGACGGTCGATCCGCTGCTTTCCGCCGTGTTCGGCGGCATTGTTCTCGGGGTCGGCGTCGGCATAGTCATCCGGAACGGCGGCTCGCTCGACGGTACGGAAATTGTTGCGATTTTGTTCAGCAAAAAGCTGCCTTTTTCCGTCGGCGAGGTCGTCATGTTTTTCAACATCTTTATCCTCGGCAGCGCCGGCTTTGTGTTCGGCTGGGATCATGCGATGTACTCGCTGATTGCCTATTATATCGCTTTTAAGCTGATCGATATCACGCTCGAAGGCTTCGACGAATCGAAGTCGGTCTGGATCATCAGCGACCGCAGCAAGGATATCGGCGACGCGATTGTGGAGCGCCTCGGCCGCGGCGTCACGTATTTGAAGGGCACGGGGGGATACACCGGCGACAGCAAGCAGGTGATCTTCTGCGTCATCACCCGTCTGGAGGAAGCGAAGCTGAAATCGATCGTCGACGGCTTCGACCCGAACGCGTTTCTCGCGATCGGCAACATCCACGATGTGAAGGGCGGCCGCTTCAAGAAGAAGGATATTCACTAGCAGCTGCGAAAAAGCGCGCTTACAGCAGCGGCCACGGGGGCGAACGCCCGGCCGCCGCTGTAAGCGCGTTTTGGCGTTTGGGGTGTTTGCACTCGTTTATTGGATGAGGCGCAGACGGTGAATCCCCCATGTAGTGCGCCGGAACGCCGAGAGGATCCGGTCAGACAGTCAGTGGCTGCCAAGTGCACTTCCTGGGAATGCCGAAAAAGTAGCCTGCCCATGAAACCCTTTTCGTCCTCACTTCGCTGTCCCCCCAGGCTCATAAAGGAACTGTGGTGCGCTATAATGGCCATTTCGAGCGATTCGCTAAGAATAAAGGAACTGGAGTGCGTTATTTCCATGTTTTCCGGCTCTTCAAGCCATTTTCCGACGATTTAGCGCACCCTAGTTCCTCTATTTTTTTCGATGTGCCGACTTACCTCAGGATAGCGAACGTGAGTTCCGCTATATTTATGAGCTGCGCCCCGCCCCCGCCTGTTAGCCGGTTTTTCCGCCTCTCGACGCTCCGGCGGCGGGGTTGCGTTGGCTGTTAGCTGGTTTTTCCGGCTCTCGGCTCGCTGCTCCACTCCATCCGCGCCCCGCCCCCGCCTGTTAGCCGGTTTCTCCGCCTCTCGACGCTCCGGCGGCGGGGTTGCGCTGGCTGTTAGCCGGTTTTTCCGGCTCTCGGCTCGCTGCTCCACTCCATCCGCGCCGCCCCTTCGCCTGTTAGCCGCCGCCTCTCGGTTTGTGCCTGCTGTGTTGGCGCCTCACCGTACCTCTCACAGCTCCTCCACAACCGCTCCCTGCTCAAACCGGTCTCCGAGCAGCAGCCCGGCAATCTTCTCCGCGACCGCCTCCGGGGTGGCCAGCAACCCTCTATCCTTCACCATGGCAAACAAACCCGCGGAAGGAAATGCTCCCGCATCGGCCGAACGAGCCTCCTCTTGCAGTCCCGTATCGATCATCCCCGGCCAAACGGATGCGATTTTCACCGCGTACGGTGCTTCTCCCTGCTCGATTCCGACGCATTTGGAGAAAACGTCTAGCCCCGCTTTTGCCGCACTGTAGGCGCTCATTCCGGGCAGAAGATTCCGCGCGGACACGGAAGATACGTTTAGCACCCGCTTCTCGATCCGAAAATGCCTGGAATACCGGATAAACAACGAGGTCAGCAGCATCGGAGCCAGCAAATTGATGTGCAGGTTTGCCGTCAGCTCAGCTTCACCGGCTTCCTCGATGCGGGACAACGGCGCGACAACGGCGGCGTTATTGACCAGGTAAAGCGCTTCGGCGTCAGCCGGATCGATCCGGTCAAACACAAGCTGCATCAGCTCCTCCAGCCGGTCCGTTTCATTCAGATCAAATTCGAAGTAATCGATGAGGCCGCTTCCGGAAAGCAAACGTTCGTTTCTTTTCCTGGATATGCAAAATAGCCGGTGACCCGGAGCAGCCAGCCGCTTGGCTATCGCTTCGCCGAGCCCCCGTGACGTTCCGGTGATGATAAAATACTTCAAAATAAATCGCTCCTCTCCATTTTTTAATACCAAGTACTAGTACCAACCATAATATACCCCAACATTTGGAATACGTCAAAATATTTGCCTTTTTCAACTTTCCGTGTTATGATGTAATTAATTGTTGAATTTGAAACCACAATATTCACATATTGAAAAGGGTTATCATTTTTACGATGTAACTTTTTTCAATGTGTGAATTTTTTTTGCAAAGAAAAAGGATCATGTTAAATTAAAAAATTATTGGAGGAATTTGCTATGCAAACAGGTACAGTGAAATGGTTTAATGCTGAAAAAGGATTCGGCTTTATCGAGGTGGAAGGCGGCAGCGACGTATTCGTACATTTCAGCGCCATCCAGGGCGAAGGATTCAAATCGCTCGATGAAGGCCAGCGAGTTCAATTTAACGTAGTGCAAGGCAACCGCGGACCGCAAGCCGAGAACGTCACAAAAGTATATTAAACCAAAGGAAACTGCTCTTAACCCGATTTGTTAGGAGCAGTTTTTTTTTCACTAAATACGGTCTGGCATCTTCGATTAACTCCGATCAGGAGTTTTTCTTAATTAACCGGGAAAGAAGGGGTTACATGTACCACAAGAAATCGTTAGAGGAAGTCCCGATTGAAAATATTTCCATCTGGTCTTGCGAGAACGAGGCTTGTAAGGGATGGATGAGAGACAATTTCGCATTCGAGAGTGCGCCGATCTGCGTGCACTGCAACTCCCCGATGGTTAAAAGCATGAAAATGCTGCCTCAACTTAACAATCCTAATAAGGACATGAAATCGCTTAAGAAGGGCGTGCAAATTTAACGGACGCCATTGTTGACTCAAAAAAGAGATGCCTTAAATGAACAAAACAAGTCTGCTCAAGCCGTGGCTGAAGCAGACTTTTTTACATGTAACGTGTCGTGCCGGAGCAGCTTCATGATTCGACTCGCCCTTTTCGCATAATTTCCCGCTTTTGGAGCAGAACAATAGTGTAATGATGTTCCGACAGCTGATTGGCAAAAGGAGACGAATCATATGCTGAATGTGCTTTTGCTGCTTGCCGCGATCGCCGTGGTGATCGGAGTGATCTGGGCGGCACCCTTGGTGCGCCGGCAGCCGAATCAGGAATGGGATTATACGATGAGCGAGGAGCTTTCCAAGCACCCGATCCGCTCCAATCCGGCGCTGGTGGGGCTTATCCTGTTTCCGGTCATCGTCTTTTTCGGCGCCGCGATCTGGCTCTATTATTACCGCTAAACGAAGGATGTGACCCGAACCGCTATGGAGAAAAAAACGTACTACGTGTCCGTACAGGCCGGAACCGTGCTCGACGATAAACAAGCCGCTTCCTTCGAATTCGAGATCCTCGCCACTCCCGAGGAGGTCGACAAGCTGGCCGAAATGTTTGACGATACGACGAATGTCGATAACCACAGCTTTTGGCGGGCGCATAACCCGACCATTCCGTATCATGACGATGCGGAAAACGATGGGTACGACGATGGCCTAAGGCAGATTTACGAAACGATTTACGAGCTCGGCACGCCGGAAACGAAACGCCACATCGAAGACATGCACCTGCTGCAGCATTAAACAGGCCGTCGCCAAAGCTGCGGCAAGATCTCTCCGGTGCCTTGTCCATTCACCTTACATGCAGAGGGGCCGCCCTTCAAGGACAGCCCCTACGCAGTTTAGACAAGCGACGTATTTCCGGGTATGGACGCCCGCTTCAGATCTTCGTAAAAGTTGGCCGTCGCCGTCATCACATACGGGTACAGCCAGAGAAAGCCGATGCCCAGCGTCACCAGACAAAGCAAAAACCACCAAATAAAGCTGAGCTGCAGCAAAAACAGCTTCACCTTTTGCCCCTGCATCATCTCCGAGCTGGCCCTGATCGCATCCATGATGCCGATGTTCGGGTTATCGTTCATGATGAAGAAAACCTGGGAATACCGGTACGCGGCGATAATGCCGGGCACGATCAGCAGCAGCGTCCACAGCAGCGTGAACAAGCCTACCATGAAAGCGAGCCCAAACGCCGGCCAGAAACGGTCAAAGCCGGAAAACAGCTGTACCACCTCCGGTTTGCCGCCCCTCGGGAAATTGAGGAAAAACACGACCAATCCGAGAGCGAAAGCCCCCGACATCAAAAATACCGCCAGGCCGCCTATATACGGAATGGCATTGACGATAGAAACGATCACCACATAGATGAAGCAGGTTAAAATCGCCACGCCCCACCTGCCCTTAAGCTGTTCCCTCGCCTTCGCTCTCAGCTCCTGATTCGGGGTTAATTTGCCCGCATCCACGTAACTCACACCGAACTCCTCCTTAAGAAGGGATTATGAAGTCTGAACCAAGAATGTCCCTCTTAGATATATTCCGAAGTGTGGTGGATGTTTCCAAAATATTTTTTTAACGGTCGCTGAGCGGCGGTTCCCCTTCGAGCCAGTTCCATTCGTTGTTTTCGACAAAACGGCTGACGGTCTTTTTCGAGTCGATCCCCCAGTCATGGAACGTGCGGATGCATTTCATAAAAGCGTCGATCGTCTCTTTCGTCGGGTTCATCAGCATCTCGTCGTGCAGCTTCATGTAGTCGTCCGGTTTGGCCGGAGCCTTCTCCAGCGCATGCTTCAGCGATTTGTGGCACGGGAACAAGATGCGGTTATACGCCAAAATAAGCCGTCCGGCGAACAGGGCCACCTGGCTGACCGAATGCATGAGCAAATATGTATTGTCCAGCGCCAAGGCGCGCTTGGCGAAATACCCGCCATACAGCGCCACCTGCGCGTAAAAGTCGGCGAAGTTCCGCTCGCGCTGATGCTCCGGATACACCGCGATGGTGTCGACCAGCTCACCCAGCCCGGAAATGCGCGTGAACGGCACGAACCCTCCTTCGAAGGACGCGCGCGTCGGCTCGCTGCCTTTTTCCGCGGCGGCTTTGATGAAATCGTAATTGACGATTTTACCGTCATAATAACCCCCCGGATAATTGCAGCCCTCCCTTTCGTTGAAAAACAGATCGTCCCGCTCTCTTCTCTCCGCGAACACCTCGTCCTTCGCCACAATGTAGCAATCGATGTCCGAATCTTCTCGGGCAATGCCCTTAGCCACGGACCCGATAATGACGACCGCCAAAAAATCGGGATCGTTCCGCACCCGTTCGGCAAGGTGAATCACCGCATTCCGGTGATGCTCTCTTAAGGCGTCCAGCCTCTGCTGCACATCCATGAACATATTCCTCCTCTTCGGCGCCGTAGTAAGCGCTTTTACAACAACATATTCGCTTTCGAGCGAGGATTTCCTGTTTTTTCCTTGAGGGAGCCCCCCTAAATCCCCCCACCGGGGAGCCCCCAGGCGCTCAGGCGCAATGTTGTCAGGTTAAGTCCAACAGCTCGCTGCGTCTGTCCCCAGGTCATAAAGGAACTACAGTGCGCTATAATGGCCATTTCGACTGATTTGCCAAGAATAAGGGAACTCAGATGCGTTATTTACCTGTTTTTCCAGATCCTAAGTGATTTTTCGTATATATAACGTATCTCAGTTCCTCTATTTTTCAGATGTGCTTATTTTCCCGAAAATAACGAATGTGAGTTCCTCTATTTTTGGCACCTATATGAGCGGCATAACAGTTCCCGGCTAGTTCGGTTTGTTTGATGGTTTTCTGTCGGATGAATCCGCGATTCCAAAAACAAGTTAACCTGACAACATTGCGCTCTGGCGCCCTGGACCCGCCCGTATGGAGGGAGTACTCGCTTCTAGTTCGCGTTTGTCGGGGCATGGCGGTTTCCCTTCGGGTAAACCGCCTATGCCCCGGCACACTTCACTATCGGTGCGATGCCTTTGGAGTTTCTCCGTGCCTCGGGCTCGCGGCTGCCCGCATGGATTTTGCTCGCGCAAAATCCTATGCCGGGCCCGCTTTACTTTTCGGACCGGTCAACGCGTTATTTTGTGTGATTTTTCGAATACAATAGTTGAATCTGACGCAAAAAGAAAATTTATATCTAATTTTTCATATATATTGCTCGATCTTACCGTCCTATGGCATGAATGTATATGATTTTTCATGTATATTGATTTGTTGTACGATCCTTGTGTAAGTTTTATACGATTTTTCATACAGAATCCACACGTAGAATCGTCGTTAAAACCAACACAGCCACACACAAAAAAGACCCCGCATCCCGCGCAAACAGCGCAGGACGGGAGCCGGGGAAATAGCACAGATATATTAGAAATTCGCTGCCAGATCGGAAGCTTTTTTCAGACCTTCTTGAATGATCTCCTGGGAACGGTCCGGGAATTGGTTGTGCCCTTCGATGACAACAGTGTGAATGTCGGTTACACCGAAGAAGGACAAAATGTTTCTCACATAGCTGAGCGACATTTCGAGCGATTGAGCAGGACCTTCGGAGTAAACGCCGCCGCGTGCGTTCAGCAGCGCCACTTTCTTGTCGCCGGCGAGACCGCGCGGACCTTCGGCCGTGTATTGGAACGTTTTTCCTGCTTGGCACAGGTAGTGCAGATAAGTAACGAGCTGTGCCGGAATGGTGAAGTTCCAGAGCGGGAAGGCGAATACGACTTTATCCGCTGCGAGGAATTGATCGAGGTATTTGTTCACCAGTTTCGCAGCTTCCTGTTCTTCGGCAGTCAGTTCAAAGCCTTTGCCCAGCTTGAACATAGCGGTCATATGGATGGTGTCGTAGTACGGAAGCGCCTCTTTGAACACGTCAAGCTCGGTGATTTGATCGTTCGGGTGGTTTTCCTTGTAGGATTGCAGAAAAGCATCGTACAGCTGGACGCTGACGGCTTGATCTGCCGGACGGGAATTGGCTTTAACGAACAAAACGTTGGACATGTTAATTTCCTCCCTAGATTATAAACAAATTATTAACTTCCAAAAAGTAAGTATCACATTAAGTATCATAAACAATCCACTTACTATTG
This sequence comes from Paenibacillus hamazuiensis, assembly GCF_023276405.1. Lineage (NCBI taxonomy): Bacteria > Bacillati > Bacillota > Bacilli > Caryophanales > Paenibacillaceae > Paenibacillus > Paenibacillus hamazuiensis. The sequence goes on from NZ_JALRMO010000001.1 coordinate 6,072,466, forward strand.
TCAAGTTAATCCCCAAAAATTATTTAGCAATAATTGGTTAGATCTTTAAAGATTCTCCCAAAAATTGCGGCACCGAAGGTTTTTCAAAGCTGAAAAAAGGAGCGTTAACGGAATTATTTTTCCGTCAACACTCCGTTTTTAGTCTGGTTGTTTACTGCGATTCCACGATATCGATGCTTTGAATAAATACCGGTTCGGTCGGTTTGCTTGTTTCCGAGCCTCCGTACTGCTTGACGACCGGAACATCGGCAATGGCAAGGACCGTGTCCATCCCCTCCGTCACTTTACCGAATATCGTGTAATTAGGTATTTGATTTAAACCGCGGCAATCTTCTCCCGTGCAAATAAAAAACTGGCTCCCGTTCGTGTTTGGCCCGGCGTTGGCCATCGCCACAATCCCCGGTTCGTAGGAATAAGACGTCTGCAGCTCGTCTTCGAACTTGTATCCGGGCCCTCCCCGGCCGGTTCCGGTCGGATCGCCGCCCTGAATTATAAACGACTTGATGATACGGTGAAAGATGACGTCGTCATAGAAGCGTTCCCTGGAAAGAAAAACAAAATTGTTCACGGTTTTCGGCGCCGTTTCGGCAAATAATTCGATGGTGAAATCGCCTTTATTCGTATGTACTTTGGCCTGATATTTTTTTGCCGTATCGATGGCCATTTCCGGCGGGCTTTTATACGTTTTTCCGCTAGCTGCGCTTGGTTGAGGTTGGGTTTGAGCTGCGGGTTTTTCCTTATTTTTGCCGGTTATATGCTCCACATAATTGATCTTGCCGACGATTTGGCTGAGCGCAATCGGCCCCATGTCCGGCGAACGGCTGTCCGAGCTGTTGTTATAATTGTCCCCGATGACAAACACTTGCTTGTCATTCAATTTAACGTCCGCTTGACTCCGCGTATTCCCTGGAAAAAACATGGAGGAATCACGTTTTCCGTTTACAAACAGCTTCTCCTGATCAATGCGGATCGTCTCTCCGGGAAGCCCTGCCACCCGCCTCATATACATGTTCCCGTTTTGGCCCTTAAAAATAATCAGATCGTTCCTGGAAACGGGGGTCGTCTGATAGTAATTTTTGTCCACCCAGACGCGTTCCTTATCTGCGATGGTCGGTTCCATGGAAGAGCCTTCTGCGATATAACGTGCGTATCGCTGCTGCTTGGGGAGATCCTTTGCGGTTTCCAGGATCTCGAGGATCTGCTTTATTGTCGGAGCATCCTCGGGGGTGGCCAGCTTGAGCAGCACTTGAATATAATCGGCAATCGTGGATCCGTTTTTTTGCTTTTTTAGCGGATCCGCTCCATACTGAATCAGTAATTTCACGATCTCCGGCTGCTTGCTGAATGCAGCGATACCCAGGCTTTGGTATTTCCCTTCAGGGTCTGTAGGTTTCGTCATATCCGGTATCGCGCCATTTTCCAGCAGAAGCTTGACCATTTCGGTATTTTTAGAAAGCACAGCAGCATCCATAGTGGAGATACCGTTATCTTTGTATATAAAATTGGGGCCGCCCCCCTGATCAAACCCGTATTTTACTTTATCCATGTTACCCAACAATGCTCCGAGGAACACATAATAACTTTTATCGGTAATAATATGGATTTCTTTGTTGTTAGGCTCCCATTCGACATCTCCCTCGGAAAACTCCGCTAAAGACCGGATCGGAACAAACGTCGAGCCGTTCACCATCCGGGGAGCCGCGGCAAGCTCGACCGGCTCGCCATTGATGTAAGCCTCAGCTCTGTTCAACTGCAGCTGTACTTTCTTATTCGGAGCCGTTCCGGTGATGGACAGACTCCCCTCGTCCCATTGAACCGCAAAGCCAAGCGCTTCGAAGGAAGGCCTGAACTGTACGAACGTATTGCCCTCTTCTATTATCGGTGATTGATCGTAAATCACCTTGCTGCCGTTGACAAACACACTGACCTGCTCCTCCGCATGAGCAGCGGGGATTACAAAAAGACTGCATAAAGCAAGCAACAAACTGAGCTTCCAAAAACGCAACATCTTCAGCACCTCGATCGTTTCCCTACGCCAGGGGAATCCCCACCCGGGTAATAGATTAGTATGGTAGACATAATCTTCCTACGAGATTTTACCATGAAAATCGGGGGGTGTGGTGAGGTGGCGTAAAATTTATTTTACACAAAAAAAGACCGGGCAGCCGCGCAGATCGCGAGCGGTCCCGGCCTTCTCGGGTACGCTTCTCCTTTCAGCGGAGAAGCGTCAAAAAATTTTGCGCTGCCAGCCCATGAGCTTGGCGATCGCTTCGACGTAATAGTAGTCTCCGTATATCAGCGAGACATTGATGTTCTGACCGGCCGGCTTGTTGCCGGTCCCCTCCAGCAGGATCGCCTCGTGTTCGGGGCGATCCCACGTGCCGTAATGCTGCGTCAGAGACAGCAGCATCTTCTCCGCGGCCGCGCGGTACATGCGGCCCTCCGCTTCGGGCAGCGCCGCGGCGATCTCGAGCAGCCCCGAAGCGGCGCAGGACGCCGCGGACGTGTCGCGCGGCTCGCCCGCGAGGTCGCCGCCGTTCGCGCGGAAGTCCCAGTGCGCGACGTAGTCGTCCGGCAGGCACGCCAGGAAGTAATGCGCGACGCGGCGCGCAGCCTGCAGATAGCGGATGTCGCCGGTGTAGCGGTACGTGTTCGCCATGCCGTGCAGCGCCCACGCCTGACCGCGGCTCCATGACGAGTCCGGAGCGGCCCCCTGCCCGCCGAGCGAATGCAGACATTCGCCGGTTTCCGGGTCAAAGACGACGATGTGGTTCACGGAGCCGTCCTCGCGGATGAAATGGCGCAGCACTGTGTCGGCATGCCGCTTCGCGACATGCTTGAACCGCGGATCGCCGATTTCCTCGGCCGCCCAGAACAGGATGGACAGGTTCATCGACGAGTCGACGATCGCCCAGCCGGTTTTGTCTTGATTCCACGCGCGCAGGAAGTTGCCCTCGACGTTGAAACGGCCGGCCAGGAAATTTGCCGCCTGCAGCCCGCGGCGTAGACCATCCTTGTCGCCGGTGATTTTATGTTTGATCACCGCAGTCGGCAGGAATTGGAAGCCGACGTCGTGGTGGAACCGGTTGTCGCGCAGCGTCGCCTGTTCGATCGTCGCATCCCAATCCCACGCCGCATCTCGATAATGCGCCTTGCCGGTCATGTCGTGCATGATCCACAAAATGCCCGGCCAAAACGCCGACGTCCACCAATCGGGGATCGTGCTGTCATAGATGCCGTCTTCGCCTGCGACATGCGGAATTTTCCCTTGAAGCTGGCCGATCATTCGGTCGACCTTCGTCTGCAATGCTTCCCAAACCTCCGGCAAAATATCGGACAACTGCGCGGCTTGAAGCCATTTTTCCTGAACCATGGGCGTGATCTCTCCTTTAACGGGATTAATGATTAACCGGAATAAATACCGTCTTCATGCCTTCGGAAGCGACGCTGACCACCGAGCTGCCGCCGCGGGGATCGACATAGATGCCCGCTTTGCCGTTCGCCAGCTCGATGACGCGCGAGCCGCGGACGGTGCCAAGGTTGTCCAGCAGCTTGCCGTCACCGGTGAGTCCGAAGCGGACAAAGCTGCGCGCATCCGGGCAAAATACGCCATTCGCATCGTATACCTTCGCTTCGACCCATACGCGGCCATCCTGCTGCGGCGTGGAGCTGAGCTTCAGCTGCGCCGGCTCGCCCCAGCTTTCCGTCTGGTAGACGAAGCGGACTTCGTCTTCCACCCGGACGCCGTCTTTTTCCGCCACGACGCGGATATGGTTCTCGCCGGACACGAGCTGCACATCCCACCTGAGGCCTGCAGCCGGGAAATTTTGCGAGTCGCGCTGCCTGACGCCGGCGCTCACGCCGTTTACGAACAGCTCGGCCTGCGGGCAGTTGGAGTAAACCAGGACCCGCTTTTTCTCGTCCGGCTGCCCCCAGCGAACCGCCCACGTGTGCCCGTAGATGCGTGCCATCGGCTTCTCGGTCCAGTACGATTGGTAGACGTAATACGCTTCTTTTTTCGTAAAATCGCGCTCGATGATGCCCTTCATGTTGAGATACGGAATCGGCGAATCCGGCCGTACCGGCGTCGCGAAATCTTTAAACGCCCATTGCGCCGTGCCGGTCAGCCAATCCATGTTTTCCTGACATTTCAAATACCAGTCGATCATCTCGCAAAAATACGTCTCCGACCAGTCTCCGTCCTTCGACACGCGCGGCGTGCCGCCGGTGAGCAGGTAGTCGCCGTCCCGCTCGTCCGCGCCTTGCCCCTTCGGGATAAACTCGAAGCCGGTGAACGTCTTCTCCACGTGGCGCGTAGCAAGGTTGTCCGCCCCCCACTCCATATGGAAGAAGGAATGGACGTTTTCGAACGCTTCGCGGCTGTATTTTTCATATTCGGTGTACACGCCGCGGTACCAGCCCGCCCAAATCGACGGAGAATACACATCGATGATGTCCTTGCAAAACTCGCAGCGGCGAATCGACGTGCGGCGGCTCGGGTCGAGCCGGTGCGACATGTCGTGCAGCTCCTTCATGAACGCGCGGATCTGGTCGATTTCGAAGTAGTCGAAGTCGCATTCCCAGTCGTTTTCGTTGCCAAGGCCCCACAGGATCACCGAAGGGTGGTTGTAGTGCTGCTCGATCATCGCTTCCAGCATGTCGCGGCACTGCTGCTTGTACTGCTCCCCGCCGAGACCCCCGCGGCACCATGGGATTTCCTCCCATACGAGAATGCCGAGCTCGTCGCACAGGTCCAAAATGATACGCGACTGCTGGTAATGGCCGAGGCGGATAAAATTCACGCCCATGTCCTTGATGATCTGCATCTCGGTGCGCATCATGTCCTCGGTCATCGCCGGGCCGACGCCGGCATGATCCTCGTGCCGGTGCGTGCCGCGCAGCAGCAAACGCTCGCCGTTCAGCTTGAACGGCCCGTTCGTGACGAATTCAAAGAAACGGACGCCGAAGCGCTCGGTCTGCTCCGTCTCGCCGTACGGGCTGACGAGGCGCACCGTGCAGCTGTACAGCTGCGGGTTCACCGTCGACCACAGCTCAGGAGAAGCGATATCGTGTACCGCGATCTCCTTAAAACCGTTCCATGCCATCAGCTTCGTTTCGTACGTGCCGATAGCCGAGCCGTCCGGCGCATTCAGCGTCACCGACAGCGTTACATGATCGAGATATGCGTTCGGATTGTACAGCTTCGCCTTCACCTTCACGGTGCAGGCCGTCTTGTCTGCGACGATCGTTTCCACATGAACGCGCTCCAGCGATACCGCCGGCACATATACGAGGTTCAAATAGCGATACACGCCGCCGTACAGGTTAAAATCGCTCGCATCCGACGGAATCGTCTCCAGCTCGCGGCTGTTGTCGCTTTGGATCGCAACCGGTATAAGGCCATGATAGCGCTCGATGCCGCGCGCCTCCTCGGCCGCTTCCGTGATGTCCACGGCGAACTCGTCGTAGCCGCCGAGATGAGAGCCGACCTTGCGCCTGTAAACGTACACATCGGTACGCTGACCCGCTCCCTCGAAGTGCAGCAGCGTCCGCCCGCCCGGATACGGGTTGTTCACGGCCAGCTTCGTCCGATACCACGCCGGTCCCTGATAATATTTGCCATCCGGCTCCAGCACGTCCAGCGCATTGTATGTGTGCGGCAGCGTCACTTCATGCCACGGCACATTGTAATGATTTTGCAGCTTGTCCTGACGCCATACTTCCCAAGGTCCGCCCAAGCTGCCCTTGTAATGCTCCCATCCTTCGTTCAAACGCTGTTTGATCACGTTGTTCCATCCCCTTGTGCTTACTGTCCGATCTCCCTCTACTATAGAAAAAAAAACCCCGTAAAAGTATGGCGCTGTTATGATAAAATGTTGTTATATTACGGTCCGTCAGACGTTCCGCTCTGGAAGGAATCATGAACCATGAAAATAATGAACTACATGAACCTAAACCGCCATCCGTTCCGGTTTTCCTTTCAATACGACCGTTCGAAGGAGTTTGCGGAAGTATATCACGCCCACCAGGGCATGGAGCTGCTCTATGTGCATGAAGGATGCGGGCGCGTCATCGTGGAGCAACAATTTTTCGATCTGCGTCCCGGCTCGCTCGTCTGCTTCCGCCCGTTCCAGCTGCACCGCATTCAGATGGATATCACCCCCGATCAGCCGTACGTGCGTTCGCTGTTCGTGTTCGAGCCGTCCGCGCTTGAGCCGTATTTGGCGCCGTTTCCGTCGCTGCTCGATTTTTTCCGGCGGCTTGGCAAGGATCCTCTGCTCCCCCAGGTGCTGCCCGGGCTTCCGCAAGAGGAGATCGCTTCGCTGTTTCGCGTTCACCGCGCGCTCATCGAGCAAGCTCCGCAGGACGAGCTGCCGGAGGAGCAGGCGATGTTTCTCGCCGCGCTGCTGCACCGGGTCAAAAATCGCTGGCTCGCCGGCGCCGCCCTTGCCCCTCATGCGCCGGCCAAGCCGTCCACGACGGCAGAGGCGATGATGCAGTGGCTGGAGGAGCACTACATGGAGCCGTTCGAGCTGGCGGTGCTGGCCAAAGCGGTCCACCTGTCGCCGAGCCATGTATCGGCGCTGTTCCGCCAGGCGGTCGGCAGCAGCATTACCGAATACATCACGGCCCGGCGCATCCGCCAAGCCTGTGTGCTGCTGAAGACGACCGATCATTCGGTGCAGGCGATCGGGCAGGCGGTGGGCCTCGGCAACGTCTCGTATTTTTGCCAGCTGTTCAAACGCAACGTCGGCATGAGCCCCCATCAGTTCCGCCGTTCCATGCATCCCCGCAGATAGCGAAACAGCGGCAGTCATGGACTTTATTTTCGTCCATGCTTGCCGCTGTTTCGGATGTTGAGGAACCCGGGCCTCTCGCCGACATGAATGTTATAGCCGTAATCGCAATGGAATGTCGGCTCTGTCACTGTTGCTCCAACCGTTTCATAAACTCGTCGGCCGCGCTGTACCCCTGCATGCGCAAATACCAGCTGTTCGCCGCCGCTTCCACGAGTCCGGCCACATCCCGGCCCGGCTGCAGCTGGATCTCGATATGCGGGACGCGGACATCGAGGTACTCCGTAAATTTGGGTTCCAGCTCAAGCTCGTTGTTTAAGGCATGCTCCTGCCACTGCGACAATTCGATATCAAGCACGATCCTTGTCTCTTCCTGAAACGCGCGCCGGCCGTACAGCCGGGAAACGTTGATCAGTCCGATGCTGCGCAGCGCCAAAAACTCTTTGTTCACTTCGTTATGGGTGCCCAAAATCGTCTCGGGGCTGATTTTTTTCAGAACAACCATGTCGTCGGCGACAAGCCGGTGTCCTCTCCGGATCAGCGTGTGCGCCGTTTCGCTTTTGCCAACGCCGGATTTGCCGCGCAGCAGCACTCCGATTCCCGACACGTTGACGCATACCCCGTGAATGGCGATCTCCGGCGCAAGCGCCTTCGTCATGTAGGTGTCGGCCAATTCCATAAATTTATAAGTCGGCTGCGGCGTACGCAATAAAGGTATGTTTTCCTCCTCGCAGTATTTCGTTAAATATTTTAAGCCCTCCTGGCTGCGGGTCACGACAAAACAAGGCGGACGATATTTCACGACGTTTCCGATCCGGTCGTTGCGTTCCTCTTCCGTCAGTTTATGCAAATAGGTGATTTCTTTGCGTCCCAGCACCTGGACATGATCATGCGAGAAAAAATCGAAATAACCGGCGAACTCCAGACCCGGCCGATGTGCTTTCGGCTTGGATATCGTTCGGGCCGTATCCCCTTGCACCAGAGTTTCCAGCGAAAACCGGTCTATCAAATCTTGAACCTTCAAGGATTTCATCTGCATTTCCCCTTTCCACTTAGGTTTATACGCGCTCGCGCCTCAAACGTTTTCATTTTTTTTAAACGCTCGTTATCATTAGATACCAAAAAATGCAGTTTACATGACACCATTTGGTGTCCTATAATCAAAACGACACCAAATGGTGTCAAATTGTTCATTGAGATTCTCAAAATACCCAAGTGCTCGAAGGCGCCAGGTACGGCTGGGGGAACTGGTTCGGCAAGTTTGAAAAGGCGTTGGAACAATAACCGCGTTTGTTACTTGACCATCTCCTCCCCAAAATCCCACCCCTACAATTGTTGGTAGGGTTTTACTTTGCTGCGTTTCGTATGATCCATTCAAAACGGGCGGGCCCCCGCTTCCGCGCTCAAGGCGAATCGGAGGCCCGCCCGCCTATTTTCCCTATAATCTCACTAACACATTGTTCTATATCCTTATTCGAGCAATCCAGAGTCATATCGCTATACTTCATGTATAGAGGAACTCTTTCCTCGTAAACGTCCTTTAGGCTGTTTCCTTTCCTCATTACAATGCCTCTGGTCGTTATGTTTGTTAGTCTCCTTGTAATTTCTTCATATGGGACGTGCAAATAAATAACCTGTCCACCCTGCTTAAGGGCATTCATGGCTTTTTCTGAATATACAACGCTTCCGCCGGTCGATATAACGGAATTTTTCAGCCGCTGCCCGGACACGATGTTTTCTTCGACATTCATGAATTTTTCGATGCCATCGCTATCTATTATTTCTTGCAGCAATCTGCCCTCCTGTTGTTGTATAACAATATCCGTATCCACGTAATCCATTCCTAAAGCTTTTGCCAGCAGTACACCCAAAGTGCTTTTACCGGCTCCGGACATACCAATAAGGACTATATTCGTCATCTTCTTCCTCTCTTTCTGTATAAAAACGGATCATTCAACCATAATAAAACAGCCTGGTTATTTCAAACGTATAAAGGGAGTGACGCTGGTCATATCTGTGCAACCGCAGGTGGGCGAAGAGAAGGATTCGGCTTGCCTGAGTCCCAAAATGGTGCAGCTGAAAGCCGATATGCAGAAGGCTTGGATCGACCATACGATATGGACGAGAAGTTATATTGTCAGCGCCATATCCAATCGTCAAGATCAGAAGGACGTATTGGATCGGCTTTTGCAGAACCAGCAGGACATCGGCAATGTGATCAAACCTTATTATGGGGAAGCCGCCCGCAATAAGCTGGCAGATATTCTGAGAGAGCATATTTTGATCGCAGGGAAAATTGTAGCGGCTGCCAAAGCGGGCAATCAGGCCGATGTTAGAAAGTTACAGGCGGAACACACCGTTCTGTACCATCCTACGTCAATAAGATAAAGATCATCTTCATAGCAAACTTGTAGAAGATCTTCGTTGTTTAGATCTGATCTATTCATTTGATTGTAAGTGATGGAACCTGGAGAAAAATCAATATCTTCCAACATTTGCTCTTCACCGGCCTGATTGCATTATCGTATCCGTTAGGTTAACTTTCAGAGTTCGTATTCAAGACAAGTATCTCGAACACTTCGACTTGCCCCAACCTTTTTGACCCTGCCATGAAATAACCGATGACTCCTATTTTAATTCGATGTACATGTACTTTGCGTCTCATCTCAGGGAAAAGTATCCACATTCTTGCAGTACCTTTTTTAGGCACAGGAAGGCTTTTGTCGAGAATAATGTTTCCAAAGTCATCTTCAAATTCAGGATGAATTACAAATATCCCCGTCTCTTTAATGTCGTCTCCGTCATATGAAAAATCACAACGTAACCCCTGAAACACGGGATTTTTTCTGCCACCTTCTTCTTCGGAATAAAACCGATACCTCACACTCTAAAATCAGGGGGATGATTTCTGATTTTCTCATATGGAACCCATACTTCCATAAACCACTGACCTCCTCATGAAAAAAATCCCGAAACATCCAAATACCGCAAAACTTTAAAATAATGACATATAACGGTCCGTTACGTCAATGAGGCTGCCTGTTATTGCCACGCTACCTCGTCGTGATGTAGTGGAGCTATCGTTCGCCGATAGTTTAGTAACCAATCCACCAAGAGTAAAAAAAGCATATTTCTGTTGAGATACCGAATGCATCTTGACATAGTAACCCTTTGTTAAATGCAATAACATTTAGATCAGTTAACACTTCAGGGATAGAGGTGAAAAGAATTTCATTATTTTCGTTACACATCCTTACGAGATCTTTTCTTAGAGAATGAACAAATTTGTCGGAAGGTAATACTTCAAAAGTGCTTTGTTTTATAAACTCAGGAAGCCAGAATGTCCTTAGGGAGGTAAGCGTCAAACCCTACACACCTTCAAGAACTCAAATTTACGTGAGAGAATGAGAGCAGCCTAATCCAATCGGAGGTTGCCCTATGACCACTAAAGAACAGCGTCGCCAAGAATGGGCAGCCCGTATCGCGGACTACAAAGAAAGTGGGCTTACAATGTCAGCGTGGTGCGATGCTCATCATGTTACAAAAGAGCAGTTGAAGTATTGGCTCCGCAAACTTAAAGTAGTTCCTTCCGAAGTCGTAACTCCCCCTACACACTGGGTGCCGCTAACAGTTGCTGATCCCATCCAATTTAACAACCATACTTCCCTTGTCGTTTACATCGGTTCAGCCCATATTGAGATCCGCTCTGGCTTCGACCCAAGGCTGCTAAGAGAAGTCGTGCAAGCTCTGGAAGCGCCATGCTAACATTATCCGGTGTCCAGCACGTCTATCTTGCGTCTGGATCAACAGATCTGCGCAAGTCCATCGACGGATTAGCCGCCATCGTGCAGGAAGGCTTCGGGCTCAATCCCTTGTCGCCGTGCTTGTTCGTGTTCTGCAATCGCGAGCGAAACAAACTCAAAATTTTGCACTGGGAACATAACGGGTTCTGGCTGTTTTACCGCCGCCTTGAACGCGGCACGTTTCAGTGGCCACGCGCAAGCACGGACACGACAACAACCATCTCTTCCCGCGAGCTTCGTTGGCTGCTGGATGGACTTTCGCTTAGTCAGCGGCAGGCACACCCAAAAGTCACGGCTGAAACGGTCGTTTAACTCGAATTCGATTTATCGCCATTCCTTGCAGCAGGGATAAAGCGACATTCACTGAATCTATACGGTATGGACAATCGAGCGGATACCTTAACGACAATCAAACAACTGGAACAGCAAAACGCCAAGCAGGAGCAACAAATTGCAGAGCTTACTGCTAAGCTTAAATGGTACGAGGAGCAGTTCCGTCTTGCGCAACAAAAACGCTTCGGTGCATCAAGCGAGAAGACGAGCCCCGATCAATTGGAGCTGAATCTGTTCAACGAAGCCGAGGTACTTGCAACGCCTAAAGGGCAAGAGCCGCCGACGGAGCAAGTAACTTACGAGCGCCGAAAATCAACCGGTAAGCGCGAAGCGGATCTGGAACGTTTGCCGATTGAGACCATGACCTATGAACTCAGTGAAACGGATCAGCTCTGCTCGTGCTGTGGCGGCGCGCTCCATGAGATGAGTACCGAGACGCGCAGCGAGATCGCCATTGTGCCGCCTCAAGTCAAGGTCATCCGACATGTGCGTCAGGTCTATTCCTGCCGATATTGTGAGCGCGAAGACATTCAGACGCCTATCGTCACGGCGCCGATGCCGAGGCCCGTCTATCCGGGGAGCCTCGCTTCTCCGTCGATTCTGGCGCATATCATGTGCCAGAAGTACGTGGACAGCTTGCCGCTTTATCGACAGGAGCAGCAGTTCGCCCGTTTGGGCTTTTCATTGTCCCGGCAAACGATGGCGAACTGGATGATTTATGGCGTGGAGCAGTGGTTGTCCCCCATGGTCGATGCCATAAAGGCGTATTTGCTCCGGCAGGAGACACTGCATGCAGATGAGACGACACTGCAGGTGCTGCGCGAACCGGAAAGATCGGCTGAATCCACGTCGTATCTGTGGCTCTACCGGACCGGTCGAGGCGTATCGCCGGCTGTGCTCTATGACTACCAAATGACGCGGGGCGGTGAACACCCTCGGAACTTCTTAACCGGCTTTAACGTGGACGGCTATCCAGGCTACCACAAAGTCGCTGGTGTTACACTCGTCGGATGCTGGGCACATGCGCGGCGCAAATATGACGAAGCGTTAAAAGCGTCGCCGGAGAAGAAGGGGCAATCGAACACCGCTGCGGGTCAGGGGCTGACGTATTGCAATGCGCTCTTCGCCATTGAACGCGACTTGAAGGATGCTACACCGGAAGAACGGCATGCCGTAAGACAAGAACGAAGCCTTCCGGTATTGGAGGCTTATTCGAAATGGCTCCATCTGCAGCGATCGCGAACGCTACCGAAAAGTTTGGTTGGACAAGCGATCGCCTACAGTCTGAATCAGTGGGAGAAGCTCACCGCTTTTCTAAAGGACGGAAGGCTTGAGATCGATAACAATCACAGCGAGAGGTCGATCAAGCCGTTTGTCATTGGGAGAAAAAACTGGCTGTTTGCTAATACGCCAAGAGGCGCAAAGGCCAGTGCAGCGATCTACAGTATCATCGAGACGGCAAAAGAAAACGGATTAAACCCGTTCAAGTACTTGATGTATTTGTTTGAGCGACTCCCGCAACTTACCGATCCGAAAGATCCTGAATCATTGGAAAGGCTGCTGCCGTGGTCGCCATCGTTGCCGCTGACCTGCCGCGTATTTAAATCCTGATTGTAACTAATACTGGCCCTCATCTTAATAACAAGGTGGGGGCTATTTGACGTTCCAAAGCACATCAACCACTTCCAAGAAGCTGTTGCCTTAAACTTAAGTTTAAGGTGTACAATGAATTTAAGATTCTCCCTAATTGGTGGGAGTCATGTAAATCGGAATATATTATCTTACCGGAAATGGAGGTCTCAAGGTGAGTTTATCCATTAAAGAGGCTTCGGAAAGGCTGGGGATTCCTCCTCATACCATCCGATTTTATGAAAGGAAAGGGTTGCTGCCATTTCTTCAACGCGACCCTTACGGAAATCGAATTTTTGAAGAGAGGGACATGGAATGGATCAACCTGATGATATGGTTTCGCGCGACCGGCATGACCGTTGCCGAATTGGAACAATTCGTTGAGTTGGCCGTCCAGGGCGATTCGACCATTCCGCAAAGACAGGATTTGCTGGAAAAGCACAAGCAGAAGCTTCAAGAAAGGCAATGGGAGCTCGATAGAGCGTTTGAAGCGGTCAATCTAAAACTGGCCAAATATGCGGAAATTCAAAACGAAAAAAGGAAGTGAAGGCTGTGACAACACCTATTGGATTTATTGGATTGGGGAATATGGGGCAAGCTATGGCTCTTAATCTGATCAAAGCCGGTTACACGCTTAGAGTATACAATCGAACAGCAGGCAGAGCTGAGCCTCTGGTCGCGCTCGGGGCCGAATCCGTCTCCAGGCCGAGCGAAGCCGCTACAAAGGGAAATATCGTCATTACTATGGTGACCGACGATTCCGCGCTCGAAGATATTGTGCGGAGCGAAGGATTTATGGAACGGCTTGGACGTGGAGGTCTCCATCTCTCGATGAGTACCGTTTCGCCCGCCACCTCTCGGCAGCTCGCCGATTTTCATGACGAATATGGGAGTCATTATGTTGAAGCGCCGGTTTTTGGTCCTCCCGAAGCGGCTACCGCGCGGAAACTATGGATCTGCATCGCAGGATCGAAGGAGGCGAAGAAACGAGCATTGCCGCTTCTGGATGCGATGGGGCAAGGAATTTTTGATTTCGGTGAAAGGATCGGCTCAGCCTTAATCGTCAAGATTTGTGGCAACTTCATTAGCTTTACGGCCATGGAAGCCATGATGGAGGCGTGCAGAATGGCGCAAAAAAACGGAATCAATCCTTCGGAAATGATGGAAATGCTCTCTCGGACGATGTTTACCGCTCCGGTGTATCAAAATTTTGGCAAGTTAATTGCGCTTAATGCCGAGCAAATTACGTTGCAAGGTCTCCCGAACAGCTGGATTGTCGTCAAAGACATTGGGTTATTCAAGGAGAGAGCAGTAATGGCGGAGACGGAGGCGCCGCTCGCTAATTTATTAAACGACCTGATAAGCGAATCTCCTTCTCCTTAACAGTCGCATGAACAACGCAGTTACCGTAGACTTTCATTTGACTCAAATAGAGCTTATGGTTGAAGTGAACGTCAAATAGGCCCCACCTAGCAGTTAGATGGAAGCCCGGGTATGATTGATGAAGATTACGTGAGGTGGCAAGAATCAGGAAGCAACGGCGACCAAGGCATAAAAGGTTCCAATGCTGCTGAAAACGGTCTTTTTGCATCGCACCAAACAGTTAACAGGACTTTTTCAGTGGCCTCCAATGATAGGCTGGGGCTATTGACGTTTACTGTTCGGTGAAAATAATGTATTAGACTGGAGTCGTTGTTTTAATGCGGTTTTTGAGTTGAAGAATCGTCAGCTGTTTAAAAATAAGTTTTAGACTGATCCATTATAAGAAATAGCGGCAGACCAAGACTTGAAAAATAAAGTCTTAGACTGTCGCTATTGCCATTCAACTACACCGATAGCTTAATCAATACTTTTCGAAATAATCAACAAAACGGCAGCCTTGCTTCATGGCCGACTGCCATTGTGTATTATTACTCTCTTGTTAGAATAAGGACTGATGCAGCACCAGTCGTTAGACTGGGCTGATAATCAGACCTTATCTTTAAGGTCTTCGCCGGGAAGTATCCAGCCATTCCGGTGTCCAAGCAGGATTTTGACCGTCCATTCTGCTCCCGGGGGGCACAATCTCATCTATGGCGTCCAGTAGATCGGGGCTAAGTGTCAGATGCGCTCCGTTTATATATTGTCTCAATTGCTCTGATGTGCGTGGCCCCACAATAATTGAAGTGACAGCCGGATGGGTCCGGGCAAACGCTACAGCCATATGGGCCAGCGGCATTCCTGCTTGGTCGGCTACATGCTTCAACTTTTCGATGATCGCGAACTTTTGCGCATTTTCAGGCAATTCGGGATCGAGCATGCGGCCGGCCGCTCCCTTTAATAGTGCCGCTCGCGACCCACTCTCCGCCACGCTACCGGACGCGTACTTGCCCGTCAGTAGACCACCTGCCAGCGGACTGTATGTCAACAAAGCAAAATCGTGACGCCGAGCGACTTCGACAATGTCCATCTCTATGCTTCGGTTAAGAATCGAGTATGGAGATTGTTCGCTGACAAACCGCTGCAAGCGGCGACGCTCGCTCTCTGCCTGCGATTCTGACAACTGCCAAGCTTGATGGTTGGAAGTGCCGATATAATGGACCTTGCCTTCTTGGACAAGATCGCTCAACACGCCCAATATTTCTTCGAAAGCAACGTCCCCAAACGGACGGTGCAACTGATAAAGATCGATATAATCCGTTTGCAGCCGTAGCAGACTTTGTTCGACCGCTTGCCGAACCCAGCGGCGAGAAACGCCGCTTTGATTCCGCTCGTCATTCGGTTCGGCCCCGAATTTCGTTGCCAGAATAACCTTTTCCCGCCTTCCCTTAATCGCTTCGCCGATGATTCTTTCCGATTCTCCGTCTCCATAACGGTTGGAAGTATCGATCATATTGATGCCGGCGTCCAGCGCTTCGTCAATAATGCGGCACCCCTCTTCTTTGCCGGCAAGTGCTCCGAAAACGCCCCCTCCAAGGGCAAATTGACTCACGCTAATCCCCGTGCGCGCTAAATTTCGATATTGCATAAGTACCCTTCTCCTTTCAAATGAACACGTGTTGATATGCGTCATGGGGTATATTATAATAAGGCCCAATCGTTCGGAACAATCAACATTACAGCCGATCTGTTCAATAAGGAACACTGTAGAAAAACTGTACATTACGTATGGTATAGAAAGGAGTATGGATAATGGAGGGAAATACGGATCTGCGGGCGATTCGTAGCCGCAAGCTCATCGAACATGCACTGTTAGACATCCTAAAAAATCAGGGAATCAAGGAGTTAACCGTTAAGAATCTGTCGCAACAAGCTGGTATCAACCGCGGCACCTTTTATTTGCATTACAAAGATATTTACGATCTGATTGAGCAAACGGAGTGGATGCGTGGCTTGCTGGATATATTCGAGCCCATTCAGTTGGGTGATCTGTTTAAGCATTCGGATGAGAGATCGCCTTTCCCGGCTTTCGCCGAAGCCTTTCGATATTTGCAACATCATGCTTCTTTTTTTAAGGCTGTCTTTCATCCCTCCGCTCCCATCGAATTCAGAGAGCGGCTTCAGTACCTTGTCGGAACTCGATTGTACGAAAGTCTTAAGAAAGATCACCCCGATTCGAGTTGGTCTGATCAACCAGCCGGTTATATCATTGCTTATCTTGGCACTGGCCAGTTCGGGTTAATTCAGCATTGGTTCATAACCGGTCGAACGCTTCCCCCGGACGAAATTGCCATGATGCTGACTCGATTTATCCGTCATTCCCCCTGCCTGTCCCCTCATTTTAGCGAAAGCTGATAGCACACAAGACGCAGATTGGATCCGGCGTCTAAGAGATGGCTATTTCGCTGTAATAGGGGGACCTCCATTGAGGAATTGCTGGCTGTCGTAGTTGTTGATTGCCGTGCCTGGCGCGTCCGGAGAGAACTAGGAGAGTGAGCTGCAGCTACACACCGCTTCCGCCGTCACCGGCGTGTCAGTCTACTTTATTTTCTTGGTCTAATACTTTATTTTCAGTCTATTACTTTATTTTCTTCGAACATTTACCAAATAACGAACTCTTTCGGTTCGGTTTTTTTGTGAGGCGTATGAAGGAAAATAAGTTATAGAATGAAATGAGTAAAAGAATCAGCGGCAGCTAAGGCTGCCGCTGATATGATTGAATGCTATCGTATTTCGTTAGTTTAGCGGCCGGGGTCGAAAAAATAAACAACTTTATTATATATTTAAACGAATTTATTATGAAATAAGCAACTTTAATATTATGCAACAGCTCGCATCTATTTACGTGCGCGCACGTAACTTTCAGCTGTGTATATGATCTCATGAATCCCGTCGTTTTTCTATGTGTGCGGGATTTGACGCTTACTTAGGGAGTCAATCCAAGAATCGTTCGTTCCATCGTATTGATCATCCGCCCACTCTTCGTTATAATAAATAAATTTCTTTAACATTGTTACAAATGCTTCTTCTGTTGAGCTAAAGACATTCGGGCATACCATTAAAGTTAATGACTCTATCCCATCACCTCGAGCCAGATCTCTATTTGGAATTTCAATAATTTTAAAATCGATATTTCTCAATTCTGACTTAACCCAAATCTCGGTAAAAGATTTAACATCGTTCAATATTCTAGTTATTTCGGATTTCATCGTTAACCTTCTTTTCACAGATATCCATGTATCGTCCATCTATTTCTAGAAATGATTGTCATTATCCTGCCCGTTACTTCAATGAACAACGGCAGCCGATCGTCTGGCCGGTTGCCGCGGTGTCAAAATTCAACTATCGTCTCCGTTCAATTCAAAAATGATCTCCAGGAATACCTCATAAGCTTCGCTGCCTAGCTGTTGCTAATGGTAACACCGGAACCATTATCATTTTTAAGGATATAACCCCCTTTTTCTCCTTTTAGGGTTGAAGTTGTCCAAAACGTTCTCTCTACACCTGTCTTAAGGTAGTCATTTAAGGCAGACGGCAATGTCTCAAGTCCTACCGAATTCACATAATTTTCGTCTGCAATTCGATAAAATTGAACCAATCTTGACTTGTTACCTTGGCTAAAGGTGAGAATGTTTGGTACATCAAGTAAAGACATGAACGATAACTCTGCATATGTAATATAGTTACCTTTTTGGTAATCCTGAACTGCGGGGTTAAATAAAGATGCATAAGCTCCTTTAAGTTGGCCAGAGGTAGCATCTACTACGATAAATCTTTTGATTTTCATAATTGCGGATTTGTTAGAAAGCGTGATCTGAGTGTTAATCAGATTGGAAAAGTTTCCATCCATATATCTGTAATTACTGTTTGACACTAGGTTCGCTCCTGTGAGACCTACTTCTCGTAGCTCCTTGAGATCGGGGTAAATATCCGCATTTTCGCCTTCAACGTCCATGTAACGAAGTAGGATTGCAGCTACTTCTGCTCTGGTTGTGGTGCTTTTGGGCTTCAAGGTTCCATCCGCAAAACCCCCGACAATCCCAGTTCCACGAACAAGCGCAATATACGGCACCTCATCTACACTGATCTCCCCGCGAATCGCCTCAGGCGTAGGAAGAAGTGTATTTTGAGTGTCCTCGAATGCTTGTTCGAAAGAGTCGTTGGATTTCATAAGTCCATTAGAAATCCACTTTATCATTTCGTAACGAGTCAACTGAGTGTTTGGATTAAATCCGCTAGGGTAGTCACCTGGATTAATAAAACCCTGTGCAACCAACTGTATAACTGCAGATTCTGCCCAATGCCCTTTCATGTCGCTGAACGGATCGCTACCAGTGGCCGAAGGAAGCTTGGTGGAACGGCTGAGAATTGCAGCAAATTCAGCGCGTGTAATTTGGCCATTCGGCTTGAAAGTTCCGTCTTCATAACCTGAGATCATTTTACGATCATACGCTTTTGCGATAACATCTTGAGCCCAATGATTCTCTACATCTTTGAATTTAGCAATATCCGTCGAAGCAATATCTTCTTCAGTATCCGCACCATTCGCTTCTGCTCTTAATAGTGCAAATGTAAAGCTGCCGGTCAACAGAGTCGTTGCAGCCATAACAGAAAATATAACTTTGTTCATATCTTAATCCTCCGAAAAATATGTTTAAGAATGTAGAACCTATCTCGTTAAAAGTATAAAAGCTGTTTTTTCTAGAAGGTAACTTACTTATAAGAAAATACACATAATTATACAAGAAGTCAGGCGATTTTTCTGTGAAGTCACACACGAATAATATATCTGAAAGCGCCGGCAGACGAAAATCTTCGAAAACTCGCAAAGGCAACAAATACCTCCGATCGGCACTCATTGAAGTCGCTCACTCCGTTCGCAGATCCGACAATTATTTGGGAGCTCAGTACGGACGTATCGCAGCCCGAAGAGGGAAACACAGAGCTGCCGTAGCTGTCGCTCACTCCATCATGACTATTGCTGCTACGCTTAGTTTCGTACTGCCATTTTTAGACCTATGTTATGTTGAAATTTTCGGGGTAGTTTAATGAGGGCTCGCATCAACCTCAACTCATACGCACCAACTATTGGTAATGCCTTTACACCCGTCGTTAGCATCATTAAAAAGGAGTTGCTGTTAGCAACCCCCATTTTAATGTGCTTTAACGAAAACATCTTGCACCGCGTCCTCTACATCGGAAACTGATCCTGTCAACTGATAAGCAAGCTTGAACAACAGCTTCTTGTACTGCTTGTAAAGCTCCTGCATCGACGTGTTCCTTCCGCAACCGATTTTCTCTCTTCCAAACCCTCGTTTTCAATCTTTTCGTTGGCAGCATAGCATACAACCCTTACCATGGCGGCAAAAATCGCCGGAGGGCCGGAGCATCCAGAATGCGCTGTACATTTCCGGCTACGGTCTCCGTATCCGTCCGAATCACCATATCGGGGCATTCAGGCGGTTCATATCCATCCGAGATTCCGGTGAAATGAGCGATCTCTCCGCGGCGGGCTTTGGCATATAAACCTTTGACATCGCGCTGCTCGCATACTTCAACCGGACAAGATACGTAAACTTCCAAGAAATGAGGCAGCACCGCCCGGGCGTACGCACGCATTTCGCGATAAGGGCTGATCATACTCACGATAGCCGTAACCCCGTGCCTATTCAGCATTTCGCTGATATACACGGCTCGGCGCACATTCTCCATTCGGTCCTCGCGGCCGAATCCGAGCTCCCGTCCGATCTTCTCGCGCAGTGAGTCGCCGTCCAAGCATTCCACCCGGCTGCCCCTATCCCGCATAGCCGCCGCAAGTGCGACGGCCGTCGTCGTTTTGCCGGCACCCGATAATCCGGTCAGCCAAACGGTCAAGCCCTGGTTTACGTGCTGCAAATGAATCTCTCCCCGTTACGAAATAGCCGCTCTTTACCTACTATTCGCTCCAGTAAACTGTCGCCGTACACTTCGTCAAGCTTCAAACCGGGCATATGAATGTAGCCAATATAACAGTCGCAGCACTCCATTCGGCACGGCCGCCGCCGCGACAGACCTTTCAGGCCGTCCCGGTACAGGTTGCCGATAACCTCGCGATCCTTATAGCATCGTTTGACCAGCCCGGACCCCTGCACATAGAAAACGTCATATCCGGTGCTGCACGGCTGCCCCAGGCTTGAGTAATCGGCCGCATTCAGCTCAAAGTACGGATCAATGCCGGACAGGAAGGCGATATCCTCTTTTGTATAATAACGAGGCCGATCCTTGTACGCATTGACCCACATATAAACGTCCCGGGGCAGAGCCCGTCGAAGCGACAGCAGGGCGCCAAAAGCGCTCTTCAAGCCAACCGATCCTACGCTAAAAGGAATACCCCGGTTATACAGCTCGCGGCATTGCGCCAGGAAGGCGGATTCCTCCGTTTGGCCGGGATGATAGGTTGCCCAGAAAGCCGACTTGCGCGGGTTCAGTTGTTCCGTCCAGTTCAGCTTTGCGGAAAGATTCGTTTGGATCGCCACTTTGCGGACATGATCCATCGAGGAAAGCTCGACCATCGCTTTCCGGTACCAAGAGTGAATCAATGCCTCCCCGTACGGATTGAAAAATACGGCAAGCTCGATGCCGTCCGCCGCTTGACGTTTAACCCAATCGACAAACGTTTGAAGCTGCGCCCGGTCTTTGGCAAGCGTTTCCGAGCTGTCTCTTGTTTTGCTGAAGGGACAATACGGACACGAATAATTGCAGGAGGACAAACTGCCGCGATAATAAAGCGTCGCCTTCATGTGATGACGTATTCCTCCATCCGCGCGCGTATTTCCGCCGAGATCAGCCGGTCGCCGATCGCATCGGAGTAGGCGAGGCCTTCATCCGTCAGCCGCAGATCACCCGCATCCAGATCGGCCCAACCGGACTGCAGCAGCAAGACCAGCTCCGCATGATCCTCTAATGCGCTGCCGCCGTAACGGGCGGAATAATCGTTCAGCGAAAGGCCGTCGCTGTGTAAAATCGCCTTCAGCACGTAGCGGCGCCGTTGTTCCGCTTCGCTTAATACGATGCCGTAATCGGCCTGATCATATTGCTGCGCGGCGACAAAATCGTCGATGATGGCGGCCGTCGCCTTGCGGCTGACCGCATACCGCGAAGAATAATGGACGCTGCGGGTATAAGAGCGGGCGCCGCAGCCGAGGCCCACCATTCCTTCTTCCTGACAGCTGTAGGGGAGCA
Source organism: Paenibacillus hamazuiensis (assembly GCF_023276405.1). Taxonomy (NCBI): domain Bacteria; kingdom Bacillati; phylum Bacillota; class Bacilli; order Caryophanales; family Paenibacillaceae; genus Paenibacillus; species Paenibacillus hamazuiensis. The sequence continues at coordinate 6,093,668 of NZ_JALRMO010000001.1, forward strand.
GCAGCTTGCCTGAGGCCGAGGTGCTGTCCGCTTTGCTGAACCTGCGCATCGAGGTTTGCTTGTAGCCTTCCGCCCGCAGCCGGTCGCGCGCCGCGAGATAGAGCATCATGCGGGAATCGTCTCCTCCCCGGACATCCTCCGTTTTGACCAACGTATGATCGCGTGTGTAAAGCGGGTACAAAAACAGCTCTTCGGGTTGATAAGACAAGGCCTGCTCCAGCGAATACAGCCAAGAATCCAAAGTTTGTCCCGGCAGTCCGTAAATGAGATCCAGGTTAAGAATCGGGAAATCATACCCGCGAAGCAGCTCCAATGCGTGCACAACCTGCATCGGCTGCTGCGGACGAAAGACGGCTGCGGCTTCCGCGCCGACGAAGCTTTGAACGCCCATGCTGACCCGGTCGACCCGATGGTCCTTGAGCATTTGGAGCTTCTCCCGCGTTACCGTTTCGGGCGATACTTCGATACTTATGGACGCGCTCTCCAAATGGAGTCCCATTACATTGACGGCAACGCCAAACAGCCTTTCCAGATGAGCCGGCTGCAGCAGCGTCGGCGTTCCTCCTCCCATCGCGAAACGGGCGAAAGGTTTATTGCTCACAAAAGGCGACCACTGACGGGCCTGCCGTTCAATGGCCTCGACATACTTCTCGTGCATGTCCGTATTCTTGTCGGGCAGCGTAAACAAATTGCAAAATCCGCAGCGGGCGCCGCAGAACGGGATATGCATATACAGGAAATAGGTTTCCGCCGGTTCATCGCTCCACAGCTGTGAAAGCGGGATCGGCTTTTCAAAATTCCGGTAAGCCGTTTTGTGGGGATATGCATACAAATAAGAACGATAAGGATCGGAACGCAAACTTTCCTTCCACTGCTTTACGGTATTTTCATCATGGAGCGCAGAAAGCGGTATGTTTGAATCATGAAGAGAATGGCCCATTTTCTGTCCCCCTCTATTGAATGTAGGCTATAAGATAAACTCCCGGTAAGGGACGTTCCAGACAACTTCGTGCGCGAGGCGATGTCCTTCGAAGCCGTCCTCGCCATAAGCCGTGCCGTGATCCGAGAATGCCATGCAGAAGACGGGCCGCTCCCGCGTTCTCATGGCATCGAACAAGCGCCCGAGCTGCGCGTCTACGTAACGAAGCGCGGCCCGCTGAGTGTCCACCGAATCCCGCTTAGCTCCTTCCACATAGTAATGATTCGGACCGTGAATGGCCGATACGTTCAAAAAAAGAAAAAGCTTCTCCCGGGTTCGACAGTAACCCTCGAAAAGTAGGCACCCTTTTGGGTGCTGTGGACAACTGAAATCCAGATTTGACGCGGCTTTTCGGACTTTTCCACAGGCACTACGACGCGAAAAAATCCAAAAAACTGTAGGCACTAAATTTTTGTGGATAATTAGATATTTTTGTTGCATTTCTTGTAGTATATATTATATCCTGTAGATATGTATATACGAACAATCTCTCGTAAAAATAAAAACGGTTCGATCACCCGTTACGTACAGCTCGCCCATAATGAGCGAAATCCTGTGACCGGAACTCCACAAGCGAAAGTCCTGTACCATTTCGGCCGCGCTGACGAACTGGACATGGAGGGCTTGAAACGTCTTGCCGCCAGCATCCACCGTTTTATTGGCGAGCCGCAAGCGCCCTCTCCATCTTCAGCGCAACCCGCTTCGGTTACGCTCCTTAGCAGTCGTTCGCTGGGCGGCGTATGGCTGCTCGATCAACTTTGGAAGAAGCTTGGTATCGGCGAAGCGATTACACGACGACTTGCCGACCGGGAATACCGCATGCCGGTTGAACGCGCCATCTTTGCCATGGTGGCCAATCGGGCGCTGGCACCAAGCAGCAAGCTGGCGATTGAAGATTGGGTGGATCGTGAAGTGGTCATCCCGGACCTTCCGGCGTTTGACGTGCAGCATGGCTACCGGGCAATGGATTTTCTGCTCACGTCGGAAGAAAGCATCCAGCGTGAAGTGTTCCATACGGTAGCGGATTTGCTGAATCTGGAAGTCGATCTGCTGTTCTTCGACACGACCTCCACGTATTTTGAGACGGAAGAGGACGACGAAGACGATTTTCGCAAAACCGGTTATTCGAAAGACCATCGCCCCGACCTTCCGCAGGTGGTCATCGGTTTTGCTGTCACGCGTGAGGGCATCCCGATTCGTTGTTGGGTGTGGCCGGGCAATACGTCGGATATGAACGTTGTGCCGCAGGTGAAAAAGGATCTGATCGGGTGGAAACTCGGGCGTGTGATTACCGTCGTCGACCGCGGTTTCTCCTCCGAAGACAATCTGCGCGTACTGCAACAGAGCGGCGGCCACTACATTGCCGGGGAGAAGATGACGTCGGGCAAGCCGACCGTCGAAGCGGCACTCGCGCATCCGGGACGTTTCAAAACGATCCGAGACAACCTGGAGGTCAAGGAGATCGTCGTGGGGGATGGCGAAGCGCGCAAGCGATACGTGCTCGTTCGCAATCCGGAAGAAGCAAAGCGGGATGCCGCCCGGCGCGAAGCGCATCTGGAGCAGCTGCGCACGGAGCTTGCCCGGTTGAAGGAACTGGACGGCGAAGCGCATACCGGGGCACACTGCCGTCTACACAGCCATCCGACGTACAAACGGTATCTCAAGACCGACAAGCGCGGCAATCTGCGTATCGATCTGGCCGCCGTCAAAGCGATGGAGCATCTGGACGGCAAATACTTGCTGCGCACCTCTGACGACACCTTGTCCACGGAAGACGTGGCACTCGGGTACAAGCAATTGCTTCAGGTGGAAGCAGCGTTTCGGACACTCAAGCAATCGCTGGAACTGCGGCCGGTCTACCACCGGAAAGAAGAACGGATTCGCGCACATGTCCTGCTTTGCTGGCTGGCCTTGATGCTCATCCGGATTGCAGAAAACCAAACCGGTCAAACGTGGCGCGAGATTCGTTCGCTCATGCAGACGCTGCATCTGGTTGAGTACCGTTTGGATGGTGGAAAGCTGCGGCAACGGACGGAATTAACGGACGAACATCGGGCAATTGTTTCGGCCTTGCAAATCGCAGAACCCCAGCAAATATGGGATATTTCGCTCTCTTGACCCCCAAAAGATGTAGGCACCACACGTAGTTATCCACAACTGCCGCATCCCTTGTCCCGCTTGGGTTTGAGACGGATTGTGCATCTACCGACTGTCGAACCCGGGATCACAGCTCAAGCCAAAATCGAGTAGGCCCATGAATGAATTCATGGGCCTCTCACAGAACCGGACGTGCGGGTCATCGCATCCGGCTCCTCCGCGCTTATCCCCGCTGGGGATGATGTTCATTATAGATGTCTACGAGAAAAACGAGACCTCTTTCTCTGAACCAATCGTTTGGCATTGCAACACTGGCTGGCTTGGATAGCGAGCTTCTCCATGCGAACATACGCATCTTGGGAAGCTCTCCCCTCCACTTATTCTTTCTTAGTGCCCTGTAGAAGTTCTTCGGCTTTTTCCAGCTCCGCAACTGTACCATCCGGAGCCTTCTCCTTATCCATGCATCGTACTCTCTCATCAGACTTCCTACGTTGCCCCAGCCAAAATAGCTACCCCATCCACGTAAATATGGATTCAACTTCTTTCGGATCAGCTGTTCCACATTCACCGTTTGGTTCCGCCGCGTAATTGCTTTCACGCGTTCTTTAAATTTCTGTTTGGCTTTCGAGGATGGAGTAACCCAAAATCCCGGTTTAAACTCATGACCTAGGAACATAAAGGACTGTTCCAAGTTGTTCACGATCTTGGTTTTCTCCGGGTGTACTTTGAGCCCAAGCTCTTGTTCCAGTAGACGAATAACACCTTGGAGTACCCTCTCTGCCCCCTTTTGGGATTTGCAGCAGATCACAAAATCATCGGCGTACCGTGTTATACGGTGCTTCCGTTCAGTCATGAGCTTATCCAGCGGGTTTAGGTAGATATTCGCCAAAAGCGGACTAATAACCCCACCCTGTGGACTTCCTTGCTCGTTCAGGTGAAAACTTCCGTTCTCCATGACTCCGGACTTTAAGAAGCTTTCTATGAGCTTTAGGACACTACCATCCACCACTTCTTCCTTGACGGCCTTAAGCAACTTGTCATGTGGAATGAGATCGAAATACGATTTCAGGTCGGCGTCGATCACATAAACGTATCCATCCATGAGATCTTTCCGAATGTTCTCCAGCGCCATGTGTGCACTGCGTCCCGGGCGAAACCCAAAACTACACTCCATAAATGTCGCCTCGTAAATCGGTTCGAGGATTCGGCGGGTCGCCGCCTGTACTACGCGATCGCGAATTGCGGGTATCCCGAGCGGCCTTTGACCCCCATTTTCCTTGGAAATGTACATGCGCCTGACCGGCATCGGCTTGTATGCCTTCGCCCGCAGCTCCTGCTGAAGCGTTCTTAAGTTACGCTCCAGTTCACTCTCGAATACCTTTATGGTCACTCCGTCTACTCCCGCTGCTCCCCGGTTGCGCTTGACCTCCCGGAATGCCTCCTCAAGGTTCGGCATCGCCCATATCTTGTCGATGAGGCTGTGCCATCTGCGTTTTCTCGGGACTTCTACTCCCTCACGAAAGCCTACCTCTCCTTTTCCTTCCTTCATGTCTCGTGTTCCTTCCCTTTCAGTTTCCGGACGTATAGCTAATCTTTCAGCCTTTCCGGTTCCCCTTCGGTACTCCGCCCCAGACGGCCTACCCTTTTGTTCAGCCCCGGCTCTTCGCTCTTCTTGGCTCCCCGGCTTCTGTCTGGCACATGACGGCTTCCTAGGTGGTTATGCTTTTCTTCCACGGTTCCGGGCTTCGCACCAAGTCTTTGCCTTTTGGGTCTAAGCTTGCACCGACAACGTTGGTGTCGGTTCACTTGCCATTGCGGCTTTTCCGGCAAGCTTTCTCACTACTATCCCTTCGTATGACTGCTCACCATCCATCATTCTGTCTTAGCCCTATAAGCCTTGAAAAGAGTTTACCGCTATGCGGAAGACGATAAGCCCTCCTTGGGTCACGTCATCGTCTTTCCCCCGAATCCAGTCCTCCTAACTTTCGAAGCCTATGGTGGTATAGGACGTCCCCTTCTCTTGCAGGGTTATCCGGCTTCGCCAGCCAACATGGTTCATGCCGCCTGTTCCGGGTTTTGCCTTCTGATCCTCCGCACCCTCCCTTACGGCCAGAGCACTACCAGTCGGCTATGCGCTTCCGCCACCCCGCGGTGCGCTCGGGACTTTCACCCGTTAGTACGATGCGCTGCCAAGCGCACAAAAGCGGCGAGCAAGGATGTTTGCTCCCGCAAAATCCTATACCCGCCGCTCGCGGCTTTCTATTCAATTCACCCGACGCATGTGTCCAAAAACTCCATGCGCCGCTTTCTAATTAAACACAACCGTCTTGTTTTGATGCACAATGATGCGATCCTCGACGTGCCACGATACGGCGCGCGCCAGAACGATCCGCTCGATATGCCGGCCGATCCGCTTCAAATCCTCGACGTTATCGCGATGGCTGACCCTTTGTACGTCCTGGTCGATGATCGGTCCCGCATCAAGCTCTTCGGTGACATAATGCGCCGTTGCGCCGATAATCTTGACCCCGCGGTTAAACGCCTGCGCGTAAGGCTTCGCGCCGACGAAAGCCGGCAGGAAGGAGTGATGGATGTTGATGATCCGGTTGCGGAAATGCTCGATGAACTTGGGAGATACGATCTGCATATAACGCGCCAAAATAATCGCATCCGCGTTGCCGAGCACAAGCTCCATCTGCCGCGCTTCCGCTTCCGCCTTTGTATCCGCCGTCACCGGAATGTGATAGTACGGAATGCCGAACGATTCGACGAGCCCCTGCATGTCCGGGTGATTGCTGATTACCATTGCGATGTCCGCATCCAGATCACCGGCCTGCCACTGCCACAGCAGCTCAAGCAGACAATGGTCCTCCTTCGAAACAAAAACGGCCAACCGCTTTTTCCGGCTCGCCAGATTCAAGCTCCATTTCATCTGAAACTGCTCCGCCACTTCGGCAAAATCCTGCTTCAGCCGCTCCACCCGCCGCTCCAAATCGCTCAAATCAAACTCGATGCGAATAAAAAACAGCCCGCCCTCCGGGTCCATCGTATACTGGTCGGATTGCACGACGTTCGCGCCGTTTTCAAACAAAAAACGGGATACCGCCGCTACGATACCCGGCCGGTCCGGGCACGAAATGAGCATGCGCGCCCGGTTTTCATTTATTTTCTTTGCTTTGGATGATACAGCTTGTCCAGTCGGTGTCATGTTATGTCTATCTCCTTCGGTGTTTCCTGTGACTTTACGCGGTTTGCAAAACATGCTTGCCCGCAAACCACGCGGTCAAACGTTGGTTGATCTGTTCTTCGCTCAATTCTACGCCCAGCACATTTTCCGCCGTGATCATATCGTACAGACGCTCCATCGGTTCTCTGGAGTCCGCTTTTTTCGCTTTGGCGTCGTTTTTCAGAATCTCCCACGTTTGCAGCACGTAATCGCGGTGATGCAGCTCCTGCTTGTCGAAGAAATGATGGAGCCGCTCCAAATGGTCGAAAAAGTCCGCCCCGAAGCGCTCGTACGCGTTGCCGCTGAGCAGCGCGATCTCCGCCTCGTACATCGGGCGCTGAGTCTTGTCCTCCTTGCCGATCCACGGGGTTTCGAGAATCATCGGCAGGTGCTTCAGCTTCTCGTGATGAACGACCCGCTGCATCGCCTCGAAGCCGATCCAACCCGCTCCAACCGGAGCGTGGCGGTCCTTCGCGGCGCCGCGCGGATTTTTGCTGTCGTTCAGGTGAATGACGGCCAGACGCTCCAGCCCGACAATTTTATCAAACTGCTCAAGTACGCCGTCCAGATCGTTCACGATATCATAACCGGCATCGTGCACGTGGCACGTATCGAAGCATACCGTCAAACGGTCGTTGTGCTCGACTTTCTCCATAATCTCGGCGATTTCCACGAACGTGCGGCCAAGCTCGCTGCCTTTGCCCGCCATCGTCTCGAGGGCGATCTTCACTTCCGTGTCGCTTACGCCCCGCAGCACCTCGTCAAGCCCCTCCGCAATGCGGGCGATGCCGTATTCCGGATCCTTGTCGGTGTAAGCGCCCGGGTGAAGCACAATGTTGCGCACGCCCAAATAGTCGGTGCGGCGAATTTCATCCTGCAGGAAGCGGACGGCCAGCTCAAACGTATCTTCCTTGTAGGAGCCCAAATTAATAATATACGGCGCATGCACGACAATTTCCTCGATCCCGTGCTTCGCCATCACTTCCTTGCCTTCCTCGACGTATTGTTCTTCAATCGGCTTACGGCGCGTATTTTGCGGAGCACCGGTATAGATCATAAACGTGCCGGAGCCATAGGATACGGCTTCCTCCGCCGCGTTAAGCAGCCCTTTATCGGAAAAAGACACATGGGAGCCAATTTTAGCCATTTCGTCTACTCCTTTACTTTTAACATGCTTCTATTTTACTAGGAAAGTCGCAAGAAATCTAGAAATACGCTATAATTCTGTTGATAAGCGATTTTGAACCGCTCGTTCGAAAGCAAATTGACGAGGTGAAAGATACATGGTGAACCAAAGCTTTATGTGGTTTATTTTGTTTTGGGTGTTCGTGCTGCTGTTTTTGATGTCGATCGGCGGTTATTTCATGTTCCGCAAATTTATGAAGGTGCTGCCGATGTCCGACGGCAAGTCGAAGCTCGATTGGCAAAACCACTACGTCGAGGCTTCGCGTCATCTGTGGACGGAGGAGTCCAAAGCGTTCCTGGATCAACTGGTCGAACCGGTGCCAACTCCGTTCCGGGATATCGCCAAGCATTCGATTGCCGCCAAAATCGGCCAGGTCGCGCTGGAATCCGGCGCTTCCGAAGTGACCCGCGCCCACTGCCTGCAGGGGTACATCCTTGCCACGCCGAAGCGCGACTATAAAAGCCTGATTTCGTTTTTGGAGAAAAACAACATCGACTACAGCGCCTACAAACACCTGCTTCAGTAGACCGCCCAAAAAGAAAGCCGTCAACCTCCTCGCGGATTGACGGCTTTTTTTCATGCCTGCATGACCTAGACGGCAAGTAAATTTTCGTAAAATCCCCGTGATAAATCGCTTCTTCGAAGTGTTATACATTATAGGGGATGATTACTCCGGACACCGTTTACTTCTTCGTGGCCGGCTGCTTGGAGGACGGCTTGGTTTTGACCGGCTCTTCCTTGGATAAAGCGACCGACAGCGTTGCCGTGAAATCGCCGACCTTGTTCGGTTTCGGGTCGCGAAGCTGCGTGCGGAGCCAGACCTGCTGCACCCCGTCCACAGGGAGGGTGATCGGCAGCTCCTCCTGCTTCAAGAAACCGACCTGACCGTTGATCAGCACGTGCAGATCGACTTTTTCCTTGGACTTCAGGTTGATCGTCAAAAATTTGTTGTCTCCGATGTCCACGGCGGTTACAATTTCTCCGTCTTTCATAAGATCTTTGGTTATTGTGCCGTTTTCATCAAAATAGTCGCGTACGGTGAAATTGGTAGCTCCATCCGCATCACCCGGATTCAGTACGGGAGAAGATCCGGTTCCAGGAGAACCTGCAGGCCACCCGCCGGTGCCGCCTGAAGGTCCGCTGCCGGCACCCGAGCCGCTGGGCACGCCGGAACCTCCGCCGTTAAGCGTCGCACTCAAATCGACCGTCGTGTAGTCGTTAACCCAGCCATTGAGTCGCAAATAATTGTAAATCCGCTCCAAAATCGTCACCGCTTCGGCGCGGGTCACCTTGTCGAGGGGGCGGAAGTATCCCAGATCCTTGGCTGTCATAATCCCGTTCGCGTGCAAACTCGTCAGCGCCGTCGCCTGCATATTGGAAAACTCGTCCGTCCCAAAACGGCAATCGTCCGCACCTTTAGACATGAAAAGCGTCACAAACACGCGTCCGTAGTCGTCCGAGTAGCCGCCGTTCGACGTGTAACGCCCATCTCCCTTGCGGGCGTCGTCGTAATCGTCGGTGTCGGTATAAATTTGCATTGGGATATCCTTAAAGCTCTGCATGACGCTGCATACGTCGCTTTCGCTCATTCTCCGGTCCATAAGCCGGTTGTCAAAAAAACCGTACAGCATTTGCGCCAGCTGCAGCCGGGTCAGAGCCGCGTCGGGGCGAAAGGTCAGATCCCCCCGCCAGTTCAGCCAGTATGTACCGATCGGGAAAGAATAGTCGTACATATCCGTAATCTCTTTATACGCCCAGTGCAGTCTGGACACATCGGCGTAACCCGGCACCCGCAAAGTGCCGGCAGCGTTCAAGTTCGGACGGTATTTATCGAAAAGCCTCGCCACCATGACCGTCCATTCAGCCTTGCTGACCGGCTGTTCCGGACGGAACCTGCCGTCTTCGTATCCGGTTAAAACACCTTTTTGCGCCATCGCATAAATCGAATTGTAGGCCCAGGCGTCCCGAGTCGGATCCACATCGGTAAACTTCACCTGCGCTGCCGCCCCTGCCGGGACATACGGAAGAATCAGCGTCAGAGCTATGCATAAGGATAAGATCAGGGAACATCGACGGACCGAACGTGCCATAACAAACCTCCGATTACAATTTTTAGAATGAAAAGGGGTGCGACCGATGCTGGAAGAGCTCATTTGCAAAAAGATGAGGGTCATTGTGTACGGTCACGATTTTTGCGTGGAAGGCCGCATCGTCAGATACTACGAAAAACAAAACGCCCTGCTGGTGGGCAACATAGTTCTGCCCATCTCCCACATTTTGCGCATTGAGATCCAGGCGGACGAGACGCCGTTAAAACGCACTTTGTCGCGATAGCCGCACAAAACCCCATATGTAATAACGTCGCCCTCTACAAAAAGTTGCAGAAATATGGCATATTTCTACAGATGTATATCGGCATAGTTCACGTGTAAAATTAGATCATATTCTGGTAGACACCCCCTAAATCCCCCTTAAAGGGGGACCCCAGGCTTCCGAAGCCGGCTTTGCTCCGCAAAGCCCTCAAGGCGCTCGGGCGCCCTGGACCCGCCTGGTTTGAGTGGCTGCTCGCTTCTAGTTCGCGTTTGTCCGGCATGGATTTATTGTTGTTAGGCAATAAATCCAATGCCGGACACGCTTCACTTTTGGCGCGATGCCGTTGGACGGCGGTTCGTGCCTCGTGCCCGCGTTCGTCTGCCCTGGTTTTGCTGCGCAAATCCAATGCCGGACACGCTTCACTTTTGGCGCGATGCCGTTGGGCGGCGGTTCGTGCCTCGTGCCCGCGTTCGTCTGCCCTGGTTTTGCTGCGCAAAACCTATGCCGGACACGCTTCACTTTTGGCGCGATGCCGTTGGGCGGCGGTTCGTGCCTCGTGCCCGCGTTCGTCTGCCCTGGTTTTGCTGCGCAAAACCTATGCCGGACACGCTTCACTTTTTGCGCGATGCCCTTGGGCGGCGGTTCGTGCCTCGTACTCGCGTTCGTCTGCCCTGGTTTTGCTGCGCAAAACCTATGCCGGACACGCTTTGCTTTTTGGGGCAATGGCCCTTCCCACGTTTAAGGCAAGAAAAAAGACCCCTTGCGGGGTCTTAGCTACTGAGTGAACGTGCACGTGAAACTTAAGCCGACGCTTCTTCGTCGCTGCGGCCTGCCAGCAAGTCCTCGAACAGCTGGACAAGCTTCAAATGCTTGCGAAGCGATTTTTCATGGATGAGATTGAGCTTGCCGTTGTCGAGCGTACCGAAGCGTTCGATCATTTGCTCGTTCTCGTGGGACCAATCGAAGCCTTCCAAAATTTGCAGGCACGAGGTCCATTCGCGGTTATATTGGTCGTCCACGAACAGGTAGCGATGGGCAAACATCGCCAGGCTTTCCTGAACGACGCGGCTCGACGACGTATACTGCGGGCTGCCGGGCTGCTCGGGCATAAACGGCAGCACGGCCGAGAAAAATTGATGCAGCATTTCCGTGTAGCTCGACGGATCTTTGCGCACTTTGCGCGCCAATTCGTAGGAAGTCTGCATTTTGCCGCTGAACAAAATCGTGGCAATCGAGTACAGCCAACTGAACGAGGTGAAGTTTTTGTTGTAAGCCGTCAGGTTCGCCCGCTTCTCAACACCGGCGCCCTTAAGGAACATGTTATGCTCCACGACCTGCTGAAGCACAACGTTGATCGGATCGACGGAGTCGAACGAATGGCCGATTTCCTTGCTGACCAGCTGCACCTTGGAGTTGATGTCACCGAACAGCTGTTTCTCTTCCTCTTCGGTCAGCCCGATGTAGATTTGCACGGCCAGCTCGCTTTCCATCAGCTCCAGACGGCGCTTCTCGATCTGGTTCAGGAGACCTTCCACCTGCTCCAGCTCTTCCCTCACCTCGGCGTCGCCCGGCTGCTTCCGCTGCTTGACTTTCAGCACCGCCAGCTTCTTTTCGAAGTTGCGGGCTTCCTTAAGCAGCTGCTCATTGACGAAACCCAGCGCCAAAATGCGGTGCTGACCGTCCAGGATGCTGAGCTTCGAGCCGGGGCGAAGGATGAGCCCCTCCTCCCTCTTGGCCAGGTTCCCCACGTCGCGAAGCGACAGTGTCACGGGTCCGAAAAAGACCCGGTCCAGCTCCCGCTCCTGCAAGTAGTTGGCGATTTTGCGGCGCTGCCCCGTGCTGAGCTTCCGCTGCACCATCGGATCGATCGTCGTGTAATTGAGCAGATCCTGCACTTTGACGGCGACCGTCGCCAAGCCGAATTTTTCGCAAAACGGGTGAATCGTCATTTGCAAGCTAAGTCCGTCCATTTACACCGCGTCCTCCTTATGCGTCAACCCTGCGCCTTGATCGTCCGAAACCGCGGAAATCAGCGTCAGGTGGTTGTTGTGATAAAAATCTTTCAAGTATTGATAAGCCTTCATGATGCGCGAGCGGCGCGGCAAGCGGTCTTTCTCATCGCCTTCGTAGATCGCATCCCAGTTCACATGCGGCAAAATTTTCAGCGCATGCTCCAGCTCGTATTTGTTGAAGGTCGCGCTCTTGGTTGCTTCTTCGTGGAAGAACAGCGCCATCGCGATTTGCACGTTTTCGGACCAGCAAAGCAGCCCCTGCTCCGGCTCCGGCAAATGCTGCAGCAGCTTGCCGAAATAGAAGGAAGCCAGCGCCAGATGCTCTTGGATTTGTTTGTCCGTAAAGTGATAGCTGTTGTTCCGGGCAGCCGACTTGAGGCGACCTTCGAACAACCCGGCCAAAATCTCGATCAGCAGATGATACGAAAATACGTACTCGGGCCCTTTGCCGCGTTCGGAGAACATGTCGACGGTAATTTTGCGCATCGCCTCATCCGTCTCCGCCATCTTGGTAGCCAGCACATGGTAAAACCGGCGCTGCTCGCGCAGTACGGCCAGGTTTCCGCCGATTTTACGGGGCAGCTTGTTGATGTCGGAAAACAGCTGCCGCTCCTGGCGGGCATCGATATCCAAATAAATCATAACCGACATCGGGAACGAGTAGATTTTCCGCATTTTCTCGGTAATCTCATCCATCCGGTCGTATTCCCGGCGGTCTTTGGCGCGCGCCATCAAGCTTTGCATCGTTTCCATCAGACGGCGGAACGCCGCGAGGCGGTGCTGACCGTCCACGATGTACAGCTTTTCGATCGCTTGTAAGCGATATACGTTTTGCTCATGGTCATATTCGCCGGCCCCTCTGGCCGACAAAATGATGCCGGGGAAATAAATTCCCTGGTTGTTATCCAAATACAGCATAATATAGTCCATCAGCTTGGACAGGTTTTGCGGAACGAGCGAACGCTGCACTTCAAGATCCACTTCGTAGATCGAGAACAGTTTGCTCATCGGGAGCGTCGTCGTCAAGGTCGTCTGTCCGAACGTGCGCGACAGGACGCCGGGAATCTCGATAAACGAGGACGCTTTTTGCTCGGCGAGCAGTTCCGATAAGGAAGATACATGATCCATTTGATAAATTCCCACCTTTTCATAAAGTTCATTATGGCCCTAGCCTCTTAACTCCACCATTACTATCGATTATAGGTATATATAAATCCCATTATACATAAAACAGAGGCATTATTACCATTTTCCGACCGAATTTCGCTAAAAAAATGCAATTCCGACGGGCCGAAGGCTTTGTTCCGTTCGCTCAAACGTCCCGGCTCCGGTTGCCGACTGCAAGCGCAAGAGGATACAGCAAGATGATTATACTTAGTATCGGCCGGCAAGAACAACCGGCACTCTGCATTTTCAGCCGCGTTAAGCGAATTTTTAGGTTATTTTAAGCTTCGTGTCACGATTTCTTCATACCTTTGGCTGAAAATAACTTTGCAGCACCGATGCGATGATCCTCATCGCCCATTCCCCCATTGAAGGAGAGATTACCATGTGGAAACAAAAGCTGACTGCCCTGACGCTGGCGGGAGCCCTGCTTTTGTCCGGAACAAGCGCTTTTGCGGCAACGACGGACAATGCTTCCGCCCCCGTGCCTGACAAGCTGACCGAGAAAGCGGCCAAGCTCGGCATCGACACGACCGGGAAAACAAAGAAACAACTCAAAGAGGCCATCCATGCCCAGAAGGCATCCGCCCGTCAAGACAAGCTGGCCAAGCTGAACGAACGTGCCGCCAAACTCGGCATCAATACGGAGGGCTTGACGGCTCAGCAGCTTAAACAAGCGATCCGCGACAAAGTCCATGCGGACCGGCAGGCGAAGCTGGAAAAAGCCGCCGCCAAATACGGCATAAGTACCGATGGCCTTACTATTAATCAACTTCGCCAGGCGGTTCATGAGAAAAAAGCTGCCCAGCGTCTAGACCATCTTCAAAAAGCGGCCGCCAAACTCGGCATCAATACGACCGGGCTGAGCACGAAAGAAATCGCCCAAGCGATTCACGCCAAGAAAAAGCCGGCTACTCCGTAAACCGGCCCCTGGCCCACCCGTTCGGGACCTGCCGCATGATGCCCCTTCTTCCGTCACACAGAACCGAGGGGAGCTGTCATGCGGCTTTTTACATTCAAATTCCGCCATTTAAGCGAATATGCCGGCTCAGCCCATCTTGCGCGCGATCATCTGCACAAAACGCGAATCCCGCTCATCCAGCTCCAAGGCAAACCCGGCTTCCTCCAGCGCGGCGCGGACCCATTCCGGCTCCAGCCTCAGCTTCAGGTAGCTGCTCTTATGAAGCTGCCAGCCGGCTCCGCTTTTCTCGTAAACGATATCACTCACGACAACGACCTCCGGCTTATATTCCAGAAACGCCGTCATGATCCGCGTTTCGTCACTGCGGACGGGGAGGATCCGGTCGGTATCCGTCAGCTCCCGCGTATAATCGCGAAATGTCCAGATCGACCGACCGCCGGGCACCAGCACGTCGTGCACCTTTTCGAACAGAAGTTTTACCTGCTCCCTTGAACTCAAATGCGTTAAAGTATCGCCGAAGCAGGTGACGAGCTCCAGAGATTGCGGAGCCCCCCAGCGTTCGGCATCGAGTACGTCGCAGCAAACCGTCTTGGCGGTCAGTCCGCGTTCTTCAGCATGCTTTCTGAGTTCGCCAATCAGAATCGAGCTTACATCCACACCGATTATATCATAACCCAGCTGCGCCAACGCCAAGCTCTGCGCCCCGGGGCCGCATCCGAGATCCGCCGCCCTTCCATTTAAGCCCGGGCTGATTTCGTGTTTTTCGAAAAAATGAAGCGCTTCCCTGATCTTTTCGTCAAAGTCCCCTAACATCCATGAATAAAATTTGGCGAGCATTTCCTCATAATGCCGTTCGCTTGAAGCCACTTTTGCACCTCCTTAACCGTATATAAATCCCTTAAGATTATAGCAAAAAAACCTTGCTCCCCAGCAAGGTTTTCTTCATGTCGATGCGGTTGAGAGGACTCGAACCTCCACGAGCGTACGCCCACCACCCCCTCAAGATGGCGTGTCTGCCATTCCACCACAACCGCAAGCTATTAACATGAGCCATGTAGGACTCGAACCTACGACACCCTGATTAAAAGTCAGGTGCTCTACCGACTGAGCTAATGGCTCTAACTGTTTATGTTATAAATTATTTATCCCATAAATAAAAAATGGTGACCCGTAGGGGATTCGAACCCCTGTTACCTCCGTGAAAGGGAGGTGTCTTAACCCCTTGACCAACGGGCCACGTCGTACTAACTGAGGGCGTCCTTCGAAAGCGACAAGTGTTATTATAGCAGGTCCTCTTCAGGTTGACAAGCCTTTTTTCAAATTTCGTCGATTTGGTAAAAAAATATAAGCTTGTGATATGCTAAACATATCGAAACAAGAACTTCATGGAGGGCATATATGCTCATTTATAACCGAGAAACCGGCCGGGTGACCGAAGAACCCGAACGTCCTTCCCGCGAGCAGGAAACTGTGTGGATTCGCCTGCATCAAGCGTCTCCGGAAGAGGTGAGCCGCGTGCTCGGCTGGTATCGCTGTCACCCGCTGGTCATCGAAGACTGCATCAAGCTGAACCAGCGGCCGAAGCTGGACCGGTACAAGGACCACATCCTGCTTACCTTTTTTGCCATCGCGCCAAAAAGCCTGTCCCCCGTCGAGATGGGCATCGTCATCGGCTCTCATTTTGTCATCACCGTCACGCACAAGGAGATTCCGTTTTTTGCGGAGATTGAGGCGGAATTGCTGCAGACCGGCGACCGCATGGCTCAGCCGGGGCAAATTTTGCACCGTATCCTCGACCGCTGCGTCGATGACTACACCGATATTACCGATCATATCGAAGACAAGGTCGACAAGATGGAACGCAATCTTTTCCGCAATCCGTATATCCGGATATCCCGGGATGTTTTTCATTTGAAGCGGACGATTCATGGACTGCGCCGCATCGTTGCCGAGGAAAAAACGATTTTAGGAACGATCAGCCATCAAAACTTTCCGTACATGACACAGGACAGCGAAGTGTACTTTATCGATATTTACGATCACATCTCGAGGGTGATCGATTCGCTTGATGTGTTCCGGGAATCGCTCTCCGGTCTGCTCGAGCTGCAGATGGGCATGAAATCGGACCGCATGAACGAGATCATGAAGACGCTGACGATCATCAGCTCGATCTTCCTGCCGCTGACGTTTATCGTTGGGCTGTACGGCATGAACTTCAAGAACATCCCCGAGTTAAATTGGGATTTCGGTTATTTGTACGTCTGGATCGTCATGCTTGTGGTGGCCGTGGGCATGTGGCTTATTTTTCGCTGGAAGCGGTGGTTATAAGCGCGTCCCCCTAAATCCCCCCACCGGGGGACCCCAGGCGCTCAGGCGCCCTGGACCCGCCCGTATGGAGGGAGTGCTCGCTGCTAGTTCGCGTTTGCCCGGCATGGATTTTTTGCCTTCGGAAAAAAATCCTATGCCGGGCACGCTGCACTTTTGGAGCGATGCCCAAGGAGTTTATGAGTGTCTCATCCTTGCCTATGTCCGACCCGTTTTGGCTGTCGCCAAATTGGGGTCGGACACGCTTTACTACCCGATCGGCTGACAGACCGAACTACTAAAATACAAACATAGCGGAGCCCACGTTCGCTATTCTCGGATAAACGGGCGCTTCGAAAAAAATAGAGAAACTGGGGTGCGCTAAATCGGTGGAAAATGGTGTTTGTACCGGGCCCGGGTAATCAGGTAAATAGATCACCTGAGCTCCGCTAATTTTCGAGAGAATATCCGATATTGGCCTACTTAGCGAACGATAGTTCCGCTATGGTCCCGTTATCCCGGCAACGGCGCCCTCTGGCTCGGTGCCGCAACGCAAAAAAACCGCCTTCCGGCGGTTTCTGTTTGCTTGCGGATACGGAGAGAGAGGGATTCGAACCCTCGCACCACTTACGCAGTCTAACCCCTTAGCAGAGGGTCCCCTTGAGCCACTTGGGTATCTCTCCAAGACGATAATGGCTCCCCGAACAGGACTCGAACCTGTGACAACTCGATTAACAGTCGAGTGCTCTACCGACTGAGCTATCGGGGAAAGCGTAAAAATAATTTATCACGATTTATGGGCCAAGTCAAGAGTATGCAACTTCAATTTCCCCCTGCATTTTCCACATGCATATTTGCGTGGATCCAGCTTCCGCTTGCGCAAATACTCCGTTCTGCAGCTGCTGCACACCAGCTTGTACCGGTAGGGCTCTCTCCGCTTTGCCGCGGTCGGAAGCGCTTTGCAAAAGCGTGTCCCCCCCACCTGGGCAAGCAGCGTCTTGAAGTCGGCATCCCGGTGCTGGTAGCCTTTTTTCAGCAAATGAAGGTGATAATGGCACAGCTCATGTTTGATGATCTTCTCTACGTCTTCCGCTCCGTACTCCGTATACTGCTGCCAGCTGATTTCAATGTCGTGAGACCGGGTAAAATATCTTCCTCCCGTCGCCCGCAATCTGCGGTTAAACCGCGCCCGATGCTGAAACGGTCTTCCGAACGACGCGAGCGATACCCGTTCCACCCATTGCTGCAGCTCCTGGTCATCCATCAGTTTCCCCCACCTATATCGGTTCCATTCATAAACCCGGAACTCGCAATGCGTCAATTTGTGCTTCTCACTTGAATTTTAACCCGATCATGAGCTACACTGTCAAGTAGAAAAAGCTTTCGAACGCCAAAAAGCGAGGTACCCGACATGTCCAAATTTCGCTATGCCCTGCTGGAGCTGAACGGATCCATCGAATTTGTGGAAATGCCTTCCTCCCACATGTATCAATTGACCGCCCTGAATCAGCGGCTTCATAAAGAACTCGGCAAGCTGACCGCCGGCAATGTGCCGAGCCTGCCTGCCGTTATCGCCGAATTCGATCAGCTCGAGATCGTAAGTCCGAAATACGCCGTGACCGGCGGACTCGATTATATCAATCAGCTCGAGCGGACATTCTCCTCCATCCGGGAGAAGGAATACCCGCTCATTTCGCTGCTTACCGAGATTCGGGCGCTCCAGGCCCAGCTCGAGCAATGGTACGAGGAAGAAGAGCTGGTCTAGGCCCGGGATAATTGCCGGGACATGCACTTTATGGCCCACCTTCCCATATGCTAATACCAACTAGCTGGGGTGGGAAGGGGTTATGCGCGATGCCGCAATGGTTATGCAACCAATTGATGCGTGCTTTTCAAAATAAAAACCGCCGGCAAATTCGACTTTTGAACGATTGCTGGTTTTTTTACCGGACCCGTAAAACCGGTTCCGCGGAGGAATCTTCTCTTCAATCCTAAACACGACAAAAATAGAGCATGAGAGTAGAACGAATCTATCTCATGCTCTATTTTTCTTTTCAAGCGGCTCTGCCCTACAGCTCAAGGCTTTTTCATCGTCAGGCTGACGCGGCCTTTTTTGAGATCGACACCCAGCACCCACACGGTAACCGTGTCACCCACAGATACGACATCCATCGGATGTTTGACATAGGAATCGCTCATTTGCGAAATATGGACGAGTCCGTCATTTTTGATCCCGATATCGACGAACGCACCGAAGTCGATGACGTTGCGCACGGTCCCTTTCAGCTCCATGCCCGGAGTCAAATCTTCGATTTGCAGCACGTCGGTGCGGAAAATCGGCTTCGGCAGCTCGTCGCGCGGATCGCGTCCGGGACGCTGCAAGCTGTCGATAATATCGCGCAAAGTAGGGACGCCGACTCCCAGCTTCGGCGCAATTTGCTCCGGCTCGATATTTTGCAGCATTTCCTTCAGCCGATCCGACCCGAGCCCGGACAGCTCCAGCTTCAGCTCCTTGAACAGCTTGTCCACCACGTCGTACGACTCCGGATGGATCGGCGTATTGTCGAGCGGATTTTGGCCTTCTCCGATGCGCAGAAACCCTACGCACTGCTCAAAAGCTTTCGCCCCAAGGCGGGGCACCTTTTGCAGTTGGGCGCGGCTTACGAACTTGCCGTTTTCCTCGCGGAATTTGACGATGTTTTTCGCCAAAGTGCTGTTGATGCCGGAGACGTACGATAAAAGCGAAGGAGACGCCGTATTGACGTCGACGCCGACATGGTTCACCGCCGACTCGACGACCGCCCCAAGGCTTTCCTCCAGACGTTTTTGCGAAACGTCATGCTGGTATTGACCTACACCGATGGATTTCGGATCGATTTTGACGAGCTCGGCCAGCGGGTCCTGCAGACGGCGCGCGATCGAGATCGCGCTGCGCTCCGCAACGTCCAGATCCGGAAATTCCGTCTGCGCCAGCTTGGATGCGGAGTAGACGCTCGCTCCCGCTTCGTTCACGATCAAATACTGCAGCCGGCGTCCCTTCATCTCGCCGATAAAATCCGCGACAAACTGCTCCGTTTCCCGGGATGCCGTCCCGTTGCCAATGACGATGGTATCGATGTTGTATTTTTCAACGAGCTGCTTGAATTTCTGCTTCGCTTCGGCTACCTTGTTGTTCGGAGGGGTCGGATAAGTGACGGCCACCTCGAGCATTTTGCCGGTATCGTCGACGACGGCGACTTTACAGCCTGTCCGATACGCCGGGTCGACGCCGAGCACCGTTTTGCCTTTTACCGGCGGCTGCAGCAGCAGGTTGCGCAGGTTGGCGCTGAATACCTCGATCGCTTTTTCTTCCGCTTTCTCGGTCATTTCATTCCGCACCTCGCGTTCGATCGAAGGCGCGATCAGCCGTTTGTAGGCGTCTTCGACGACAGCCAGCAGCGTGTCTTTGACGACGGAATTGCCTTTTATGTACTGGCGTCCGATGTATTCGTGGATCTTCTCCACCGGCACCTCGAGACTTACCTTCAGCACCTCTTCGCGTTCTCCGCGGTTGATCGCCAAAATCCGATGAGGCGGCAGCTTGCGGACAGGCTCCGAGTACTGGTAATACATTTCGTACACGGATTCCTGCTCTTTATTTTTCGCTTCGGTATGAAGAATGCCGTGATCATGCGTATATCGGCGCACCCAGGCCCGCACTTTGGCGTCGTCGGCGATGTTTTCGGCGATGATGTCCATCGCGCCTTGAACCGCCTCCTCGGCCGTCTGAACGCCTTTCTCGGCGTTCACATACTTAGCGGCCTCCGCCTCCGGATTACCCTGCCGGGGCTGGCTCATGATCCACTCGGCCAGCGGCTCGAGACCTTTTTCTTTGGCCACGCTCGCCCGCGTTTTGCGCTTTTGCCGGTACGGCCGGTACAGGTCTTCGACCTCCTGCAGCTTGACCGATTGCTCGATCGAGGCTCGCAGCTCGTCCGTCAGCTTCCCCTGCTCGTCGATCAGCCGGATGACCTCCAGCTTCCGCGACTCCAGATTGCGCAAATAGTTCAGGCGCTCCTCGATATCGCGCAGCTGGTTTTCGTCGAGCTCCCCTGTCATCTCTTTGCGGTAGCGCGCGATAAAAGGAATCGTATTTCCTTCGTCCAAGAGGCCTACGGTCGTTTTTACCTTGCCGGGAGACAGCTGCAGCTCCGCAGCGATCTGCTTTAAAATCCGCTCCTGAATGGCGGCCTTCATTTCCTCCGTCAATTCATGTTGCGCACCGGACGTTTCAACTGCTTCGACCTGTTCCTTCGACATGAGCTTCATCCTCTCCTATTTGTAAACATCAAAAAACGAGGGACTCTGCAGCACCCTCGCCTCCAATCATCTTTTAGAATTCAATCAGTCCTACGCTGATCTGCAGGGCATCGTCAACTTTCCGCATCGTCTCTTCATCCAGATGAGTGATTTTATCCGTGAGCCGCTGCTTGTCGATAGTTCGGATTTGCTCCAGCAGGATGACGGAATCTCTGTCAAAGCCGTGAACCTCCGCATCGATCTCCACATGCGTTGGCAGCTTCGCTTTCTGAATCTGCGCCGTAATCGCCGCCACGATGACCGTCGGGCTGAAGCGATTGCCGATATCATTCTGAATCACAAGGACAGGCCGAACCCCTCCTTGTTCCGAACCAACGACCGGTGAAAGATCTGCGAAAAAAACATCGCCACGTTTGACAATCAACTGTTACACCCCGCTAACTAAACGGTCAAGAGTGTTATCCGCTTCTTCCTCCGCCAAAAATGCCTCCGAAGCCATATGCAGATTGATCTTCGCCATTTCCATGTACCCTCGCTGCATGGATTCGCGCAGGTGGCGCTTTTTCCGCTCCATTAAATACAGCTTCATCGCTTGTCGAATGAATTCGCTGCGGTTGGAGTTCTCCTTTTCCACGATGCCGTCGACTTCCTGCAATAAATAGTCCGGCAAGCTGATCATGATTCGTTTCGTATTTTGAG
This sequence comes from Paenibacillus hamazuiensis, assembly GCF_023276405.1. Classification (NCBI taxonomy): domain Bacteria; kingdom Bacillati; phylum Bacillota; class Bacilli; order Caryophanales; family Paenibacillaceae; genus Paenibacillus; species Paenibacillus hamazuiensis. The sequence goes on from NZ_JALRMO010000001.1 coordinate 6,114,869, forward strand.
CATTGGCCACCCGTCTCGCACCCCCACAAAAATACCCAAAACAATATTACCATTATGGATTAGATCAAGCAATTTTATACAAGAATAAATATATGCACTCGGTATTGCAAATATGTTATACGATCTCCGTAT